>NZ_JCALDL010000001.1:0-1000591 GCF_059812855.1 Mycobacterium sp. NGS35
GAGTGGAGCTAAGGGGACTCGAACCCCTGACCCCCACACTGCCAGTGTGGTGCGCTACCAGCTGCGCCATAGCCCCGAGATACGTGCCCATCGAAGCTACACCACCAGCGAAGGCTGCTCAAAGTCGCAGCTAAGAGGCCAGCGGGCGGGCCGACGATCTCTCTGTTGCCTCGGCGAACGCCGCGTCAGGGCACCTCACCGCCCGCTTCGGGCCCTAGTGCGCGCGCCGGTGTAGGCCCTGCCGGCCGATGCCCGCGCGTCTCAGGCGCCAGCACCCAGCCTCCGGCTGCGACCAACAGGATGACCCCGCTGATCGCGAACGCCGCGCCGAACGACACATGCTGCGCGATCTGCCCCACGGCCAACGAGCCGGTGATGGATCCGAGGTCGGCCATCATCTGAAACGTCGCCAACGCGGTTCCCGCCCGCGACTTGCTGCCGATGATGTCCGCGACGGCCGCCTGCTGCGGCGAGCTGAACATACCCGCCGCCGCGCCGGCAACATAGGCACCCGCCAGAAACAGCGGTAACGACGACGCCCACCCGACCATGCCTGTCGCGATCCCCGACACCGACAGCCCGACAATCAGCAGCGTCCGCCGGCCCACCCGGTCGGACAAATATCCGCTGGGAATCACCGCCGAGACGTTGCCCACGGCGAACGTTGCCAATGCCAGCCCTGCCATCCCCGCACCGTGCGCCAGCACCTCGGACACGAACAGCGGCACCAGCGCCATGCGCAATCCGAAGACCGACCACCCAGTCGCGAAGTTCGACACCAAAGCCGCGCGATATGCCTTCTGCCGCAGAGCATCCCGCAACGTCACGTCCGGCTCCGCCTGGCGCTCCGGTGCGGCCAACGACGAATGCCGCAAGCTGAAAAACACCACCGCGGCCGCTATCACCAGCGCGATCCCGTAGATCACGAAGGGCGCCGAGAGCCCAAGTCCCGCCGTCAAACTGCCCAGCACCGGCCCGGCCACCGACCCCACGAGAAACGCCGACGAGAACATGCCCGCCACCCGGCCTCGAGCATCCTCAGGACTGACGCGGATCATCAACCCCAGCGACGACACGAAGAACATCGTCGACCCGACACCGCCGAGCGACCGGAAAAGCAAGAGCTGCCAATATGTTTCAGCGAACGCGCAGGCACCGGTGGATAGCGCGACGATCAAAATCCCGCTGACGTAGATGCGCCGCTCGCCGAGCCGTTGCACCAGCAGACCGCTGACTGGGGCGAAGCACAGCCGCATCGCCGCGAACGCGGTGATCACGAAGGTCGCCGCGCTGATGCTCACCCCGAAGTTGCGCGCGTACTGCGGCAGCACCGGCGACACCACGCCGTAGCCGAGTGCGATCACCGCATTGGCCGTGATGAGGACCCAGACCTCAGGGGGCAGTCGAGTCTGGGTCCGACACTCCCCCTCCGCAGGCGTCGCACTCACGACAGCGCCTTCGCCACCACCTCGCGCGCGGCCTCCTGCACCTCACGCAAATGGTCCGGCCCGCGGAATGACTCCGCGTAGATCTTGTACACGTCCTCGGTTCCCGACGGCCGCGCGGCGAACCACGCGTTGGCAGTCGTCACCTTCAGCCCCCCCAGCGGAGCGCCGTTGCCGGGCGCCGTGGTCAGCTTGGCCGTGATCTTCTCTCCCGCCAGCTCGGTGGCCGTCACCTCATCAGCCGACAGCTTCGACAGCCGGGCCTTCTGCTCCCGATCAGCTGGCGCGTCGGTGCGCGCATACGTTGGTGCACCGTACTTTTCGGCCAGTTCCGCGTACCGTTGCGACGGTGTCTTTCCGGTGACCGCCAAGATCTCCGATGCCAGCAGCGCCAGAATGATGCCGTCCTTGTCGGTGGTCCACACCGAACCGTCCATCCGCAAAAACGACGCGCCCGCGCTTTCTTCGCCTCCGAAACCGATGCTGCCGCCGATCAATCCGTCGACGAACCACTTGAAGCCGACTGGAACCTCGATGAGCTTGCGCCCCAAGCCGGCCACCACGCGGTCGATGATCGAACTGCTCACCACCGTCTTGCCGACTGCGGTCGACGACGGCCACGACCTTCGGTGACTGTAGAGGTAGTCGATCGCCACCGCCAGGTAGTGATTCGGGTTGAGCAGGCCGCCGTCCGGCGTCACGATGCCGTGCCGGTCGGCGTCCGCGTCGTTTCCAGTCGCGATCTGATAGCTGTCGCGATTGGCGATCAGCCCGGCCATTGCGTTCGGCGAACTGCAATCCATCCGGATCTTGCCGTCGGTATCGAGCGTCATGAACCGCCACGTCGCATCGACAAGCGGATTGACCACCGTCAAGTCGAGGTTGTGCCGCTCGGCGATCGCCGCCCAGTAGTCCACGCTCGCACCACCGAGCGGGTCGGCGCCGATGCGGATGCCTTCGGCGCGAATGGCGTGCAGGTCAACGACATTGGGCAGGTCTTCCACATAGGCGTCCAGATAGTCGTGCCGCTGCACGAACTTCAGCGCACGGGCCAGCGGTACCCGCTTCACGTCGCCCAGCCCACCACGCAGAATCTCGTTGGCGCGCTTGGCGATTGCCCCAGTGACGTCCGTGTCGGCAGGTCCGCCGTTGGGCGGGTTGTACTTGAACCCGCCGTCGCGAGGCGGGTTGTGAGACGGGGTGACGACGATCCCGTCGGCCAGACCGTCCGACCGTCCGCGGTTGTAGGTGAGGATCGCGTGACTGATCGCCGGCGTGGGCGTGTAGCGGTCGGCTGAATCGATCATCACCGCAACGTCATTGGCGGCGAGAACCTCCAAAGCCGACACCCACGCCGGCTCAGAGAGCGCATGGGTGTCTCGACCGATGAACAGCGGGCCGGTGGTGCCCTGCACGGCCCGGTACTCGGCGATCGCCTGAGAGGTGGCCAGAATGTGCGCCTCGTTGAACGCGCCGTCAAGGCTCGATCCGCGGTGCCCCGACGTGCCGAACACCACTTGCTGCGCCACATCGTCCGGCTCGGGTTCGATGGTGTAGTACGCGGTCACCACATGCGCCACATCGATGAGGTCCTCGGGTTGCGCCGGCTGACCGGCACGGGGATTGGCCGCCATGAGTGCGATTCTGCTCCAGCGGCGGCGGCGCCGAACCGCGGACCTCGCCGAGCGGTCGTGGATACTTTGCGACATGGCCTTCGACCGACGCGAGCTGGTGGCCGTGTTCGCCGGAGGAGCACTCGGCACCCTGGCCCGCGCCGGTCTCACCGCGCTGGCCGATCCACGGCCCGGGCAGTGGCCGTGGCCGACGTTCGGCGTCAACATCGTCGGCGCATTCTTGTTGGGCTACTTCACCACCCGGCTGCTGGAACGCCTGCCGCTGTCGAGCTACCGGCGGCCGCTTCTGGGCACCGGCCTGTGCGGCGGGCTGACCACGTTTTCGACCATGCAAGTGGAGACCCTGCGCATGCTCGAAGACCACCGTTACGGCCTGGCGGCCGGCTACACCGGCGCCAGCATCGCGGCGGGCCTGTTCGCGGTCTACGTGGCCACCGCCATGGTGCGGCGGGTGCGGGTTCGGGCATGACGGTCGCAGTGTGGACGGGCGTCGTGCTGCTCGGCGGTGCCGGCGCCGTGCTGCGCTTCCTGGTCGACCGCGCGGTCGCCCGACGGGTCGTCAAGCCCTTTCCGTTCGGCACGCTGACGGTCAACCTCACCGGCGCCATGCTGCTCGGTCTGCTGTCGGGTTTGACGCTGAACCACCACGTCTCGCTTCTGGCCGGCACCGCTTTCGTCGGCTCCTACACCACGTTCTCGACCTGGATGCTGGAGACTCAGCGGCTCGCCGAGGAGCGGCAGATCTGGCCCGCCGCGGCCAACATCGTCGTCAGCACGGTGCTCGGCGTCGCCGCCGCGGTGGCAGGCCAGTGGATCGCGGGCCGGCTGTGAGCGACGCGTTGAAGCTGACCGCCTACTTCGGTGAGCGCCAACGCGTCGACGGCCGGTTCCTGGCCGAGCAGATGCTGGCGCTGTACGCCGAGCGAGCCGTTGCCACCAGCGTGATGCTGCGCGGCGTCGCATCGTTCGGGCCGCGCAAACAGCTGCGCAGCGACGAGTGGCTGAGCCTGTCGGAGGACCCGCCCGTGGCGGTGGCGGCGGTGGACACGCGCGGGAAGATCTCAGCGCTTGTCGACGACGTAGCGGAGTTGACCCCGACCGGGCTGATCACGCTGGAGCGGGCCCGGCTGCTCACCGGCCTCACGGAACCGCCGCCGTCGGCCACTGATGCCGCGAAGCTCACGGTGTACATCGGCCGTCAAGAACGCGTGGACGGCGTGCCGGCATACATCGCGATCTGCGACCTGCTCTACCGCGAAGGACTGGCCGGCGCGTCGGCATTCCTCGGCGTCGACGGCACCGTGGGCGGCGAGCGCCGGCGTGCCCGGTTCTTCAGCCGCAACGTCGACGTGCCGATGATGATCATCGCGGTCGGCAGCGCCGACGCCATCGCCGACGTGCTGCCGCGGCTCAGCGCGATGGTGCGCCATCCGCTGTTCACCGTCGAGCGCGTTCGCGTATGCAAACGCGACGGCACCCTGCTGGCTCGCCCTGACCGGTTGCCGACGACCGACGGCCACGGCCGGCCGCTATGGCAGAAGCTGACGGTCTATACGTCCTCGGCCGCTCTTCACCGCGGTGCACCGGTACACCGCGCGCTGGTCCGCGAACTCCGCGCCGGCGGAGCGGCCAGCGGCGCGACGGTGCTGCGCGGCGTCTGGGGGTTTCACGGCTCGCGTAAACCTCACGGCGACAGGCTTTTTCAAGTTAGTCGGCGCGTTCCGGTGACCACGGTCGTCGTCGACACCCCAGACCGCATCGCCCGCAGCTTCGACGTGATCGACAGCTTCACCGGCGAGCACGGGCTGGTGACCAGCGAGATGGTGCCGGCGCTCGTCCTCGTGGACGGCGACGAGCGCATCGGCGGCACACAGCTGGCCGACTACCGCTACTGAATCCGTTCCCGGCTGTCAGCGCGCACGGTCAGCAGCACGACCGAATCCTCGACGGCTTGCAGACTGTGCCGGACGGGCGGGATGACCAGGTAGTCGCCGATGGCGCCCTGCCAGGAGTCCTCGCCCGCGGTCACCTTCACTTCACCTTGCAGCACCTGCAACGTGGCCTCGCCGGGACTGTTGTGCTCGGCCATTTCGTGGCCGCCCAGAATCGCTATCACCGTCTGCCGCAGAAAGTGCTCGTGGCCCCCGTAGATGGTCTGGGCCGACCGCCCACTGTTGGACTGGCGCGCCCGGGCCAGCTGTTCGTCGGCCACTGCCGTCAATGACAACGATTCCATCGTTCCTCCTCGTCGGCGTCACGCGGCCAGCAACAGAATGCCGGACACCAGCAGCGCCATCACCTTGATCCCTTCGAACCCGACGTAAACGTAATGTGCGCGCGAGCGCCCACCTTGTCCGTCCTCCCCCGCCAGCACTGCGTCAGATCGCCGCGCCAAGTGCCTGCGAACGCCCAGCAGCTGCGCGGCCAGCGCAGCGACCGCGACGAACACGGCAACGAGTACCGCCACTGGCGGCGACTTGAACGCCAGCGCCACCAGCACCACCGCGGCCAGCACCACTTCGGTGCCGTTGAGCGCACGAAACACCAGCCGACCGATGCCCAGCCCGATCTTGAGCGTGACCCCGGGCGCCCGGAACTTCAGCGGCGCCTCCAGAAACGAGATCGCCAGCACCATGCCGAGCCACACGAAAATCGCCGCCACGGCGACCGCCCAGGCTGCGGTCATGGAGTCCTTTCCAACAGTCGTGCGAGCACCACGAGATGGCTGTGCTCGACATCCTTCGCGGACGTGAGCAGCGTAACCGGCCCCGCGTCGGCGAGGTTTCGGAGCTCGTCGAGCGCCTGCTGTGCGGCCGGCTGCGCAAGCTCGTGTGCGTAACGGGCGACGAACCCGTCGTAGCGAGCGGGATCGTGGTGGTACTAACGACGTAGCTCCGACGACGGCGCGGCGTCTTTGATCCAGTGGTCAATCCGCGGATCGTCTCACAACCGGCGGGCACAGGTTTGAGCTCCGCCGCCACGCGCAATTAGTCCTCTCATGGTTTGGGAGTGCATCGTGGTGGGCGGCGGCGCGGCCGGGCTGAGCGGGGCGCTGGTGCTGGGCCGAGCCCGTCGTCGCACATTGCTGGTCGACGCCGGCGAGCAGAGCAACCTGCCATCGCAGGGCGTCGGTGGGCTGCTCGGCCATGACGGACGTCCACCTGCGGAGTTGTACGCACTCGGCCGGCGAGAGCTGTCCGCCTATCCCAGTGTGGAGATCCGCGACGGCCGGGTCACCCGAGGCGCTCCCGTCGACGACGGCTTCGAGCTCGAACTCGACGACGGCGAACTGGTTCACGCAAAACGCGTGCTGCTGACCACCGGCATGCGTTATTGCCCGCCGGAGCTGCCCGGGCTGGCCGACATGTGGGGCAAGTCGGTGTTCCAGTGCCCGTTCTGCCACGGCTGGGAGATGCGCGACAAGCGGCTGGCTTCGCTGGCGGCCGGCGAAGAGGCCGTGCATGCGGCCCTGATGCTGCGGGGGTGGAGCGAAGACGTCGTGCTGCTTACCGACGGGCCGCCGAAACTCTCCCCTGAAGAACGCCGGCTGCTGGACGCGGCCAAGATCACCATCGAGGAGCGTCGGGTCGTCGAACTGATCGGGCATGACGGGCAGCTGGGCGCCATCGCGTTCGCCGACGGCACTCGCCTGGAACGAGACGGCTTGCTGGTGGAGGCGCCACTGCGGCAGCACTCCCAACTCGCCGAACAGCTCGGGGCCACCTGCACGCCCGGCCCGCTCGCGCCAGACACCATCGGAGTGGATTCACTGCATCGCACCAGCGCGGGCTCGGTGTTCGCAGCCGGTGACGTCTGCACCGAGCAGCCGTACGTGGCAGGCGCCATCGCGGCAGGTTCGCAGGCGGCGATGATCATCGTGCAAAGCCTGCTGGCCGACGAATTCGGTATGCCATATCCGCCCGACGCGGACGACGATTAGCACAGCGTGACATCGTGCAGTCATGGGTGATCGCGCAGAAAGCGGTATGACAGACGGGTTTCGGCGGGAGCTGTTGCAAGAGCTGCTCTACACGTACGGGCCATGCGGGCAGGAGGACGAGGTCCGCGACATCTGCCGCCGCGAATTGCAACCCGTGGTCGACGAAACCTGGGTAGACGAAGCGGGAAATCTCATCGGGCTCATCCGCAGTGGCGAGCAGAATGCACCCGCCACTCGGGTGATGGCGCACATGGACGAGCTGTCGATGGTGGTCAAGCGGGTGGAGCCGGACGGCACCCTGCACCTGACGCCGCTGGGCACGATGTACCCGGGCAACTTCGGTCTGGGCCCGGTCGCGGTGCTCGGCAATCAGCAGCAGCTGATCGGCGTCTTGGCGCTGGGTTCGGAGCACACGACCGCCGAGAGCCAGCGGATCTGGCAGACCAAGCCCGACGGTGGAGATAAGTCACTGGACTGGCCGCACGTCTACGTTTTCACCGGGCGCACGCCGGAGGAACTCACCGAAGCCGGCGTGCGGCCCGGGACAAGGGTGTGCGTTCATCGAAGCAAGCGCACGCTGGTGGAGGTCGGCGATTACCTCGGTTGCTATTTCATGGACGACCGGGCGGCGATAACGGCACTCCTGCAGGTGGCGCAGATGATTCGGCAGCGCGGGCAGCGCCCGAAACGCGATGTCTACGTTGTGTTCACGACCAACGAAGAAATCGGGGGCGTCGGTGGCTCCTACGCAAGTCGGACCCTTCCCGGCGACCTCACGCTGGCGCTGGAGGTCGGCCCGACCGAAGCGGAATACACCACCAGCGTCGGCGGCGGGCCGATCGTCGCGTACGGCGATGCGCTCTGCGTCTACGACAAGGACATCGCTGACCGATTGATGGACATTGCCGGCGAATGGGCTTGTCACCCCAGGCCGCCACCCTCGGTGCATTCGAGTCCGACGCATCGCATGCGAAAGCCCAAGGCATCACACCGCGCGCAGGGCTACTCAGCCTGCCGACGCTTAGCACCCACGGCTACGAAGTCATTGCACGCGAGGCAATTCCGTCGATGAGCCGGGTGCTGGTCGAGTTTCTGCTCACTCACGAGTAGCGGCATGCCGAATGTGGGGTTGATCCACGCTTCGGGGCGCGCGGCGTGGCTCAACCCAACATTCGGCCCTGGTGCATGACGCCGTTGATGTCCATATCCGGGCCGAGTACCACCAGGTCGGCGCTCGCTCCGGGCGCCAACCCGGTGAAGGGCAGGCCGAGTGCGCGAGCCGGGTTGATCGAGGCCTGCCGCACGGCTGACATCAACGCCTCCTCACGGGGTAATCCGCTGTGCGCCAACGCGAATGTGAACACGTGGTCCATGGTGGCGGTGCCACCGGCGATGGTGTGGGTGCCCGCAACTCGGGCCACACCGTCCACGACATCCACTGCCACCGGCCCGAGTCGGTAAGCGCCGTCGGGCATTCCGGCCGCGGCGATCGCGTCGGTGACCAACGACACCCGGTCGGGGCCGGCGCTGCGGCACACATGCCGGTACAACGCAGGGTCGACGTGCACGCCGTCGGCGATCAATTCGACTGTCACACGGGCATCTTCGAGCAGCGCAATCACCGGCCCGGGCTGCCGATGGTTGATCGGGCGCATCGCGTTGAACAGATGTGTCCCCACCGTCGCGCCCGCGTCGATCGCCGCCCGCGTCTGTTCGTAAGTCGCGTCGGTGTGCCCGATCGCCGCAATCACGCCGGCGTCGACGATCCGCCGGATCGCCGCCAGCGCACCGGGTCGCTCCGGCGCCAGTGTGATCATCTTGATGGTCCCGCCACCCGCGGCGAGCAGCCGGTCGAGTTCGCTTGGATCCGGATCGCGCATCAAAGACGGCTCGTGGGCACCGCACCGCTCGGCGGCCAGCCATGGGCCTTCCAGGTGGATCCCGGCGATCGAGCCTTGCCGGACGTCCTCGGCCAGTGCCTCCACCTGGCGAAGCAGTTGTGCCGGACCCGCAGTGACAAGCGAGGCCACCAGCGTCGTGGTGCCGTGCCGGCGGTGCAGTTGCGCCGCGACGGCGGTGTCGGCAGGCGATGCGGCGGAAAAGTGCGCGCCGCCGCCGCCGTGCACGTGGGTGTCGACGAACCCGGGCACCACCGTGAAAGCGCCCAGGTCACGGTCGGCAGGCCGCGGCGGTGCACCGGCATCGAGCGCAGCCACTGTGCCGCCGTGCACCTCGATCCACCCGGGTCGCAGCAAACTCGAGCCGGTCAGCACGGTGTTTGCGGTGATCAACATGCCGCTCTACTTCACCGCGGTGAAAAGCGCTGCGCCGACAGTAATTTCAGTACCGGCCGGAACGGCAGGGATGACGTTGCCCAATGTGCGTTCATCCATCACCACCACAGGCACCACGGGATTGAGCCCCTTGGATTGCACCGCCGGCACGTCGTAGGTGGCGACGAGCTGGCCCACCGCGACGTCGTCGCCCTGCTTGACATGCACGGTGAAACCTTCGCCGTTCAACCGGACCGTGTCGAGGCCCAGATGGACGAGAATGCCTTTTCCCTCGGCAGTCACCACGACGAAGGCGTGCGGCAGCAGCTTCATGATTCTTCCGGCCACCGGCGCAACCGCGTCGACGATCCGGCGGGGCGGGTCGACGGCGGCGCCGTACCCCACCATGCCTGCTGAGAAGACCGGATCGGGCACGTCGGCGAGCGCAACCACACGGCCCCCGATGGGCGCGGCGACGGCCGTCTCAATCACATCAGGAGGATAGATAGTCGCCGACGCGCACCGTACGGGAAGCCAGCAGGACCTGGAGAACTCCTGGTCTAAGCTTCCGCTGAGCTGTGCCGGTCTGACAGCCGTGCGCGGGAAGGTGCAGATGATGAGCGACAAGACCAAACCGCAAGAGCCACAGGCGAAGTCGGGTCTTCGGGTGCCCGGGTTCGCGCAGTTGCAGCGGCTGGGCAAGAGCTTGATGTTGCCGATCGCCGTTCTGCCCGCGGCCGGCATCCTGCTGCGGCTCGGCCAGGACGATCTGCTCGGCCGGATCCATTCACCGGTCATCGGATCGTTTTTCAGTGCGATGAGCGCTGCCGGCGGGGCACTGTTCACCAATCTGCCGCTGCTTTTCGCAGTCGGCGTCGCAATCGGATTCGCCCGGAAGGCCGACGGGTCCACCGCGCTGGCCGCCGTCGTCGGATACCTGGTGATGCAGGCTGTGTTCAAGACCATGTCGCCGATCGTGCTCGCCGGCGTGGTCGACAAGGCAGGCGAACAGGCGCAGATCAACTACAGCGTCTTCGGCGGCATCGTGGTCGGGCTGCTGACGGCCGCGCTGTTCGACCGCTATCACACGATCGCGCTGCCGTCATACCTCGGGTTCTTCGGCGGGCGCCGGTTCGTGCCGATCGCGGTGTCGCTGGCGAGCCTGGTGATCGCGTTCGCGATGAGCTACTTCTACCCGCTGTTCGACGCCGGACTCAAAGGCCTCGGGGCGTTTATCGGCGGCTCGGGCGCGCTGGGCGCATTCGTCTACGGATTCGCCAACCGGATGTTGATCCCGTTCGGCCTGCACCACATCCTGAACTCGTACGTGTGGTTCCTCTACGGCAGCTATCCGCACGACGGAACTGTCGCCACGGGCGAACTCACCAGGTTCGCTGCCGGCGACCCGACCGCCGGGATATTGACCTCAGGCTTTTACCCGGTGCTGATGTTCGGGCTGCCCGGCGCGGCCCTGGCCATGATCCACGTCGCCGACAAACGCCAGCGCAGGGTTGCCGTCGGCATCCTGTCGGCGGCCGCGCTCACCGCATTCCTCACCGGGGTGACGGAGCCGCTGGAGTTCGCGTTCATGTTCGTCGCGTTCCCGCTCTATCTCATCCATGCGGTTCTCACCGGGGTGTCGCTGGCCGTCGCCTACCTGCTCGACATTCATCTCGGCTTCTCGTTCTCGGCCGGTTTGATCGACCTGTTGCTCTACGGCACGGCGCCGGCCGCGAGGAACATCCCGGTGCTCCTCGTCGTTGGCGTGGTGTTCACCGCCGTCTACTACGCCATGTTTCGGTTCGCGATCACGAAGTGGAACTTGCGGACTCCGGGGCGCGAGCCCGACGCCGAGTTTCAGGCCGAGCAAGACGCGAACCTCGGCGAGGGCCGCGATTCGGCGACGTCGGTGGACGCCGCGCCCGCCAGCAAGGCCGAGCAGGTCATCGCCGCGTTCGGCGGCCGCGAGAACCTGGTCAACGTCGACGCCTGCATCACCCGGCTGCGGATCGAAGTCTCCGACCCGACCAAGGTGGACCGAGCCCGCTTGCGAAATCTCGGAGCGGCCGGCGTGGTGGAGCTGGGCAGCAGTGTGCAAGCGGTCTTCGGAACTGCGGCCGAGGATTTGAAGAACCAGATCGTCGACATCCTCTAGGGGCTACTGGCTGCGGCGGAATCGTCGTATCCGCCGTAACGCCGCGCCGGCCGCCGCCGCCGCCGCGAGAAGAAGGTACAGTCCGCCGATCAGGATCGGGTCGATCCACATGTGGTTGCGGTCCACCCGGTTGGTTCCGAACCGCGACGTCAGGTGGCCGCTCAGCATGAAGGAAGTTGAGGCTCAACGGAATTCACCCGGTCTGTGGCGATCAGCAGTAGCCTGTTCGACCACGCCGATGATTTCGTGCCCGAAGGTCATGCCGACCCGCGTGTCGGGCATCATGCGTGATAGAGGTGCAGGTCGGACCCGCAGATCGCGGCGAGCGTGACGCGCACGATCGCGTCGTTGGGGTGCTCGATCGGCGGCACGTCCTTCTCGACAACGCGCACCTTGTCAGGCCCGCGGTAGACCATCGCGCGCATGCGCGCCACCTGACGTTTGTGATTGCCCCGCGGTCGACTTCAAAGCCGGTCAGAAACCCGGCCATCGATTCGCGACGACCCTGCCGCGGTTGATACCCGCGGGCGTCGGCGCCGAAACGACGCGATGCCGTTCGGTCGTTTATGGCCAGCGTTGCCGGGTAGCCGCTGACGACAGGTGACTACTAATCGTTGAGGAGGAATCGTGGCTACGGGAGAAACCGGTTTCGACGACGTCAGCTTCGATCTGATTTCCGTTCAATACCATTCGCTGAAGGCAGGCCACGACTACGGCCAGTATGTGCGGGACGCAAAGAACGCGGGGCTGGACGACGTGGCGTCCTTCTTCGAAGAAGTCATGGCGCAAGACTCCGAGCGGGCCAAGCGCTGTCACGAATTTCTGGCGAAGCTGCACTCTGGCTAGGCGCGAGCTAGGCGCGCCGGCCTTCAGCGCGCGCCGCGCACCAGCCGACCGGGCCGCGCGCCAGTGTCGACTCCGTCGCGCCGCGTCACCACACCGCTGACAATCGTGGCGGTGTAACCGGAAGCACTCTGCACGAGCCGGTGGCCGCCGGCAGGCAGGTCGTAGGCCATCCGCGGCACGTGAAGGTTCAGCGCGTTCATGTCGATCACATTGAGGTCGGCCTTCTTTCCGGTCGCGATCACTCCGCGGTCGGTGAGACCGAACAACTGCGCTGTGTCATGAGATTGCTTGCGGATCACGTACTCCAGCGGCAGCTTGTCGCCACGCCGACGGTCGCGCGCCCAATGCGTGAGCAGAAACGTCGGATAGGAGGCGTCACAGATCATGCTGCAGTGAGCGCCGCCGTCGGACAGTCCGCAGACACCAGCGGGATGGGTCAGCATCTCGCGGATCGCGTCGTGGTTGCCCTCCGCATAGTTGTAGAGCGGCAGCAGCAGCATCGCGCCGGCATTGTTCTCCAACATCAAGTCGTACATCGTCGCCAACGGATCCTCGCCGCGCTCCCGAGCGATCGCGGCGACGGTACGGTCTGGTGTCGGCTCGTAATCGGGTGGCTCGCCGATCGCGTACAGCCTGTCCACCGAGTGCTGCGCGAACGCGAACATGCCGTCGAACAACACGTTTGGATCGGCCGGCAGATCGTCTTCCGCGAGAATGGCCGCGCGCACGGCCGGCTCGGCGAGCCGGGCGGCGAGTTCCTCACGGCTGCATTGGGCCTTCAGCCGACGATACGTCGGGCGGTGGGTGAAGGCGTGGTGACCGGGAAAGCCCAGCAGCATCCCGAAGGGGCGCGCCGCGATCTGGGGGTGCAAGCGGCTGCCTTTCTCGTGTGCCGCGGCCGAGATGTCGAGCTGCTCGCGCCACAGATTGGGGTCGGCGTCCACTTGGATCAGCGCGAAGCTCAACGCGCAGTCGATCTCAGCGCCGAGCCGCTGCATCCATTCGAGTTCCTTCTTCGGCGCGATGATGTCCTCACCGGCCGCGCCCTGCGGCGCGAGCTCGAACACCGCTCCGCCGCCTGCCGCCATCGCGCGGCCGAGAGCAAACAGCTCGTCCTCGGCCGCGAACGTGCCGGGCACCGGTTCGCCGTCCATCGCGCGGTGAGCGAGCGTGCGCGACGACGAGAACCCCAGCGCTCCGGCTTCAACCGCCTCTTGCACCAGCCGGCTCATCGTCGCGATGTCCTCCGGAGTGGCCGGCTCGTTGCGGGCGCCACGCTCCCCCATCGCGTAGGCGCGAACCGTGCCGTGTGCAATCTGGCTTCCGATGTCGATGGCGAGCCTGCGGCTGCCGATCACGTCGAGGTACTCCGCGTAGCTTTCCCAGCCCCACGTAATCCCTTCGGACAGAGCGGATCCCGGGATGTCCTCGACGCCTTCCATGAGTTCGATGAGCCATTCCTCGGTGCCGGGGCGAACCGGCGCGAAGCCGACACCGCAGTTACCGGCGACAACGGTGGTGACCCCGTGCGAGCTGGACGGCTCGAGGAGGTCGTCCCAGCTGACCTGGCCGTCGTAATGGGTGTGGATGTCGACGAAGCCCGGCGCGACGATCTTTCCGGTCGCGTCGATGGTCTGCGCGGCTTCGCCTTCTAGCGGCGGGTCGGCCGGTCCGCGGCGGCGAACCTCGACGATCTTGCCGTCCTTGACGGCCACGTCGGCGCTGAACCGCGCCGCACCCGTGCCATCCACCACGGTGCCACCGGTGATCTTGAGGTCGAACACGATTGCTCCCTACAAATGCCGCGCCAGCCGCTACAGTGGCTCACTGTAACACCGTTACAGAGCGCCGACTCAGCGATTTCGGTGCGCAAAACGGCGCGCAGCGCACGTTTGCGCACCGAAATCGCCACAGGAAGGGGTGAACAGTGACGGGCCGCCGAGAGGACGCGATCGGCACACCGCCGAAACGCCCCACGCTGGTGCCCGCGGAACGCTACTTCTCGCCGGCATTCGCACAGCTCGAGGCAGAGCACATGTGGCCGAAGGTCTGGCAGGTTGCCTGCACCCTCGACCACGTCGCCGAACCGGGCGATTACTTCGAATACCGTTGCGGCACATACTCGGTACTGATCGTCCGCGACGACGACGGCATACTGCGTGCGTTCCAGAACGTGTGCCGGCACCGAGGAAACACCCTATGCACCGGCTCGGGCTCGCAGTTGCGTGAACTGCGTTGCGGGTACCACGGCTGGACGTGGGATCTCTCCGGCGCACTTCGGCGCGTTCCCCGCCGCAAGGGCTTCGGCGCCCTGCGGATGTCCGACTTCCCGCTCGTCGCTGTCAACGTCGATACGTGGGAGCGGCTCGTTTTCGTCAACCTGGACCCGGACGCGGTGCCGTTGCTGGACTACCTCGAGGCAATGCCCGAAGACATCGCCTGGTGCGGGCTCGGCGACTTCCGCTGCTACGCCACGATGACCATCGAGGTCGACGCGAACTGGAAGACCATTGCCGACGGCTACAGCGAGACGTATCACGTCCAGACACTGCACCCCGAGTTACACCGGTGCATGGACGACGTCTATGCGCCCCAAGTGATTTGGGGACACACCGGCAAATCCGAACAGCTCTACGGCGTTCCGAGCCCGGCACTCAATGAGCCACTGTGCGACAGCGACGTCTGGGACGCGTACGTGCGCACCCAAGGTGCGCTGATGGGCGTGGCCGAAGATACTCCGTTTCCGGCCGATGCTCAGCGCGCCGGCGAGTCGGTGGCCGACGTGATTGCCGAACGCACAAGGGCTTTCGCGGCTGACAGAGGTGTCGACTTGGCGTGGGCCACCACAGACCAATTGATGCGGCTGCACCAGTACAACGTCTTTCCCAACATGACGCTTCTAACCAACGCCGACCACCTGACCGTGATGACCTCCCATCCGGGACCCGATCCCGATCGCGGCGAGCTGGTGATGTTGTTGTGGACGCGGATGGCGCCCGGCGCGCCGAGAACCAAACCGGCCGACGTCCACATGACGGCGCGGGAGGCACATCCTGGCCTGGTGATGACCCAGGACATCGCAGTGCTGGCCGGTTTGCAGCGCGGCCTGCATCAGCCGGGCTTCACGCACCTGGTGCTGTCCAACGAGGAACGCCGCGTGATCAACATGCATCGCAACCTCGAGCGCTATCTCGACCTGCCCGAGGCACAACGCATCACAGGGGGTGAGACACCTGGCGGTTCCGCAGCGCAGGCCTCGTCATAGCGCCAGAACCTCACGCCCGCAGGAGGTCATCAGCGCAGAGATGATCCTCGATGCCGCGGCGGCACTGATCGAGCGGGAAGGGGTCGAGGCGTTCACGATGCGCGCGCTCGCCGAACAACTCGGCGTTGCGGTCACCTCCATCTACTGGCATGTCGGAGGCCGCGACACATTGTTCGACAGGCTGGTCGACCGGCTGCTGAGCGACATGGCGGACCTCGCCGTCGATGGCGATACACCGGTGGAAAGGATTGCGTCCCTTGCCCGCTCGCAGCGGACGGCTTTGATCAAACGGCAGCATCTGCTCGCGATCGCACACGAGCGTGATCGCACGCCACTGCTGTTCCTGCCTATTCAGAAGACGCTGGCGGCCCAGCTGGCCGAACTCGGCGTCCACGGCGCCGATGCCGCTCTGGTGTTGCGAGCGGTTCAGGTGCACGTAATTTCGTCGGCGCTGATGCAGTTCTCGACGATCCGCCGTCCCGCCCACGAGGAAGAGGATCCGTCGCTGTGGCCCTCCGACTGGCCCGACCAGTCGCTGGCCGAGGCACTCAGGTCGCCGACCGACTATGACGCCGTTTTCGAATATGGACTCCAAGCCTTGCTGGCGCCGCTGCGGTCGCGCGCCGACGGCAAGCGTTTTCCGCGCCGACGATCCGGGTAGGCGACGCGGAGACCATTGAACGGAGGACACATGACCACCGCGGAACAGCCCAGCCAGGGCGATCAACCTCCCCAAGCCACGTCCGTCGACCAAACCCAGGAAAGCTCCCAACAGCCGCCACCGGCGTCCCCCGCCTACTCCACTCCCCCGCCAGAGGGCATCGGGGATGCCGAAGAAGGCTGAGCCACAAGACGCGTCAGGGCTGCGACATCGACGCGAGCCGCTTGAACAACGGCGCCGCATCGACCAGTAACGAGGCTTCCTCGTCGGTCATCTCGGCCAGCTGTGCGCGGATACCGGCGACCCACGCGTCTTCGATCATCCGCTTGTGCCGCACCGCTTTTGCGGTGAGCCGCAATCGGGCCGCACGGCGGTCGTGCTCGTCGGCGGTGCGGTCGACCAAGCCGCGCTCGACGAGCCGTCGCACCGTGGTGCTCACGTTGCTCTGCGCCAAGCCGAGCATGCGTGCAACGTCCGAAACGGTGATGTCTGGATGGTCCGCCACCGTACGGATGACCTCGAACTCCGAATGAGGCAACGGCTCGAGCCCGACCTGTCGTTCGCCGAAACGGCGCAGCGACCAGACGACCGTCCGCACCGCCGTCGCCACTTCGCGAGCAGCCTGAACGGGGACCGCTTTTCGAACACTCGGCACATCGCCTACAATACATATAACTTTATATGTAAATCTACGTTGTCAGGATCCCTATGAGCTCCGTTGCCGTCGACAGAACAGAAAAGGAAGACAAGCGGTCGTCCGCCGTGCCGCTGAGTTGGCTTGGCGTGCTTGCTTTACTGACTGCCGTCGCACCGTTGTCCATCGACATGTATCTGCCGGCCTTTCCTGTGATGGCCAAGCAGTTCGGAACCACCGCGTCGGCGATCCAGTTGACCCTGACCACCTTTATGGTCGGTCTGGCGCTCGGGCAGCTTTTCATCGGCCCGCTGTCGGACCGCTTCGGCCGACGCCCGCTCATGCTGGCCGGCACCGCAGTCTGCGTGCTCACGAGCGCGGCGTGTGCGCTTGCGCCCAATATCGCATTCCTGACCGCCTTCCGCTTCTTGCAGGGCTTCAGCGGTGCGGCCGGCGTGGTGCTCAGCCGGGCGGTCGTGGCGGATCGGGCGCGCGGTGCCGCAGCAGCGCGGGTGTTCAGCCTGATGATGATCATCAACGGGGCCGCACCGGTGGTCGCACCGCTGATCGGTGGATCGCTGATGAACCTGATCGGCTGGCGCGGTGTGTTTTGGATCCTCACCGGCCTGGCCGTCCTGATGTTCGCCGGCGTGAGCGTGGTGCTCACCGAGACGCATCCGCCGGAGCGTCGGAGCACCGGCGGCCCGCTCGCTATGTTGCGCGACGCCCGCTCCGTGCTGAGCAACCGCCGATACGTCGGCTACACAATGACATTCGCGTTCGGTTTCACGGTGATGTTCGCCTACATCTCAGCGTCGCCGTTCGTGTTACAGAACGTGCTCGGCCTGCCCGTGGTCGGCTACTCATTCGCCTTCGCCTCCAACGCGGTGGGCCTGGTGGTCATGAATGCGGTCAACGCGCGGATCGTCAGCCGGTTCGGCCAGCGCCGGTTGCTGCACATCGGTGTCGGATTACTCGCGCTGTTCTCGGCCCTGCTGCTGATCGACGCGGTCGTCGGGCCGGTGCTGTGGGCCACCCTGGCTCTGCTGTGGTGCACGGTAGCGAGCTTGGGACTGGTGGTGGCCAACGCGACGTCGCTCGCGCTCGACGAGGTACGCCACGCAGCGGGTTCCGGCTCAGCTGTGTTGGGCGCCTTGCAATTCGGCTCCGCGGCGGTGGTGGCGCCTCTAGTCGGAATCGGCGGCGCCCACACCGCGATTCCGATGGCGGTCGCCATGGTCATCAGTGCGGCCGTCGCGGCCACGGCGCTGCTGTTTCTGACTCGGCACCCCAAGCGGATCCCCGCCTGATCAACTGCCCGCGGACCGCCGTGCCCGGGCGCGCCGTTTGCCTTCATGCATGGCGGCCACCCGGGCCACCGGAATGGTGCGTCCCTGCTCGATGAGATCGGGTGGCAGGCGCTGCGGGGTGGGCATCGCCTCAGCCCACGGGTCGTGACCGGAAAGGGCGTTCACGGCGGTATGAAGCGTGAAGTCGGTAGGCATGATCTGGCTCAGCTGCGACCAGGCGACCGGGAACGACACCGGGATGCCGGGCCGCAGGCGTGGACTGTAGGCGGCGACGACCGTCGCACCACCGGCACGGGTGGAGTCGATGAACACTTTGCCTGCACGGTCCTCAACGATGAAAGCCGTTGTCGCACTCGATGGATCGAGCGCTTCGGCGCGGGCGGCGAGGGCGCGGGTGGCCGCCGCGACGTCGTCGACGGCAGCGCTGTCGTCCACCGGCACGAAGATGTGAATCCCCTTGGCACCACTGGTCTTCACCGCGCCGGCGAGGCCGCAGTCAGTGAGCGCCTGCTGCACCAGGTGGGCGGCCGCGACTGCGGCGGCGAAGTCTGCGCCAGCCGGTGGATCGATGTCGAGCACCAGATGCGTCGGGCGGTAGATGTTGTCGGCCAGCCCGAGTGTCGGGTGGTATTCGACCGCGCGCTGGTTGGCCAGCCACAACAGTGTTCGCTTGTCGTCGCAGACCGGGTAGCGGACCTCCCGATGAGACGCCTCGGCCCACATCGACACTGTGCGCAGCCACTCGGGGGTGTACCTGGGCACGTTCTTCTGCATGAACGGCGCGCGACCGCGCAGCACCCTCAGCACGGTCAGCGGCCGGTCGGCCAGCACAGGCAACATCCGGTCGGCTACCGCATCCAGATAGTCGACGAGGTCGCGTTTGGTCGCCCCCGCATCGGGACTCAGCGGTTGATCCAGGTTCGTCAGGTCGATGCCCGCGCGTTGTTCCCCCGCAGCCATCGGTCCACCTTATGAGCAAGTCGCGGACGATCCGCTACTTCCAGGCGAACACGGGCTGCTCGAGCTGGTCGACGCGGTCGTGCCGGCCTTCCAGACACAACCACCGAAGTTGCAGCAACACCGCACCCGTCGGCGCGTGAATGAGGTCGTTTCCCAACGGAATCTGCACGACCGGGCGCGGGCTCTCCGGAATCGTGATGAACCGTGGCGAATCGGCGCGCTGAAGTTGGTGCAGTCCGACACGGTAGACCGCAACCACCTCGTCGGGCGCCGGGTGGAGGTCGAGGCGCCCGCCGCCCCAGATGATCACCGGTGTGATGACGTAACCGGATCGGGTCGGGTAATCGTCGAGCAGTCCGAGCACAGCCGAGGGCGGCAACGTCACCCCTACCTCTTCGTCCAGTTCTCGCAACGCCGCGTCGACCACCGTTTCGCCCGGATCGAGGCGACCACCGGGCAGCGCCCACTGGGCGGCATGAGACGAGAGCCGAGATGTCCTGCGGCACAACAGGAAAGCAGCGCCACCTGACACGCCGACCATGCGGCCGTCCAAGCTCGGTTCCATCGGCCGCCCGGCGATCCAGTCGTCCACCGGCGCGGGATCCACCCGGTCCTCGCCCACGTCGGATTCGACGAGCACCACCGCCACCGCCGCCCGCCGCTTGGTGGGGTCTGTCACGGTTCGGCGCTCATGACGGGCCAGATGCGATGCAATGCGGTCCCGCAGTTCGCTGTCGTAGGCGATCGTCACCGCTGCGCTCACGGAAGTTTGATCACCGACACGTACATCTGTACGGCGGGACGATAGAGGTCGATGTCGTCGAGCTCGCTGCCCAAGACGACGGAGTCGCTGGTGGCGATCAGCACCTGAGCGAACGTCGACGCCGGAATCAGCAGCGTTCCGCCCAGCCGCTCGATGCCCTCGACGATGTACTTGGTCAGCGCCTCGACGACCTCTGACCGCTTGGCCGCCACCCTTTCCCGCGCCTCGGGATTGCGCAGCAGATAGAGAGTGAACTCGTGTCCTAACGCCGCGTGTTCGGCTCCCCGGTCATGGCTCAGCTGACGCCACCTGGCAGCGATGTCGTCGAGCTCACGCGCCCCGAGCTGCTTCGCCGCCGATATGACCTCGGCGAAATTGTCGAAGTAGCGTCGCCAATACCGGTCGCTCACCGCCAGGAAGAGGTCTTCCTTGGTGGCGAAGTGCTTGTAGATGGCGCCCTTGGTGTACCCGGCAGCGTAGGCGATGTCGTCGAGAGTCGCTGGTGCGAAACCTTTCTCGGCAAACACGTCTTCGGCGGAGTCGAGCAGCAGCGAACGAGTGTGCTCCAGACGGCGCTCTTTGGTCCAACGCTCGACCATGCGGTGATTGTGCCAGTGCCGCAGCGCCGGCCGGTCGCCGGTTAGCCTGTCGTCGTGAGCAGCCAACAAGTACCTGGTGGCGTGGTGCACAAGCTGCCCGCCGACCTGCGCGACGCTTTGACGGCCAACGCCACAGCCCTCGCCGCCTGGAAGGACATCACTCCCCTGGCCCGCAACGAGTTCATCTGCTGGGTCGAAGACGCCAAGCAGGAGAAGACCCGACAGCGGCGCATCCGCCGGACTCAAGAAGAGTTGGAGGAAGGCAAACGCCGGCCGTGCTGCTGGCCGGGTTGCAAGCACCGCGAGCGCAACGGCAAATAACCGCGGCTCAGCTCTCGGAGACCGGTCGCCGTTCCACGCGCCGACCCAGGATCACCTTCGCGGTGATGACACCGAGTTTCGCCATGCCGATGTAGGTCGACGGATTGAGCAGCGTCGGCCACACCGTGCGGGTGCGGTGCTCACTCAGCGGTCGTCCGGTGAACCGGTCGCGCAGCCAGCGCAGCGCCATCGGCGTCGACATCGGGTGCAGCAGCAGATGTCCACAGAACCGGTCGCGGTGGTACACGACCGCTGCCCCGTCCCGCACATAGGTGTCGACCAGGCGGTCGACGTCGTCGACGCTGATGATGCGGTCGTGCACGGCCTGCACTACGAGCACGGGCGGCTTCGGCACCGACTTCCCCAGCCGGGTTTCTTCGAAGATATGGCGAACCTCGGGCAGATCCCAGAGCTCGTCGGCGGTCATGTCGACATACGAACCGATGTCGGTGTGGCGCAGCCGCCACACGGCACCACCCGTGGTCATCGTGCGCAGTTCGTCGAGCAATTGTTTGCCCTCAGCGGTGGCGTGCTCGTCGACCACTCGCCGAGCGCCCGGGAAGACGTCGGTGAGCGCCGAGATCATCAGCGCCGCGAGCCCGGCGAAGAAGGACTGGTTGAGCCGGCGTGCCACGCTGCCGGGGTCAGCCACCGGCGATCCCAACACCGCGCCGACGACGTTGAGTTCGGGGGCGTAGTCGGCGAGGAGTTCAGCGGCCCACGCGGACGCCAGACCGCCACCGGAATAGCCCCACAGACCGATCGGCGACGTCGACGACAGGCCGAGACGCTCGCAGTCCAGCGCAGCGCGCAGGCCGTCGAGGATCCGGTATCCCGGTTCGCGCGGCGCCCCCCACATGCCGTGGCACCCCTCATGGTCGGGCACCGACACCGCCCACCCTTCGGCCAGAGCGGCAGCGATCAGCAGAAATTCCGACTGGACGAATGCGCCGACGGGCCGCGCACGGTGGCGCAGCGCGTACGACGGGAAGCAGCGCGACGCCACGGCGTCGATCGCACACTGATACGACAGCACCGGGCATCCCGCGTCCGGGTCGCGCTGCTCAGGGACCAGCACGGTGGTGACCGCCACTTCCGGTTCGCCGTGCAGGTTGGTGCTGCGGTAGAGCAGCTGCGTGGCGGTGAACCCCTGCGGGATCACACCGAGGAACCCGAGCTCGACATCGCGCGAGCGCAGCAGCGTCCCCGGTTCGACGTGCTGGTAGCCGCTCGGCGGCTGATAGAAGGGGTCCTGCTCCGGGGGCAGCGGCGTCTGTCCGAGGCGAAGATCCTCGTGAGGTGGGCGTGGCGGCGTCTCTGTCGCGCTGATGTTGCCGTTCATTGTGAACGTCTCCCTCCGGGCGCACATGCGTGACTGCCCTCAGGCGCAGACTACCCACGACTGAGGTTGCCGATACCAGCGGTACCGCCATCAGCCGGCGGTTCGCCGGACTCCACCGCTCACCTTTCCGGCGACGACATGGAGCAACGCACCTGCCGCAAGCAGCACGGCGGCGAACCCCCACACCTTGGCGCTCTGCTGGGTGAGCAGAAGCACACACGATGCGATACCCAGAATCGGCACCACCGTCCACACGCGGAAGTGGTCGTGCTCGACGGTGTCGCGCCGCAGCACCAGCACCGCGAGGTTCGTCGAGATGAAGACGAAGAGCAGAAACAGCACCACCGTTTCGGCGAGGGTCGCCAGGTTGCCGACCAAGCTCAACAGCATGGCCGCCACGGTCGTCGTCACGATCGCGGCCCAGGGTGTGCGCCGCTTCGGCAGCACCTTGCCGAGGATGCTGGGCACCAGGCCTTGCTCGGCCATGCCGTAGGTCAGCCGGCTGGACATGATCATCGTCAACAGCGCTCCGTTGGCGACCGCGATCAATGCGATGAAGCTGAAGAGCCAGCTCGGGATCGCCACTCCAGATTTTTCGACCACAGCCAGCAACGGGCCCGACGATCCGGCGAGCTCACCGGGCGGCAACGCTATGACGCTTGCGAGCCCCACGAGTACGTAGACCACCCCGGCGGTGACGAGCGCCGCGAACAAGGCGCGGGGATACACCCGGCTGGGATCGCGGATTTCTTCGACGACGTTGGCTGACGTCTCGAAGCCGACGAACGAGTAGTAGGCCACGATCGCGGCCCCGAGAATCGCCAACGCCGGGTTGACCCCGTGCGGCAACTGCACCACCCGATTGACGTCGCCGTCGCCTGCACCGAGCATGACGGCCCCGACCGCGACCACCAGAAGCAGACCGCTGAATTCGACGACGGTCATCAGGGCGTTCGACTTGACGGACTCGCTGATCCCTCTGGCGTTCACGCAGCCAACCACGGCCAGGAAAACGACTGCTGCCGGTATTGCCGGCACGTGGATGAATGTGGCCAGATACTCGCCGGAGAAGGCCAGCGAAAGTCCGGCTGCACTCGTCACCCCAGCCGCCAGCATGCAGAAGCCGACCAGAAACGAGACGACGGGCACCTTGAACGCGCGCTCAGCGAAGACGGCCGCGCCACCTGCCCGCGGATATTTCGTCACGAGTTCGGCATACGAGCCGGCGGTGAGCAGAGCGAGCAGGAGTGCCAAGACGAGTGGCGCCCACACGACGCCGTTGACCTTTTGCGCCAGCACACCGATCAACGCGTAGATGCCGGCGCCCAGGACATCGCCGAGGATGAACAGGAACAGAAGCGGCCCGGTGATCTTGCGCGCCAGCTTCGACGCCGAAAACGCCTCGGGGTCCTGTTCGTGTGTTCCCGCTTCCAATGCCATCGCGCCTCCATGCTGTGAATCGGTCTGCCCGTGAGGGTCTGGCCCGACATACCCCGTCAGGCGCGATTCGACGCCCAGACCGTCCGCGCGTGACCAGTCAGCCGCTCCGCAGCCCGGCGATGAACCGTTGCACGCTTCTGGTCAGCGAGCGCGGTACGTGGTCGGGGTCCATCAGCTCGTTTTCGGCCAGCGGGCTCGCTTCCCCGGCCACGGTGCGCTTGGTGAACGCCCGCAACGTGCGACCCTCTCCGCGAAGCGCCTCGATCGCCTTGAGCAACGACCCGAATTGCCGTGTAGCGCAGGCAAATTCGTCGACGGTCGTCGCGAGGTGTTCGGATATCAGCTCGTCACGCACCCAGGTGATCTGGCGGCGCACCGCGGCATGCTCGGCTGCTTGCGGGTGGGCCTCGATCGCCACATCGCATTCACTGTCGAAGCCCATGGACCGGTTGTTGAAGTTGGAGGACCCGATGCGCAGCAGCCGATCGTCGACCACCATCACCTTGGAATGCACGTAGATCGGCGCGCCGCCGTCTGTCACCGGCCAGTAGATGCCCAGGCGGCGATGATCGTCGGCGTCCCACAGCACCTGAATGAGTCGGTGGCGCGCGCCGTCCATCGTTTCCCGCTCGAGGGGGTTGTTGCCTCTTCGGGGCAGGACGATGACGATCTCCGGACCGTCGTCTTCTTTCAGACGAGCGGCCAACGCATCCACGATCCGGCGGGCCGCCAGGTACTGGTTCTCCAGATAGATGGTGTGACGGGCTGCCGCGATGGCCTCGAGGTTGAGTGTCTCTACCTCCCGCACCTCTGGACGGCCGTCAAGTTCCGGCAGCGTGCGCGCGATCCCGACGTCGACGCCGCGCAGAATCGGTGCGAGCTTCGTGGGCCAGGCGACGTGTTTGGGTTCCACTGGCGCCAAGGTTTGCTCCGTCGCGGCGTGCCAGCGTTCCCGGGCCAGCTCACCGAGCGCCCGCGCCGCGGCACCGTCCACCGCCGCGCCGACCTCATGTCGCGGTCCATAGGTACGTCCGACCGTCCGGCGGCCGCGACTTACGTGCTCGTGCGCGCGGGTGTCCCATCGTTCGACCGTGAGGTCGATGCCGCCGCAGAAAGCCACCGCATCGTCGATGACAGCGATCTTCTGGTGATGGACGGCACCGGTGGGCCGGGCCCCATCGATAGCGAAATGTATTCGCCTGCTGGTGATTTGGTTCACCAGCGACACCGGGGTGAGGCCGAACCAGATGCCGTCGAAGGCTGGAAGCAGCCGCAGGTTGGATTTCAGTAGATAGACCTCGAGGGTCGGTCGCTTCCACAACATCCAATAGAGGAACGCGCCGAGCTGGTTGGGGCCGGGCAATGTCTTGGCGCCGCGCTCGAAAGCCGTTCGGGCGTCGAAGTCCCAGCCGATAAGCATGATCCGGTGCCGCGCCCGCAGCATCGCCGACTTGACGTGCCGGAAGTACTCGGCGGCGTCCACGATGCACGCGAACTGCTCCGCACGCTCGACGCGCCAGCATGTCTCGCCCGGAGTCAGCAGCCTCCGGTCGCCGTTGCGCGCGGGCATGGCGCTGTGTCTATCACAGGCGCTCAGCGGCGGTAACGGTCGACCTGTGCCGCGAATTCGTCGAGCAAGCGCAGCGATTCGTCGTGCGGTCGGGTGGGCAACAGCAGGCCCAGCTGGCCGAATCCCAATTCGTCGGCGGAGGCCCAATACCCGGGGTCGACGGGCGTGCCGAACATCGCCAGAGGTACGTCGCGGCCACCGAGCTCGCGCATCTGATCGATGCGCTTGGCGAGCCGGTCGACCGGCAGCGGGTTCGATATCCAGCCCGCGTCATGGCGGACCACCCGCTTGACGGTGGCGTCGGAGTCGCCTCCGATGAAGATCGGCGGGTGCGGCTTCTGCACCGGCTTCGGACGACTGAAAGAAGCGTCGAAATCGACGAATTTGCCGTGGTATTCGGCGGGCTCAGTGGTCCACAGCGCCTTGATCGCCTCGATGCGTTCGTCGAGCAACGCTCCGCGTGTCTTCGGGTCCGTGCCGTGATGCCGCATCTCTTCGAGGTTCCACCCGGCGCCGACGCCGAACACGAACCGGCCGCCGGAGATCAAGTCGATGCTCGCGGCCTCCTTGGCGGTGATGATGGGATCGCGTTGGATCAGCAGCGCAATGCCCGTGAACAATTCGATGGTGGAGGTCACAGCTGCCGCCGCGGCGAGCGTGACGAAAGGGTCGAGTGTCCGGTAGTAGACAGACGGCAACTCGCCCCCGCCTGGGTAGGCCGACTCGCGGCTGGCCGGAATGTGAGTGTGCTCGGCGACCACCAGCGAGGCGAACCCGCGCTCCTCGACGGCGCGGGCAAGCGATACCGGGTCGATGCTGTCGTCGTTGACGAATGTGGAAATCCCGAACTTCATCTGCACCCTCTTCGACGGTTATGTTGCGACGGTCATGTTGCGCGGTCCTGTTGTGGCGGGCATCTTGCGCAAGCAACGCATGCCGATGCCACGCTAATCCCGGCCGTCAGCGGCGGCGCAGCGGCCGACGCAGTAGGGTCGACCAGATCCGTCGGTCCCCGGCAGCAAGAAAGCACGACACACTTATGACGAGTTCGTTTCGGACTGCAGCATTGGTCATCGCCGGCGTCCTCGCGGCGATCTTCGCCGCCGTCGGATCGTTCGGTCCGGGACTGGCGGCCGCCTCGCCTTGTGATCCGCTGGGCCTCGCCATGACACCGCAGCCTGTGCTGTCGTGTCCGAATGCGGTCGCCGCGACGCCGCCCGTCGTGAACCCGGACGGGATGCAGCCGAACGGTCAGCTCAGTTATCTCAGGGAGATTTGGCACGAATTCCACAACGGAGTTCCCGCCGATCTGCTCTTCGGACCCGCGCCGTTGGAGACCGCGCCGGCGCCGGCCGGCGAGCCTGCACCGCCGCCGGATCAGTAGCCGACCGGCACCGCCTGATCGGCAGCGGGCTACAGGGTTTCCTCGAGTTGGCCGAGCCGGTCGGTGAGCCGTAGATTCTCCGCGTAGTCGACCGGGCAAGCGATGATCGACACCCCGTCGTCGTCGAGGGCACCTTTGAGCGTCGGCAGCAGCTCGTCCGCGCTGCCGATCCGATAGCCCTTGGCGCCGAACGCTTTTGCGTATGCGATCACGTCCGGGTTGGTGAACTTGACGTTGTAGTGGTCGCCGAGCTCGAGGTCCATCTTCCATTCGATGAGCCCGTACCCGCTGTCCTCCCAGATGAGGACCACCAGTGGAATGCGCTCGCGCACGGCCGTCTCGATTTCTTGGGAATTCATCAAGAAGGCGCCGTCACCAACGACCGCCAGTACCTTGGCGTCCGGGCGGGCCAGCTTCACCCCGAGTGCGCCCGGCAGAGCAAAACCCATGGCCGACAATCCATTCGAGATCAGGCAGGTGTTGCTGGCGTAGGTGGGATACAGCCGGGCCATCCACATCTTGACCGCGCCGGTGTCGACGAGGACCACGTCGTCGCGGCCCAACGCCGCCCGGGTGTCGGCGACGACGCGTTGCGGCGCCAGCGGAAACCGCGAATCCGCTTGGCCGCGGGCGAATTCGTCGGCCAGCAGGCCGGCCACCGGAGCGTCGGCGCGATCATAGCGATGCCCGCCCATTTCGTCGGTGAGCGCGTTCAACGAGGCGCCGATGTCGCCGATGATTCCGACGTCCACCGAATAGTGCGCGTCGACCTCGGCGGGGAAGCGGTGCACATGGATGATCGCCTTGTCGGCGGTGGGGTTGATTCGCGCCGGATCCAGTTCCTGGAGCTCATATCCCACGGCGATGACCGCGTCGGCGGCGTCGAACCCGAAGTTGGCGTGGTCGTGGCCCATGAACCCGATCGCGCCCATGCTGTGGGGATGGTCGTCGGGCATGACGCCCTTGCCGTGGAAGGTGGTCGCGACCGGCACCCCGAGCTCGTCGGCCAACCGGATCAGCGCCGCAGTGGCTTGCCCGCGTGCGGCGCCGTGCCCGGCGAGCACTATCGGGCGCTTGGCGTCGCGCAGCACCGCCGCTGCGCGCTGGACCTGGGTCGGCGACGGCGCGTCGGGGCGCACCACGTTGCGGGGCAGCGGGGACAGGTCGTAGTCGGTGTCGTCCGCGTCGATGTGTTCCGGCACGGCCAGATATACCGCCGCGGGACGCTCGGTCTCGGCCAGCTTGAACGCCTTGCGCACCATTTCCGGGATGGCGCGCGGCGTGGGCACGGCATCGGCCCAGCGGGTGATGGGACGAAACATCGCCACCAAGTCGACGTATTGGTGGGATTCCTTGTACTCGCGGTCGTGGCCCACCTGCGCGGAGAGTACGACCAGCGGCGTGCTGTTGGTGCTGGCGTCGGCCACGCCGAGCTGCGCGTTGATCGCTCCTGGGCCCAGCGTGGTCGACACCACCGCGGCCCGGCCGGTCACCCGGCCGTACATCTCGGCCATGAACGCCGCGCCCTGCTCATGGCGGGTGAGCACGTATCGGATCGAGGAGTCGGCCAGCGCCTGCACCAACCGGATGTTCTCTTCGCCGGGGATGCCGAAAACTACCGAAACACCTTCGTTCTCCAGGCATCTCACGATCAGTTGGGCCGGTGTGCTCATCGGCGTGTCACCTCGCTGCTTTCAGGTGGGCCCGGGCCCGCAATCGTTGACGACCTCCGCCGAGGATGGCACAGACCTGGACCTGCGCGCCTCAGCGGCCACGGCAGTGAACATGTGTTTCATTGCACACACCTGCTGTAGCGCTGCGTTTGCACTTTCAGTGTACGAACGTTTACTATTTGTGACGACGCGGGGACGCTTGGCCGCCCCGACCGACGAGTTATGGGGAACGCACCGATGACGGCTTTCACTGCCGCAGGCTCCGAAGGGGGCGGCGCGGCACTTGACCAAGTGATCGGCCTGACGGTCACCGCTGTGGTGGTCTCGGCGGCGCTGGTCTGGATCGGCTACCTGCACCGTGCCCGGCGCATCACCTGGCTGCACCGCGCGGCCGAGGCGTGCGCGCGTCGGCTGAACCGGCCGGCGTGGGTAGCGCTGCCGGTCGTGGTGTTCGCGGCAAACATCATCTTCGCGCTGTTCGGATTCATCTGGGATGTGAGCCTGCACATCGGCAAAGGCCGCGATCCAGGGCCGCTGGCCAACCCTGCGCACTACTTCATCCTGATCGGCCTGTTCTTGCTGTTCGTCGGGGGCATGCTCGCCGTGGTGCTGCCCTATGACAAACCCGGGCCGGCGGCGGTGCGCATCACGCGCAACTGGTACGCCCCGGTCGGCGGGCTGCTGATCGCCGGGTGCGGCCTGTACGCGTTGATCGGCTTTCCCCTCGACGACATCTGGCACCGCCTGTTCGGCCAGGACGTCACACTTTGGGGCCCGACCCACCTGATGATGATCGGCGGCGCCGGCCTGTCGACGCTGGCTTCTCTCCTGCTCGAATACGAAGCGAGCAAGGCTGCGGGCGGGGCCGCAGACGACGACACCTTCGGGCAGCGAATGCGCCAGTACACCCGATTCGGCGGCCTGGTCATCGGCCTGTCGGTGTTTCAAATCGAATTCGACTTCGGGGTACCGCAGTTTCGACTGGTGTTTCAGCCGATGCTGATCGCGGCGGCCGGCGCCCTGGCGTTGGTGGCCGCACGGCTCAGTTTCGGGCGCGGCGCGGCGATTCTGGCGGCAGTGCTGTCGGTGGTGATACGTGGCGCCGTGGCGCTGGTGGTCGGTCCCATTCTTGGTGCACCGATCAGCTGGCTCCCGCTGTACCTCGGCCCGGCGATCGTCATCGAATTGCTCGCACTCACATCGCTTTTCGCCCGGCCACTGCTGTTCGGCGCGATCGGTGGGCTTGGCGCTGCCACGGCGGGGCTGTGGCTGGAGTCGTGGTGGATCAACGCCGTGTACGCCTACCCGTGGCCGATGTCGATGTGGCCTGAGGCGCTGGCGATGGCCGTGCCCGTCGCGGTGCTGGCCGGCATGTGCGGCGGAATGCTCGGCATGGTGCTGACGGGCCGGCGGTTGCCGCGCCGCGCGGTCGCCCTCGGAACCGTAGCGCTGACCGTGCTGACGATCGGCGCCGCGACCGCCAACGGCCTGCACTACACCGTGCCCGAAAACGCCAGGGCCACCGTAACATTGACCAACCAGCCGACCAGGCCCGGACAACTCACCGTGTCCGCCGACGTGCGGATCGACCCGCCGGATCTGATCAGCGCCGACCCGCAGTGGGTCTCGATCATGTCGTGGCAGGGCGGACTGGCCAACCAGCGGGGCATCATCGTCGACCACTTGCAGCGCATCGGCCCGGGTCATTACCGCTCCACCCAGCCCATCCCGGTGTGGGGCAGCTGGAAGACGCTTCTGCGAGTGCAGGACGGCCGCACGATGGCCGCCATCCCGATCTATCTGCCGCAGGACGCGGGCATCGACAAGCCCGCCGAAGGGCTGGCCGTCTCCACCCCCCTGGCCACGCCGAGCAATCCGACACCTTTCGTCCAGGAAGCCAAGATCTTGCAACGTGAGCGCAACCTGGGCGCGCCGGTGTGGCTGTGGACCGCGGGCTGCCTGGTGGTGCTGGCCTGCACGCTGAGCGTCGTCGCAGCCCTGTGCTGGGGTGCCGGGCGAATCAACAACAGCGAGACTGATATTCAGACCCATGCCCGACCGCCGGTGGCGGCCTGAAAAGAGGAAGACCAACCATGCAGACATCCTTTTCCCTCGACGTGCCCGAAGACGTCGCGCACGTGCGCGACTGGGTGCACGAGTTCGCCGCCGAAGTGATTCGGCCCGCTGCCGCCGAGTGGGATGAACGCGAAGAAACGCCGTGGCCGTTGATCCAGGAAGCCGCCAAGGTCGGCCTCTACACCCCGGAGTTGTTCGCCGAGATGGCGGCCGAGCCCAGCGGGCTCGGCCTACTGACGGTCTTCGAGGAGGTGTTCTGGGGCGACGCAGGCATTGGCCTGTCGATCCTGGGTACCGGCCTGGCGGCGGCGGCACTGGCCGCGAGCGGCACGCCCGAACAGATCGGCGAGTGGCTACCGCACATGTTCGGCACTCCCGGCGACCCGAAGATTGCCGCATTCTGTTCGTCGGAGCCCGGCGCGGGATCCGACGTGGGTGCCGTGCGAACCCGGGCACGCTACGACGAGGCCGCCGACGAGTGGGTGCTCAACGGCACCAAGACGTGGGCCACCAACGGCGGCATCGCCAACGTGCATGTGATCGTGGCCTCGGTGCACCCCGAGCTGGGCACGCGCGGGCAGGCGACGTTTCTGGTGCCGCCCGGCACACCGGGGCTGTCGCAGGGCCAGAAGTTCAAGAAGCACGGCATTCGCGCGTCACACACCGCCGAGGTGGTCCTCGACGATGTCCGGCTACCCGGCAACATGATTCTGGGTGGTCGCGAGCGCTTCGAGCGGCGAATCGCCAAGGCGCGCGAAGGCAAACGCACGTCGAGTCATGCAGCGATGATGACGTTCGAACGCACCCGTCCGGTTGTGGGCGCGATGGCGCTCGGTGTCGCGCGTGCGGCCTACGAGTATGCGCTCGACTATGCCTGCCAGCGTGAGCAATTCGGCCGCAAGATCGGCGAGTTCCAGGCCATCGCCTTCAAGCTGGCCGACATGAAAATGCGCATCGACGCCTCGCGGCTGCTGGTGTGGCGGGCGGGCTGGATGCACCGCAACAACAAGCCGTTCTCGTCGGCGGAGGGGTCGATGGCCAAGCTGCACGCCAGCGAGACCGCCGTGTATGTGACCGACGAGGCGATCCAGATCCTCGGGGGCAACGGCTACACCCGCGACTACCCGGTCGAGCGGATGCACCGCGACGCCAAGATATTCACCATCTTCGAGGGAACCAGCGAAATTCAGCGGCTCGTCATGGCCCGGGCGCTCACCGGGCTGCACATCCGCTAGCAATGGGCGGCGGTCGGCCCGCCGCGCTGCCGCAGCGGTCGGTTCGCGCCGATCCCCTCGGTGCGTCGCTCAACTGAAAGGCCTGTGCATCAATCTGTTTCGGCCCTTGTGAGCTGTGCGCCATGCACCCCCGGCAGTGAGCTGCGACATGTCAGCGCCCTTGCGCCCGATAACGATTCCCCACCTCAATGATTGCGAATCAGTACGCGGGCCTGAGTGCACCGCTTGGAAAATTATGGTTGCCAAGTGCACCGTCGAACGGCCATCAAGCTGCCCCTGCTCATCGCGGCAGGCGCTGCATTGGCGCGAGTGCCCCGCGCCTCGGCCGAACCAGGCCGGTGGTCGAGTGAGCGCGCCGACCGGTGGTATCAAGCACAAGGTTGGCTGGTCGGCGCGAACTACATCCCGGCAACCGCCATCAATCAGCTCGAGATGTTTCAGCCGGGCACATACGACGCCGGACGCATCAACCGCGAACTGGCCCTGGCTCGGCAAGTCGGATTCAACTCCGTGCGAGTCTTCCTGCACGACCAGCTGTGGGCTCAGGGTCCCCAAGCCTTTCAAAGCCGTCTCGCACAGTTCGTCGCCATCGCGGCCAGCCACCGCATCAAGCCACTCTTTGTCTTGTTCGACTCCTGCTGGGATCCGTTCCCGAAGGCAGGCCCACAGCGCGCGCCGACACCAGGAGTCACGAACTCCGGATGGGTGCAGAGCCCTGGCGCCGAACGTCTCGGCGACCGCAGTTATGCCGGCGTTCTGCGCGACTACGTCACGGGTGTGGTGAGCCAATTCCGCAACGACGACCGCGTTTTGGGCTGGGACCTGTGGAATGAACCCGACAATCCTGCGCGTGAATATCGCAAGGTGGAGAGGAAAGACAAGCAGGAGCTCGTCGCGGCGCTACTCCCCCAGGTGTTTCGGTGGGCACGGTCAGTCGATCCTGTTCAGCCGTTGACAAGTGCTGTCTGGCAAGGCAATTGGGGAGATGCAGGCAATCGCAGCACAATCAGCGCGATTCAACTCGACAACTCCGACGTGATCACGTTCCACTGCTATGACAAGCCCTCGGCCTTCGAGGCGCGGATCGCTGAACTCTCGCCTTTGGGCAGACCGATCCTGTGCACTGAGTATCTGGCTCGGTCGAGGGGTAGCACCGTTGAGGGCATATTGCCAATTGCCAAGCGACACAATGTCGGTGCGTTCAACTGGGGCTTGGTGGCTGGCAAGACCCAGACGTATTTCCCGTGGGATTCGTGGGACCACCCCTACACGGCGCCTCCGAAAGTGTGGTTTCACGACCTTCTTCGACCCGATGGACGGGCCTATCAGGACACCGAAATTCAAGTGATTCGGAATCTGAGCGGGATTGGTCAGCGCTGAGATACTTCGATCACTTCCGAAGCTTGGGCGCCGGCGCAGAGCCCGGACAGTCCGGCGACCTTCCATGACCAACGTCGCGAACAGGAACGGGTCACCGTCAGCTTCTGACATTTACCGTTGATTCGGGCCCCTCGTTTCCCGGCTTTCGGTCTCGATTCGCGCGGAGGTGACAGCAGTATGTAACCGATTCTCGGTTTCCTGTGAAATCCCTAGCAATCGACTGTCATACTGCGTTCACTCGCCCCGAGCGGGCGGCGGCTGCAAAAGCCCTATCGCGTCGTCGAGCAATACCGCCTGTAAGCGCAGGCTCAGTCATGAGACTCGCAAATGCGTCGGTGCCTGATGCCGTGTCAGCCGTTAGCGCTGCGTGAGCAAATAATCAACGAAGGGAAACTGTCTTGAAACACTCAACCAGGCTCATTGCGTCCGCGTTCGTGTTGAGCACCGCCGGCTGTCTGATATGGGCGGCGCCCATCGCCAGTGCCGACGATCCGCCGGCATGCGACCAGAACAACCAGCAGTGCCAAGACCAACAAAACCCGGCTGGACGAATCGCCAATCAGATCGCCGACGGTGTCCAGCAGGGCCTGAATCAGGTTCCTCAGCCGCAACAACCGCAGGGCATCGACCTCGCGGATATGCATTGCCAGGTGGTCGACGGCGTTCCGATGATGGTTGCCAGCGGCCAAGTCTTCCGCAACGTGCATTCGTTGCAGCCCTGCTGGGCTGTCTACGGGCTGACCCCACACCCCTGAGGCAGACGGCGAATAGCGCTTACACGAAGCACTCTAGCCTAGGGCTAAGTGCCCTTTGCGCTGCGAAACCTATTGTGGCACTTGGTTTACAACCAAGCTGCGGGAGTTGAGGCGTCACCTGCAGGCTTGCGGCGCAATATCGTCCTCGGCCACACGGAGGGAACGCGCAGCAATCACGGCGCCGATCAACAACGCGACACCGGTGATCGCTTGCGCGTTACCGATGGCGTGACGCAGCACGGTCTCGGCTCCCGGAACGCGAACCGGCAGCGCGAAATGCGGACCGGCGGCGAATACAAGAAGAGCCGCGATCAGCATCGGTCGCCATCGTCGGTATTGCCGGGCGATCACCAGCGGGATCAAGAGCACGATGTACACCCAGTGATGTGTGGCCGCCAATGGCGCTGCTAGCAGAGCGCCCAGCGCGACGACACCGGTGGCGACGACATGGTGTCCCGCCCGGCTGAACCGACGTCCGGCAAACACCACTGCGGCGACGACCGCGACCACGGCAAGCACATACAGCACGTCCATCGCGACACCGGTAACACCTGACCTTGCAATCACTCCGATGATCGCCTGGTTACCGTCAATCGCGGGACCGCCCCCTCGATCAGTGCGGAAGAACTCGACGCCCCAAAAATATTTCGAATCTCCAGGACTCACGACGACACCGATGATTGCCGTCGCAGCGATGGCGGTCAGCGCTCGGGCGACCGCCGAACCGTCACGCCGAAACAGCAACAGCAGGCCGAACGCAGCCGGGGTGATCTTGATGCCGGCCGCGATGCCAATGCCTGCGCCCCGAAGTCCGCGAGGCAGCGCGCCGAAACAATCGGCCACGACCAGGGCCATCAGCACGATATTGATCTGGCCGAAGGAGAAATTCGATCTGACCGGCTCCAGCAGGAGGGCCGGCCCGAGGGCGGCAACCGCGGTCCAGTTGTGCGACGGGACATTGAGGCGATTGAGGATGGTGCGCAACGTCCACCACACCAAGAGCAGGTTGAACGCGCTCCACCCAATCTGCAACGCAGTTGCCGGCACGGCCGCCATCGGCGCGAACAGGACAGCCGCGAACGGCGGGTAGATGAACGGAAACCCCGACGAGCTCGAAAAGCCTTGATACAACGGCAAATTGTGGGTCAGGGCATAACCCGCATCCCGAAAGACCGACAGATCCATCAGGTATCCGGTCGCAGCTTGCACGAGATACACCGAGCAGGCGACGACCGCGACGAGTGAGCCGACGATCCATCCGGCACGACGCCACCAGCGTCGCCGTGACTGAGAATCCGTCGTGGCGTCGTCCTCAGCGACGACGTCGATGACGGAATCCACGATGCGCCCCATACCCGCTACGTCAGGCGGGAAACTCCCTTGCACGAGTGGCGACCACCGTTTCTCGATGCGCCTGCGTTAACTTAGTGGAGCTGCCGGGAATCGAACCCGGGTCCTACGGCATGTCCTCAAGGCTTCTCCGTGCGCAGTCCGCTGTGTCTTTCTCGGATCTCCCGGTCTCGCGGACTAGCCGGGATGACGATCCCAGTCGCTGTTAGATGTCCCGATGAGTCCCGCGACCGGACTCACCGGTGGATCCCTCTAGCTGACGCCAGGCTCCGGGTCGAGGGAACCCCCGGGCTGACGGACTAGCTGTCGCTTAGGCAGCGAGAGCGTAGTCGCGCTGATGAGAATCGGCGCTTAATTGGTTGCAACGACGCTTACGGTGGTCTCTTGCCTGCACCGGCACGCTTCCCTTGATTCGATGCGCGAAGTCGAAACCTTTCAGCCCCTTGTCTTCGAGCATCCCTGCCGACCTTCGGCAGGATTCCCAAGTTTACCCGGCCCTACAACGCACGGCCCAGCCGATTTCTTCCGCGGCGCCTGGTGCGATTTCGGTGCGCAAACGTGCGCTCAGCGCCGGTTTGCGCACCGAAATCGCTCAGATGACGAAGGCGAGCCGCTCGACGACCTGTCGGCCCAGGTCGACGTCGCCGGTGATGTCGATCGCATTGATGTTCTCCGCCGCCGTGGTCCGCCCGCCGGCCAGCCGCGTGAACAGCACCGCGTCCAGCTGGATCGTCGTCGTCGGGCCATTCTCGAACTCGTCGACCACCTGGCCGCGACCGTTCACCGCCACCCGCAGCGTTCGCTGCAACGGCCCGGTCAGCGCAAACTCCACCCGGCTGCCGCTAGGCGCCCCGGCGAGCTTGCTGACGGTGCGGCCCAGCGCTGAGGTGATCTCGGCAAGGGCTTGCCGCGCCGGCGGGCCGGCCAGTTTCTCGTCGGTTGCCCACACTCCGACGGCATACCGGATGTCTTGCTCGTGCATCCAGCAGTCGAACACCCGAATCCGCATGAACCGGCCGTAGGTGTCCGGGCCGGCCGGCGTGGCGGTCGTCTCGTCCCACGCCTGCTCGTCCATCGCCTGCAACGCTTCACGCCGGTCCGCGGTGATCGACCGGAACCTTTCCAGCATCGCCGCGGGGGGCTCGTCGTGCAGATATCTGACCCAGCATTCGTTCATCGCCCCGATGTCGTTGCGGACATGCGCCAGCGCCTTCACATCGCAATCCGGCTCGGGCGTCGGCTCGCCCTTCAGGAACGACTCAGTGCCGATGAGGTGGCTGACGACATCGTGCACGCGCCATTCCGGCAGCGCAGTCGGTGCATTCCACTGCTCGTCGGACAGTCCGGCCAGCAGCTCGTCGATGTCGTCCCAGACCCCGAACAGGGCCTCGAGAACCTCTTGCTTGTCAAGCTGGGTCACCAGGCGATGCTAGCCCCGAGGCAGCGGGCTAGAGCATCCCCTTGACCCGCCGGCCCAGTTCGCGGGTGACTTCGCGCTGAGCATCGCGGCGCGCCATGTCCTGGCGTTTGTCGCGCGCCTGCTTGCCACGCGCCAATGCCAACTCCACCTTCACCTTGCCGCCGGTGAAGTACAGCGACAGCGGCACCAGCGTCAGGTTGCCGTCGCGGATCTTGCCGATCAGCAGATCGATCTCCCGGCGATGCAACAAGAGCTTGCGGTTACGCCGCGGCGCGTGGTTGGTCCAGGTGCCGTGGTGATACTCCGGGATGTGCATGTTGCGCAGCCACACTTCGCCGTCGTCGACAGTGGCGAACGCATCCACCAGCGACGCCTTGCCCTCGCGAAGGCTTTTGACCTCCGTGCCCACCAACACGATGCCGGCCTCGAACACGTCGAGTATCGAATAGTCGTGGCGCGCTTTGCGATTGGTCGCGACGACCTGACGCGGCGGACCGCCCTTCGACAGCTTCTTCTTGCCCACGGCTAGCGCCGTACGTAGAGGCGCAACGTCACATACGCTGTCACGCCGGCAACCACCACGCCGAGCAGCAGGAAGGGAGCGATGTAGAAGATGTCGAGGTAGTCGACCCGGGCGATCAGCGGCGGGTTAGGCGGCGGCACGTCATAGAACTGCTTGAGCGCATCCTCCAAGAAGAAGGCCCGCACCCCGAGCAATCCGACGATCGCGAGCACCACCCCGACCAGGGCGGCCAGCATCGCCTCCACCAAGAACGGCAACTGCGTGTACCAGCGGCTCGCACCCACCAACCGCATGATCCCGATTTCGGTGCGCCGGTTGAATGCAGATACTTGAACCATGTTCGCAATCAACAAGATTGCCCCGATTGCCTGCACGAAGGCGATCGCGAACGCCGCATCACGCAGGCCGTACAGCACCGAGAACAGCCGGTCGACCAGCTCCTTCTGATTCAGCACCCGCTGAACCCCTGGCTGGGCGATCATCGCCTGCGCGAATTCCTTGTCGTCATCGGGGTTGACGAGCTTCACCTTGAACGACGCCGGAAACGCCGACCTGCTGGCGACGTCTTTGAACGTCGGAATCCGTTGAATCGCATCGTCGTACGCCTGATCCGGGTTCAGATAAACCACGTGCTCGACGTCCTTGCGGTTCTGCAGCAGATCGTTGAGCGCCTTGCACGGGTTCTGCTTGCAGTCCGGATCACGTTGCGACACATCGGAATTCAGAAAGACCTGCGATTCCACCCGGCTCAGGTAGATCTTGCCGGACTGATCGGCCAGCCGCCACACCAGCAGCGCGCCGCCGAACAGGCCGATCGAGATCGCGGTGGTGAGGATCATCGCGATGGTCATGGTCAGGTTGCGACGAAAGCCGTTCCAGACCTCGTTGAGAAGGAATCTGAAGCGCACTTAGCGGTCCATCCCATAAACACCGCGCTGCTCGTCACGCACCAGCTTGCCCATGTCGAGCTCGACCACCCGCTGGCGCATCGAGTCGACGATGTGATGGTCGTGGGTGGCCATCACCACGGTGGTGCCGGTGCGGTTTATCCGCTCGAGCAGATCCACGATGTCTTTACTTGTCTCCGGGTCGAGGTTCCCGGTCGGTTCGTCGGCCAACAGCACCAGCGGACGGTTCACGAACGCCCGCGCCATCGCCACGCGCTGCTGCTCGCCACCGGACAGCTCGTGCGGCAGCCGGTTCGCCTTGCCGGACAGCCCGACCATTTCCAGCACGTCGGGCACCACGCGGTTGATCACGTCGGCGCGCTTGCCGATCACCTCCAAGGCGAACGCAACGTTTTCATAGACGGTCTTCTGCTGCAGCAGCCGGAAGTCCTGAAACACACAGCCGATCACCTGCCGAAGATGCGGGATGTTACGACCGTGCAGGTGGTTGACCCGGAACTTCGACACCTGGATCTCGCCCTTGGTGGGCTTCTCCTCGGCCAGCAGCAGCCGCATGAACGTCGACTTGCCCGAGCCGGACGGACCGATGAGGAAGACGAATTCACCCTTGTCGATCTTCACGCTCACGTTGTCCAGAGCCGGGCGGGCGGACGACTTGTACTGCTTGCTGACCTTGTCGAGGGTGATCATCACGGCACGCCAGTGTAGCGGTGGTTCACCTGCGCCCCGGTCAGCGCGACGGCGTCGGCGACGGGCCGGGACCCGGCACGGCAGGTGACGGCGACTGCGGGGCAAACCCCGGCGGAGCGGGCGTGGTGGTGGTCGGCGAGCCGCTGGTTGTGGTGTCGGTCGGCGAGGTGGGCGACGTCGTCTCCGTCGGCGTGGTGGTCGTCGGTGTCGGCGTCGTGGTGGCCGTGGTGGTGCGAGGTGTGGTTCTGCGCGGCTGCACGTCGGTGCGCGGCACCCAGGTGTAGTTGGGGTCCGGCACGAAACCCGGTGGCACCACCTGGGTGGCCGGGGCCTGCTGCGGCTGCGGCTCCGGCTGGTTGGCCTCGTAGAGCCACCAGATCAGCAGGAAGGCCACAATCAGCGCCAGCGTCGACGTGCGCAGACGACCGCCGAAGACATACGCGGGCCAGCTCTTGTTGTCCTTGGTCATTGCGGGCTCACCGAGACTCCGGCAGCTGTGCCTCTTGGGCGCTGGTCGAGGTGGCCGGGGCCGGAATCGCGCCGACCATCGGCGTCGACTCAGTGGGCGAGACGATGCCCGCCCGCCCCAGCGCGCGGACCACAAGAACCCGCAGCCGTCGGCCGACCTCGAATTGCTTGCCGGGCAGCGTGCGCGCGACCATGCGCAAAATCACGTTTTCCACCTGGATGCTCTCGACCCCCATCAGCGACGGCGCGTCCAAGAGCAAGTCTTTGAGCTGGGGGTCTTCCGTCGCCGCGTTGCAGACGTCATGCAAGACATCGTTCACGGCGTTGAGGTCGGCGGTCACCGGCACGGGGATGTCGACGACGGCGCGCGCCCAGTCCTTCGAAAGGTTCACCGATTTGACGATCTGCCCGTTGGGGATCGTGTACACCTCGCCATCGCTTGACCGCAGCTTGGTCACCCGCAACGTGACGTCTTCGACTGTGCCGCGCGCTTCGGCGGCGATGCCCGACACCGTCAGCGCTACCAGATCGCCGAACCCGTACTGGCGCTCGGTGATGATGAAAAAGCCGCTGAGCAGGTCTTGCACCAGGCGCTGCGCGCCGAAGCCGAGCGCGGCACCCAGCACGGCCGCCGGCGCCACCAGCGAACCGATCGGTACCGCCAGGATGTCGGTGATCTCGACGGCCACCATGACGTAGAGGATCGCGATCGACACCCACGAGATCACCGATGCGACGGCCTGGCGGTGCTTGGTGGCCTCCGATCGCACCAGCGCGTCGCTTTCGCGGAAACCCTCGTCGAGTCGACTGGTGATCAGCTTGGCGGCCCAGTTGATGAACCGGGCCACCAGCAGCGACCCGATCAACAGCAGCAGGATGTGCAGACCCTTTGTCAAGATCCACTCACCCAGCTGGCCGTGCCAGAAGCCACTCCACCGCTCGGCGAGGGGAAAGGCCAGGTATGTGTTAGTCGTCATCTTTTCTGTTGCGCCACCGGATTCCCGCTTCGAGGAACCCGTCGATGTCTCCGTCTAATACCGCAGCCGGATTGCCGACCTCGTAGTCGGTGCGCAGGTCCTTGACCATCTGGTACGGGTGCAGCACGTAGGAGCGCATCTGGTTACCCCACGAACTGCCGCCGTCGCCCTTCAACGCATCCAGCTCGGCTCGTTCTTCTAACCGCTTGCGTTCCAACAGCTTTGCCTGAAGCACGCGCATCGCCGAAACCTTGTTCTGCAATTGCGACTTCTCGTTCTGGCAGGTGACCACGATACCGGTCGGAATGTGCGTAAGTCGAACCGCCGAGTCGGTGGTGTTGACCGATTGGCCGCCCGGACCGCTGGATCGGTACACGTCAACGCGCACATCGCTTTCCGGAATCTCGATGTGATCTGTGGTCTCCACCACAGGCAGCACTTCGACTTCCGCGAACGAGGTCTGACGGCGACTTTGGTTGTCGAACGGGCTGATTCGCACCAGCCGGTGCGTGCCTTGCTCCACCGACAACGTGCCGTATGCGAACGGCGCGTGCACCGCGAACGTGGTGCTCTTGATGCCGGCTTCTTCGGCGTATGAGGTGTCGAAGATCTCCACCGGGTACTTGTGTTTCTCGGCCCAGCGGATGTACATCCGCATCAGCATCTCGGCCCAGTCGGCGGCGTCGACGCCGCCCGCACCGGAGCGGATGGTCACCAGCGCTTCGCGCTCGTCGTACTCGCCGGACAGCAGTGTGCGGACTTCCATCGCCTCGATGTCCTCGCGCAGGGACTTCAGCTCGGCATCTGCCTCCGCGAGTTCGTCGCTGCCACCCTCTTCGGCGGCCAGTTCGTAGAGCACCGGCAAGTCGTCGAGCCGGCGGCGAAGGTCCTCTACGCGGCGCAACTCGCCCTGAGCGTGCGACAGCTCACTGGTGACCTGCTGGGCCCGAGCCTGGTCGTTCCACAGATGGGGATCTGCGGCCTCGTGTTCCAGCTTCTCGATGCGTGCCCGCAGACCGTCGAGGTCGAGCACCCGCTCGACGCTGGTCAGCGTCGAGTCCAAGGCCGCGATGTCGGCTTGACGGTCAGGATCCACGGGTGCCTACGTTACCGGCCGGTCCCCGTTTAGCATCGAGCCGTAACTCGGCCACACGCGACAGCCCGTATCGCGCGGCCGACAACCGGGGAGGCTCCAGGATGCGTCCTTACTATGTCGCGATCGTCGGCTCGGGGCCGTCTGGGTACTTTGCGGCGGCGTCGCTGCTGAAACTGGCCGACGCCCCCGAGCCGGTACACGTCCACGTCGACATGCTCGAGATGTTGCCGACGCCGTGGGGGCTGGTGCGCTCGGGGGTGGCGCCCGACCATCCGAAGATCAAGTCGATCAGCGCCCAGTTCGAAAAGACCGCGGCGCACCCGCGGTTCCGATTCTTCGGCAACATCGCGGTCGGCGAGCATGTCCAGGCCGCTGAACTGGCGCAGCGCTACGACGCGGTCATCTATGCCGTCGGCGCGCAGGCCGACAAGCCGCTGCGGATCCCCGGCGAAGATCTGCCGGGAAGTGTCGCGGCCACCGAGCTGGTCGGCTGGTACAACGCTCATCCGCACTACGAGAAGATGCCCCTGGATCTGACGGGCGAGCGGGCCGTCGTCGTCGGCAACGGCAACGTCGCGCTTGACGTCGCACGCATTCTGGTCACCGACCCCGACGAGCTACGCACCACTGACATCGCCGACCACGCGCTGAAGCTGCTCGACCCGCGCGGGGTAGAGGAAGTGGTGATCATCGGGCGTCGGGGCCCGCTGCAGGCCACCTTCACGACCTTGGAGTTGCGCGAACTCGGCGAGCTCAAGGGCTTGGAAGGAGTCGACGTGCTGGTCGACCCGGCCACCGACGTCACCGACATCACCGACGAAGAAGCCGAGGCAGCCGGCAAGACGGTCAAGAACAACATCAAGGTGTTGCGCAAGTTCGCCGAGAGTCGGCCCACGCCGGGCAACCGACGGATCGTGTTCCGGTTCCGCACTTCTCCGATCGAGATTCGCGGCGACGGCCGGGTCGAGGAAGTGGTGGTGGGCCGCAACGAGCTGGTCACCGACGAGACCGGCCGCGTAGTGGCCCGCGACACCGGCGAACGCGAAGTGCTGCCTGCACAACTGGTGGTGCGCGCGGTCGGATACCGCGGCGTGCCGACGCCGGGTCTGCCGTTCGACGACCGGACCGGCACAATCCCCCACACCGACGGGCGCATCGAGGGCAGCCGCAACGAGTACGTCGTCGGCTGGATCAAGCGCGGGCCGTCCGGAGTGATCGGTAGCAACAAGAGCGACTCGCAGCACACTGTGGACACGTTGGTGGCCGACTTGGCCGAACCGTCACACGACGACAACTACTCCGACGAACTTCTGGAGTGGCTGCTGTCGCGGCAGCCGAAGCTGGTCACCGACGAGCACTGGCAGCTGATCGACCGCCACGAACGCACCACCGGCGAACCGCATGGCCGGCCGCGAGTGAAGCTGGCCAGCCTCGACGAATTGCTGCGCATCGGACATGGATAACTCGGTGGTGTCTTGCCATGGTGTCGTAATGGTGTCACCATGACACCATGGACTTGCAACCGTATGTCGATGCGGTCCGGCACGAATTGCTCCTCGCCGCCGAAGCCGGCGGCGAGGAAGCTGTGGCGTTAGCCGACCGGCTCACCGCGCCCCTGGAATCGGCGCTGAGGCTCGCGCTTTTGGACGCACTGTCCGGTGCAGCCGCCGAGATCACGCGTGAGCTCGCACCCCGCGCCGTCGAGGTGCGGCTGCGTGGCCGCGACCCCGAATTCGTCCTCACCGGAGACGTCGAGGAACCGGTCGATGGCCCACCGGACACCGAACCCGTCGGCGCCGATGACGGCGGCACTTGGCGGGTGACGCTGCGGCTTCCGGAGAGCCTGCGGTCGACCATCGAGGCGGCTGCCCGTCGCGACGGGATCTCACTGAACGCCTGGCTCGTGCGCGCAGCGACTGCCGCTGCCGGCGGAAAGCGGTCCACAAAGTACGCCGGCCGGGTCGTCACCGGCTGGGTGCGATGAAACACCAAGGGAGACAACAGATGCCGACATATGACACACCCGAACCGATCACCGCTCGCGTCGAGACGGCCGCCGGCGCCGTTCGACTGGTAGCGACCGAGCGCGCAGACACCGTCGTCGAGGTGCGGCCGAGCGACGCGGCGCGCCTCGCCGACGTCCGGGCTGCCGAACGCACTCGCGTCGACTTCTCCCACGGCACGCTCACCGTGTCGGTCGGTCGATGGGGCTTGTTCGGTGCGCGCACCGGAGCAGTCGACATCGACGTCGAATTGCCGTCGCGGTCGCGACTCGACATTGCGGTGTCCTCCGCGGATGTCCAGGCCGACGGCGAGTACGGCGACTGCCGGTTCGCGACTGCCAGCGGCAACGTGCGAATAGCGGTGGTGCACGGAAAGCTCAAGGCGGACGGCGCATCCGGGGATGTCACCGTCGACACTGCGCATGGCGGGGCGATAGCGACCGCGTCGGGGAACGCAGCGATCGGCGCGTGCGTCGGCGATCTGAAATTCCACGCCGCCAGCGGAAAACTGACCATCGGGCGGCTGGAGGGCAACGTCAAGGCGCAGACAGCGTCGGGATCGGTCCGCGTCACCGCAGCGGTGCGCGGCAAGATCTTCGCGCACACCGCCAGCGGCGACGTCGAGGTCGCGGTAACGCCGGGCACCGCGGCGCACCTGAACATCGCGACCGGTTCAGGCGTCGTCACCAACGAGATGCAGTTGTCCGACGGGCCCGCCGCCGGTGACCAGACACTCGAGGTGCAGGTGCGCAGCGGCTCAGGTGACATCACCGTGCGCCGGTCGGCGGCTGACTCAGCGGCCTGACCTGCTGTCACAGCAAACTCCCATCAGCCCTTGAGGTTTCGCGCCGGGGTGTCGACTGGAGAACGCGGCCCGTCGGACGCTACGGTGGATGCCCTATGAGCGACCCCCTGGGGTTGTCGATCGGGACGGCCAGCCTTGTCGCGGCGCGCGTCGGAAACCCACCTGTGCTACGTCCTGCCGCACTGACGTTGTCAGGCGGAGTGTCGATCACCGGATTTGTGGAGCGGGTCGGCGACCCGGTGCCGCTCGTCGCGGCCGACGGGACAGCGCACCGTGCCGATCGGCTGACAGTCGAGGCGCTCGCGGCGATGGTGCGAGCCGGCGGCGCACGTCCCACCGCCGTCACGATCGCCCGGCCCGCATGGTGGGGCAACGCCGCAGTGTCTGCCCTGCGGTCTGCGATCCCGGACGTAAGCGAGCTGAACCCGAATGGCCTTGCGCCACTGGTTGTTTCAGATGCCACCGCCGCGCTGACTGCGTTGGCCGTGGATCCCGGCCTGCCCACCGACGGAGTGGTTGCGCTGCTCGACTTCGGTGCGGGCGGGACGAGCATCACGCTCGCCGACGCGGGCTCGGGCTTCGGGGCGGTGGACGAGACGCTGCGATACACCGACTTCTCCGGCGACCAGATCGACCAGCTGCTGCTGACGCACATTCTGACGGGGATTGCGGGCACCCAGGGAATCGATCCCGCGGCCACCGCGGCCGTCGGCCCTCTGCGGCTGCTGCGTGAGAACTGCCGTCAGGCCAAAGAACGCTTGTCGGCCGACTCGGTGACCGAGGTGAGCGTTGAACTTCCGCGGCACCGCAGCAAGATTCGGCTCACCCGCGCTGAACTCGAGGGTCAGATCGCCCAGCCACTGACAGGGGTTATCACAGCACTGCATGAGGTCTTGCGGCGCAACGGAATTGGCCCCCAACGGCTTGCCGCGGTCGCGACGGTCGGAGGCGGGGCCGGCATTCCGGCGATCACCCTGCGCCTCTCTGAAGACTTACGCAGGCCAGTGGTGACGACGCCGCGCGCGGAGCTCAACGCGGCCGCCGGGGCGGCGTTGATGAGCGCGCGACTGCCGACAGACGAGGCCACTGTGGCGGCATGGGCGCCTTCGCCGCCTGAGCAGGCCGGATCGGCGACGTTTCGGGCATTGGCGTGGTCAGAAGACGATGCGGCCGCGCCAGACCCGGTGCCCTTCACCGGTGCCGATTACCCGGCGTGGGACTTCGACGAGGCGCGGCCACCGGTGGAGTTCCTCCCCGCCGAAGGGCCTCTCGAACGATCGCCTCGCTGGTATCGCCGACCGATGGCTGGTGTCGGTCTGGCGGCCGCGGTGCTGTTGGTCGCCCTCGGCGGGCTGGCATACAGCCTGACATCGCACGAGGACAAGCCCCGTCCGCCGACCGCGGTGACGTCATCGCCGACCAGCCCCCCTGCGCCCATGCCGTCGTCGGAGGCTGCCACCAGCGCGATCGTCAACGCCGGCCCTCCGGCGCCGGCTGAGCCACCGGCGCCGACCGTCACCGCTGTGCTGCCCCCACCCGCCACAACGGCGGTGGCCACCACCACACCAACCACAACAACGACCACCACCACGACGACCACGACGACCACCACCACCACCACGACCACCACGACGACTGCCGCCCCGACGACGACAACGACGGAACCGACCACGACGACAACGACAACCAATCCGATGACGACGACGTATCTGAATGTGCCGTTCCTGCCGGTTCCGATCCCTATTCAGGTGCCGCAGCAGTAAATTCAGGCACCCGGCGCGACCCGCCAATTGTCCGGATTTCTTGGCGAATACAGCACCGGGATGAGTTCACCCACGCGTGGCCAGCTGCCGACGTCGACGGCGTAACGCTGATACACCACATGCTCGTTGACTGTGGGACCGTTGATCACGCCGGTGACGGTGACGAACTGCTCCCCCGTCGCATCTGGCCGCGGGCTGACGCCAGTGATCAGCAAAGTGCCATCCACCGCGTCGGCGGGCTGTCTGAGTCGGCGCAGCCACGGCGCCGCCAACAACGCGAGCGCGCCGAGGACCACGATTATCCAGAAGATCTCCCACACGCCCTCATGGTAGGACTGCTGCCATGGGCGATCGGTCGGACGACCTCGAGCTGGCGCTGCGCTTGGCCGACGAAGCAGACGCGCTGACCACGCCGCGGTTCGGTGCGCTCGACCTGCGCGTCGAGACAAAACCTGATCTGACGCCGGTCACCGATGCCGATCGGAACGTGGAAGAGGCGATGCGTCAGACGCTTGCGACGCAACGTCGCGAGGATGCTGTCATTGGCGAAGAATTCGGTGGCGCAACAGAATTCGTCGGTCGTCAGTGGGTGATCGATCCCATCGACGGGACCAAGAACTTCGTTCGGGGCGTCCCGGTGTGGGCGACGTTGATCGCATTGCTTGACGACGGCGTGCCAGCGGTCGGCGTGGTCAGCGCTCCCGCGCTGCAGCGGCGGTGGTGGGCTTCTGCGGGTCGCGGCGCCTTCGCCGCGGTGGCAGGCGGCACGCCTCGGCGGCTCGCGGTGTCGGCCGTGGGTGAGATTTCGGCTGCCAGTCTGTCGTTCTCCAGCTTGTCGGGGTGGGCGGCGCGCCGCGAGCGCTTTCTTGCGCTGACCGACGCAGTGTGGCGCGTGCGCGCGTTCGGTGATTTCTTTTCGTACTGTTTGTTGGCCGAAGGCGCGGTCGACATCGCGGCCGAACCCGAAGTCTCTCTGTGGGATTTGGCCCCACTCGACATCCTCATCCGCGAGGCTGGCGGGACATTCACCAATCTCGACGGGGTTGCGGGTCCGCACGGTGGAAGTGCTGTTGCGACGAACGGCAAGCTGCACGACACCGTGCTGGCTCAGCTGTCATCCGGCTAGTGCCGACGAGCGTGAACAAGTGTTCGCCGAATGTGAATTAGTTAACAGGTTATCGCTATCTTACTCCGGAGTAAGATACCGTTATCGCATCGCCATCCATCGATTGAGGCTGATGACATGACCAATTTCCTACCGTCCAAGCGGACATCGTCGCGCCGCGAGAAGCGCCGCAATTCCGTTCCCGGCCGCGAGAGCGCGGTCGGCCTGCAACGGCACAAGCGCACTCCGACCGACATCGGGCTCGCGTTGGTCACGCCAATCGTCGGGCAGGAGTTCCTCGACCGCTACCACCTGCGCGACCCGGTCAACCGGGCGCTGCGCTACGGCATCAAGCAGGCGTTCTCGGTGGCCGGTGCCAGCACCCGGCAGTTCAAACGGGTGCAAGGTCTGCGCAGCGGCCCTACGCGGTTGAAGTCCAGCGGCAAAGACTACTTCGACCTGACGCCCGACGACGACCAGAAGATGATCGTCAGCACGGTCAGCGAATTCGCCGAGGAGGTGCTTCGGCCCGCCGCGCGGGAGGCCGACGACGCGGCCACCTACCCGCCGGACCTGATCAGCCGCGCAGCCGAATTGGGCATCACGGCCATCAACATCCCCGAGGACTTCGACGGCATCGCGGCACACCGTTCGACGGTGACCAATGCCCTTGTGGCGGAGGCGCTGGCGTACGGCGACATGGGACTGGCCCTGCCGATCCTGGCGCCGGGTGGTGTTGCGGCCGCGCTGACCAACTGGGGCAGCGCCGACCAGCAGGCCACCTACCTCAAAGAATTCGCCGGAGAAAACGTGCCGCAGTCATGCGTGGCAATCGCCGAACCGCAGCCGTTGTTCGATCCGACGGCGCTGAAGACCACCGCGGTTCGCACGCCCAGCGGCTACCGGCTGCACGGCGTCAAATCGCTTGTGCCGGCTGCCGCAGACGCGGAGCTGTTCATCGTCGGCGCCCAATTGCACGGCAGGCCAGCGCTTTTCATCGTCGAGTCGTCATCGCAGGGGCTCACCGTCAAGGCGGACCGCAGCATGGGCCTGCGGCCGGCAGCCCTGGGCCAGGTCGAGCTCGACAATGTCTCGGTACCGTTGAGCGCACGGCTCGGTGAGGACGAAGCCACCGACGCCGACTACTCCGAAGCCGTCGCGTTGTCCCGCCTGGGCTGGGCGGCGCTGGCCGTCGGCACTGCGCATGCGGTGCTCGACTACGTCGTGCCCTACGTCAAAGAGCGCCACGCGTTCGGGGAACCGATCGCTCACCGCCAATCCGTCGCGTTCATGTGCGCCAACATCGCGATCGAGCTCGACGGCCTTCGCCTGATCACGTGGCGCGGCGCATCGCGCGCGGAACAGGGCCTGCCGTTCATCCGCGAAGCCGCACTCGCGAAACGGCTCGGCACCGACAAGGGCATGCAGATCGGGCTCGACGGCGTGCAACTGCTGGGCGGCCACGGCTACACCAAGGAACACCCCGTCGAACGCTGGTACCGCGACCTCCGCGCAATCGGGGTCGCCGAGGGCGTCGTACTAATCTGAGCGAACGGAAAACCCAGTCATGGCAATCAATTTGGAACTGCCCCGCAAGCTGCAAGCGGTGGTGGACAAGGCCCACCAGGGTGCCGCCGAGATGCTGCGGCCGATCTCGCGCAAGTGGGACCTTCGCGAACACGAATACCCCGTCGAGCTCGACACCCTGGCCAACCTCTTCGAAGGCATCTCTGAGGCAAAGACGTTCGCGTTCGCCGGAGCAGAAGCATTCCGGGACGCCGACGAGGCCAAGAACGAGAATCACAACGGCGCAAACATGTCGGCCGTGCTCAACGTCATGGAAATCAGTTGGGGCGATGTGGCTTTGATGCTGTCGGTGCCGCGGCAGGGCCTGGGCAACGCAGCCATCAACAGCGTGGCAACCAAGGAGCAGCTCGAACGCCTCGGCAAGGGCGTGTGGGCGGCGATGGCGATCACCGAGCCGGGCTTCGGCTCGGACTCCGCCGCGGTGTCCACCACGGCCACCCTCGACGGCGACGAGTACGTCATCAACGGCGAGAAGATCTTCGTCACCGCAGGTTCGCGCGCCACCCACATCGTGGTGTGGGCCACGCTGGACAAGTCCAAAGGCCGCGCCGCGATCAAGTCGTTCATCGTGCCCCGCGACCATCCCGGCGTCACGGTCGAGCGGCTCGAGGACAAGCTGGGCATCAAGGCCTCCGACACCGCGGTGATCCGGTTCGACAACGTCCGCATCCCCAAGGAAAACTTGCTCGGCAGCCCCGAGATCGACGTCGAGAAGGCGTTCGCCGGGGTGATGGAGACGTTCGACAACACGCGCCCTGTGGTCGCCGCGATGGCCGTCGGCATCGGCCGCGCCGCACTGGAAGAGCTGCGCCGCATCCTCACCGACGCCGGCATCGAGATCTCCTACGACAAGCCGGCACATGCTCAAAGTGCTCCTGCCGCAGAGTTTTTGCGGATGGAGGCCGACTGGGAGGCGGGCTATCTGTTGACGGTGCGTTCGGCGTGGCAGGCCGACAACGACATCCCGAACAGCAAGGAGGCCTCGATGGGCAAGGCCAAGGCAGCACGCGTGGCCAGCGACATCACGCTCAAGGCCGTCGAATTGGCCGGCACCACAGGCTATTCCGAGCAGACGCTGTTGGAGAAGTGGGCCCGCGATTCGAAGATCCTCGACATCTTCGAGGGCACCCAGCAGATCCAGCAGCTGGTAGTCGCCCGTCGGCTACTCGGGCTGTCGTCCGCTGAGCTGAAGTAGGACTACGGCGACGGTGTCGGCGAGTCGTGAACCTGCGAGCTGATCACCGAACTGGCCGAACTGATCCACGAGCTCAGAGTCGCCGAGACCGAGCTGCGGACACTGTCCGACGTAGTGGTCGGCCCGCCGGTGGTGGTCGCAGGCCCGTTACCCGAATCGCTGCTACACGCAGACCCGACGACGGCCAGCGCGATCATCGCGGCGGCCCCGACGGTAGCGCTGAAACGACGATTCAGCACGACTGCCCTCATGTTGACGTCCAATCTCTCGCATGGCCGGGAAGCTGATCTTCGGTAGATACCCGGAAATCGCGGGGATTGATCGCCGAAGTCGGCGCCGAATGCGTCTGGCCACAATCAGGGTCGTCACGCTCAGCGCGATCCCGCACAGCGCGGCGCGCCGTCTGCGTCTCCTCTTTGCCGATCTCGTCGACCCGCCGAGGTAGTAACCGATCGACGCCGCGGCGACCAACGCGCACACCGCCTCGAGCGCCGTCATGAAGACGAGCGTGCTCTGCTGCTGTCGCGGCGAGGTCACGTCGCAGACACACCTCGGTGAACGGCACGGCTGCCTACCAGTTCTCAGGGTTTTCCCTCGCCGCCGTGACATGTCGGGTAATCATCCAAGGGACATGACCGAACATTCGTCAGGTCTCGGCCGCGACGGCGGGCTCGCCGAGGCGGTGTTGGCACGCTCCGGCATCTTGCAAGGAGTGTCGCCGGAGGCGGCGGCCGATTTGATGCGGCAACTGCAGCTGGTGGAGTTCCCGCGAGGGCACACCATCTACGCGGCGGGCGATCCCGGCGATCGGCTGTACATCGTCATCACGGGCAAAGTGAAGATCGGCCGGCGCTCACCGGACGGCCGCGAGAAGTTGCTGACGATCATGGGGCCGTCAGACATGTTCGGCGTGCTGTCGGCATTCGATCCGGGGCCGCGCACGGCGACGGCGACCGCGATCACGACGGTGTGCCTGGCGGCGATGGACCGCGCCGCGCTGACCGCCTGGATCGCCAACCGGCCGGAAATCACCGAACGGCTGTTGCAGGTGCTCGCCCGGCGGCTGCGCCGCACCAACGATCACCTGACCGATCTGATCTTCACCGACGTGCCCGGCCGCGTCGCGAAAGAGCTGCTGAAGATGGCTCAGAAGTTCGGCACCTCGGAACCCGGCGGCCTGCGCGTCAAACACGATCTCACCCAGGAGGAGATCGCCCAGCTCGTCGGTGCCTCGCGGGAAACGGTGAACAAGGCGCTGTCTGACTTCGGGCACCGCGGCTGGATTCGCTGGGACGGCAAGAGCGTGCTGATCCTAGACACCGAGCGGCTGGCTCGCCGCGCCCGCTAGCAGCCCTCAGATGCCGGTCCAGGCCTCGTCGAGGCGCTGGGCCACGTCGATCACCTGGGCCTTCTCCGACGCCGGACTGTCGATTTCGTCGCGGACATACTGAGCGATGAAGCGCTTGATCTCGGCATCCACCCCGGCCACGATCCGCAGTAGTTCCGCGCGCAACGACGTCGACGCCACATCCACCACGATGTCGGACGGCCGCGGTTTCGCCACGTCGATGAAAAGCAGCAGCGGTTCAGCCGCGCGCGCCTCGGCCCTCAACTTGATCTCGCCGGCGACGTTGAATCTGGGCTTGTCCAATCGCAGGTCGATCACCATGTCGATCGCCAGCGGGATGCGGATGTCGAACGTGATTGTCTCGCCGAGGACCCGGTACGCCTTGGGCTGCTTGATCGTCACCTTGGCGGTGACCTTGGCGAGCCCGCCCGGACCCTGACGCATCGGGCCCATCTCGAACTGGTCGCCGGCGATCGCGGCGAAGGCGGCCGCCACGCGCTCTTCGGTGACGGCAACTTCGAAGAAGTTGCGGCCGAACTGCTCGTAAGAGATGAACTGGTAGTTCTGCATTGCTGACTACCTTCCCATGGCCCGTCCTGTGCCGACAGTGCACTGCGCTTCGCGACACGCCGCCCGGAATGCGTCGAGACCTTGTGGCGGGCGGTAACGAAAAGTAAAGTCACTTTTAGTTTTGGTCCCGGCGATCCGAGGGAGCCGACGATGGAGTCGTTCGTCCACCTGCGCAAAGGCACCACGCCACGGCGCCTGCACGCAGACCTCGACGGGCTCAAGGACGACGAGCTGGGCCGCGGCGGGTTCACCGGCCGCACCGCGAACATGTACCGACGGCACGACCCCACCGCGTACCGCAGCGTGGGTCCGTTGCGGCCGGTCGACGTGCTTTCGACAGAGCTCAAGCCCAGCGACGCGACTGATGCCGCCGGCGGCCCGCTGCTGCTGTTCTCCAACCCCGATTGCCGGGTGTCGTTGAGCCGTCGCACCGAGGAGATGCCGTACTTCGTCCGCCACATCGACGGCGACCTTCTGTCGTTCGTGCACCGCGGCTCCGGGCTGCTGGAGACAGAGTTCGGCCCGATGCCCTACCGCGAGGGCGACTGGATCTATCTTCCGAAGGCGACGACGTGGCGTCAGGTGCCCGACGCTGAGACGACACTGCTGATGATCGAGGCCACCGACGAGTTCCGGGTGCCGTCGCCCGGTTACCTCGGCCGGCACTTCCCGTTCGACCCGTCACAGGTCACCATCCCCGACCCGGCACCGCTCGACGATGATGGCCGCGACCAGTACGAAGTCCGGCTCGTGCACGATGGCGGCCCGACTTTGCTTTATTATCAACACAATCCGCTCGATGTCGTCGGGTGGCGCGGTGACAACTTTCCGTTCACGTTCAACATCGCCGACTACAACGTCGTCACCTCCGACAGCGTGCACCTGCCGCCGACCGTGCACCTGTTCATGCAAGCCACCGGCGTCTACGTGATGAACTTCCTGCCCAAGCCGGCCGAAAGCGTGCCGGGCACCGAGCGCACGCCGTGGTATCACCGCAACGTCGACTACGACGAAATCGCGTTCTTCCACGGCGGTGCGCTGTACGGCATCCCGATGCCGCCTGGCCTGATATCGCACGCGCCGCAGGGCGTCCACCACGGCGCACCGGAGAAGGCGCGAGAGCGGGCCCGGCGCAAATTCGACGACTTCGACCGCGTCGACTGGCAGGTCATCGCGATCGACACCCGCCGGCGTCTCACGCCATCCGACGAGGTGCTCGCACACGACCTCGGGCAGCACTCGTGACCACGTCCGTCAAGCACGACTACGACCGCATCCCGTATCTCGTTGCGTATCACAATGATTCGGGGGTGCGCGACGTCTACGGCGGCGTCGCCGAGCTCGTGGTGCTGGAAAGCTACCTGCTGCGGCCGAAGACCAAGCAGTCCGATACCGTGCTCGTCTTCATGCATCCGATCGGCGGGGGCGCCTACCTGCCGATGATCAACGCGCTCGCCCGCGCGGGCCATCACGTCATCTACTGCAACAGCCGGTTCCGGGGCACCGACTCCGCGCTGCTGATGGAGAAGGTGGTCCAGGATCTCGGCGAAGCCGTCAAGGATGCCAAGAACCGGCTCGGCTACTCGAAGGTGGTCCTTGCGGGCTGGAGCGGCGGCGGCTCGTTGTCGGTGTTCTATCAGCAGCAAGCTCAGCACCCGACGGTGACGGCCAGCCCCTCGGGCGACGGGCCCGACCTGACCAAGCTCGGGTTGATTCCCGCCGACGGGTTGATGTTGTTGGCCGCGCACGTCAGCCGCCACGGCACGCTGACCGAATGGCTCGACGCGTCGATCCTCGACGAGTCCGACCCCACCGAACGCGATCCCGAACTGGACCTGTACCACCCCGACAACCCAAATCAGCCGCCCTACACCCAGGAGTTCCTCGCCCGGTACCGGCAGGCGCAGATCGACCGCAATCGCCGAATCACGAAGTGGGTCAAGGGGAAACTGGCCGAGCTGAAGGCATCAGGTCGGCCCGACGACGAGTTCGCGTTCGTCGTCCACGGCACCATGGCCGACCCACGCTGGCTGGACCCGACGGTGGACCCGAACGAGCGCACGCCAGGCACCTGTTATCTGGGTGATCCGCAGTGGGTCAACAACTCCCCCGTCGGGCTGGCACGGTTCTGCACGCTGCGCAGCTGGCTGTCGCAATGGAGCTATGACGACGCGAACGGTGACGCCGTCAAATGCGGGCCGGACATTGCCGTTCCGACATTGGTGATCGGCAACCTCGCCGACGATGCCTGCACACCCAGCCACACCCACCGGCTCTTCGAAGCCATCGGCCACCCGGATAAGGAAATGCACGAGATTCCCGGTGCCAACCACTACTACGCGGGGCCCGACCAACGGGACACGCTGCGCAAGGCCGTCGGCATTTGCACTGATTGGCTTACTCGGCACGGCTTCTCGCTGGAGGTGGCATGAGCGTCGCCGGTCCGCTCGACGGCATTCGGGTGGTCGAGGTCGGCACGCTGATCTCGGGCCCGTTCGCCGGCCGGCTGCTTGGCGACCTCGGCGCCGAGGTGATCAAGATCGAGCCGCCGGGCCAGCCCGATCCGCTGCGTACGTGGGGGCAGGCCGAGTTGAACGGGCACCACTTCTTCTGGACGGTGCACGCGCGCAACAAGAAGGCGGTGACGCTGAACCTGCGTGGCGCCGCCGGCCGGGAGCTCTTCCTCGACCTCGTCGAGCGCTCCGACATCGTCGTCGAGAACTTTCGCCCCGGCACATTGGAGAAGTGGGAGCTCGGCTATGAGGCTCTGCGCGAACGCAACCGAGGCATCATCCTGGTGCGCGTCTCCGGCTACGGCCAGACCGGGCCCGAGGCGCACAAGGCCGGGTACGCGTCGGTCGCCGAGGCGGTGAGCGGGCTGCGGTACATGAACGGATTCCCCGGCGGCCCGCCGCCGCGGCTCGCGCTGTCGTTGGGTGACAGCTTGGCCGGCATGTTCGCCGTGCAAGGCGCCCTCGCGGCGCTGTACCGGCGAACCGTCACCGGTGAGGGACAGGTCGTCGACGCGGCGCTGACCGAATCCTGTTTGGCGATACAGGAATCCACCATTCCCGACTACGACGTCGGTGGGATAGTGCGCGGACCTTCGGGCACCCGGTTGGAGGGCATCGCCCCGTCGAACATCTACCGCACGGCCGACGGCAGCTGGGTGGTGATCGCAGCCAATCAGGACACCGTGTTCCGGCGGCTGTGCGCAGCGATGGGCCGACCGGAGCTGGCTACCGACGACCGGTTCGCCGATCACGTTGCGCGTGGCCGCAATCAGGACGAGCTGGACAAGATCATCGCCGCATGGGCCGCCGAGCGTCAGCCCGACGACATCATCTCGACGCTGTCAGATGCAGGAGTGATCAGCGGGCCGATCAACACGGTGGCCGAGGTTGTCGAGGATCCTCAGCTGCGTGCCCGCGGGATGATCGTCGAGCATTGGGACGAACGGGTGGAGCGGACGGTGCTCGGCCCCGGTGTGGTCCCCGTGCTGTCTGACACACCGGGCACCATCCGCAACGCCGGGCCCGCACGTCCCGGACAGCACAACGAGGACGTCTACATCGGACTGCTCGGCAAGACCGCCGACGACCTCGAAGCGCTGCACGCCGAGGGAGTGATATGAGCGAGCTACCCAGCCACGTCACGATTCGCGAGGTGTCGCTGCGCGACGGGCTACAGATCGAAGAGCCGATTCCGTTGAGCGCCAAGCTGGAACTGCTCGACGCCGTGGTGGCCACCGGCGTGCGGGAAGTCGAGGCGACTGCGTTCGTATCGCCGTCGAAGGTGCCGGCGCTGGCCGACGCCGCCGAGCTGGCCGCCGAATTGGACCGGTACCGGGACTCGGCGGGCGTCGAGTTCTCCGCGCTGGTGGCGAGTCCGAACGGGGCGAAACGCGCGGTGGCCGCGGGGCTTCGGTCGATCGAGTACGTGGTGTCGGCGTCCGACGGGCACAGCCGTGCCAACGTCGGCCGGCTCAGCGCCGAAGCGACCGCCGCCATCTCCGACATCGTCTCCGTCGCGCACGACAGTGGGGCGTCGGTGGAAGTGATCGTCGCCTGCGCATGGGACTGCCCGTTCGACGGCCCCACTCCCCCGCGCCGCGTGCTCGACATCGTCGAGAAGGCATGCGACGACGGAGTCGACCGCCTGGCGCTGGCCGACACGATCGGCACCACCACGCCGCGCCGCACCGCCGACCTGTTCGCCGACGTACGTGCCGTCCTCGGCGACATTCCGCTCGGCGCGCACTTCCACAACACCCGCGGCGCGGGGCTCGCCAGCGCATACGCGGCGGTGCAAGCCGGTGTCACTCGTCTCGACGCCTCGGTCGGCGGGCTGGGCGGATGCCCGTTCGCGCCGGGCGCCAGCGGCAACATCGCCACCGAGGACCTTGTGTACTTGTTGCGCGACAGCGGAATTTCCGTGGACGTCGACCTCCTGGCCGCGATCGCCGCGGCGCGCGTCGCTTCACGTGTGGTCGGCCATGAGTTGCCGAGCGCGCTGTTGCGGGCCGGTGACCGGCTGCTGTGACGATGGCTGTCCAGACGCTGAGCTCGAAAGGGCGCCAGACGCGGGAGGCCCTGGCGCAGGCAGCGCGAAAGTTGTTCGCGGAGCGCGGCTTTCACGGGACTACGCTGGCTGACATCACGTCGGCGGCGGGGAAGTCGCCCGCGGTGTTCTACCGCTATTTCGACGACAAGGAAGACCTGCTGGCCGCTCTGGCGGAGTCTTTTCTACACGACGTGGTGCAGCCGTCGGGATTGTCCGTCTCGTTGCCGGAATCTCCGGACGACACCGAGTTCTTCACCACGGTCGTCACCGGCTACTGGAACATGTTCAAGCAGAACATCGGAATCATGATCGCGGTTGCCCAACTGGCCGCTACTCAGCAGCGGTTTGCCCACGTGCAGAACGAATTCCGCCGCTTCGGCATGGAGATCGTCGCCGCCTCCGTTCTGCGGGCGCAAGAACAGGGTTACGGTCGCGAGTTGAACGCGCAGTACGTCGCCGCAGCGATCGCGCTGCTGTTCGAGAACTTCACGACGGTGTTCGTCGCGTCGTCGGGTCTGGGGCAGATCAGCGACGCGGACGCGATCGCAACCCTGTCGACGATCTGGAAGAAGACGCTGTATGGCTTCTAGGCCGGCGGATCCGTCAACGACCGTAGTCTCGGCGCGAAAGGGGACATAGTGGATTTTGCTCTGCCCGAGCATCTTCCGGGGGTGCTCGACGAGATCGACGCGTTCATCGAGCGTGAAATCAAGCCGCTCGAGCGTGAGCACATGCAGTACTTCGACCAGCGCCGCGAATACGCCCGCACCGACTGGGAAAACGGCGGCATCCCGGCGCGGGCCTGGGAGGATCTGCTCGGCGAGATGCGACGGCGCGCCGATAAGGCCGGGTGGCTGCGCTACGGATTGCCGTCGTCGCTGGGTGGTCGTGACGGCAGCAACCTCGACATGGCGGTCATCCGAGAACATCTGGCGGCCAAGGGCCTTGGGCTGCACAACGACCTGCAGGACGAGTCGTCGATCGTCGGCAACTTCCCACAAGTGATCATGATGGAGCGGTTCGGCACCGACACGCAGCGCAAGCAGTGGTCGGAGGCGCTGATCACCGGCGAGCGCAGCTTCGCGTTCGGGCTCACCGAACCGGGACACGGCTCAGACGCCACCTGGCTGGAAACCCGGGCCGAACGCAGCGGCGACGGCTGGGTCATCAACGGCGCCAAGCGGTTCAACACCGGGGTGCACCGGGCGACACACGACCTGGTGTTCGCTCGCACATCGGGTGAACCAGGGCAGGCGGTGGGCATCACCGCGTTTCTCGTGCCGTGCGATGCGCCGGGCTTCGAGGTGCCGTACTACTGGTGGACGTTCAACATGCCGTCCGACCACGGCGAGGTCGAGCTGCATGACGTCCACGTCCCCGACGACGCGGTGCTCGGCGAGGTCGACCGCGGACTGGAGGTGGCGCAGACCTTCCTGCACGAGAACAGGATTCGCCAAGCCGCCAGCAGTCTGGGCGCTGCGCACTTCTGCATCGACCGGGCCGTCGAGTACGCCAAAGAACGCATGGTGTTCGGCAAGCCGCTGTCGGTGAACCAGGCGGTGCAGTGGCCCCTGGTCGAGTTGGCCACCGAGGCGCAGATGGTGCGGCTGCTGGTGTACTACGCGGCCTGGCACCTGGACCGCAATCACCATCTCGAGGTGTCGGACAAGGTGTCGATGGCCAACTACCGCGCGAACCGGCTGGTGTGCGAGGCCGCCGACCGGGCCATGCAGGTGTTCGGCGGTGTCGGCTACACCAGACACCAGCCGTTCGAGCACATCTATCGGCATCATCGCCGCTACCGCATCACCGAGGGATCCGAGGAAATCCAGATCCGCCGGGTGGCGCAGCGGCTGTTCAAGTTCGGCAAGCGCTCGTGACGCCGAGTGTGCGAATTCGTACCTGCAACTCGGCGGCGGGTCGCGTATGAAACCGCACACTCACGGGGTCGCTGACTGGTTGTCGGCCGTCCTCGAGCCAGTGCTCGGCGAGCCCGTCGTCGTCAGCAATCTGCGCGCGTTGACCGGCGGCGCCAGCCGGTCCACCTGGGCGTTCGAGGCCAACGGCCGGCGACTGATCCTGCGAACCGGTCCGCCGGACCATGTGCACGTCTCGATGGACACCGAAGCCCGGGTGCAACGGCTGGCCGCCGCGCAGGGCGCGCCGGTGCCGCACGTGCTGGTCGCCGACGCGACGTCGCTGGTCTGCGACTTCATCGACGGGGAGACGATCGCGCCGCGAATCCTGCGAAAGCTCGACGACGCCGCCCGATCACGGCTGCTGGAGCAATGCGCGCACGCGCTGGCCGCGATCCACCGCGTCGACCCGGCCAGCGTCGAGCTGCGCCGCGACGACCAGATGGCGCTGTGGCGGGCCCAGCTCGACGAGATGGGCGACACCACCGCCACTTTCGAGTGGACGCTGCGCTGGCTTTCCGCCAACCGCCCGCCGCCCTCGCCGCCGGTGATGGTGCACGGTGACTTCCGCATGGGCAACGTGATCGTCGACGACGACGGGCTGGCAGCGGTGCTCGACTGGGAGCTGGTCCACATCGGCGAAATCTATGAAGACCTCGCCTGGTTCTGCATTCGCGCCTGGCGGTTCGGAGCACCGCAGAGCCGCGCTGCCGGCGGCCTGGGCAGCGTGGAACGGTTCCTTTCCGCCTACGAGCGGGCGGGCGGGACTACCGTCGACCGCGTGGCGATGCGCTGGTGGCTGATCCGGGCCACGCTGTCGTGGGGCATCATCTGCCGATATCAGGCCGAGCGGCACCTGTCCGGGCAGACCCGGTCGGTCGAGCTGGCCGCGATCGGCCGGCGGGTCTGCGAAACCGAGTGGGATCTGCTCGACTTGTTGGAGGCCACGGCATGAGCAGTGGCGCGACCACCCCGTTCGGCCGACCGACCGCGCCCGAGCTTCTCGCCGCGGTCGCCGATTTTCTCGACACCGACGTACGACGCGCAACCGACGGACCGGTCAACTTCCACGCCCGCGTCGCGGCGAACGTGGTGCGGATCGTCGAACGTGAACTCGGCAACGAAATCACTGGTGTCGACGAGCAGCAGCTCATCGACGCGATTCGCGCCGGTGAGTTCGACGAGCGGCCCGACGAGGTCGTCGCCGCTCTGCGCACCCTGGTCTTCAACCGGCTCGAGGTAGCCCACCCCGGTTACCCGCTCGCTTCGGTGGCCGACCGGTTGTTCTCGGCGATCGAGGCCGGCGACGTCGACGCGGTCGCGGCGCTGTGGTCCGACGACGTGACCGTATGGCATGCCGGCGACACCAGCCGCAGCGACAAGAAGCGCGGCGTGCGGGTGATCGACTGGTTCGTGGCCGCCACCGCCGAGCGGCATTACGACGTGCTCGACCGCCAGTTCTTCCCGGGCGGTTTCGTGCAGCAGCACGTGCTGCACGGCACCACACGCGCCGGCGCGCCCTACTCGCTGCGCGTCGGCATCATCTTCCGGGTCGGCCGCGACGGGCTGATCACCCGCATCGACGAGTACTTCGACCCGGCGGACCTTGCGCCGCTGCTGAACGAATCCGGGTAGGGAGGCGAAATGTCAACTGTCACAGAGCTATTGACGAGCCCAAAGGCCGTCGGCAGCTGGGAGCTCGACCAGAGCAGGTCGTCGTTCTCGTTCACGAACAAGACCCTCTGGGGTCTGGCCAAGGTCAACGGCAGGTTCACCGACTTCAGCGGCGAAGGCCGCGTCGACGCCGACGGAAACGTCTCCGGCCGGGTCACGATCAAGGCCGCGTCCGTCGTCACCGGAATCAAACGACGCGACAACCACCTGCGCTCGGCCGACTTCTTCGACGCCGAGCACCACCCGGACATCACCGTCACCGTCAGCGGTGTCGACCCCGCCGGCGACGACCAATTCGACGTACACGCGGAGCTGTCGATTCGCGGCAACACCGTCGCGCTTCCGCTGCGGGTGCGAGCTGAGCGCCTCGACGACGGCGCCGTCCGGCTGAGGACCACCACCACGGTCGAGCGAACGCAGCTCGGTGTCAGCGGCAACATGCTCGGCATGATGCCCGATACCACCACGCTGTCGGCTGACGCGGTGTTCCGGAGCGCCGGAAGCTAGCATCCCCGTCGTGCCACTCGACTCGAATGCTCGCGTCCGCGTCTTGGTCTACAGCGACGACGCCAATGTGCGCGAACAGGTCAAGCTTGCGCTGGGCAAGCGCATCCACCCGGAGCTGCCGGAGTTGACCTACGTCGACGTGGCGACCGGTCCGATGGTCATCCGCCACATCGAAAACGGCGACATCGACCTGGCCATTCTCGACGGCGAAGCCACCCCGACTGGCGGAATGGGCATTGCCAAGCAGCTCAAAGACGAGGTCGACAATTGTCCGCCGATCGTTGTGCTGACCGGACGCCGCGACGACGCCTGGCTGGCCAAGTGGTCGCGCGCCGAGGCGGCGGTGCCACTGCCTATCGATCCCATTCAGCTGGCCGACGCGGTCGTGGGACTGCTCCGGGCCTGACGCTCTTACCCCTACTCGGCGGCCCCGCTGGCGCATGTTTAGGCTGTGGGGGAGGTCACTGACGGGCTCACAATCGGGCTACGTCACATGGCTGCGACGCATCAGGGAGCGAGTTGAACGTCTACGTCCCGATCTTGGTGTTGGGAGGGATCGCCGCCGCGTTCGCGGTGTTCTCGGTCTTCGTTGCGGTGCTGGCGGGGCCGCGCCGCTTCAACCGGGCCAAGTTGGCCGCTTACGAGTGCGGGATCGAGCCGACTCAGAAGTCGGTCAGCGGCCCGAATGCCGCGCCGGGTCAGCGGTTCCCGATCAAGTACTACCTGACCGCGATGCTGTTCATCATCTTCGACATCGAGATCGTGTTCTTGTACCCGTGGGCGGTGTCGTTCGACGCGCTGGGGGTGTTCGCGTTGGTGGAGATGGCGCTGTTCATGGCCACAGTGTTCGTGGCGTACGCCTACGTGTGGCGGCGCGGCGGGCTGACTTGGGAATAGGGGTCGTCGGTGGGTCTTGAAGAAAAGCTTCCCGGCGGAATTCTGCTGTCCACGGTGGAGAAGGTCGCCGGCTACGTGCGAGCCGGGTCGTTGTGGCCGGCGACGTTCGGGCTGGCGTGCTGCGCGATCGAGATGATGGCCACGGCCGGCCCGCGTTTCGACATCGCCAGATTCGGCATGGAGCGGTTCTCGGCCACACCGCGGCAGGCGGATCTGATGATCGTGGCCGGGCGGGTGAGCCAGAAGATGGCCCCGGTGCTGCGGCAGGTCTACGACCAGATGGCCGAGCCGAAATGGGTGCTGGCGATGGGGGTGTGCGCGTCGTCGGGCGGAATGTTCAACAACTACGCGATCGTCCAGGGCGTCGATCACGTGGTGCCGGTGGACATCTACCTCCCCGGCTGCCCGCCGCGCCCCGAGATGCTGTTGCACGCAATTCTCAAGCTGCACGCCAAGATCCAAGAGATGCCGCTGGGCGTACACCGCGAGGAAGCCATTCGCGAGGCAGAGGCCGCCGCACTGGCAGCAGCCAACCCGGCGCCCACCATGCTGCAGATCGGCGGGCTGCGCCGATGACCGACACCACGCCGACGCACACGTCCTCGGACGGTCCGCCGTTGACGTCGGGTGACCGTGAGGTCATCGAGGTGCGCCGGGGCATGTTCGGCATCAAAGGCACTGGCGACACGTCCGGGTATGGGCGGCTGGTGCGCGAGGTGGCGCTGCCGGGCAGCTCGCCGCGGCCCTACGGTGGCTACTTCGACGAGGTGGTCGACGCGCTGATCGAGGCGCTGGGCGACGAGACCTTCACCGCGGCCGTGGAGCGCGTTGTCGTGTATCGCAACGAGTTGACGCTGCACGTGCGCCGCGACCATCTGGTGGCGGTGGCGCAGACCCTGCGTGACGACCCCGCACTGCGCTTCGAGATGTGTCTGGGGGTATCCGGCGTGCACTATCCCGAGGAAGCCGGCCGTGAGTTGCATGCGGTGTATCCGCTGATGTCGATCACCCATGGCCGCAGGATCCGGGTGGAAGTGGCCGTGCCCGACGCGAATCCCCACGTGCCGTCGCTGTTTTCGGTGTATCCGACCACCGACTGGCACGAACGGGAGACCTACGACTTCTTCGGGATCATCTTCGACGGTCATCCGTCGCTGACCCGCATCGAGATGCCCGACGACTGGGAAGGGCATCCGCAGCGCAAGGACTATCCCCTGGGCGGGGTGCCCGTCGAATACCACGGCGCCGAGATACCCCCTCCCGACGAGAGGAGGGCCTACAACTGATGAGCGACACCGTGGTCATGGTCGGCGGTCAAGACTGGGACGAAGTCGTCGCTGCCGCAAAGGAATCCGCTGCCGGCGAGCGGATCGTGGTCAACATGGGACCGCAGCACCCCTCCACTCACGGGGTGTTGCGGCTGGTGCTCGAGATCGAGGGCGAGACGATCACCGAAGCCCGTTGCGGCATCGGCTATCTGCACACCGGCATCGAGAAGAACCTCGAGTACCGCAACTGGACCCAGGGCGTCACGTTCGTCACCCGGATGGACTATTTGTCGCCGTTCTTCAACGAGACGGCGTACTGCCTGGGTGTGGAGAAGCTGCTCGGCATCACGGACGAGATCCCGGAACGCGCCAGCGTGATTCGGGTGATGCTGATGGAACTCAACCGCATCTCGTCGCATCTGGTTGCGCTGGCCACGGGCGGTATGGAGCTGGGCGCGATGTCGGCGATGTTCTACGGGTTCCGCGAACGCGAAGAAATACTGAAGGTGTTCGAGCTGATCACCGGCCTGCGAATGAACCATGCATTCATCCGGCCCGGCGGCTTGGCCGCGGACCTTCCCGACGATGCGATGCCCGCGCTGCGCAACCTGGTCAAATTGCTGCCAAAACGGTTGCGCGACATGGAGAATCTGCTCAAGGAGAACTACATCTGGAAGGCCCGCTGCCAGGGCGTCGGCTACCTCGACCTGACCGGGTGCATCGCACTGGGGATCACCGGGCCGGTGTTGCGTTCCACCGGGCTGCCGCACGACCTGCGTCGTTCCGACCCCTACTGCGGTTACGAGAACTACGAATTCGACGTGATCACCGACGACGGGTGTGATGCGTACGGCCGGTTTTTGATCCGCGTCAAGGAGATGACCGAGTCGATCAAGATCGTCGAGCAGTGCCTGGACAAACTCAAGCCAGGGCCAGTGATGATCGGCGACAAGAAGCTCGCGTGGCCCGCGGACCTCGAGCTGGGCCCCGACGGTCTGGGCAACTCCCCCGAGCACATCGCCAAGATCATGGGTAGCTCGATGGAGGCGCTGATCCACCACTTCAAGATCGTCACCGAAGGCATCCGCGTGCCGGCCGGCCAGGTGTACGTCGCGGTCGAATCGCCGCGCGGCGAGTTGGGGGTGCACATGGTTTCCGACGGCGGCACCCGCCCCTATCGCGTGCACTACCGCGACCCGTCGTTCACGAATCTGCAAGCGGTCGCGGCGATGTGCGAGGGTGGCATGGTGGCCGACGCGATATCGGCGGTGGCGTCGATCGACCCGGTCATGGGCGGGGTGGATAGGTGACGGTGTTCGTATCGCTGGGCCCCAAACCTGAAGAGCCGAGCCATCTTCGCGGCCGCGAGAACTACCCCGACGACGTGCGCGAGAGGTTGGCCGCCGACGCGGCGCAGATCATCGCGCGTTATCCGGTGCCGCGCTCAGCGCTGTTGCCGCTGCTGCATCTGGTACAGGCGGAGGACGGCTGCCTCACCCCCGCGGGTGTCGAATTCTGCGCCGGGCAACTGGGTTTGACGGGCGCCGAGGTGACGGCCGTCGCCACGTTCTACTCGATGTACCGGCGCGACCCGACCGGCGACTACCTCGTCGGAGTCTGCACCAACACCCTGTGCGCGATCATGGGCGGTGACGCGATATTCGATGCCGTGCGTGAGCATTTGGACATCGGCAACGACCAGACAACCGGCGACGGCAAGATCACGCTGCAGCACATCGAATGCAACGCGGCCTGCGACTACGCCCCCGTCGTGATGGTCAACTGGGAATTCTTCGACAACCAGACGCCGGAGTCCGCGATCGAACTCGTCGACAAGCTGCGCGCCGGAGAGACCGTCACACCCAGTCGCGGTCTGCCACTGTGCACGTTCCGCGAAACGTCGCGTCTCCTTGCGGGTTTCAGCGACGACCGTCCCGACGACGGTCAGGGCGGCCCAGGCGCGGCGACGCTGGCCGGTCTGCGGGTCGCACACGAGATCGGCGCCGTCGATCGGGAGGACAGCTGAGATGGCCGGCGGCACACCGTTGACCCCTGTGCTGAGCCGATTCTGGGACCACCCCAAGTCCTGGACGCTGGAGACGTATCTCGACAACGACGGGTACAAGGCACTGGCCGCCGCGCTGAAGATGAGCCCGGAGGAAGTGTTGCAGACCGTCAAGGATTCCGGGCTGCGCGGCCGCGGGGGCGCCGGGTTCGGCACCGGCATGAAGTGGGGCTTCATCCCGCAGGATTCGACCGGCGCCGGCGCGAAGCCGCACTACCTGGTGATCAATGCCGACGAGTCGGAACCTGGGACGTGCAAGGACATCCCGCTGATGTTCACGACTCCGCACTTCCTGGTGGAGGGTGCTGTCATCGCCGCGTACGCCATCCGCGCGTCGCATGCGTTCATCTACGTTCGCGGCGAAGTCGTTCCAGCGCTGCGCCGGTTGCGCGCGGCCGTCGCAGAGGCATATCAGGCCGGCTATGTGGGCCGCGACATCCTGGGCTCGGGCTTCGATGTGGAAATCGTCGTGCACGCCGGGGCCGGCGCATACATCTGCGGTGAGGAGACCGCACTGCTCGACTCGCTGGAGGGCCGTCGCGGCCAGCCCCGGCTGCGTCCGCCATTCCCGGCCGTGTCGGGCTTGTACGCGTGCCCGACCGTGGTCAACAACGTCGAATCGATCGCCAGTGTGCCGCCGATCATCCTCAACGGCGTCGACTGGTTCCGCTCGATGGGCAGCGACAAATCGCCTGGCTTCACGCTGTATTCACTGTCCGGGCATGTGACGCGCCCAGGCCAGTACGAGGCGCCGCTGGGCATCACGCTGCGCGAGCTGCTCGACTATGCGGGTGGTGTGCGCGCCGGTCACGAGCTGAAGTTCTGGACGCCGGGCGGCTCGTCGACACCGATCCTCACCGCCGAGCATCTGGACGTGCCACTGGATTACGAGGGCGTGGGCGCCGCGGGCTCGATGCTGGGCACCAAGGCATTGCAGATCTTCGACGAGACCACCTGTGTGGTGCGCGCGGTGCGTCGCTGGACACAGTTCTACGAGCACGAGTCCTGCGGCAAGTGCACGCCGTGCCGCGAGGGCACCTACTGGCTGGCGCAGATCTACGAGCGGCTGGAAACCGGAGCAGGCACCGCGGCCGATATCGAGAAGCTGCTGGACATTTCGGACACCATCTTCGGAAAGTCGTTCTGCGCGTTGGGCGATGGTGCGGCCAGTCCGATCACCTCGTCGATCAAGTACTTCCGTGACGAGTACGTCGCGCACGTTCAGCAGCAGGGGTGTCCGTTCGATCCGCGCGACTCCATGCTCGTCGCGCCGGAAGGGGCAGCGGTATGACGGCCAGCGGGTCGAGAGTGCGTTTTCGCACGGGTCGCACGGCGAGTCGGGTACGAAACGGCACTGTCGCGGCACGAGGGGGATCTCGATGACGGCGACGGCTGACCATGGTGCAGCCACCGAAACCGAAATGGTGACGCTGACCATCGACGACGTCGAGTTGTCAGTTCCCAAGGGAACGTTGGTGATTCGGGCCGCCGAGCTGATCGGCGTGTCGATTCCCCGGTTCTGCGACCATCCCCTCCTCGACCCGGTCGGCGCCTGCCGGCAGTGTTTGGTGGAGGTCGAGGGCCAGCGCAAACCGATGGCGTCGTGTACCACCGTGGCCACCGACGGCATGGTGGTGCGCACCCAGTTCACCTCGGAGGCCGCCGATAAGGCGCAACGCGGGGTGATGGAGCTGTTGCTGATCAACCACCCTCTGGACTGCCCGGTGTGCGACAAGGGCGGCGAGTGCCCGCTGCAGAACCAGGCGATGTCCAACGGCCGCGCCGACTCCCGCTTCGAGGACGTCAAGCGAACGTTCCCCAAACCGATCAACATCAGCAGCCAGGTGCTGCTGGACCGTGAACGCTGCGTACTGTGCGCTCGCTGCACCCGGTTCTCCAACCAGATCGCCGGCGATCCGTTCATCGAGCTGCTCGAGCGCGGCGCACTGCAGCAGGTCGGCATCTACACGAAAGAGCCGTTCGATTCGTATTTCTCGGGTAACACCGTGCAGATCTGCCCGGTCGGCGCGCTGACCGGAACTGCCTACCGGTTCCGCGCCCGCCCGTTCGACCTGGTCTCCAGCCCGAGCGTCTGCGAGCACTGCACCTCGGGTTGCGCTCAGCGCACCGACCACCGCCGCGGTGTGGTGCTGCGCCGGCTGGCCGGTGACGACCCGCACGTCAACGAAGAGTGGAACTGCGACAAGGGCCGCTGGGCGTTCACCTACGCCACCCAGCCGGATCGGATCACCACGCCGCTGATCCGCGGCGAGGACGGCACATTAGCGACGGCGTCGTGGTCCGAAGCGCTGACTGTGGCCGCGAAAGGATTGTCGGCGGCCTACGGCAACGCCGGCGTGCTGGTGGGCGGCCGGGTGTCGCTGGAGGACGCCTACGCATACGGCAAGTTCGCGCGTCTTGTGTTGGGCAGCAACGACATCGACTTCCGGGCCCGGGCGCATTCGGCCGAGGAGGCCGACTTTCTCACCGCACGCGTCGCCGGGCAGCCGATGGCGGTGACGTACGCCGACCTCGAAGCGGCGCCGATTGTGCTGCTCGCCGGGTTCGAGCCGGAAGAGGAATCTCCGATCGTGTTCCTGCGGCTGCGTAAGGCGGCCCGCAAGAACCGCACCAAGGTGTACTCGCTGGCACCGTTCGCCACTCGCGGGCTCACCAAGATGAACGGCACGCTGTTGCCGGCCGCACCCGGTGGTGAGGCGACGGCGCTGGAGGCGCTGCGCACCGGAGAGCTCGGCGAAATCCTCGGCATGCCGGGCGCAGTGATCATGGCCGGCGAACGGCTGGCGGACTGCCCCGGCGCACTGTCCGCCGTCGTGCGCTTGGCCGACGCGACCGGTGCGCGACTGGCGTGGGTGCCGCGACGCGCCGGCGAGCGCGGCGCCGTGGAGGCGGGCGCACTGTTTTCGCTGCTGCCCGGCGGGCGCCCGGTTGCCGATCCCGACGCCCGGGCGGAAGTCAGCTCGGCGTGGAACGTGACGAGCCTGCCCACGGCAGCCGGTCGGGATACACACGGAATCCTCAGCGCCGCAGATTCTTTCGGCGCTCTGGTCATCGGCGGGGTGGAATTGGCCGACCTGCCCGATCCGGTCGCTGCGGCTGCGGCGCTGGACGCTGCGCCGTTCGTGGTCAGCCTGGAGGTGCGGCACAGCGCGGTCACCGAACGCGCTGACGTCGTGTTCCCGGTCGCCCCGGTGGTGGAGAAGGCGGGCACATTCGTCAACTGGGAAGGGCGCCGGCGTCCGTTCGAGCCGTCGCTGCGCCACACCGGCGTGGTCCCCGACGTGCGGGTGCTGCACATGATCGCCGACGAGATGGGGGTGGAATTCGGGCTGCCGCATCCGGCGGCGGCGTACGCCGAGCTGGCCCAGCTTGGGCTCTGGCAAGGCACTCGGCCGCAACCGCCGACCGTTTCCGCCGGCAACGCGCCGCAGCCCGGTGCGGGCGAGGCGGTGCTGGCGAGCTGGCGAATGCTGTTGGACGCCGGGCGGCTGCAGGACGGCGAGCCGTATCTGGCCGGCACCGCACGCCGCCCCGTGGTGCGCCTGTCGGCGGCAACTGCTGCAGAAATCGGGGCATCCGAAGGTGATTCGGTGAGGGTCAGCAACGAGAACGGGTCGATCACGCTGCCGCTGGTCGTCACTGAGATGCCCGACAGGGTGGTCTGGGTGCCGATGAACTCCGCCACCTCAGCGGTGCACCAGAAGTTGCGGACGACAGTGGGTGCGGTGGTGCGCGTCGAGGCGGTGTCATGACCGAGTTCGGGCACGATCCCTGGTGGTTGGTGGTCGGCAAGGCCGTCGCGATCTTCGGCTTCCTGGTGCTGACGGTGCTGGCGGCGATCCTGATCGAGCGGAAAGTGCTGGGCCGCATGCAAATGCGATTCGGGCCGAACCGCGTCGGCCCCTTCGGCTTGCTGCAGAGCCTGGTCGACGGGCTCAAACTCGGGCTCAAGGAAGGGATTATTCCGGCAGGCGTCGACAAGCCGGTCTACCTGCTGGCCCCGGTCATCTCGGTGATCCCGGCTTTCATGGCGTTCGCGGTGATCCCCTTCGGCCCGCAGGTGTCGGTGTTCGGGCACACCACGCCGCTGCAGTTGACCGACTTGCCGGTGGCGGTGCTCTACGTGCTCGCGGTGACCTCGGTGGGCGTGTACGGAATCGTGTTGGCGGGCTGGGCATCCGGCTCGACCTACCCGCTGCTGGGTGGGCTGCGTTCCAGCGCGCAGGTGATCTCCTACGAAATCGCGATGGCGCTGTCGTTTGCGGCCGTGTTCCTGTATTCGGGCACAATGTCGACCTCCGGCATCGTCGCCGCCCAGGACCGGCTGTGGTTCGTGTTCCTGCTGCTGCCATCGTTTCTCATCTACGTCACCAGCATGGTCGGCGAGACCAACCGCGCGCCGTTCGACCTGCCCGAGGCCGAGGGCGAGCTGGTCGGTGGCTTCCACACCGAATACTCGTCGCTGAAGTTCGCGATGTTCATGCTCGCCGAATACGTGAACATGACGACCGTGTCGGCGTTGGCCACCACGCTGTTCCTCGGCGGCTGGCATGCGCCGTGGCCGTTCAACATGATCGACGGCGCCAACAGCGGATGGTGGCCGCTGCTGTGGTTCGTCGGCAAGGTGTGGGGCTTCTTGTTCCTGTTCATCTGGCTGCGCGCCACTCTGCCCAGGCTGCGCTATGACCAGTTCATGGCATTGGGTTGGAAGATCTTGATTCCGATCTCGCTGGTGTGGGTGATGATCGTCGCCACGGTGCGCACGCTGCGCGCCGAGGGATACCACGGCTGGGCGGCGGCGCTGATCGTCGCGAGCGTGCTCGGCGCCGTCGCATTGCTTGCATCGTTCCGAATGGTGTGGCGCCAAAAGACACAACCGATGCCATCGGCCGCTGCGCCGTCGTCGTACAGCGACTTCCCGGTTCCTCCCCTCCCCGAGAAGAAAGCCGCAGATGCCTAAGTTCCTCGACGCGATCGCCGGATTCGGCGTGACGCTGTCCACGATGTTCAAAAAGCCGATCACCGAACAGTATCCGGAGAAACCCGGGCCGGTGGCACCGCGCTATCACGGGCGGCACCAACTCAACCGGTACCCGGACGGGCTGGAGAAGTGCATCGGATGTGAGCTCTGCGCGTGGGCCTGCCCGGCCGATGCCATCTACGTCGAAGGCGCGGACAACACCGAAGAGGAACGCTATTCGCCGGGCGAGCGCTACGGCCGGGTGTATCAGATCAACTATCTGCGCTGCATCGGGTGCGGGCTGTGCATCGAAGCGTGCCCCACCCGGGCGTTGACGATGACCAACGACTACGAGATGGCCGACGACAACCGTGCCGACATGATCTACGGCAAGGACCGACTGCTCGCGCCGCTGCAGCCCGGCATGGTCGCCCCGCCGCATCCGATGGCGCCGGGGGCTACCGACGAGGACTACTACCGCGGCAACATCAAGCCCGCGATCAGTGAGCCGGTGCAATGACCACCGTGCTGGCGGAGGCGCTGACGCACACGGGAACCGGTGAGGCCGTGCTGTTCTGGGTGCTGGGCACGGTCGCGGTGATCGGTGCCGTCGGGATGGTGACGGCGTCCAAGGCGGTGTACTCGGCGATCTTTCTGGCGATGACGATGATCGTGCTCGCGGTGTTCTACATCGCGCAGGACGCGTTGTTTCTGGGGGTGGTGCAGGTGGTGGTCTACACCGGCGCGGTGATGATGTTGTTCCTGTTCGTGCTGATGCTGATCGGCGTCGACACCGCGGAGTCCTTGGTGGAAACCATTCGGGGACAACGCATTGCCGCGATGCTTGCCGGGCTGGGCTTCGGCGTTCTGCTGATCGCGGGCCTGGGCGCCGGCACGACGTCGTTCACCGGGCTGGCACAGGCGAATTCGGCCGGCAACGTCCAGGGTTTGGCGGTGCTGATCTTCACGCGGTACCTGTGGGCGTTCGAGGTCACCAGCGCGCTGCTGATCACCGCCGCGATCGGCGCGATGGTGCTGGCGCACCGAGAACGCTTCGACCGCCGCAAGACTCAGCGCGAACTGTCCCAGGAGCGCTTCGCCCGCGGCGCACGCCCGACCCCGCTGCCCGGTCCAGGGGTGTACGCCCGCCACAACGCCGTCGACGTCCCGGCGAAGCTGCCCGACGGCTCCTACGCGGAGGTGTCGGTGCCGAAGGTTCTCACTCCGCGACCAGTCGACGTGCTCGACGGGGCTCCCGAGAGGAACGGCCAGTGAATCCGCTGAACTACCTGTACCTGTCGGCGTTGTTGTTCACGATCGGAGCGGCCGGAGTCTTGTTGCGCCGCAACGCGATCGTGATGTTCATGTGTGTGGAGCTGATGCTCAACGCCGCCAACCTGGCGTTCGTCACGTTCGCCCGGATGCACGGCCACCTCGACGGCCAAGTCGTGGCGTTCTTCACGATGGTGGTGGCGGCCTGTGAAGTGGTCGTCGGGCTGGCCATCATCATGACGATCTTCCGCACCCGCCGCTCCGCCTCGGTCGACGACGCCAACCTGCTGCGGCACTGACATGGGTGAGCTGAGCTGGTTGTTGTTGACGCTGCCCGCTTTTGGCGCGGCGGTGTTGCTGTTGGCCGGTCGGCGCAGTGACCGCTGGGGGCACCTGCTGGGATGTGCGACGGTGCTGGGCGCATTCGCTGTCGGTGTGGTGCTGCTGACCGAGCTGCTCGGTCGCCACGGCGAAGACCGCGCGATCCATCTCGACGGGTTCTCCTGGGTGCCCGTGGGCGGCCTCCAGGTGAACTTCGGCCTGCTGGTCGATCCGCTGTCGATGTGCTTCGTGCTGTTGATCACCGGCGTGGGCGCGCTGATCCACATCTACTCCATCGGCTACATGGCCGAAGACCCCGACCGGCGACGGTTTTTCGCGTATCTCAATCTATTCGTCGCGGCGATGCTGCTGTTGGTGCTCGCCGACAACTACCTCGGCCTGTACGTCGGGTGGGAGGGCGTCGGTCTGGCCTCGTACCTGCTGATCGGGTTCTGGTATCACAAACCGTCGGCTGCCACCGCGGCCAAGAAGGCGTTCGTGGTCAACCGCGTCGGCGACATCGGGCTGGCCGTGGCGATGATGGTGATGTTCGCGACGTTCGGGACGATCTCGTTTTCTGGGGTGTTCGGCGCGACCGAACGCACCAGCGAGGGGGTGCTGACCGCGATCGGGCTGCTGCTGCTATTGGCCGCTTGCGGCAAGTCCGCGCAGGTGCCGCTGCAGTCCTGGCTCGGCGACGCGATGGAAGGCCCCACACCGGTTTCCGCGCTGATTCACGCGGCCACCATGGTGACCGCCGGGGTGTATCTGATCGTGCGGTCGCACCCGATCTACAACCTGGCCCCCGGCGCACAGGCCGGCGTCGCGGCCGTCGGCGCGGTCACGTTGCTGTTCGGGGCGATCATCGGCTGCGCGAAGGATGACATCAAGAAGGCGCTCGCTGCCTCCACGATGAGCCAGATCGGATACATGGTGCTCGCCGCCGGACTGGGACCGGCCGGATACGCGTTCGCGATCCTGCACCTGTTGACCCACGGGTTCTTCAAGGCCGGCCTGTTTTTGGGCGCCGGGTCGGTGATGCACGCGATGGACGACGACGTCGACATGCGCCGCTTCGGCGCGCTGCGCAAAGCGCTGCCCATCACCTACGTGACGTTCGGGCTCGGCTATCTCGCGATCATCGGCGTTCCGCCGCTGGCCGGGTTCTTCTCCAAGGACGCGATCATCGAAACAGCTTTGGCGGCAGGCGGATTCAAGGGCGCGGTGCTGGGCGGAGCCGCACTGCTGGGCGCAGGCATCACCGCGTTTTACATGACGCGGGTGATGCTGATGACGTTCTTCGGGCAGAAGCGTTGGGCCGAGAATGTGCATCCGCACGAGGCGCCGAAAGTGATGACGTGGCCGATGATCGTGCTGGCCGTCGGCTCGGTGGCCTCCGGTGCACTGCTCGCGATCGGCGGCACGTTGCAGCATTGGCTGGAGCCCGTCGTCGGCGCCCACGAAGAGGTGACCCATGCGGTGCCGGTGTGGGTGACCACCGCGATCACGCTGGCCGTCGTTGCGGTCGGGATCGCGATCGCCTACCGGCTCTACGGAACACGTCCGGTGCCCGCCGTCGCACCCGCCGGTTCGGTGCTCACCGTCGCGGCACGCAAAGACCTCTACGGCGACGCGTTCAACGAAGAGGTGTTCATGCGGCCCGGCGCTGACCTGACCCGAACGCTGGTGCGCGTCGACGACAAGGGCATCGACGGCACCGTCACCGAACTCGCAGGTGCAATCGGCCGACTGTCAGGCGCACTGCGTTCCGCCCAAACGGGTTTCGCGCGGTCCTATGCGCTGTCCATGTTCGCCGGCGCCGCACTGGTGGTCGCCGCAATCCTGGCGGTGAAACTGTGGTGAACCACATTCCCTTGTTGTCGATTCTGTGGCTGCTGCCGGTGGCCGGCACGGTGCTGATCATGCTTTTGCCGCCGGCACAACGGGCGCTGGCGAAGTGGGCGGGACTCGTCGTATCGCTGGGCGTGCTGGCCGTCGCCGTGGTGCTCGCAGTCTCTTTCGACACCTCCGGTGCGCAGTACCAGTTCGTCGAAAAGCACCAGTGGATACCGGCTTTCGGCACCGGTTACACGCTCGGACTCGACGGCATCGCACTGGCGCTGGTGGTGCTCACGGCTGTGCTGGTGCCGCTTCTCTTGGTGGCCGCCTGGAACGACGCCGGCGACCGCAAACGCGCCGTGCACACCTATGTGGCGTTGATCCTCGCGGTCGAGGCGATGGTTCTGATTTCCCTAGTGGCGCTTGACGTCCTGCTGTTTTACGTGTTCTTCGAGGCCATGCTGATCCCGATGTACTTCCTCATCGGCGGGTTCGGCGGCGAACATCGATCACGCGCGGCCGTCAAGTTCTTGCTGTACAACCTGTTCGGCGGGTTGATCATGCTCGCCGCGGTGATCGGCCTGTACGTGGTGACAGCCCCCAACGGCGGCGGCACGTTCGATTTCCGCGAGATCGTGACGATGGCGTCCACGGGCCAGCTCGGCGCCAGCCCGCTGGTGCTCAACGCGCTGTTCCTCGGTTTCATGTTCGCGTTCGCGGTCAAGGCGCCGCTGTGGCCGTTTCACGCCTGGCTACCTGACGCCGCGGTGCAGGCTACACCGGCGACCGCGGTGCTGATGATGGCGGTGGTGGACAAGGTCGGCACCTTCGGCATGCTGCGCTTCTGCTTACAGCTGTTCCCGGATGCATCGAGAACCTTCGCGCCGCTGGTGATCACGCTCGCCGTGGTCGGCATTGTCTACGGCGCGATCGTGGCGATCGGTCAGACCGACGTGATGCGCCTGATCGCCTACACATCGATCAGCCACTTCGGGTTCATCATCCTCGGCATCTTCGTGATGACGAGCCAGGGTCAGACCGGGTCCACGCTGTACATGGTCAACCACGGCATCTCCACCGCCGCGCTGTTCCTGATCGCCGGGTTCCTGACGTCGCGGCGCGGCAGCCGCGCGATCGCCTCGTTCGGCGGCGTGCAGAAGGTGGCACCTGTGCTGGCCGGCACGTTCCTGGTTGCGGGCCTGGCCACGCTCTCACTGCCTGGACTGGCGCCGTTCATCAGTGAATTCCTTGTCCTCATCGGCACATTCACCCGCTATCAGGCCGCCGCCGTCGTGGCCGCCACCGCACTGGTGCTCTCTGCGGTCTACGTGCTGTGGATGTACCAGCGGATGATGACCGGTCCCGTGAAGGACGGCAACGAGCGGCTGCGCGACCTGCTGCCGCGTGAGGCCGTGGTCGTCGCACCGTTGATCGCACTGCTTCTGGTGCTGGGGATCTATCCCAAGCCCGCCCTCGACGTCATCAACCCCGCCGTTGGCCACACCTTGACCACCATCGGCCAGCGCGATCCGGCGCCGTCGGCGCCGCCGTCGAAAATCGCAGAGGGACAGCCGAAATGAGCATTCCCGCCCCCAGCGTCGAATACGCCCTCGCCTCCCCCATGCTGATCGTCTTCGGCGCCGCCGTCGCGGGCGTGCTGGTGGAAGCGTTCGCGCCACGGCGGATGCGCTATCCGGCTCAGCTGGTCCTCAGCCTCGGCGCATCGGTGGCCGCGCTGGTCGCGGTGGTGCTGGTGGCGTCGGGCGTGCGGCTGCCCGGCCAGGTCGCCGTCGCGGGATCTGTCGCGATCGACGGGCCGGCGCTGCTGTTGCAGGGGACGCTGTTGGTGGTCGGCATCTTGGCTCTGATGCTCATCGCCGAGCGCCGCCTGAGCGTCGAAATGCCTGCGTTGGAGGCCGTTTCGGTCGCACCGGCCGGCTTCGACGCGTTCACGCCGCAAGCGTCCACCGTGCCCGGCAGCACCGCTGAGCGGGAGGCCGACCGGACCGGCATGAGCCAAACGGAAGTGTTTCCGTTGGTGTTGTTCGCGCTCGCCGGGATGCTGCTGTTTCCCGCGGCCAACGACCTGCTGACCATGTTCGTGGCACTGGAGGTGCTGTCACTGCCGCTGTACCTGCTGTGTGGCCTGGCCCGCCGACGCCGGTTGTTGTCTCAGGAAGCGGCACTGAAATACTTTCTGCTGGGGGCGTTTTCGTCGGCGTTCTTCTTGTACGGCATCGCCTTGCTGTACGGGTATGCCGGCACACTGACACTCGGCGGAATCAGCGACGTCATCAGTGGCCAGCGGGACCAGACGATGGCGTTGATCGGTGTCGCGTTGCTGTCGGTGGGGTTTCTGTTCAAAGTCGGTGCGGTGCCGTTCCATTCGTGGATCCCCGACGTGTATCAGGGCGCGCCGACGCCGATCACCGGGTTCATGGCCGCCGCCACGAAGATCGCCGCGTTCGGTGCGATGCTGCGGGTGTTCTACGTCGCACTGCCGCACATGCAGACGCAATGGCGCCCGGTGATGTGGGCGATCGCGATCCTGACGATGGCCGTCGGCACGATCAGCGCGGTGACGCAGTCCGACGCCAAACGGATGCTCGCGTATTCGTCGGTGGCGCACGCCGGGTTCATCCTCACCGGCGTGATCGCCGCGAACAAAGCGGGACTGTCGTCCACGATGTTCTATCTGGTGGCCTACGGGTTCAGCACGCTCGGGGCGTTCGCCGTGGTGTCGTTGGTGCGCAACCGAGAGGGCGACGAAGACACCGATATGTCGCGCTGGGCGGGCCTGGGCCGGGAGCGGCCGCTCGTCGGCGCGATGTTCTCCGGGTTCCTTCTGGCGTTCGCCGGTATCCCGTTGACAAGTGGCTTCGTCGCGAAGTTCGCGGTGTTCAAGGCCGCTGTCGAAGGCGGGGCCGCGCCGCTGGTGATCGTCGGCGTGGTGGCCAGCGGTGTCGCCGCGTACTTCTACGTCCGCGTGATCGTGCTGATGTTCTTCACCGAACCAGCTGCCGAGCCGCCGCAGGTGGTGGTGCCCAGCACGCTGAGCAAGATCGCGATCGCGATCTCGGCGGCCGCGACGATCGTGCTCGGCATCATGCCGCAGCCGCTGCTCGACTTGTGCGACCGCGCAGCGGAATTCGTGCGCTGACGCTCGGCCATGATCGTGGTCAGTTCTCGAGGATGAACTCGACGACGCGGTGCCCGCCGAAGTCGGGATGCGCCGGCGTCGTCATCTCGACTTGCTTGCGTGCCTGCTCGACCACCGGCGTATCCGGGTCGAGCACCGACAGATACTTCTCATGCGCGGCCAGGGACTGCACCGCGACGTCGACGAACTCGTCGACAATCTCCGCGTGTGTTCCGTTGGGGCCGTTGCTGAACAGCCGGCGATCGGTGCAGACTGCGCGCACGGCGGCGGCAAACTCCATGTGATCACGCTGGTTCGGCGCGCCGGGCGCCCATTGCGGTCCACCGAAAATCGTCACGACGATGTCGGGCTGTGCGTCGCGGATGACGTCGGCGATCTTCGCGCGCAGTTCGTCACAGTCGCGGATCTGACTGTCCGGGAAATCCCAGAAGTCGACGCTCGACACGCCGACGATGGCGGCGGAGCGCCGTTCTTCGGCTTCGCGGACCGCTGCCGTCTCTTCCGGCGCCATGCCGGCGATGCCCGCCTCGCCGCGCGTCGCCATCACGTATCGCACGGTCTTGCCTGCGGAGGTCCACTTCGCGACGGCCGCCGCCATGCCGTATTCGGGGTCGTCGGGGTGGGGCATCAGCACCAGCATCGACTGCCAGTCGCTGGGAAATGGTTGCAGCACGCCTGTCATGCCACCACACCGTCGAGCACGATTGCGCTGGTTTGCGCGGCCCAGTTGTCGTCGAGGTCCTCCCCCGGATGCAGCAACATCCTCAACATGGTCGCACCGCCGATCACCTCCACCAGCCGGTCGGGGTCGGTTTCCGGCCGGGCATCGCCCTCGTCGATCGCCCGTCGCACGCGGTCGCGCACCGCCGCGAACAGCCCCGTAAAACGTTGCATCACACGGCTGTTCAGCTCCGGATCGCCTGCCATGTCGGCAACCAGGCCGGGTAGCGCGGCGCGAACCACCGGCGTGGTGAACACGTCACGGGTGGCTTCGACCATCGCGCGCACGTCGTCGGCGAAGCTGTTCGACGGTGTGACCAGCGCGGTCGGCGCCGCGGGAAACACCGCCTCGTGAATTAGTTCGGCCTTGCTCGACCACCGCCGGTACAGCGCCGTCTTGGTGGTACCGGCCCGCTCGGCCACGGCGGCCATGGTCAGGTTCGGATATCCGATCTCCGTGAGCAATTCGGTTGCGGCGCGCAGGATCGACGCGTCGATGCGGGGGTCGCGCGGCCGTCCCGGGGTCTTGTCAACGGTCGACGGATCTGCTTTCATATCGCTACCAACAGTATCGTAATTGGAGCGAATGTGGCGGGAGAACCGGCTGTCGACGACGTCAGCCGACTACAGCGATCCAGCCGTGACACCAGCACGCTGCCGGATGTGATGTCGCAGTGGCTGTCTACCGTGCTGCCGGGCAACCCGGTTCCGGAAGTGACCGTGGAAAGTGGCGTCGACGCGACCGGGATGTCGTCGGAGACGATCATTCTCACGGCGCGCTGGGTAGACGGCGGTACGCCGACCGAGCAACGATTCGTCGCACGCGTCGCCCCCGGCGCCCAAGACGTTCCGGTGTTTCCGTCGTACCGGCTCGACCATCAATTCGAGGTGATACGGCTGGTCGGTGAACTCACTGATGTTCCCGTGCCGCGGGTGCGGTGGCTCGAGCCAACCGGGTCAGTGCTCGGTTCCCCGTTCTTCCTGATGGATTACGTCGACGGTGTGGTACCGCCCGATGTGATGCCATATACGTTCGGGAGCAACTGGTTTCACGACGCACCGATGCAATCGAAGCGACTGTTGCAGAACTCGACCATTGAGGTGCTGGCGAAGCTGCATGCCATTCCGGATCCGACGTCGACGTTCGGGTTCCTGGGCACCGGCGGCAATGCGCTGGAGCGTCACTTCGCGTGGGTGCGGTCCTGGTATGACTTCGCGGTACCCGACATCGGCCGCTCTGGGTTGTTGGAGCGGACATTCGACTGGCTGCAAGCCAACTGGCCGGCCGAGGTAGCCGCCGCCGACCCGGTGCTGCTGTGGGGTGACGCGCGGATCGGCAACGTGCTCTACCGCGACTTCCGGCCCGTCGCCGTGCTCGACTGGGAGATGACGACGCTGGGGCCACGCGAACTCGATGTCGCGTGGCTGATCTTCGCGCACATGGTGTTTCAAGAACTCGCGGGGCTGGCAGGGCTGCCGGGACTGCCCGACGTGCTGCGGGAAGACGACGTCCGGGCGACATATCGCGAGTTGACCGGGGTGGAACTCGGCGACCTGCACTGGTTCTACGCGTACTCGGGAGTGATGTGGGCGTGTGTGTTCATGCGCACTGGCGCGCGACGCGTGCACTTCGGCGAGGTCGAGCGGCCGCAGGACGTGGAATCGCTGTTCTACCATGCCGCATTGATGAAGCGGCTGATCGGAGAAGAGGCCTGATGATCGGTCCCGTCGACGAATTCCCCGTCCACCAGGTTCCGCAGCCGATCGCCTGGGCCGGCTCCAGCGACCGCAACTTCTACGACCGCTCGTACTTCAACGCCCACGACCGCACCGGAGACATCTTCCTGATCAGTGGGATCGGCTACTACCCGAACCTCGGCGTGAAGGACGCTTTCGTGCTGGTGCGCAGAGGCGATGTGCAGACCGCCGTTCATCTGTCCGATGCAATCGACCAGGACCGCCTGCGGCAGAACGTGATCGGCTACCGGGTGGAGGTCGTCGAGCCGTTGCACGAATTGCGGATTGTCCTCGAGCAAACCGAAGGTATTTCCGTCGACCTCACGTGGAACGGCTTGTTCGACGCTGTGCAGGAACAGCGCCATGTGCTGCGCAGTGGTAACCGAATTACGTTGGACGCGCAGCGATTTGCGCAGCTGGGCACCTGGAGCGGCCGCATCGCTATCGACGGCGACGAGATCGCCGTCGACCCCGACACCTGGATCGGCTCCCGGGACAGGTCGTGGGGCATCCGACCGATCGGTGAACCGGAACCGGCCGGCCGGCCGGCCGATCCGCCGTTCGAGGGCATGTGGTGGCTGTACGTGCCGATGGCGTTCGACGACTTCGGCATCGTGCTGATCATCCAAGAGGAGCCCGACGGGTTCCGTTCGCTCAACGACTGCACGCGGATCTGGCGCGACGGGCGCGTCGAGCAACTCGGCTGGCCGCGGGTGAAGATCCACTACCGATCCGGCACGCGGATCCCCACCGGCGCGACCATCGACGCCACCGCCGCCGACGGCACACCGGTGCGGTTCGACGTCGAATCCAAGCTGCCGGTACCGATTCACATCGGTGGCGGCTACGGCGGCGACGCCGATTGGCTGCACGGCATGTGGAAGGGCGAGAAGTTCACCGAGCGGCTGACCTACGACATGACGGACCCGGCGATCGTCGGGCGGGCGGGCTTCGGTGTGATCGACCACGTGGGCCGGGCGCTGTGCCGCGACGGCGACGGCGAGCCCGCCGAGGGCTGGGGTCTGTTCGAGCACGGCGCCCTGGGCCGGCACGACCCGTCCGGCTTCGCGGACTGGCTGTCGGTGGCGCCCTAAGCGGCGCGGGCCTGTTCTGCGCGGCCGAACACCATCGACTCCTCGAGGCGGTCGAACCGGTGGTCGAGCGCGTCGAGCAGGTAGTTGTGCCGCATGTTCCACGGGCGGTGCACGCTCGACTTCGGCAACACGTCCAGCGCACGCATGACGTAGCCGGCCTGGAGATCCCACGTCAGCTTCTCCGGCAGGTTCTTGTCCTCCAGATGCGGATAGGCGTGGGTGTAGCCATGAGATCGCATGTACGCCAACAACTTCGCGATCGACTCCGCATTCATGTCGGCGCGCAGCGTCCACGACGCGTTGGTGTAGCCGATACACCACGCCAAGTTGGGCACGTCATCGAGCATGTAGCCCTTGTAGACGAACCGGTCGTGCATGTTGATCTTCTCGCCGTCGACGCTCACCGTGATGCCGCCCAGCGCCTGCAGCTGCAGGCCGGTAGCGGTGACGACGATGTCCGCGTCGATGTGCCGACCGGAGGCCAGCGCAATACCGGTCTCGTCGAAGTGGTCGATGTGGTCGGTGACCACTTCGGTGCGGCCCTCGGCGATGGTCTTGTAGACATCTGCGTCGAGAATGAGGCAAAGGCGCTGATCCCACGGGTTGTAACGCGGCTTGAAGTGGGTGTCGATGTCGTAGCCCTTGGGCAGGTTGCTGACAGCCATCCGCCGCAAGAACCTCTTCATCAACCCGGGTGCCTTCTTGGCGAACTGGTAGGTGAACACGTAGAAGAGTGCAAACCGCCAACGGATCAACCAGTAAGCGACCTTGGGCGGCAACAGCTTTCGGAACCAGTTGGACAGCGGGTCCACCTGCTTGGACGAATACAGGTATGTGGGTGAGCGCTGCAGCATGGTCACCCGCCCGGCCTTTTCCGCCAGCGCGGGAATGAGGCTGATCGCCGTCGCGCCGCTGCCTATCACCACGACGTGCTTGCCGGTGTAGTCGAGCGACTCCGGCCAGTGCTGGGGGTGGACCACCTCCCCCTGGAAGTCCTCGATGCCCTGGAAGTCAGGTAGATACGGGTGGTCGTAGTCGTAATAGCCAGTGGCGCAATACAAGAACCCGCATTGATAGGTCTTCTCGGTGCCATCCTGTTCGGCACGGACGGTCCACGTATCAGTGCTGGAATCCCAGTCGGCCGACCGGACGAACGTGTTGAACCGGATGTGTTCGGTGATGTGGTACTTGTCAGCGGTGTCGGCGAGATACTGCCAGATGTGTGCACCATCGGCGATCGCTTCCTCGCGGCGCCACGGCTCGAACGGGAAGCTCAGTGTGAAGATGTCGCTGTCGGACCGCACGCCGGGATAGCGGAACAGGTCCCAGGTGCCGCCCAACCGGTCACGTCGCTCCAGCACCGCATACCGAATGTCGGGGTTCTTCTCACGAATGCGGTACGCCGCATCGATTCCGGAGATTCCGGCACCGATGATCAACACATCGAAGTATTCGTCCGCGCTGACGTTCATGTCTCCCACGATAGGCATGTATCGCCGCGCCGAACAGGAGTTGACTGATGCCCGTGACTGAGACCAACACCGACGTCGTGGTCGTGGGCGCAGGCTTCGCAGGGTTGACCGCAGCGCGGGAACTGGTCCACCGTGGCCACGATGTCGTCGTCCTCGAGGGCAGAGAGCGCGTCGGCGGGCGATCGTGCACCGGCACCGTCGCCGGCGTGCCCGTCGACCTCGGCGCCACGTTCGTCGGTCCCACCCAGGATGAAGTGCTCAAAGTGGCGGCCGACTTGGGATGTCAGACAGTGCCCACCTACGCCGACGGCCTCAACCTGATCCACTGGCGCGGGCGCGTCAGGGCGTATCGCGGCACCATTCCGAAGCTGTCCATCCGGGAACTGTTGGATCTGGCGCGGGTGCGCTGGCAGCTCGCCCGTCTGGGTCGCCGGGTGTCGATCACCGAACCGTGGACGGCCGATGCGTCGCTGGATGCGATGTCGTTGGCGGAGTGGCTCGGATCGATCCGCGCCTCGGAGGCGGTGCGGGTGCTGCTGGCGTTGATCAGCCGCGTGACGTGGGGTGCGGAGCCCGACGAAGTGTCGCTCTTGCACGTGGTGCGCTACGTCAATGCCGCCGGAGGGCTGGACCGGATGCTCGACACCCGCGGCGGTGCGCAGCAGGACCGGTTCCCCGGCGGGACGCAGCAGATTGCGCTGCGAATCGCCGACGAGCTCGGATCCCGGCTGCGCCTCGACGCCCGCGTGCGGCGCATCGCATGGCGCGACTTCGACGGGGTGACCGTGTCCCACGACGGACACGAGGTGCACGCGCGGTTCGCGATCGTCGCGATCGCGCCCGAACATCGCGACGGCATCGAGTTCGCGCCAGAGCTGCCGCTGGAGTATCGCCACCTTGCCGAACGCTGGCCGCAAGGCAAGCTCAGCAAGGCCTACGTCGCCTACGAGACACCGTTCTGGCGCACCAAAGGCCAGACCGGACAAGCGCTTTCGGATGAGGGGCCGGTGTTCATCACGTTCGACGTCAGCCCGTCGGAGCGCGGCCCGGGCATCCTGCTCGGCTTTGCCGACGCTCGCACGTTCGACCCGCTGCCGCCTAGTCGTCGTCGCGATGTCGCAGTTGGCTGCTTCGCTGACATCTTCGGGGACGCCGCACTGGATCCCATCGACTACCTCGACCACTGCTGGAGTCAGGAACCGTTCGCACCCGGCGGCCCGACGGCGGCGGTCCCGCCTGGGTCGTGGAGCCGGTTCGGTCCGTGGCTGCGGCGGCCCGTCGGCCCTGTCCACTGGGCGGGTACTGAAACCGCCGACGAGTGGACCGGATTCATGGACGGGGCGGTGCGGTCGGGCCGGCGCGCCGCGGCTGAGGTGGCGAAGCGGCTGCGCGGCTAGGAGGTCGCTCGCTGGGGCCGGGTCACCGACGCCACCAAGTCGCGCAGGTGCTGGTTCACCTTGTCGGGGTGCTCGAGGATGGCGCAGTGCCCGCCGGGCAGTTCGACGAAGCCGGCGAGATTCGGGACAGCGTCGGCGATCTTTCGTGACTGCCCGATCGGCAGCAGGCGGTCTTTCGTGCTGCCGATCACCAACGCCGGCACGGTCAGACCGTCCAAGGGCAGGTGTTCAGGGCCGAGCGCGTCGGCAAGCATTCGCGCACATCCGCCGCGAGCGACCGGTGAGGTGCCCATGAACAGTTCGTAGACCAGATCGGTGACCGACGGGTGAGCGTCCGCACCCACCGCCAGTGCCGTGATGAATCGACGGCTGGTCCACTTGGCGCCGGCCGGGACGGGCAGCGGCCCGATAGCCCGAATAACCTGTTCCGCCACTCGAATTCGGGCCGCAGCCAGAAGACCCGGCACGTTGAGCAGACGTAGCTCGCGCAGCAGGTCGCCGGTGGCGGTGTTGATCAGCGCGACCGCGTCGGCGCGGTGTGGCACCGAGTCGCGGTACCGATGGGACCAGGCGCTGATGGTCATGCCGCCCATCGAGTGTCCAGCGATCACCGCCCGCTCCCCCGGTCGCAACGTCGCGTCGAGGACGGCGTTCAGGTCAGCGGCGAGATAGTCGAGGGTGTAGTGGCGCCGATGGCGTGGAATTTCGCTGCGGCCGTGGCCGCGGTGGTCGAAGGCGATGACGCGGTGGTCGGTAGCGAGATCGGCGATCTGGTGTTTCCATACGCGAAGCGCACAGGTGATGCCGTGGCTCAACACGATCGGATAGCCGTCGTCGGGCCCGAAGACCTCGGTGTGCAAGCGGGTGCCGTCCGACGATCGGACCATGAGGGCGCGGGCGGGAGATAACTCGGCAAGGCCGTTAGTTGATCTAGCTGCGCGGCCGCGCTGGATCTGGTGAGCCATGACCACTCCGATCGGCGGCGACGATGCCGCGTGGGCAAAGCCTACCCAGTATCTGAACCCGTTATGCCGCATTCCGGTGGCGTGCCGTGCGGTTCTCTGTGGGCGGAAAAGTGACCTATTTCACGACGTGTCGAATTCGTTATCGAGGTTTATCTCAACTGTCACATGGGTAACTTTGGTAACAGCGGTTGGTCAGGCACCAGCCCATCACCACCACCGAGAAAGAGTCGAATGGAACATCTGAATGAACACTGTCCTTTACTTCAGCCCCAATGGCGTCGCTTATGAAACCCGGGCCTACAGCAAGGCCGACATCGCAGATCTGATCAACAACTGTGGGCTGGAGAGCTTGACCAGCACCGACAGGCAGTTCGACTTCTGGTTCACTCCCTCGACCCGGCGGTGCCAGCGCCGTCCCAACCGCAGGGCTACCGAACTACTCTTGGCCACTACGAATTTCACCGCGAAAACGGTGCCGCTGTTGCGCGGCGGAGTGGTTGTGGCCACGCATGACTCCGACGGCGACCTAGACGGACTCAGCTGGCAGCAGCTGGATCTGCTGGTTGAACGGAGTCGGTCACTGACCAAGCGCGACGACCGGGTGCTTACCCGTCGGATCAACCGCGAGATTCGTCGCCTGCGGCGCAACGCCGAAGCGGCTCAGGCCGCGAATGCGCGGCGGGTCAAGCGGCACGCCCCCAGCCAGCTGGAAGCGGCCCGATAGTCACGCGGTTCCACGCCATTACCGCACCGTTCTAAGCATTACCTCACCGTGCGCGTGCCAGCTGCGAGACCTGAGGCGACGGCCCGAGCAATTGATAGACCGGAGCGGTCCAGGCGTATCCGCCGCTGGTGTTGAGCGCGTAGCTCGTGTGGATGGCCACGCCAGCGGCGGTCGTCGGGCCGGAAACGGCGTCACAGACGGCGTCGCCGCGATCGCAGACGCTGATCGTGCGGCTGCCAATGGTGTCGGGGAGCTTGCCTGGAGCGTGCGCCAAGATCGGCCAGTCCTGCGCCACGCCTTTGCCTTTGGCGGGCGACGCAGTGGCCGAACCGATGGTGATCACGGTGTCGCCGGGTAGCCGGTCGCCGTCGGCGACCAGCAGCGCCGCCGCGATGTTGGGGCTGTCGGCCAGCGGCTGCAGGTTGCGGTGCACCACCATTGCCCCCTGCGAGTAACCGGCCAGCACGACTTTGCTTGCGGGGCAACGTGTTGCGAATGTCGCGTACTGGGTGCGCAATGCGGCGGTGCCGGCGTCGACGCTGCTCATGAAGCCGGCCCAGCCGAGCAGGTCGCCGTCGGCGGGCACTGCCTTGGCGGGATAGTCGACTGCTTCGGCCGTGATCACCCGGCCGTCTCGCTGCACTTGCTGGGCGAGATCGCGGTATGACTGGTAGACCACTCGGCCCATTCCGCCGTTCGCGGTCGGATCGTCGCGCTCGCCGGAGCCGGCGGCGCCGATCCAATGGACGTCAGGACAACTCGACTCTGCGTTTGCAACGCCAGCGGTCACACCGATCAGTGCTGCGCCTGCCACCGCGACGGCAACAGCCACCGCACCAATGCGTCGTACCACCCGACCCCCTGCCCTGCGCCCAAGTCCGTCGCAAGATCATCGGCGCCGCGGTCACCTGCGTTACAGCAACGGCTTCGAGGGTCTAGAACGTGCATCGAACCCGCGGTTACAGCGAGCCCTTGGCTGCCACCCACTCTGTGGCCTGGCCAGTCACGGCGGCGATACGGTCGTAATCGCCGTCGTAATGTAGGACGGTCGCCCCGTTGACTTCCGCTGTCGCAGCGATGATCAGGTCGGGTAGCCGGAAGTGGCGGTGCTGGCTGGTCTTGGCGAGTTCTCGGTGCACATCCAACGCCCGGTTCATGGCTTCCGACGTCACGTTCATCCAACGATGTCCATGCAGGGCGCCCCAGACGATCTCATAGCCCTTCGGATCCGGGGCGCCGTTGAGGTACTCCAAAGCCGACATCTGGCATCCTGCGAGTCGCCCCTCTGCCAGCAGCGTTTCGAATCGGCGGCGCACGACGTCGTGGCGACCCTGCAAGACGTAGACCGTCGTGTCTGCCAGGTAAACAACACCGGCCATCAGAGCGCTTGCGATTCCTGGGCCTCTTGTTCGAGTCGAGTGAGGTCGCGGCCGGCACCGTAACGCCACGAGGAATTGGAATCCGTGAAATCCATGGGAACGCTGTTGAGAGCGGCGACGATCTTGCCGGCTTGTGTGCGCAGCGCGAAAGAGCGCAGCGCTGCATTGATAGTGGCGACCTTGGTGTCGGTTCCAAGGACCTCTTTCGCGGCGTTGAGCCACTCGTCGTTCACGTCGACCGTGATGCGTGTCACGGATAACAAGGGTACATCAACATGATAAGCATCTATACACCAACAACATGGGAAGTGATACACCACTAGCTCCTTAGAGCGTGCATATTGCCCGACCGGGTTTCAATGCTCCAGGGGGTAGGGCGAAACAGGGCACTTTTTCACGACTTTCGTGGACGCTTCAATCCTTCGTGGCTAAATAGCTCCGCTGTGCACGCGCCATCGATGGGGTATCGAGGATGTCCTCTGGTGCAAGCGGTTGGCGCAGTTTCGTTCAAACCTTCGCCGAGACGAACAACGATGCGCGTGTATAGCAGTGCGGCCGAACCCAACGGCGCTACGCCATGACCTCTTTCTACGCGTCGGTAATAGCCGCGAAGTCGCCAAAAAGGCGGCTGCCCAACCGACTAGGTCGATAACCAATCAAGTCAATGTGCTGATGGCTGCCGCTAGGCATTGCTCGACCCAAAGCCAGTCGATTCGCTCTTGTTCGAGGCGCACGCGCTCACCCAACCCGTCATCGACCAGTTCCGAATAGAGTGCCTGCTCGTCAGGCGTCAGACGCGAGAGGACCGCCGTGGCCGGACGGTTTTCGGTCACCCAACGCTCGCGGTGGGCGAGCAGCGTGTCCCGGTCCATCAGCACAGATCGTGCCTGCGGTAGCCACGCTCGCAGACGGTCAAGTATCACGAATCCATGCGTATCGATGTCTCCCCAGTAGTGGACGTCGGCTTCGGCCAGCCACCGCAGCCGGCCAACGCTATCGATGTCGAAGCCCCTCCCCCAGATCACGACACCGTCATCGGGGACGTGCATGCTTAGATAGGTGATCTCGTTCTCGACAATCACTGCGACCCGTGGTTCAAGGTTGAGCTGTGTCAATTCCTCGCAACGCACCGCTACCTCTGTTAACGGAGCCACCAAGCCCAGCGACGGTGCCGGCCGCAACCGAACCAGTCCGGGCTTCGATTTGAGGCCGAGACCGGCCAGGAATCCCGAGGCCGTCGACGAAACGCCAAGCATCTCTGCCAGAACCGGTCGGTGTCTCTCGGCGAATTTGGTGTCAACTCCGGGTGCACTGATCTCGCGCAGATAGCGATGTGAATGCCGGTGATGGTCGAGCCAAATGTAGGCAGCGATCAGCTGCGGCATTTCGGGTGCTAGTTCCAGCGCACGATGCGGGTGGGCGACGACCCACCTTCGAACCCGCGGATGTTGCTGCGCGAGAACCAACAGTTCGTCGAACCGGCGAAGCAACGCGGTCACACCCAAGAGCGCACAGGCCTGCTCCATAGAGGACACCACTGCCCGTACGGGCAACTGGTTACGGCCGATCTGTCTGCCGCCGATCGATTGCCATTGCAGCGTGTAACGACGGTCGTCGCGGCGGCCGGCGTCGAGGGCCGCTACCCACCGGCGCGCGCCGGCAAGGTCATCGCCCACCTCTGACGGCCTTGGGCCACGAATCGGTACTTCGATCGGGCCGAAGGGATCGCTGTTGGCATAAGCCCGCAGCAGCGATCCGTCGTCCCACCGGCGTCTGACCTTGGCGGCAATATCCTCGGGGGTTGTCCATCCGGCACTCACTGCTGCCGACCGTTGCGTCTTGCCCGGTACTCCTCGATCGTCATCGTCTGGAGCCGAGAGAAGGTTCCTGTCGGATTGTCGACGAATCCAATTGCCTTGACGTACGGCTCGATAACGTGGACCTTTTGCAAAGGCGTGACAATCAGAAGTTGCAGCCCGAGCGTTGCGAAGAGCTTCAGCGCGTAGCGCGTCGAGATATCTGAGCCGCGGCCGAACGCTTCGTCGATGACCGCGAACCGGAAGTCTCGTGACCGCCGCGCTCCCCACTCGAGGCCGAATTGGTAAGCGAGCGACGCCGCCAGGATCGTGTACGCCAGCTTCTCTTTCTGGCCGCCTGACTTGCCGTCGGAGTCGCTGTAGTGCTCCCATTCGAGGTCGGTCTCGACATCACGCTCGGAGGCTGAGAAGACGAACCAGTTGCGCACATCGGTAACACGTCGCGTCCATGTCTTGTCGGACTCGGCGTACCCGTCGCGACCGCGGAAGCGTTCGATGATCCGCTTGACGTCGAGAAACCGCTGTTCGGAGTACTGGTCCCCGTCGACTGCGAGGCTGTCGTTGGTCAAGTTGCGCAGATCGGCTCGGAACTGGGCGACGTCCTGGTTGGTGGTCGGCTCCTTCTCCAGCCGGATGAAGCGACCCGGGTTGTAGGGCACCGCCCCGAGCGCCCCGTTAATGCGGTCGATGCGTTCGTCGATGGCCGACGCCTGCCGGTTGAGCCAGTTGTTGAACCCCGCGAGCTCCTGGATGGCGTTCTTGTTGAGCTGTTCTTTGAACTCACTTTCGAAGCGCGGGAGATCGTCCGTCGCGACGCGGTCACGAAACGCCAGAAAGTCTTGGCGCGCCTCGACATTGGCGTCCATGTCCGCCCGAAGCTCGGGCCAACGGCGCAAGACCTCAGCCATGTACTGGCCCAAACTCTGTCCGTAGCCGCCGAGCTCCCGGGTGAGTTTCTCGATTCGTCGATGGAGGGTGGCGGACAGGGTGGTCTCGGTCTCGGCGCAGTCCGCTGCGCGCGTCGGACGGTTGTTCCCGAGGCGTTCGTCGAGGGCAGCGTAGGACTCTCGGGCGGCTGCCAGTTCCTGCCGGGGATGTGCTTCGATGAAATCGTCGTCGCGCTTTTTGTCGTGTTCCGCTTGCTTTGCCTTGGCCGCCGTGGTGGCGAGTTCGCCGGTGAGCTTCTTGATCAACTCGGCGACGGCACTTGCTTCCTGCGCATTGCGGTCCAACACGCGGGCGATTTCCTCCAGGCGCGACGAGCCGGCCTGCAGCCGAATACGTTCAGCCTCATGACTTTTCGCGCGCCTCTCGGCCTCGTCGACGTCGAGGTCGATCCAGGAGCGAAAGCCCTCGATCCGAAGAAGGGCGTCCAGCCTTTCCTGCCGCGCCTCCCGCTGGGCGCTGAGCGCGGCCACCTCGGCGGTGACCGCCTCACGCTCGGCCTCCAGCTGAGCAATTTCGGCGCGCAGCGCGGCGATCTTGCGTTCGTTGGCCCAGCCCAGGACCCATCGACGGGGATCGTCGACGCGATGCCGGTCGTCCTTCTCGTGTCGGTCGCCCGAACGCACCTGACCCTCGCGGGTGACCGCACGCCGTTGGGCTTGGAACTCGGGTACGCTTGCGGCACAGCGGAAGTCGGCACGCTTCGTGAGTTCGTTGGCCAGATAGTCCCGGAACGGCCCGTCTTTGATGTCGATGCAGTCGGCGAGCCGCAGGCCGTCGTGGCCAGCCGGTTGCAGCCGGACCTGTTGGCGGGGAACCCTCTCGTAGACCAGCTTCGCCCCGGTCACTTTGCCATCACGGCCGTGGAACGTGAGCCGTCGCCCGTTCACCCACCCGGCGACGGCATCGTAGTGCTGCTGCGGCACCAGCAGCGAGAGCGCGAACCCGCGCAGCACGCGTTCGGCGGCGCCTCGCCAATCGGCGTGCTCGTCGAACACGTCGAGGAGCTCACCCGCGTACGGAAGGTCCTCCGGCGTCAACCCCATGGCCGCGCACATCTCGGCGCGTACCGCGATCTGCTCGACGGGCAGGTTGCTGGTACGTTGCTCCAGGCTGGTGACCTCGTCGGTGACGAGCTCGCACTTGCGTTGCAGCTCTCGCTCGCGCCCGATCGCGTCGGCGGTGGCTGCGTCGAGGTCTCGTTTCTCGGCAGCTAGCCGTGGACGTTCCGCGCAGACCAACGCGGACAAGGCCTGGAACTCCGCGTCTCCGGTGACGGCTTCCAGCCCGGCATCGGCGACGGCGGCGTCGAACAACGCCCTTGTGCCACGGCGGATTTCGGCCTGAGCCCGCGCCTCGCTTGTGAGTCGCTCCAGCTCTCCGATGCGGTCCCCACCCGCCCTGGCGCGCTCCTCGATCAGAGATTCGCGCTCATGCTTGAGCCGTTGCTGTGTCGTTTCGGCGGCTCCCAGTTCCTCCGACCGGGCAGCGCAGGCAGCTTCCAGCCGGACGATCTCGCCAGCCAGCAGTCCGGAGCGAAGCTCCGCGATGAACAGCCGCACGGCCGATCGCTCCTGCTCCAGCGCGTCGCGGTCGGTGAGCGCTGCGTCGTACTTAGTCGCGGTCTGCACAATCGGCTCGAGCGCTTCGAGTTGCTCTCGCGCCCGTTTGACGGCGTCGTGTGCCTTGGTCAGATCCTCGAAGTGGGCGATGATGTCGCGGACCCGCTCGGTCGAGTCGCTCGGCTCGAGCATGTGGTCGCGTACGAAATCGTTCAAATTGCCAACGGATTTCATCGACACCGTCTGGTGGAACAGCTCGAGTGCCTGCTCGGATCGGATGCCGAGCAGCCGGCGCAACGAGGTGGCGTACTTCGGGAACTCGTCAAAGATCTCGGCCCCCGACGCCCGCAGCCTCTTGCGCAGGTCGCGAAGGTCCGACCCGAAGTCGGCGAAGTCTGTCGCGATCGACAGTTGTTTGGTCGCGGTGACGAAAAAGCGGTAGGGCTGGCCGGTGCTCTCACGCTGCTGGAAGACCTGGGCCAGGGTGACCGTCTCGTCATAGCCGTGATTGGTGAACACGCCAAGGATCACCGAGTACGTCCGCCGGTGTTCACGCAGTCCCTTGGCGCGGGACTTGCCGGTCGCCTCGTTTCGCTCAGACCTGTAGTGGCCTTCAACGTACGAGCGCAGCGTGCGTTCCTTGGCGTCGGCGCCGGCGGCCTTGTTGTAGGCCGCTTTGTGCGACGGCACCAGCAAGGTGGTGATCGCGTCGACGATCGTCGACTTGCCTGAGCCGATGTCACCGGTCAGCAGCGCGGTATCGGTACCCGGGCTGAACCGCCAGACCTGTCTGTCGAAGGTCCCCCAGTTCAAGAGCTCCGCGTGCTGCAGCCGGTACCCGGCCCCAAGGTGTTCAGCGAGTTCGGCGGTGGCAGTGCAGGTTTCACTCATGGCCGGCCACCGTCCCGGCATACTCGCGCAGTTTGGCCGCGAAGTCCGACAGGGTCTCGGCATCGACGTAGGCCTTCAGGATGCGCCGCACCTCCCACTGGTCGCGCTGACCCCGCAATTGGCGCAGGAAGCCGAGCTCAGCAGCCTTCTTGATCGTCGCCTCCGCCTGATCCACGACTCGTGCGTCGTTCGTAGATTCGGCCTGGAAGAGCCGCAGCATATCGACGATCTGATCTTTGCTGATTACCAATCGGCCTTCACCGCCGCTGGTTTCGAACTCGACGAGCCTCTTGCGTAGAAGCACCAGCAGCAGACTGACGTTGTACGTCAGTGCGCGCCTGCGGACCAGGCGCGGCAGCGCCTCGTCGCCGTCGTCGGGTCGGGACCGGAGGTAGGCGTAGCCCTCCGCGTCGTCGACCACCACGTCGACGCCGATCGTGGCGAAATGGTCTCGGACACCGGCGCCCAACCGTTCCAGCGTCAGCCAGGTGTCCTCGTCTGATTCACGGTAGACGACGCCCTGCATCAACCGGATGATGGCGCCGGCGACCGCGCGCTCGTTGCTCATCGCCGCCGCACCGTCACTTTCGGCAGCCTCGCCCGCTTGGTGACCTCCGGGTCGGCAGGGTCGGTGTATTCGAGGAGCGTCTCGTCGGCTTCGTCCATGTCGACCGTCACATCTTCGTCGTCGAGCGCAAGGTAGCCGACGATTTCCGCGGCTCCTTGCTCGATCGGGTGCACGGCGACGACGTCGGACAGCAGAGCCGAGGAGTTTTCGGGCAGAACGGCGCGGATGATCTCGGCCAGGCGTGCTTGGTCGACGTAGGTTTGGGTGAATAGCAGGTCGGTGTCGACCTCCTCAGTCGCCGCGGAGATGTCACTTTCCACCGCGACCGCCACCGGTGCTTGATATAGCGGCCGCTCGAACGGCAGGGTGATTTCGATGCCCAACTGGTCCACCTCGAGCCCGAAGGGCGGCGGTGCGCCGCGCAGCTCGAGGGCGACGCTCTCCACCGCCCGGACCAGGTCCACAACACGCCGATTCTCCAGCCAGATCTGGTCGTCGAGAAAGCGGCGCAGTTGCTCCGATATCTGGCGGACGGTGCGCTGGGCCCGTTCAGCCGCTTCCGACCAATCGTGGTGGATACCGCGGATTCTCTGAACCTGGTGGATCGTGTCCAGCGTGGAAACTTTGGCCAGCAGCTCTGCAAGCTCGGCCTGGCGCGCCTCGGAGAGCAGGAAATCGTAGAACGCCTGGAAGCTGCGGCCCTGGTCCGAGCCGGCGATCTCAGAGCGAGTGCCGACCAACTCGGCGAGTAGTTCACCCTTGGAGCCGTCCCAGGCGGCGATCTTCTCTCGCGCGGCCCGGTCGAGGAGCCGGAAATTCTCTTCAACCTCGCGAAAATCTGAGAGCAGCTCGAGTGCGGTGGCAGCGAGCTGTTGGTAGCGGTCGCGGACCGCTGTCACGTCGAGCACCTGGACGATGCCAGCCTCGACGGCCGTGATCTCGGCGTCGAGTTCGTCACGACGACGGCGCAACTGGGCCAGCCGGACGTCGGCTTCGGCTTCGGTTCCATATACGATCTGTCGCAACAGCTCGACCACCGTGTGCAGCCGCGATTCAGTTCCCACGAAGGACCTGCCCTTGAGGGTCGTGACCCAGGCATAGGCCTTCTCAAATGCCGGTGTCACTTCATAGTGCACCTCGTCGTCGCCGGCCGGGTAGAACCGTCGCAGATACGCAGCGTCGGTGGCCGCCCAGTCCTCCAGATAGGACCAAGCATCCTTTGGAAATCGTTCCTGGCCGTTCTCGGCGGGAATCTCGGCGTTTAGTGCGAACAGGTGGTCGTCCAACGCCGCCGCGACCTGGCTCGATGGGCACGCGCCCCGGTTGCCCTCAACGAAAAACGCGCCGAGGAAGGAAAGGATCAGCGCCGAGTTGCCGGCACGAAGCAGTCGCCACGCAGGGTGCCGCTCCCGCAATGCGTCGATCGCCTCGTACTCCACAGCCAGAGCCTAAGCAAGGGCACCGACATTCGGCGATGCGGCGCGGCCGGCGCTCTCCTTAACCTTGACCAACCCCGAGCTCGGCAGGCGCTTTCGCTACGCCGCTCCAGGCGCCGGCTAGCGGCTGGAAACGGCCCCCGGAGATCGCTCCGGAGGCCGTTCTACTTGGTAGCGGGGACAGGATTTGAACCTGCGACCTCTGGGTTATGAGCCCAGCGAGCTACCGAGCTGCTCCACCCCGCGTCGGTGAACGCAAGGTTACCGAAGCCACGGCCAGTGGCCAAATCGCGCGCTCGACGGCCGCGAGCGTGCACCGCCGTACGCCCAGAGCGGCGTGTCGCTGAGCAGACACGCACCCTCGCGCGAAGGGACGGGGCTACTTGGCGTTGTTGTACTTCGTCATCGCGTCGTTGAGGCGCTGCAGCGCGTTGCCGTAATCGGCGAAGTTGCCGCTTCGCTGCGCCTGCTGCACCGCGTCCAGCGCGGACTGCACCTCCTGCAAGGCCGCGGCCTTTTGCGTCGACAACTGCACCGGCCCTCCCGGCGGCACCGCAGCAGGTGCGGGCGTAGCAGCAGGAGGAGGCGAATTGCCGTCGGGCGCAGCCGTCGGTACCGGTGTGGACGGCGCCCCTGCGGGTGGCGTGCCCTCCGGCGCCGGTGCCGGGCCTGTCGCGGTGGCGCCCGCGCCTGGGCCGAACAGCTGCTCGAGAGCGTCACGCACCGTCGGCCCGAAGCTGACCCGGTCGTTGTACATCATCGCCACCCGAATGAGCCTTGGGTACGACGATGCCACGTCGCTGGTGCCGGGCGAGGCGTACACGGGTTCGACGTAGAGCAGCCCGCCCTGGCCGATCGGCAGCGTCAACAAATTGCCCCACCGGATGCGGTTCTGGTTGTCGCGCCCGATCACACCGAGGTATTGCGACACCGCCGTGTCTGTGGTGATCGCGTTGTTGGCCAGCTTGGGACCGTTGACCTGCCCCGGAATCGTCAGCACCGTGATCCTGCCGTATGTCGCCGGGTCGGAGCTGGCGCTGATGTAGGCGGCCAAGAAGTCGCGCTTGAACCGGTTCATTGCGCTGGTCAGCTGGAACGACGACGAGTTGTCATTGCGCGCAAGGTCTTTGGCGACGATGTAGTACGGCGGCTGATAACTGCTGGCTGTCGGGTTCGGGTCGAGCGGCACGTCCCAGAAGTCGGAGGTGGAAAAGAACGTCACCGGATCGTTGACGTGGTACTTGCCCAGCAGCATTCGCTGGACCTTGAACAAGTCCTCCGGATAGCGAAGGTGCGCAGCAAGATCCGGCGATATCGCGCTCTTCGGCTTCACCGTGCCGGGGAACACCTTCGTCCACGCCTGCAAGACCGGATCGCTCTCATCCTGGGCGTACAGCGTCACGGTGCCGTCATAGGCGTCGACGGTGGCCTTCACCGAATTTCGGATGTAGGACACCTGCTTGTCCGGTGCCAGCCGGTTCACCGCCACCTCGTTGGAGTCGGCCGTCGCAGACGACAGTGACGTCAACTCCGAGTACGGATAGTTGTCCAGCGTGGTGTAGCCGTCGACGATCCACACCAGCCGCTTGTTCACCACCGCCGGATACACCGAGCTGTCGGTGGTCAGCCACGGCGCCACGGCCTCTACCCGCTGCGCCGGGTCCCGGTTGAACAAGATCTTGCTGTTGTCGCCGATCACGTTGGAGAACAGGAAGTTTCGCTCGGCGAACTTCGCGGCGAACACCGTACGGGCGAACCAGTTACCCAGGGGCACACCGCCGGTGCCGGTGTAGGTGTAGTTCTTGGTCTCGGTGTTGGTCTCGTAGTCGTACTCGCGGTCGGCGCCGGTCTTGCCGACGATCGCGTAATCGGCTGCCGCGCTCGCGATCACCGGTCCAAAGTAGATTCGCGGCTGGTCCAGCGGGGCGGGCCCGTCCGAACGCACCGTGCCGTTGGCGCCGACGACATTGACGAGGAACTCGGGGTAGCCGCCATTCTGGTTGGGGTCATTGGCGATTCCGCGCACCGTGTTGGCCGGCGATGCGATGAAACCGTTGCCGTGCGTGTAGACGGTGTGCCGGTTGATCCAGTCGCGCTGGTTGTCGATCAGCCTGTCCGGGTTGAGTTCTCGGGCTGCGACTACGAAATCCCGCAGGTTTCCGTCGGGCCCCTGATAGCGGTCGATCGACAACTGGTCGGGAAAGTAGTAGAAGTTCTTGCCCTGCTGAAACTGCGTGAATGCCGGGCTGACGATCGTGGGGTCGAGCACCCTGATGTTCGATGTGGTGGCCCGATCGGCGGCCACCTGCTGGGCGGTCGCGGTGGAGTTGCCGCTGTAGTCGCGGTACGTCACCACGTTGTCGGTCAGCCCGTAGGCCTGCCGCGTCGCGGTGATGCTGCGGCTGATGTACTCACCTTCCTTCTGTGCCGCGTTCGGTTTGACGCTGAACTGCTCGACGATCAGCGGCCAGCCCGCCCCGATGATCAACGACGACAGCAACAACAGCACCAGACCGATGGCCGGAATTCGCAAGTCGCGCAACACGATCGCGGAGAACACGGCGACCGCGCAGATCAGCGCGATGGCGAGCAGGATCATCTTCGCCGGCAGCACCGCGTTGATGTCGGTGTAGCCGGCCCCGGTGAACGGCTTGCCGCCGCGGGTGTGCGACAGCAGCTCGTAGCGGTCCAGCCAGTACGCAACGGCCTTGAGCACCACCAGAATTCCGACCAGCACCACCAGCTGGATGCGGGCCGAACGACTCAGCGCACCGGTGCGGCCCGATAGCCGGATTCCGCCGAAGATGTAGTGGCTGACGAGGTTCGCCAGAAACGCCAGGAACACCGCGACGAACAGATAGCTCAGCACCAACCGGTAGAACGGCAGGTCGAACGCGTAGAAGCCCAGATCCTTACCGAATTGCGGGTCCGCGACGCCGAAGTCACCGCCGTGCAGGAAGAGCTGGACCCGCGCCCAGTAGCTCTGCGCGATGATCCCGGCCAGCACGCCCACCACCGCCGGGATACCGATGCCGAACAACCGCAGCCGGGTCAGCACCGCGGTGCGGTACCGCGCGACGGGGTCGTTGGGGCCGTTGGCCGGCACGAACACCGGACGCGAACGATAAGCCAGCGCCAGCCCGGCGTACACGATTGCGCCGACCAACAGGGCCGTGACCAAAAACACCACCAAGCGCGTCACCACCACGGTGTTGAACACCGAGCGGTAGCCGAGTTCTCCGAACCACAGCCAGTCGACGTACGCGTCCACGAACCGCGGGCCCACCAGCAGCAACGCCACGACGGCGAGCGCTACGCCGATTAGTATCCGGCTTCGCCGAGTCAGCTTGGGCATCCTGGCGGACGGCCGCATTCCCACGTCTCAACTCCTGCTTGGTGCTAGTTACCCGCTCGGACAAGCCTCGCGCGGTTCGGCGGTGGTGACCCAACTGTACGCATCAGCGGTGAGGCGGGATTGTCAGCAGCGAGGAGGTTCGCCGCCGGCTGAAAGCTGGTGCAATGCGTCGACCGCCTGACCCAACGAGTCGACCTTGACCAGCTCGAGGCCGTCGTCGTCGGCGCCGCGCGCCTCGGCGCAGTTGTCGGCGGGCACCAGGAACACCGTCGCGCCGGCTTCGTGGGCGGCGAGCATCTTGTGGGTGATCCCGCCGATCGGCCCGACTTTGCCGTCGCTGTCGATGGTGCCGGTGCCGGCGACGAACTTCGACGCGGTCAAATCTCCGGTGGTGAGCTTGTCAACCACCGCCAGCGCGAACATCAACCCGGCCGACGGTCCGCCGATATTGGCCAGATTGAACGTGATTTTGAACGGCGCCCACGGCGCCTCGCGCACGCTGACACCGAGAAAACCGTAATCGCGGTCCTTGTTCTTGCCGAGTCTGATCGTCGTCGAGCCCGGCGGCGCGTTCTTGCGGCGGAAGTCGACGACGATCTGCTGGTCCGGTTTGGTCTGCTTCAGCAGCGACTGGAACTGGTCGAGGCTGGTGATCGCAGTGCCGTTGACCTTGTCTATCGCGTCACCGGGTTGCAGCTTGTCGTGCGACGGGCCGTCGTCGTTGACCACCTCGACCGTCACCGCCGGCGCGTAGTGAAGGAAGCCCAGAGCTGCATATTTGGCCTTGTCTTCTGAGGCCTCGAAGTCTTCGGTGTTCTCCTTGGTGACCTCGTCGCGCGATTTGTCGGGTGGATAGACCAGGCTGCGCGGCACCAGCTGCTCGCGGCCCGACATCCACAGCACGACCGCCTGACCGAGCGTCAGCTGGTCGCGCTGCGCCACCGTGGTCATGTTCAAATGGCCCGACGCCGGAAACACCGTGGTGCCCTCGATGTCGACGACCTCCTTGCCGTCGACCTCGCCGAGCGTGTTGAAAGTCGGGCCCGGGCCGAGCGACACATACGGCACCGTCACCACCCCGAGCAGCACACCGAACGCGACGATCGGCGCCAGTGCCACGACCAGCGTCAGAATCCGCCTGTTCACGCCAGACACAGTACGGAACCGAAAACCAAACCCGTTCACGGAGAGCGTGACGCCGAGCCGCCCCGAGTTCCGTGGCGGTGAGTACCGTTGGGGTTATGGCTGACCTGCCTTTCGGCTTTTCCGCCGGTGACGATCCCGACCGCGACAAGCGGAAGAAGGATGCCGATTCCGGCGACGAGTCCGCCATGGGCTTCGACGTCACCGACCTCGGCAAGCTGTTCACCCAACTCGGCCAGATGTTCAGCGGCGCGGGCAGCGCGATGGCTTCGGGCAAGGCGTCGGGACCGGTGAACTACGACCTCGCGCGAAAGCTGGCGTCCAGTTCGATCGGTTTCGTCAAACCGGTTCCCGCCACGACGTCGTCGGCCATCGCCGACGCTGTGCACCTCGCGGAGACGTGGCTGGACGGGGCGACCGCACTGCCCGCCGGCACGGTCAAGGCGGTCGGGTGGACGCCGCAGGACTGGGTGGACAACACGCTGGACACCTGGAAGCGGCTGTGCGACCCGATGGCACAACAGATTTCGACGGTGTGGGCGGCGGCGTTGCCGGAGGAGGCCAAGGCGATGGCCGGCCCGCTGATGTCGATGATGACGCAGATGGGTGGGATGGCGTTCGGCTCGCAGCTGGGCCAGGCGCTGGGCACGCTGTCGAAGGAGGTGCTCACCTCCACCGACATCGGACTTCCGCTGGGGCCGAAGGGCGTGGGCGCGCTGATGCCCGACGCGATCGAAGAGTTGTCGACGGGGCTGGAGCAGCCGCGCAGCGAGATCCTGACGTTCCTGGCGGCTCGCGAAGCCGCGCACCACCGCCTGTTCAGCCACGTGCCCTGGCTGGCCAGTCAGCTGCTGAATGCGGTCGAGTCGTATGCGCGCGGAATGAAGATCGACATGAGCGGCATCGAAGAGGCGGCGCGCGGCTTCAACCCGATGGCGCTGGGCGACCCGGCGGCGATGGAGCAGTTGCTCACGCAGGGCGTGTTCGAGCCCAAGGCCACTCCCGAGCAGACCGCGGCTCTCGAGCGCCTGGAGACGTTGCTCGCGTTGATCGAGGGCTGGGTGCAGACGGTGGTGACCGCCGCGCTGGGTGACCGCATCCCCGGCACGGCGGCGTTGAGCGAGATGCTGCGGCGGCGACGGGCCACGGGCGGGCCTGCGGAACAGACCTTCGGCACGCTGGTCGGCCTGGAGCTGCGGCCCCGCAAAATGCGCGAGGCCGCCGCGTTGTGGGAGCGGCTGACCGAGGCAGCGGGTATCGACGGGCGCGACGCCGTCTGGCAACACCCCGACCTGCTGCCTGATTCCGACGACCTCGACGAGCCGGCCGGGTTCATCGACCGGGTGATCGGCGGCGACACCAGCGGCATCGACGAAGTGATCGCCCAATTCGAAACCGACGAGCGCACCGAGGACGACGGCGAGGACTAACCGCCCCCTGTGGATAACCCCTGAGTGCGACTGCGCGCATGGCACAGTCAAGCCATGGGGGTCGTCACACTCGAGCCGTCGATGCCTGTGCTGCTACGCCCCGACGGGTTCGTCCAAGTGGGATGGGATCCACGCCGGGCGGTGCTGGTGCGCCCACCCTTGGGCCTGACGGCCGACGCCTTGGCGGTTCTGCTGCGCAGAATGCAGTCGCGGGTACCGACGGCCGACCTGCTGGCAAGCGCAGTCGAGCTCGGGCTCGCCGACCCACAGGAGTTCGCGGAGGTGGTCAGGCAGCTTCTGTGTGCGAATGTGGCTACGCGCCAACGTCTTTCGCGGACCACGCGGTCCATCAACGTCCGGGTGCACGGCAGCGGCCCGCTGTCCGACGTCGTCGTCAACGCGATTCGCTGCTCAGGGGCGCGCGTGCGGCACACCAACCAGCGCGGCGCCACCGCGGCCGACGCGGACCTCGTCGTGTTGACCGACTACCTCGTCGTCGACCCGGGTCTTGTGCGGGCACTGCATGCGGCCGCGACACCACACCTTCTGGTCCGGGTGCGCGACGGCACCGGCCTGGTCGGGCCGATGGTGGTGCCGGGTGTGACCAGCTGTCTGCGCTGCGCCGACCTTCACCGCAGCGATCACGATGCTGCTTGGCCGGCGGTGGCGGCGCAGCTGCGCGACACCGTGGGCACGGCGGACCGGGCGACGGTGCTGGCCACCGCTGCGCTGGCGGTCAACCAGGTCGACCGGATACTGCGGGCCATCCAGTCCGGCAGCACCCCGGCCCCGCCGCCGACGCTGGACACCACGCTGGAATTCGACGTCGGCGCCAGCTCGATCGTCGCGCGGCGGTGGGCGCGCCATCCCCGGTGTTCCTGCTGACAACCCGTGTTGCCACATCGGTGCGACCGCCGACCCGTTCGTCGGGGATGATGGTGGAGTGGCAGACATCAAACGTGGTCGGGCGGCTCGCAACGCGAAGCTTGCCTCCCTGCCCGTCGGCATCGCCGGCAGGGCCGCACTGGGCTTCGGCAAGAGGCTGACCGGCAAGTCGAAAGACGAGGTCAACGCCGAGCTGATGGACAAGGCCGCCCAGCAGTTGTTCACCGTGCTCGGTGAACTCAAGGGCGGGGCGATGAAGGTCGGCCAGGCGCTGTCGGTAATGGAGGCCGCGATCCCCGAGCAGTACGGCAAGCCGTACCGCGAGGCGCTGACCAAGCTGCAAAAAGACGCCCCGCCGTTGCCGGCGGCCAAGGTGCACCGGGTGCTCGACGCGCAGCTGGGCACCAAGTGGCGTGAGCGGTTCATGTCGTTCGACGACACCCCGGTGGCTTCCGCGAGCATCGGCCAGGTGCACAAGGCGGTGTGGCACGACGGCCGGCAGGTCGCGGTGAAGATCCAGTACCCCGGTGCCGACGAAGCGCTGCGGGCCGACCTGAAGACCATGCAGCGGATGGTCGGCGTGCTCAAGCAGCTCTCCCCTGGCGCCGACGTCGATGCGGTGGTCGACGAGCTGATCGAACGCACCGAGATGGAGCTCGACTACCGGCTCGAGGCCGAGAACCAGCGGGCATTCGCCAAGGCGTACGAGGGTGATCCGAAGTTCGTGATACCTCATATCGTCGCGAGCGCCCCGAAAGTGCTTGTGGCGGAATGGATCGACGGCATTCCGATGTCGCAGATCATCCGCAGCGGCACCGTCGAGCAGCGGGACCGGATGGGCACCCTGCTGGCCGAGCTGACCTACAGCGCGCCACAGCGTCTGGAGATGATGCACGGCGACGCGCATCCCGGAAATTTCATGCTGATGGCTGATCAGAAGATGGGCGTCATCGACTTCGGGGCGGTCGCGCCGCTGCCGGGCGGGCTACCGATCGAGCTGGGCCACATGCTGCGGTATGCGATCGACGGGGACTACGACAACCTGATCGCGACGATGGAGGTGATCGGGTTCATCCAGCCCGGCGAGAAGGTGTCGGCGCGCGAAATCGACGACATGCTGCGCCAGTACATCGAACCCGTCCAAACGGAGGTGTTCCATTACACCCGCAAGTGGTTGCAGCGGATGACCGCGGTGCAGATGGAACGCTCGGTGGCGCAGATCAAGACGGTGCGACAGCTCGACGTGCCGCCGAAGCTCGCGATCCCGATGCGCGTGATCGCCTCCAACGTCGCAATCGCCTGTCAGCTGGACGCCCATGTGCCGATGAGATCCATTGTGATGCAATACCTTCCAGGTTTCGCCGACGCGGACGGCTAGCTCGTCGTCGAAGGTGTCACGCCGCCTCGGCATCCTTTCGCGGCCGTCCGCGCGGGCGCTTGCGGGCGATGATGGTGCCCCGCTCGAAGATTTGGCCGCCCCACACACCCCACGGCTCTTCTCGCTCCAGCGCCGCCTGTAGGCACTGACGACGGATCGGGCAGCCGGCACACAGCTGCTTGGCGCGTTCGAGGTCGGCGGGGTTGTCGGCGAACCACAGGTCGGGATCGCCTGCATGACAAGGCAGTTCGGGCCTTCTCTCCCGACACGTCGAGAGCGACATGTCCAATTCCTGCTTCCTGGTCGTAGTCCGTCGTTGTCTGCTGGCGGATCTGTGACCAGGTGCCCGTAAAAACGAGAAGGCCACGGATCCTTGCTGTCTGCGGGTCCGTGGCCTTGGGTGTGGGAGCTGCTAGATGGTGCTCCCGTCCACGAACCCGGCAGTCGCGGCGGTGCGGCGCTTGCGCGCGGGCGCCGCCGCCGCATGCGCCGACGCGGCGGCGTGCGCGGTCCAGGTGCCGGCCGGAAGATCCCGAACAGCGCCGACAACGCGCATGCCTACCGCGAACGCATTGATGCTCAACATGATCGGGCTCCTCCTCTCGTCATCAGCTACGGATGAATCGTGGGCGCCACACGCCCGCGTTTGAGGGTAAAGGGTAGCAGTATCCGTCGACAACCAATTTTTGACCTGCGGTTATGCGCTGCGGGCGCGGACCAGCGCGAGCACGTCGGGCCCGAATTGTTCGAGCTTGCGCGCGCCGATGCCCGGGATCGCCACCAAGGCGTGGTCATCGGCGGGCAGCTGTTCGGCGATCGCGATCAGCGTGTTGTCGGTGAACACCACGAACGCCGGCACATCCATCGCGGTGGCGGTGCGCAGCCGCCATTCTTTGAGCTGCTTGAGCAGTTCTTCGTCGATGTCGGCGGGACATTTCTCGCAGCGGCGCAACATGATCGCGGTGGGTGCCGACAGCGCGGCGTTGCAGATTCGACAGCGTGGCGCCGACCCGCGTGCACGCCGCGGCTTGCGGGCCGCTGTGTCGGACGGTGTCTGCGGCGCAATGCCGGCCAGAAACCGTGACGGCCGCCGGGTCTGCCGACCGCCGGCGGTGCGCGAAAGCGCCCAGCTCAGCTCCAAATGCGTTCGCGCCCTTGTAATTCCGACATAAAGCAGTCGGCGTTCCTCTTCGACGGCCTCGCTGTCGGGGCCGTGGGCGAGGGCATGCGAAATGGGCAGTGTGCCGTCGGCCAGCCCGACCAAGAACACCGCATCCCACTCCAGCCCCTTGGCGGCATGCAGCGACGCGAGCGTCACCCCTTGGACCACGGGGGGATGGCGGGCGTCGGCGCGTATGCGCAACTCGGCCAGCAGCCCGGGCAGGTCCAGGTCGGGTCGGCGGGCGACCTCGTCGTCGACGAGTTCGGCGAGCGCGCCGAGCGCCTCCCAACGCTCCCGCGCCCGAGCGCCGGCCGGCGGGGTGGCGGTCAGACCGAGCGGCTCGAGCAGCGCCCGCACCAGCGGGCCGAGCTCGCCGGTGGCGCCGCGCTCGGCGACGCGATGCAGCGCCACGAGTGCCTGCCGGATTTCCTGGCGGGTGAAGAACCCTTCGCCGCCACGGACTTGGAACGGAACGCCGGCCTCGGTGAGCGCCTCTTCGTACACCTCGGACTGGGCGTTGATGCGGTACAGCACCGCGATTTCTGACGGGGGGGTGCCGGCCTGGATCAGCGCTTTGATTTTCGACGCGACGGCAGCCGCCTCGGCGACCTCGTCGGAATGTTCGGAGAACGACGGCACCGGCCCGGGGGCGCGTTGCCCGATCAGGTGCAGCTTGCTGCCTGCGACCCGGCCACGCGCGGCTGCGATCACCCGGTTGGCGAGCGATACGACTTGCGGGGTGGACCGGTAGTCGCGCTCGAGACGGACCACGGTGGCGTCCGGAAAGCGGCGGGAGAACTCGAGAAGGAAGCGTGGCGTGGCGCCGGTGAACGAGTAGATGGTCTGGTTCGCGTCGCCGACCACCGTCAGGTCGTCGCGCTCCCCCAGCCAGGCGGCAAGCACACGTTGCTGCAGCGGAGTGACGTCCTGGTACTCGTCGACGACGAAGCAGCGGTACCGGTCGCGGAACTCCTGCGCGACAGCGGCGTCGTTCTCGATGGCCGCGGCGGTGTGCAGCAGCAGGTCGTCGAAGTCGAGCAGCATCACGCCGTCGCGGCGGGTCTTGGCTGCTTCGTAGCCGGCGTACACCGCGGCGACCTTGCCGGCGTCCATCGGGGTGTCCCGTCCGATGTCGGCGACCGCGTCCGCGTATCCCTCCGGAGTGATCAGCGATGCCTTCGCCCATTCGATCTCGCCGGCGAGATCGCGCACGTCGTCAGCGGAGACCTGCAGCCCCATCCGGGAGGCGGCGTGCGCCACGACAGAGAACTTGCTGTCCATCAGCTCCCAGCGGGCATCGCCGACCACGCGTGGCCAGAAGTAGTTCAGCTGGCGGCGGGCCGCGGCGTGGAAGGTGACGGCCTGCACCGAGCCGGTGCCCACCCCGTCGTCGAGCTCGCGCAGCCGGTTGCGCATCTCCCCTGCGGCGCGCTGGGTGAATGTCACAGCCAGGACCTGCCCGGGTGCGACGTGTCCGGCCGCGACCAGGTGCGCGATGCGGCGGGTAATGGTGCGGGTCTTGCCGGTGCCGGCACCGGCAAGTACGCACAGCGGTCCGCGCGGCGCCAGGACGGCTTCGCGCTGCTCGTCGTCGAGGTCGGCAGCGATGAGCCTCTCGGGCGAAGAGCCACTGACACCGATGAGCCTCTCGGGCGAAGAGCCACTGGCACCGATGAGCCTCTCGGGCGAAGAGCCACTGGTCCGGACCGTCGGCATGGTGCCCATCATGGCAGCACGCCCCGACACCATGGCGCGGGAATCGCCGCGTGTGACGATTGGTTAGATCTGGCTATGACATCTGTGCCGTTGACCATGTACACCACCAGCTGGTGCGGCTATTGCGTGCGGTTGAAGACGATGCTGAAGGCCGACGGGATCGCCTACGAGGAGATCAACATCGAAGAGGACCCGGTTGCTGCGCAGTTCGTCAGCTCGGTGAACGGCGGCAACCGCACGGTGCCCACCGTGAAGTTCGCCGACGGCTCCACGATGACCAATCCGAGTGCGGCGCAGGTCAAACAGAAGCTGGCGCAGCTGGCGAATTAGTCTGCGTAGGCCCAGGATTCGATGATCTCGCGGGCGATCGAAATCGATCCGGGCAGAAGCAGCCGTGAATGGGAGCTGCTGGTCCAGTCGCCGTGGTCGAGCGCGTCGCGGACCTCGGCGCGGCTGAACCAGCCGGCTTCGGCGATTTCGCCGTCGTTGAAGGCGAACTGCTCGTCGGGGTCGGCGATCGCGTGGAAGCCGACCATCAACGACCGCGGGAACGGCCAGGGCTGGCTGCCCAGGTAGCGCACGTCGCGCACATGCAATCCGATCTCTTCGGCGATCTCGCGGACCACACACGACTCGAACGACTCACCGGCTTCGACGAATCCGGCCAGCAGCGAGAAGAACCTCTCGGGCCAGACGGTTTGGCGGGCCAGCACCGCGCGGTCAGCGCCGTCGTGCACCAGACAGATCACCGCCGGGTCGATCCGGGGGTATTCCTCGTGGCCGGTGACCGGGTCGACGCGCGCCCAGCCGGCCTTGACGGCTTTGGTGGGGGCGCCGTCGACCGGGCTGAACCGAGCGTTGTCATGCCAGTTCAGCAGCGCGGTCGCGGTGGCGACGAGTTGGGCGCTGACGTCGTCGAAGAGGTGTCCGCCGCGGCGCAGATCGACGACCTCGGCGCCGTCGTGATCGTCGTGGGCCAGCGGCGCGCGGATGCCCCACACGTGCCGGCCGTCCGGCAGCCGGCCGAGGAACACCGCCTCCTGCGGCGGCCTGTCACCGAATCCGAGAGCGCTGTCGAACACCACCTGGTCCTCGGAGACCAGCACCTGGTTGCGCGAATCCACCCGCAGCACAGCGGCATTCGGCCACCCGGCCACCGCAGCGTCGACATCCGTGCGAACAGCGTCGGCTCGGTCGGCGCCGACGCGGGCGAGCAAGGGGACGTTGCGTAGCTTCAAGATCAGCTGCGTTCCACACTGCGCACGTACAGCAGCCGGTCCCCCGGCTCGAGCGCATCGACTTCCGGCGAGTCGACGCGCAGCAGCGTGCCGTTGCGGACCACGCCGAGCACGATGTCGGACAGGTGCCGCGGCGAGCCGCCGACCTCCTTACGCTCCACCTCGCGCTCGGCGATCGCGAACCCTTCCTCAGGGGTGAGCAGGTCTTCCATCATCTCCACGACACTCGGGGTGGACGTCGCGATACCGAGCAGCCGGCCGGCGGTGTCAGACGACACCACCACCGAGTCGGCGCCGGATTGCCGCAGCAGATGGCGGTTTTCGGCTTCTCGCACCGCCGCGACGATCTTGGCCTTGGGGGCGAGTTCGCGGGCGGTGAGCGTGACGAGGACCGCGGTGTCGTCGCGGTTGGTGGCGACGACGATCGCGGCGGCGTGCTGAGCGCCGGCGAGCCGGAGCACGTCGGACTTGCTGGCGTTGCCGTGAACGGTGACGAGCCCGTTGGTGGCGGCCTGTTCCAACACGGATTGGTCGGTGTCGACGACCACGATCTCGCCGGCCGGAGTGCCGTCGCCGATCATCGCGTCGACCGCTGTCCTGCCCTTCGTGCCGTAGCCGATCACGATGGTGTGGTTACGCACTCTTTTCCTCCATCGCTGGATCTTGAGGGCCTGGCGGGACTGCGTGGTGAGCGTCTCAACGGTGGTGCCGATCAGCACGATCAGGAAGGCCACCCGCAGCGGGGTGATCACCAGGACATTGACCAGTCGGGCGGATTCGGTGACCGGGGTGATGTCGCCGTAACCGGTGGTCGAAAGCGACACCGTCGCGTAGTAGAAGCAGTCGAGGAACGACAGCGGGTTGCCTTGTCCGCCGTCCCGATAGCCGTCGCGGTCCAGATACACGATCAGCACCGCCGCGAACAACGCCAGCGCCGCGTACACCACCCGCCGGAAGATCCGCTGACCCGGGCTGACGAACTTCTCCGGGATGCGCAGCACGTCGACCAATGCGGCATCCGGTCGTGAAGTGAGGGCGTCGTCGGCGCTGGCCAAGCGCCTCAACTTACTGCTGGCCACGCTGACCCGTCATGATTCGGTTCCCGTCTGGGCCGGTCCGCACGGGCACAATGCTCTCATGACACGGACCGACGACAACCCTGCCGCCACGCGTGCGACGCGGATGGGCTCGATGCTGCTCGGCATGGGCACCCTGCACTTCGTCGCGCCGAAACCGTTCGACTCGATCGTGCCGGCCGAGCTGCCCGGCTCGGCCCGGTTCTACACCTACGCCTCGGGGGTGGCGGAGTTGGCGACGGGCGCGCTGCTGCTGGTGCCCCGCACGCGCAGGGCGGGCGGGCTGGTGGCCGCAGCGCTGTTCGTGTCGGTGTTTCCCGCCAACGTCAACATGGTCCGGCTCTGGTGGAGCAAGCCGTGGCCGATGCGGGCGGTGGCGATCGCCCGGCTGCCGCTGCAGATTCCGATGATCGTTCAGGCGCTCAAAGTCTGGCGTTCGCCGTCGTGAGCATGCACCAGAATCGCGTTGAGCTCCGCGGCCCCGGGCAGGGTGTCGGGGCGGATGGTGCGGCCCGAGCGCACGTAATGGAACGCGGCGCGCACTCGGTGTTGCGGGCAGCCGCGTAACGCCGCCCACGCCAACCGGTAAACCGCCAGCTGCACGGCTGCCTGCGCAAGCTCGGCCTCGGTGCTCGGCGGCTCGCCGGTCTTCCAATCCACCACGGTCTCTGTTCCGTCGGCATCGGCGAACACCGCGTCGATGCGGCCGCGCACGACGGTCTGACCGACGGTCATCTCGAACGGCACTTCGACATCGAGCGGTGAGCGCGACGCCCACGGCGACGCGATGAACGCGTCCTGCAGCTCGGTCAGCTTCTCCGCATCGGCTGCTGCAGCGTCGACCGCACCTGGTAGGTCGTCGAGGTCGAAAAGCCGCTCGGCGCCGTAGAAACGCTGCACCCATTCGTGGAAAGCGGTGCCCAGCAATGCATTCGGATCGGGCCGCTTGGGCAGCCGGCGAAGCAACTGCTGGGCCGCAGTGACCGGGTCGCGGCCCATCTCGACGAGGCTGCTCACGGAGATTTCGGGGGGCAGGACGGCTTTCGGCGGCGCTTCGATGCGGGCTCGCTCGGCGAGCAGCGCGTCCACATCGGCCGCCCACCCCTCCGGGTCGGTGCTGGATTCCGTCGGTGTGTCGATAGCCGCGGACACCAGCGCGGCACCGCGTTCGACGTCTGCGCGTCGCCCTCCGAGAGGGTCGGCGGGCCAGACGGCCTCGATCACAGCCTCGCGCAATGGATTTGGGTCGCCGTCGGCCGGGGACGGCGCCCAGTGTTCGATCACGCCGCACGGCTCGCCGTCGGCTGCGGACTTCTCAATGATGTCTTTGAGCTCGGTGAGGAACTCCGACGGTCCGGCAGGCTTGGCGGCCGACGGGCCCCAGTGGTAGCCGGACAACAGCAGGGTGTCCTCCGCGCGGGTGATCGCCACGTACAGTAGTCGGCGTTCTTCGTCGACCCGGCGCTGCTCGAGTTGGCGGCGATGCGCATTGATGGTGTCCGACAGCTGCTTTCGATCGGTCACGGCGCCCGTATCGAGGACCGGCACGCCGAGCACGCCGTCGGCCGAGCGGTCGCCGCGCAGCAGCGGCGGCAGATCCGCGGCGTCGGTCAGCCAGGTACGCGCGGAGGCCGTCGACGGGAAGACGCGTGCGCTGAGATGCGGGACCGCCACGATCTGCCATTCGAGCCCTTTGGCGGCATGCACGGTCATCACCTGCACGCGGTCACGAGAAACTGCGACATCGGCTGGCGCTAAACCGTTTTCGACGGCCGCGGCGGCGTCGAGGTAGGACAGGAGCCCGGGCACCGACGCGTTGGGCCGGTCGGCGTAGTCGGCGACCACGTCGGCGAACGCGTCAAGATGCTCGCTGCCCGACCAGCCGGCGTCGACGCTGCGCGCTGCCCTGGCTTCGACGTCGACACCGAGCGTCCGGCGGACCTCAGCGACGAGATCGGGCAGCGGGTAGTCGAGTTTGCTTCGTAACGCGGTCAGTTCGCGGCCGAGTGCGACGACGCGTCGATAGCCTTCCGGCGAGTAGCCGTTCGGCGGACCGGGGTCGCAGATCGCGTCGGCGAGGCAGGCGGTGTCCGCATCCGGCGCGGCCTGTGCGACGAGCTGTTCGAGTGACACCGGCGCAGCCTGACCGTCGAGCTCTGTAGCTCGGCGCCACAGCGCCGCGATGTCTTTACCGCCGAGCCGCCAGCGCGGACCCGTCAGCACGTGCATGGCCGCCGGGCCGGCGGCGGGATCGGCAACCAGCCGCAGCATCGCGACGACGTCGGCAACCTCAGGCACGCCGAGCAACCCGCCCAGTCCCACCACCTCGACGGGCACGCCGCGTGCGGTGAGGGCCTCGGCCATCGGGGCGGCGTCGGCGTTGCGCCGTACCAGCACTGCGGCCGTGGGAGGCTGGGCCGCAACCGCTTTCGCTTCGTGATAGCGGGCGGCGAGGTGCTCGGCCACCCAGTTACGTTCGGCGTGCACAGTGTCCCAAAGTGCACACCGAACCGTGCCGGCAGGCGCGTCCGGGCGCGCCCGCAGTGTGCGTACCGCCACCGAGCGGCGCCGCGCGTCGGCCGACACCGCATTGGCCAGATGCAGTGTCCGCGGTGGATTGCGCCAGCTGGTGCGCAGTTCCAATGTGGGCGCCGGCGTGCCGTCGGCGCGCGGGAAGTCCGTGGCGAACCGCGGCAGGTTGGTGGCCGACGCGCCGCGCCAGCCGTAGATCGACTGGATCGGATCACCCACGGCAGTCAGGGCGAGGTCGTCGTCGACCCCTGCGCCGAACAATGACGACAACGCGATGCGCTGGGCGTGACCCGTGTCTTGGTATTCGTCGAGCAGCACGACGCGAAACCGGCGCCGCAACTGCTCGCCGACTTCGGGATGTGCCACCGCCAGCCGTGCGGCAGCAGCCATCTGCTGGCCGAAGTCCATAACCTTCTCGGCGCGCATGCGGGCGTGCAACGCATCGACGAGCGGCACGAGTTGGGTGCGTTCGTGCTGCACGGCGAGCATGCGCAACAGCCATTGGCTGGGACCGCGGTCACGTTGGTAAGGCCCTGCCGGCAGCGTGTGCACGAGCCGTTCGAGTTCGACGTGCGTGTCGCGCAGCTGGTCGGTGTCGACGAGGTGTTCGGCCAGCGCCGAGGACAGTCTGAGCACCATCGCGGTGACCGCGGCCGGGGTCTTGTCGGTGTCGAGGTCGCCCGGATAGTCGCAGACGACCCGAAAGGCCAATTGCCACAACTCCGTTTCACTGATCAGCCGGGTATCGGGTTCGAGCGGAAGCAGCAACCCGTGGTCGCGCAGCAGGGCGCCGGCGAAGGCGTGGTAGGTGCTGACGGTCGGCGGCTCCGCGTCCGCGGCGGCTCGCGTGCGTGCGACCGGTGTCCCCACTGCCAGACCTGCGCCCGCCAGGCGCGACAGCCGTGAGCGGACCCTGCGCAGCAGTTGCGCGGCGGCCTTGCGGGTGAACGTCAACCCCAGCACCTGACCGGGGTCGGCGAAGCCGTTGGCGACCAGCCACACCACGCGGGCGGCCATGGTTTCGGTTTTGCCGGCGCCGGCGCCGGCGATCACCACCAGGGGGCCTGGCGGCGCGGCGATGACCGCGGCCTGCTCGTCGGTAGGTGTCGGCAAGCCCAGTGCGTGTGCGAGTTCGGCAGGGCTGTGCTGCGGCGTCATCCGATCCGTCCTTTGTTCGCGGGCGATGCGCCCAGGGCCGGGCAGCTGGAGCGGACGGGACAGTGGCCGCAGCTGTCGTTGACTCGGGCGAGAAATGTGGGGCCGGTGGTTGCAGCCGCCGCTTGGTGCACGGCGCGTCGCCACTGCTGCTGCGTGTCCGGGGTCAGCGGGTCCTGGTCGCGTTCGACGACGCCCGGTTTGCCGAGGTAAACGAGCCTGCCGCCGCCGGGCTGCCCCTCTGCTGGCATGAGGCCTTCGGCGACCGCGAGCTGGTATGTCGCCAGCTGCGGATGCCGTTGGGCGTCGTCCTTGCAAACGGGGCGTTTTGCGGTCTTAATGTCGACGATCACCAGCCGGCCGGCCGCATCGTGCTCCAGGCGGTCGACGCGGCCGCGCACCCGGACGTCGGGCAGGTCCGGGTGCGGGCTGGCCAGCACGCCGTCGACCTCGACTTCGGTGGCGACGACCGTCAACTCGCGTCGGCTCTGTGCGCGCCACTGGCAAAAGGCCGACAGCATTGCGCGGTGGCGAGCGAGCTCGTTGCGGGAATGCCACTGCGACTCGAATGGCACAGCGTCCCAGATGTTCTCGAGCTCGCTGACGAGTTGCGCCTCGGACTTGCCCTCGGCGGCGATCAGCGTGTGCACCACAGAGCCGAGCACCGACCGCGCGTCGTGGCTGTTGGCGCCGCCGTGACGCTCCAGCAGCCACCGCAGCGGGCAGTCGGTGAGCGTCTGGACGGTCGACGGCGACACGGTGACGGGGTGGCCGTCGGGGTCGACGACCGGTTGATCAGTGCTGACGGATGTCCGCCCGTACCAGGTCGACGGGTCGGCACCTGGCACCCCGGCGGCGGCGAGCCGCGCCAATTGGGTTGCGGCGTAACGCCGGCGCCCATGGTCCACTGTGCCCTCGGGTGCGCAGACCACCGCACGTAACCTGCCCACGAGCGCCGCCGGTGCGAGCAATCGGGGAGCGATGGCGGCCCGTTGGTCGTCGACGTCGACGAGTTGCTCGAGTTCGTCGACGAACGTCGACGGCACGCTGGCGTCGTCACCGTCGCTGTCGACGGCCGTGATCAGCAGCCGCCTCCGCGCCCGGCCCAGCGCGGATATCAGCAGGCGACGCTCGTCCGCCAGCACCGGCGCCCGGGCCGACGCCGTGCCGGCGACACCATCGAGGACGTCGAGGAGTTGCTGCGTGCGCAGGACACCGCCACGCGGAATAGCGTTGGGCCACAAGCCTTCCTGAAGGCCTGCGATCACCACGAATTCCCACTCGCGCCCCAGGGCCGCGTGTGCGCTGACGATTGCGACGCTCTCGGGCTCACTGAGCGGTTCCCGCTCCGGAGGAGCAAGTGCCAACGTGTTGACGTGGTCGACGAGCCCCCGCACCGTCGCGCCCGGGGTGTTGGCGACGTAGCCGTCGGCGATGTCGAAAAGTGTGGTGACAGCGTCGAGGTCGCGGTCAGCCTGCGCTGCCGTGGTGCCGCCGCGTGTTCTGGCTTGCAACCATCGTCTCTGCAGGCCTGACCGGCTCCATGCCTGCCAGAGCGCGTAGCGAGGATCCTGCCCAGCGGCACGGGATGCGGCGTCCACGACGCCCCGTACCCGGCGCAGCGCCGGCGCATATGCCGCGGGCAGGTGTGCCGGATCACCAGTCAGAGCGTCGGCCAGCAGTTCCTCGAATCGCGTTGAGCCGACGGGGTTTTCGTGACGGCGCAGGCAGCGTCTCAATGCCCGCAGCGACACCGGGTCGATTCGGCCGATCGGGCCGGTGACCAGCGCAAGCGCCTGCTCGCCGGTGAGCCCGTCGACAGCTGCGCTCAGTGCAGTGAGCAACGCACGCACTGCGGAGTGATCAGCTGGTGACGTGGTGGGCGCCGGGGGACGCACCGGCACACCGGCCGCGGCGAGCGCACGGGCCAGCACCGACGCCGCATGCGGCAACGACCGCACGATCACCGCCATCTGTGACCACGGCACGCCGTCGACCAGGTGTGCGCGCCGCAGGGCATCGGCGATCACCGCCGCCTCGGCATGCGCCGACGACGCCAGCCGCACCACGACCGACCCGGGATCGTCGCCGCTCCCCTCGATGACGCGGGCCGGCGCGCTGCCAGGCAACCGGGCCGCGATCGCGCTCACCGCTCGGGCGATCGCGGGTGCACAGCGGTACGACTGCGTCAGCGTCACGGTCTGGCCGTCCTCGCCGGAAAGCAGCGCCGGATCTGCGCCGCGGAAGCCGAATACGGTTTGGTTGGGGTCTCCCGCGACAACGGTCACCGCCGCGCCTTGCGCGATGACACGCACCAACCGCGCGGCTTGCGGATCGAGGTGCTGCGCATCGTCGACAAGCAGCACGCGGATCCGGCTGCGTTCGGCGGCCAACAGGCCCGGGTCGGTGGCCAACGCCTCTAGTGTGGCGCCGACGAGCTCAGCCGCCCCGAGTGCCGGAACCGTGGCGTGCGGTGCGGCCCGGCCCGCTGCGGCCCGCAGCAGCATGACCTGCTCGTACTGCTGGGCGAACTGCCCGGCCGCCACCCACTCCGGGCGCCCCGAGGCCTTTCCGAGCCGCTGCAGCTGCGGTCCGTCGACACCTCGTTCGGCGCAGCGTGCCAACAGGTCTCGCAGTTCGGTGGCGAATCCCGCGGTGGTGAGCGCGGGCCGCAGCGGCTCGGGCCACGCCACCATGGCGTCTGGCCCGTCGGCGAGGTCACCGGCCAGCAGTTCTCGGATTATGCCGTCCTGTTCGGTGCCGGTGACCAGGCGTGGCGGCGGGTCACCGGCGCGTTGTGCGGCCAGCCGCAGAATCGCGAATGCGTAGGAATGCAGCGTGCGCACCAGCGGCTCCCGGATCACCATGGGCCCCTGCCCCGTCAGCGCCGCGGCCAGCGCGCGACGCGCCCTGATGGCCGCCCGCGCCGTAGGGCACAGCAGCAGAACGGATTCGGGCTCCAGGCCGGACGCGATGTGCTGGGCCGCGGCGTCGACAAGTCGGCTGGTCTTCCCCGTGCCAGGACCCCCGACGAGGCGAACGAGGCCCCGAGTTTCGGGGTGGATGATCGGCTGCGGTGAGGCCATGTCGGCATGACACCACGGGGGTCTGACAAGTTGCGGTTTGGCAGGATCGAGCCATGTCTGATCTGCACGTCTACCGATACGGACCCGACGGGCCGATCAGGGTGCTGGCGATCCACGGGCTGACCGGACACGGCAAGCGCTGGCAGAGGTTGGCCATCCAGCACCTCGCCGACGTCACCGTCGCCGCGCCGGACCTGTTGGGGCACGGGCGCTCGTCGTGGAACGCGCCGTGGACCATCGACGCGAACGTCGCCGCGTTGGCAGCCGTGCTCGATGCCGACGGCGGCCATCCTGTGGTGGCGGTCGGGCATTCGTTCGGCGGGGCGATCGCACTGAGCCTGGCTGCACAGCGGCCCGATCTGATCGACGCGCTGGTGCTGCTCGACCCCGCGGCCGGTCTCGATGGCGGCCGCATGCGCCAAATCGCCGTCGAGATGCTGGCATCCCCCGACTACGCCGACCGCGATGAGGCCCGCGCCGACAAGCTGTCCGGATCGTGGCACGAGGTCCCCGAGGAGGACCTCGAAGCCGAGCTGGACGAGCACCTGGTGCCCTGGCCCGGTGGCCGGGTGGGGTGGCGGATCAGCCTACCGGCGATGATGTCCTACTGGAGTGAGCTGGCCCGGCCAATTGTCCTGCCCCGCAGTGGTATTCCGACGACACTGATGCGTGCCACCAAGACGCAGCCGCCGTATGTCACAGACGCGCTGGTGCACGGGTTGTACGACAGCCTCGGCCCTGACTTCACCCTCGTCGACGTCGACTGCGACCACATGCTGCCGCTGGCCCGGCCCGGCGACACCGCGGCGGCAGTGCGGCACCGGCTATGACGGCTGTCAGCGATGCCGACGTCGAACGGGTACGCGCGCTGGTCTCGGCCATACCGCCGGGAAAGGTGGCGACATACGGCGACATCGCCAGTGCTGCAGGGCTTTCCAGTCCACGAATTGTCGGCTGGATCATGCGCACCGACTCCGCTGACCTACCGTGGCACCGCGTGATCCGCGCCGACGGCCGTCCCGCACCGCACCTGCGGACCCGGCAACTGGCGTCGCTGCGCGCCGAAGGAGTGCTGGCCGTCGACGGCAGAGTGCCGCTACGCGACGTCCGCCACACGTTCTGACTGCACCGTCGAGACCCGCGCCAGCGCGGCGTTCGATAGTGCGATACCGTCGCGGCATTCGAAGCGGGCCGCCACGAGGTCGACGAGTGCGGGGTGCAAACCCAGCGGGGCGGTCACCGCGGTCGCGCCACAGTCGGCCAGCCGATCGTGAAAGAGGCCAGGGGCCAACAGATACGACGCGACGAACACTCTGCGTCGCCCCGCGGCCCTCAGCTCATTGACGACGTCACCCACCCGTGGTGCGCCCGTGGCCACGAAGCCGATCGCTACCCGGCCGACGTGGTGCTCCAATAACTTTGCGGCACAGCGCAAGTCGCGATCAGCTCGGGGGTCTGACGATCCGGCGGCTGCCATCACGACCGCATCGCCAGGATGCCAACCCGCCTCGCGCAGGCGGTCACGCATCACCACCGCCAGCGCGGGGTCGGGCCCGATCGGCGGCCGCACCGACACGCCGGTGCAACCACTTTCGGCAACCCGCGCAGGCAGGTCGGTGTGGACGTGATAGCCGCCAGCCAGAAACGCGGGAACGACGATCGCGGGACCTCGGCTGAGCGCAAGCACCTCAGCGGGATTCGGTCCGAGCACGTCGACGAACGCGGTGTGCACCGCGCCGACACGGCGTGCTACCGCGGCACTCAGCTCGAAGACCGATTGCACACCGGCGCTGCTGCGGGTGCCGTGCGCGACGAGGATCAGCATTCGGCCGGATCGATCGCCAGCCGGTAGCCGCGCTTGACGACGGTCTGGATTGCACCCGGCGCACCGAGTGCCGAACGCAGCCGGGCCATCGCGGTTTCCACTGCGTGCGTGTCTGCTCCGCCGCCGGGCAGCTGGGCGAGCAACTGCTCGCGCGACACCACCAATCCAGGATTGGCCATCAGCCGGCGCAACAATGTCATTGCGGCAGGCGGCAGAGTTCGGATTTCGCCGTCGACAGCGACTGTCGAGCTGCGCACGCTGATGCGATGACCGCCTGCCGTGAAATGGGAAGCACGCCTTGGTACTTCGTCGCTGATGAGCCGAGCGAGCGCGCCCAGGCGATAGCGTTGCGGGTAGGTTGCCGGCACTCCGAGCCGGCGCAGGGGCGCGGCGGTGACCGGGCCGACGCAGATCGCTGCGACGTGCTCGCGCAGCGCCTCGACGAGCTCGCTCACGCATCCAAGGGCCTTGGCTCGCTGCAACATCGACGCAGCCGCAGGCGCACTGGTGAAGCTCACGGCGTCCACGTCGGCGTTGATGATCATGCCGATCAGCTGGTCCATCGGACGGCTGTCCTCCGGTGATTCCCAGCGGTAGACGGGTACTTTCACGACGTCTGCACCCGCCATGGTCAGCGCATCGCAGATGTCGGCGTTGGGTTCCCACTCCGACGCTGCGCCGTGTAACTGCACCGCGACGCGCAATCCGGCGGCGCCGTCGGCGAGCAGCCGGTCGAGAACCTCAGCTGACGCCTCCGAGTCCGGGCTCCATTCCTCGCACAGGCCGGCTTGACGAACAGCGCCGCGCGCCTTCGGCCCGCGCGCGAGGATGCGTGTCGAGCCGAGCGCTTCGGCAAGCTCGTCCGCCACGTCCCAGCCGTGCGCGGCCTCGATCCACCCGCGGAACCCGATGCCCGTCGTCACCACGACGACATCGGGTGGTTGCGCGATGAGAAGCTCTGTGACGCGGCGTAATTCGGTGTCGTCGATCAGCGGTATGATCCGGATCGCCGGTGCATGTACGACCGTCGCGCCGCGGCGCTCGAGAAGGGTGATGAGCTCTTCGGATCGTCGCGCCGCGGTCACGCCGATCGTGAACCCTCTCAGCGGTTCATTCGCAGGCGATTTCAACGATTCCATCAGTCACTCGCACGTCGTAGACCTTCAGCGCGCGCGACTCGTCATCGAGGCAGCGTCCATCCCGAAGAGAGAAAACTTGTTTGAGCAGAGGCGACGCCACCGTCGGCTCACCATGCCGATCGCCGGTGATGCCGCGCGACATCACCGCGGCCCGGCCGAACGGGTCGATGTTGCTGACTGCTGCCAATGTGCCGTCGGCCAGCAAAAACAATGCCGCTTGTTGCCCGTCGGCAAGCAACACCGCGACACCCCGGCCGGGCAGTAGCTCATCGAGGCGGCAGGCCGCGGTCCACGTGCGGGTGGTTAGGTCGGCGGTCCGGGGGCCGTCAACGAGAACGGTCATGAGTGCCCACTCCTTGCTGAAGTTGTTGTGAACCCATTGCAGTCAAGTCGTGTTTCGAAGCCATTAACTCGACCTTTCGCGCGTGTCACCGAATCGCGGTGTGCCCAACAACACAGGCACCTTGCGCGGGCCGCTGTCGTCGAAGACGACGGTCGGATCGGCTCGGTCGGGTGCGTTGACGAACGACACGAACCTCGACAGCTTTGCGGGATCGGCCAGTACACCGGCCCATTCGTCGGAATAGCCGGCGACATGGCGCGCCATCGCGGCCTCGAGATCGGCGGCGATTCCGAGCGAGTCCTCGCACACGACGGCGCGGATGTGATCGAGGCCACCATCGATCGTTTCCTGCCAGACGGCGGTGCGCTGCAGCCGGTCGGCCGTGCGGATGTAGAACATCAGATAGCGGTCGATGTAGCGGACCAGCGTCTCCGAGTCCAGATCGCCGGCGAGCAGCTGTGCATGCTTCGGAGTGGCGCCGCCGTTGCCGCCGACGTAGAGGTTCCAACCCTTTTCGGTCGCGATGACGCCGACGTCCTTGCTGCGTGCCTCTGCGCATTCCCGTTGGCAGCCCGACACGCCCATCTTGATCTTGTGTGGCGAGCGCAGCCCGCGGTACCGCAGCTCCAGTTCGACGGCCATGGCCACGGAGTCCTGCACGCCGTAGCGGCACCACGTCGAACCCACACAGCTCTTCACCGTCCGCAGGGCTTTGCCGTACGCGTGGCCGGATTCCATGCCGGCGTCGATGAGCCGTTTCCAAATCGCCGGAAGTTGTTCGACGCGAGCGCCGAACAGGTCGATGCGCTGGCCACCGGTGATCTTCGTATACAAGCCGAAATCGCGGGCCACCTCGCCGATGGCGATCAGTTTTTCCGGGGTGATCTCGCCCCCCGGCAGACGCGGCACCACCGAATAGGTGCCGTTGCGCTGCAAATTGGCCAGGAAGTGGTCGTTGGTGTCCTGTAACGCGGCGGCCTCGCCGTCGAGGATGTGGTCCGACGACGTCGACGCGAGGATCGACGCAACCACCGGTTTGCAGATGTCGCAACCGGTTCCGCTGCCGTACTTACCGATCAGCGCGGAGAACGTGCGAATGCCGGTAGCGGCGACGATCTGGAACAGCTCCGCGCGGGATTGACTGAAGTGTTCGCACAACGCCTTGGACTGTTCGACACCCTGTGCCTCCAACAGCCGCTTGAGCATCGGAACACAGCTGCCGCAAGATGTCCCGGCCGCGGTGCAGCTCTTGATGGCGGGCACATCGCAGGCGCCCTCTGAAATCGCCGAGCAGATAGCACCTTTGGTGACCGCGTTGCACGAGCAGATCTGCGCCTCGTCGGGCAGCGCGCCCACTCCGACCTCGGCGCCGGCCGGGGCAATCAGCGACGCCGGGTCGGCGGGCAGTGGGCGCCCGACGAGCGGACGCAGCGTGCCGTATGCGGTCGCGTCGCCGACCAGGATGCCACCCAATAGCGTCGAAGCATCATCAGAGACAACGAGTTTCGCGTAGGTCCCTTTTGTCGGATCGTTGAGCACCACTTCCAGCGCGCCGTCAGTGGTGGCGTGCGCGTCACCGAAGCTGGCCACGTCGACACCGAGGAGCTTGAGCTTGGTCGACATGTCCGCGCCGGGGAACTCCGCGGTGCCGCCCAGCAGCCGGTCGGCCACCACCTCGGCGGTGGCGTATCCCGGTGCCACCAAGCCGTAGCAGCGGCCTTCGATCGCCGCGACCTCGCCGACCGCGTAGATGAACGGATCACTTGTGCGACAGGTGATATCGGTCAACACTCCACCGCGTTCGGCGATGGCCAGTCCGCATGAGCGGGCCAGTTCGTCGCGGGGGCGGATACCGGCGGCGAAGATCAGCAGCCCGGCATCGATCACCGAACCGTCTGACAGCGCGGCCGTCAGCCCGTCGTCGCGCGGTTCGATCGCGGTGGTGGAAACACCGGTGTGTACTGTCAGGCCCAGCTTCGTCACCAGACCGGCAAGCACAGCGCCACCGCCGTCGTCGACCTGTGCCGGCATCAGTCGGTTACCGAACTCGACGACATGCGGCCTCATGCCCAGCAGGCGCAAGGCATTTGCGGCCTCCAAACCCAGCAGCCCGCCGCCGACGACCACACCGTCAGCGCCCGGGGTCACCGCCGCGCGGATCGCGTCGAGATCGTCGAGGGTGCGGTAGACGAAGCAACGCTGGCTGTCGCCGCCGGGCACGGGAGGCACAAACGGATACGAACCGGTGGCCAGCACCAGCGCGTCGTAGCCGAGCTCGTCGCCGGTCGACGTGGTGACCACCTGTGCGTGGCGATCGATCGAAACCGCCCGCGTCCCGGTGCGCAGGTCGACGAATTCGTCGCTGCCGTAATCGCTTCCGGGAAGGGCGAGTGCGGCGCGATCCCAGGTGCCAACGTATGACGACAGCGCTACCCGGTCATAGGCGGGCGTGGGTTCCTCGCAGAGCACCGTGATCCGCCAGCGCCGGTCGGCGTCGCGGTCGCGCAACGCTTCGACGAACCGGTGGCCCACCATGCCGTGGCCCACCACCACAACGTGTTTCGTGGTCATGCCGGCACCACCTCCGGTGTCGCGAGCGAGGAAACAGTGGCGGGACGGCGCACGTAGGCCAACCACGTGATCGTCGCGCACACCACGTAGCAGGCCAGAAAAATCCAGAACGCCATCGTCGCCGAGTGCGCCGCGGACAGATAGGAGGCCCGTAACACGAGGTTGATGCCCACCCCGCCGAGTGCGCCGATGGCGCCGGCGATACCGATCAGCGCGCCGGACATGCTCCGCGACCATGCAGTCTTTTCTGCCGCGCTCAGGTCGTCGCGGCTTTGGGCCTTCGCGGCGAAGATCGACGGAATCATCTTGTATACCGAGCCGTTGCCGATCCCGGACAGTAAAAACAGCGCCACGAACCCGATCACGTAGGCGGTCATGATGCCGCCGGAAGGCGCACCGGGTGTGGCGTCGTCCAGCCGTCCGGCGACCACCAGCCAGCCCGCCGCAGCGATCATCGCCACGAACGTGTACAGCGTCACCTTGCCACCACCGATCCGGTCGGACAGCCAGCCGCCGGGCGGCCGCGACAACGAGCCCAGAAGCGGCCCGATGAAGGCGATTTGAGCGGCGTGCAGCGACGCCTGGGCGGTCATCGCGGCGGTGGCCGGGCCACCGTGAGCGAGGCTGGCCAGGAAGTTCATCTGCAGCACCTGGCCGAACGCGAATGAAAATCCGATGAACGACCCGAACGTTCCGATGTAGAGCAGTGCGATCAGCCAGGAGTCGCGGAATGCCATCACTTCGACCATCGAGCGCACATTGGTCTTCTGGTGCTTGAGGTTGTCCATGAACAACGCCGCACCCACTGCCGCGAACGCGATCAGCACCAGGTAAACCGCGCACACCCAGTGCGGGGACCGGTTACCGACGGTCGCGATGACCAACAGGCCGACCACCTGGATCACCGGGACACCGATGTTGCCGCCGCCCGCGTTGAGGCCCAGCGCCCAGCCCTTGTGCCGCTGTGGGTAGAACGCGTTGATGTTGGTCATCGACGAGGCGAAATTGCCGCCACCGACGCCCGCGAGTGCCGCCACCAGCATGAAGGTGGTGTACGACGTGCCGGGGTGCGCCATGAAATACAGGGTCATCAGCGTCGGGATCAACAACAGCGACGCGGAGAAGACCGTCCAATTGCGGCCGCCGAAGCGGGTGACGGCGAACGTGTACGGGATGCGCATGATCGCACCCACCAGCGTGGGGACCGCGACGAGGAAGAACTTGCCCGCGGGGTCGATGTGGTAGACGGCCTGGGGCATGAACAGCACCATCACCGACCAGATGGACCACACCGAGAAGCCGACGTGCTCGGCGATGACGGACCAGATCAGGTTGCGGCGGGCGATTCTCGCGCCGCCGTTGTTCCAGGCGTCGAGGTCTTCGGGGTCCCAGTTGTCGATGTCGTGTCTGCGTGTCCGGGTGAGCATGCGGCCACGGTAGGAAAACCGTGTTGCGGCAACGCTGCAGGCGATGACCTGCTTGATACATCCTTCTCACATGCCCGCGGCCGGGCCGGTGAGCTAGAGAATCAGCCGGACCAGCGCGGCGGTTCGGGCCAAACCGGGAAATGCGGCCGCCGTGGAGCGCGGGTGCAGAGCATGTACGGCAAGACGAAACATCAACGCGCGCAACAACATTTGCGGCCATTCCGGTAGCGACGCCCACCGCTCGATGAGTCCGTCGTCGGCGTCGCCCCAGGACAGCGCGTCCACCACGGCCACGCCCGCCGCCCACGACGCGGGTCGCCAGTACGGCGTGATGTCGGTGATGCCGGGAGCGGCAGTGCCTGCGAAAAGCACTGTGCCGTAAAGATCGCCGTGAACCAGCTGACTGGGACTCTTCGTCGGCTTACGCAGCCCGGCGAGTTGGTTGATCAAGTCGAGCGAACGCTGCCCGTCCGGAGATCCGGGTGACACCCGGGCACCTGACGGCCAGGAGTGCAGGGGGCGCTCCTCCCACGCGGCACGGTCCGCGGCGACGAACACGTCGACGTCGCCCCACGGCGCCACCGGCGGCTGCGTCAGAAACCGCGGCCGTTCCAGCTTCGCGGTGGCCTCGTGCAGGCGCACCCCGGCCGACACCACCTCGTCGTGCCGCGGCTCCGGGGTTCCGGCGACGAAAGTGTCGGCGCGCCAGCCGGATACCACGTAGCGGCCGTCGGTGGAGCGCACCGGCCGGGCCAGCCGCACGCCGTCGACGAACAACGTTTCACGCACCTTCGCCGACCAGGCGGCACGGGCGTGGTCGGCGATCATCGACAGCACGACCTCGCCGCAGCGGAAACCGCCTTCCCACCCGGCCCCCAGCGGTACCGGACGAAATCCGCTCAGCCCGAACGCCGCCTGCACATGCTCCGGCGGACGCTCGACGATCATGGCGTCAGGTTACCTGCGCAAACGACTGCGGCCCGCGGGTGACCGAGCCGTGTCGGACGCGTCGTTACGCCGTTGAGACTGCGCGGAGATCGTGATGTGCGCCGGTTTCGCGATCTGCACGCAGTATCGACGAGAACGGTCGTCAGTACATCACCATGTCGGGTTCGAGCTGACGTGCCCAGGCCACGATGCCGCCCTGCAGATGTTTTGCGTCGGCGAAGCCGGCCTTCTTCACCGCGGCCAGTGCCTCCGCGGAACGCACGCCGGTCTTGCAGTACAACACCGGCATCCGGTCCTGCGGCAGCATGGCCAGGCCCTCGCCCGACTCGATCGTCGACTTGGGTACCAACTGTGCGCCGTCGATGTGGTTGATGTCCCACTCGACCGGCTCGCGCACGTCGATCAGCGCCACTTTCTTGCCCGAGTCCAACAGCTCACGCAGTTCGCGGGGCGTCAGCGACGAGTCCGCAGTGGCCTGGGCGGCATCCTCGGAAACCACACCGCAGAAGTCCTCGTAGTCGATCAGCTCGGTGATCTTGACGGTCTCGGGATCCTTGCGGATCTTGATCGTGCGATAGCTCATCTCGAGAGCGTCGTAGACCATCAGCCGACCGAGCAGCGGTTCACCGATTCCGGTGATCAGCTTGATGGCCTCAGTGCCCATCACCGACGCGATCGACGCACACAAAATCCCCAGCACCCCACCTTCAGCGCACGACGGCACCATGCCCGGCGGCGGAGGTTCGGGATACAGGTCGCGGTAGTTCAGGCCGAGGCCGTTGGGCGCGTCCTCCCAGAACACCGACACCTGGCCCTCGAAGCGGTAGATCGAACCCCAGACGTAGGGCTTGCCGGCCAGCACGGCGGCGTCGTTGACCAAATACCGGGTGGCGAAGTTGTCGGTGCCGTCGAGGATGAGGTCGTACTGCTCGAACAGCTCCACCGCGTTGGACGGCTCGAGCCGGAACTCGTGGAGGCGGACGTCGACGAGCGGGTTGATCTCGTGGATCGAGTCGCGGGCGCTTTGGGCTTTGGACCGGCCGATGTCGGACTGGCCGTGGATGATCTGGCGCTGCAGGTTGGATTCGTCGACGACGTCGAAGTCGACGATCCCCAGGGTGCCCACGCCTGCGGCTGCCAGATACAGCAGCGCGGGCGAACCCAGGCCACCGGCCCCGATCACCAGCACGCGCGCGTTCTTCAGGCGTTTCTGCCCCGCGACGCCGAAGTCGGGAATGATGAGATGACGGCTGTAGCGCGCGACCTCGTCACGCGTCAGCTCGGCCGCGGGCTCCACCAGCGGCGGCAGGGTTGTCGACACCCGAGTTCTCCTTGATCAGCGGTTCCACCCACAGAATCCACCCACAGAATAGGCACCCCGAGCAACGACGAATGCCGGTCAGAGCTTCCCGGCGACGAACCCGTCGCGCACGGTCGTCGGGCGCCGGCGTGCGTCGTCGTACAGAGATCTCGGCGTGTCGGTGCACAGACGCGCACGCTGGCGCAGACGAGGGGTCAGGCGATCGGGTAAGGCCACGGGTTGAAGCGGCACACCTTGCCGTCGGGCTTGACGGTGTCGGGGTCGAACTTGGCGGCGTCGTTGTCGTCGGTGGAGAACGTCTGCTGCATCATCACCGGGGCCAGCCCGCCGTTGTCGGCGCACGGCTCGTGGTGCTGATAGCCGATCGCGTGGCCCACCTCGTGGTTGATCAGGTACTGCCGGTACGAGCCGATGTCGCCCTGGAACGGCACCGCGCCCCGCACCCAGCGCGCCTCGTTGATGAACACCCGATGCTGCGTGTCAGCGCCGTACGCCGGGTTGTAGCAGGACGCCTCCAGCGGAATCTCGTACCCGCAACCCTCCCGGGTGGTCATCGGCGACGTCAGCGACACCCGGAAGTCGGGCTTGCCGGGCACCGAAGCGTCGACCCGGCGAAACCCGAACTGGGGATTGTGCGTCCAGCTCTTCGGGTTGGCCAGTGTCTGGCTGACCATCCGGGCGAAGCCTTCGTCACCGCCGTACGTGGCGGTGTCGAGGCCGTCTTCCACCTCTACGGTGTAGGTGAACGCCTTGGTGGTGCCCTGACCGACCTGTTGCTCGACGCCGGGTACGACGTGCCACGTCTTGGCCCCCGCCTCGGTGTAGGGGCCGCCGTCCGGCAGGACACCGGTGGGCAGGCTTGCGTCGAATTGGGTGAGCCCCTTCGGTGGTGCGCCGACGATCGCGGTGCCGACGGGGCTGATGGTCTGCGCCGGACCCTCACGCGGCGGCGCGGCCGACTTGTTGTCGCCGTCGAGCACCTGCACGATCGCCAGCACCGTCACCACCGCGAGCACCGGCAGCGCATACGCCCGCCAGCCATACGTCGACACGAACCGGCCCAGCCACGTTCGCTTGCGCCAGCGTTGTCTGCCATCGCGATTCGACCGGATCCGCCCGTAGTCGGCCCCCACCGGGTCGCGCTGGGCCCGCAACGGCTCCCGCCACTCGTTGCGCAGCACCGGCACGCGACCGCCACGGCGCCCCGGGTCGTAGGTCACGAAACACAGAATGTCACAGCCCAAGCAGGTGGCACTTCCGCCGCACCGCAGGCGGCGGTAGTAGTGTCAGACTCCTGAACCAGCGGTCGAATGAGGATGGGGATGAGCGAACTCGCCAACACCGCCGAAAGGCGCGGGAACGCGTTCGCCACAGGCGACGACGTCACCGGAAACGCCCATAGCGGCAACCGGCGCGGCAACCGGCTCCCCCGCGACGAACGCCGCGGTCAGTTACTTGCCGCTGCCAGTGAGGTTTTCGTCGACCGCGGCTTCCACGCGGCGGGCATGGACGAGATCGCCGACCGAGCCGGGGTCAGCAAACCTGTTCTGTATCAACATTTCTCGAGCAAACTCGAACTGTACCTGGCGGTGCTGGAGCGCCACGTCGACAAGCTGGTATCGGGCGTGCGGCAGGCCCTGCGCACCACGACCGACAACCGCCAGCGGTTGCGCGCAGCGGTGCAGGCGTTCTTCGACTTCATCGAGCACGACAGCCAGGGCTACCGACTGATCTTCGAAAACGACTACGTCACCGAGCCGCAAGTGGCCGCACAGGTGCGGGTCGCCACCGAAAGCTGCACCGATGCCGTGGCCGACCTGATCAGCCGCGACTCCGGATTGGAAGCTCATCGCGCCCGGATGATCGCGGTGGGGCTGGTGGGCATCAGCGTGGACTGCGCCCGGTATTGGGTGGGCGCCGACCGGCCGATCTCCAAAGAGGACGCCGTCGAAGGGACCGTTCAGTTCGCCTGGGGCGGGCTGTCACACGTGCCGCTGACGCGCTCCTGAGTAGCGGCTTGCCGCGCGTTCACGCAAGCGCTCAAGCGCCGCCAAAGCCCACCCGGCGCACGTCGGCGATCCCAATCTCCACATAAGACACCTTCGACGTCTGCACCAGCACTTTGCGGCCGCGCTCGTCGGTCAGCTCGAGCACCGGCGAACCGCTCTCCAACGCGGCGCGGACTTGCTCCTCGACCTCCGCGGGCGTCTGCGAGCTGTTGAGCACGAGCTCGCGCGGGCTTTCCGCAATGCCGATCTTGACCTCCACGCTGCACCCTTTCGTCGCTCTCCGTTCCCGACAGCAGGCTAGTTGAACCCTTCGGCGGTATGCGAAGACGGCATCAACCTGTAACCGGACGTGTACCGCAAGCGCGTCGAAGGGCCGGCGTCCGTCACTACCATCGGGCCGATCCAGCGCCAAGGCCGACGGGGAAGAACACGCACGCGATGACTTGGGACACGACGACGAAGCAGCTCGACGAGCGCGCCGGCGATGTCGACGAGATCGTCTACTACGAGGATTCGTCGCGGTGGCGCTGGGCGGGCGTGCTGGCCGTCGTGGTGGTGGTGCTGGCGGTGATCGGCGCGATCGGGATCGTGCGCGGCGGTGACACCGCGTCCACGTCGGCAACGATCCAGCCGTCGCGCACACCGGCGGCTCCGTCGGCGGCCGCACCGTCGCCGACGCCGCCCCCGATGACGACGACGCCACCGCGGGCCTCGGCGCCGCCCACCACCTCGCTACCCCGAGAGACTTTCACCACGCTGACACCGACGGCCGCCTCCACGGCGACGCCGACCCCTGCCGTCCCGCAGACCGATCCGCGCACCATCACCTACACCGTGTCGGGCACGCGTCAGCCCGGCGACATCGTCACGGTCACTTATCTCGACGAAACAGGCCTTCCCCGAACGGAATTCAACGTCACGCTGCCCTGGACGAAGACGGTCGTCTCGGGGGGCAACATGTTGCTGAACTCGGTGACCGCCGTGAGCGTCGCCAGCCACCTCAACTGTGCGATCGCCGACGCCAACGGCCAGACCATCGCGGCGCAGGACTACAACACGATCGCGGCGACCTGCAACCGCTGAGCCAGCTAGGCCAGGCCCAGTTCGGCCATCCGCTCGGCGTGCGTGCGCTGCAACCGCTCGAAGAACGTGGTGATCTCGCCCAATCCGCCGGTACCCGACACCACCAGGTCGGCCAGGTCGTCGTGCTCGGCCAACACGTACTGCGCCTGCGTGATCGCCTCGCCGAGCAGCCGGCGCGCCCACAGCGTGAGCCGGTTGCGCTGCTTGCCGCTGGCCGCCACTGCGGCGCGCACCTCGGCCACCACGAACTGCGAATGCTCGGTCTCGGCGAGCACGCCGCGTACCACGTCCGCGACCTCGTCTGGCAGCACGTCGGCGATCTCGCGGTAGAAGTCGGCGGCCAGGGCGTCGCCGATGTAGGTCTTGACCAATGCCTCCAGCCACGTGCTGGGCGTGGTCAGCCGGTGATAGTTCTCCAACGCGGACACGTAGCGCGTCATCGCCTGCTCGACGTCGATTCCACGGGCCGCCAACGCGTCGCGAAGCAACTCGTAGTGGCGCATCTCGGCGGCCGCCATGCTGGCCATCGCGATCCGGCCGCGCAGGCTCGGCGACATCCGGGCTTCGTCGGTGAGCCGGTAGAACGCGGCGACCTCGCCGTAGGCCAGCAGCGCAAACAGCTTGTCGACGCCCGGATGGTCGGCGGGAATTCGCGACGCGGGCCGGTCCGCGAGCTGTTCGGCGGCAGCGGCGGGCTGCGTGAAACTCATGGCCGACAGCCTAGCCCGGTATGATGGCAGCAGGCGGCCGCGTAAGCCGCCGCTCCGATATGTGCGTGCACGCAGTTGGCCCGCCTTCCGATAAGCGCAGGGCCATCGGAGTCGGCACCGATTTGGTGCCGGCCAGACGTGAACATTCGAACTCGTGCGCGCGTGGCGACAACGATTGCCGGCCCCGCTGGCGCGGAGAACGAATGACACGAAAGGCCACATGACCGCCCTCAACCCCACATTTGCCAAGCTCGGCGTTCGCGACGAAATCGTGCGCGCACTGGCCGAGAACGGAATCGAACACCCTTTTGCCATCCAAGAACTGACGCTGCCGCTGGCGCTGGCCGGCGAGGATCTGATCGGCCAGGCGCGCACCGGCATGGGCAAGACGTTCGCCTTCGGTGTACCGCTGTTGCACCGAATCACCACCGACGACGAACGCCCGCTTGCCGGAGCGCCCCGCGCGCTGGTCGTGGTGCCCACCCGCGAGTTGTGCCTGCAGGTCTTCGGCGACCTGTCCAGCGCCGCGAAATACCTGACGGCCGAGAACGGTAGGCCACTGTCGGTGGTGTCCATCTACGGCGGCCGCCCGTACGAACCGCAGATCGAGGCGCTGCAGAAGGGGGCCGACGTCGTCGTCGGTACTCCCGGCCGCCTCCTGGACCTGGCACAGCAGGGCCATCTGCAGCTGGGCGGGCTGTCGGTGCTGGTGCTCGACGAGGCTGACGAGATGCTGGACCTGGGCTTCTTGCCCGACATCGAGCGCATCTTGCGGCAGATTCCCGACAACCGGCAGGCGATGCTCTTCTCGGCGACCATGCCGGACCCGATCATCACCCTGGCCCGTACGTTCATGAACCGGCCCACCCACATCCGCGCCGAGGCGCCGCACTCCTCCGCCGTGCACGCCACCACCGAGCAGTTCGTCTACCGTGCGCACGCGCTGGACAAGCTCGAGCTGGTCAGCCGCATCCTGCAGGCCCGCGGCCGCGGCGCGACGATGATCTTCACCCGCACCAAGCGCACCGCGCAGAAGGTGGCCGACGAGCTCGCCGAGCGCGGCTTCAAGGTGGGCGCGGTGCACGGCGACCTCGGCCAGATCGCCCGCGAGAAGGCGTTGAAGGCGTTTCGCGGTGGCGACATCGACGTGCTGGTGGCCACCGACGTGGCCGCGCGCGGCATCGACATCGACGACGTCACCCACGTCATCAACTACCAGTGCCCTGAAGACGAGCAGGCATACGTGCACCGCATCGGCCGCACCGGCCGCGCCGGCAAAGCCGGCGTCGCGGTCACGCTGGTGGACTGGGACGAGCTGGCCCGCTGGTCGCTGATCGACAAGGCCCTCGACCTGGGCTGTCCCGATCCGCCGGAGACTTACTCCAACTCGCCGCATCTGTACACCGAACTGGACATCCCCACCGACGCCGGTGGCCGCGTGGGTCCCGCGAAGAAAGCCGCAGCTTCGGGCGGACGATCGAATGGCTCATCGCCGCGGCGCAACGGCGACGAGCAGCCTGCCCGCCGAAGCCGCTCGCGGCGACGCACCCGCGCGGGTGAACCGGTCACCGGCCACGTCGAAGCCCAAGCCGACACGGCAGAGGCCGACCAGCAGACCGCTGAGTCCGGTTCCGCCGGCCGGCGGCGTCGGCGGCGGCGTCGTCCGCGGCAAGCCGTGTCCTCAGGCGCAACCGCCAGCGGCGCGTCGCCATCTGCCGGCTGATCCACCCCGTTGGTCAAACCCGAGCGCCGCACTAAAGGCGACATCCTGGCGGCCGCAGCCATCGTGCTGGTCATCGCGGTGGCGGGGGCGCTGATCTGGTGGCACAGCGACGCCCGCGCGACGATCAGCCGACCGGCCGCCGCACCGGCGCCGCCGATCAACCAGGCCCGTGCCGTTCCGGCGAATCTGCGTCAGCTGTGGAGCGCGCCGAGTCCGGTGACCACCGAGCCGGTGATCGTGACCAGCACTGTGGTGACCGGGGAAGGTCACGAGCTGGTGGGTCGGGACCCGAAGACCGGCTCGCAGCGGTGGAGCTTCGCCCGAGACCGCGACATCTGCGCGGCCACATGGGTCTACGACCTGGCAGTTGCCGCCTATCCCGACAGCCGCGGCTGCGGTCAGATCAGCACTGTCCAGGCGCGCACAGGCGAGCGCGGACCCACCCGTACGTCGTACGCCGACAAGCAGGTCAGGCTGTCCACCGACGGCACCACCGTGCTGTCCGCCGGACGCACCCGCTTGGAGATGTGGCGCTCGGACATGGTTCGCACGCTCGCCTACGGCGACATCGACGCACCGGTCAATCCACCTGTGCCGCCGAAGCCGCCGTGCCAGTTCTTGTCGACGGCGGCGAGTACGTCGGCCGCGGCAGTCCTGGAAACCTGCAGCAGCTTTCCGGATGTGCGGCTGACGCTGCTCAAAGTTTCCAAGGAGGACGTCGAGCCCGACGAGAAGTACGTGCAGCAGCCCGGGCTCAAGCCGGACGCTGGCGCGAAGGTCCTGGCGGTGTCGGACCTGCGGACGGCGGTGTACCTGCCGACGCCGCAGCCACGCGTCGTGGTGTACGACGAGACCGGTCAGGAGACCGGCAACACGCTGCTGCCCCGCCGACCCGGGCCGCAGATCGCCGTGTCGCACGCCGGTGACCTGGTCACGGTATGGCTTGGCGACAGCGTCGCAGTGCTGGACGGCTCTAGTCTGGCCCTTCGCTACACCATCGCCTCGGGCAGCGCAGCGCCGTTGGGGCCGGGCAAGATGATGGCCGATCGGCTGCTGATCCCGGTCACCGGCGGCATCGGGGTGTATGAACCCAAAACCGGAGCATTCGAGCGGCTGATTCCCGTCGACCGCGGCATCGTCGCGGGTCCGATCATGCTCGGTGTCGTCGGCACCACCGTGGTCGAACAGCGTGGCGCCACGGTGGTCGCGCTCGGCGAGGCCTAGTTGACCTCCGGCGTGAAGCTCGCCAGCGGCTTGCCCGACTTCCAATGCTTGAGCAACGAGGCCGCCAGATCGCGGTAGGCCGCAGAGCCCTTGTTCTTACGCCCGGCCAGCACCGAGCAGCCCGAGGCGCTGGCCTCCGCGAACCGCACAGTACGCGGGATGGGCGGGGCCAGCACCGGCAGGTCGTAGCGGTCGGCAACGTCGAGGAGCACGTCGCGGCTGTGAGTGGTGCGCGAGTCGTACAGCGTCGGGAGCGCGCCCAGCAGCTTGAGGTCTGCGTTGGTGATCTGCTGCACGTCGGCGACCGTGCGCAAGAACTGGCCGACGCCGCGGTGCGCCAAGGTTTCGCACTGCAGCGGCACGATCACCTCGTCGGCGGCGGTCAGCCCGTTCAGCGTCAGCACCCCCAGCGACGGCGGGCAGTCGACGATGACCACGTCGAATTCGTCTTTGACCTTGGCCAGCGCGCGTTTGAGCGCGTACTCGCGGCCGGCGCGCATCAGCAGCATCGCCTCGGCACCGGCAAGGTCGATGTTGGCCGGCAGCAGTGTCATGCCCTCCTCGGTGTCCACCAGCGCCGCCGACGGCTCGACCTCACCGAGCAGGACTTCATGCACCGACACCGGCAGCTTGTCCGGATCATGGCCGAGAGAGAAGGTCAGACATCCTTGCGGGTCCAGGTCGACCAGCAGCACCCGCCGGCCCTGCTCCACCATCGCCGCCCCCAACGACGCGACCGTCGTGGTCTTGGCGACCCCGCCTTTCTGGTTGGCCACTGCCAATACTCGCGTCACGCTGCCATCCAAGCACGCAGTCGGGTCGGTGTGGGTTAGTGCGGCAGAATCGGCAGGGTGGGTCTGCACCAGCACCGGCTGCTGCTACTTCGGCATGGTGAGACGGAGTGGTCGCGGAGCGGAAAACACACCAGCCGCACCGAATTGGACCTCACGGAGACGGGCCGCACACAGGCGAAATCCGCCGGCGAGACGCTGGCCCAGCTAGGTCTTAACAACTCGTTCGTGGTGTGCAGCCCGCGCAAGCGCGCGATCGTCACCGCCGAGCTCGCAGGGCTGCGCGTGGACGACGTGACACCGCTGATCAGCGAATGGGACTACGGCGACTACGAAGGCACCACCACCGAGGAGATCCGCAAAGCCGTACCGGACTGGTTGGTGTGGACGCATGGCTGCCCCGGCGGCGAAACCGTCGCCCAGGTTCGCGACCGTGCCGACCAGGCGATCGCGCTGGCCCTGCAGCACATGGAATCGCGTGACGTGCTGTTCGTCGGCCACGGTCACTTCTCCCGTGCGGTCTTGACCCGCTGGATCGAACAACCGCTCTACGAAGGCATCCGGTTCTCCATGGTGGCGGCAACGATCGCGGTGTGCGGGTTCGAACACAACGTCCGCCAAATCAGCCAACTCGGCGTCACCGGTTACCCGCGCCCGCTTTACCGATGACCCCATCGTTCGTGTTGAGTGGCCCCGGCGGCACCCTGGTGGCCCACGGTGCCGCCGCCGCATACTCTGACATCTCCGCCGCGCAGGCCGGCCTGCGATCCGGGCAGACCCCAATTGTTCTGGGCGCGTTGCCATTTGACGTCCGCATGCCCGCGGCGTTGACGGCTCCACAATCCTACGCATTCGGCGACCGGCTGCCGTTCGGGCCGCCGCGCACGGAACCGGCGCCCCGGATCGTGGCCAGCGTTCCCACGGCCGACGAGCACGGCGAGCGGATCCGGCGCGCGCTCGCGGTGTTGCGCGACCCCAGTGGCGGGCTGCGCAAGGTGGTGCTGGCGCGGGCGCTAGAGTTGGTGTCCGAGACGCCGTTGGAGGTTTTGGGCATTCTTCACCGGCTGACCCAAGCCGATCCGCATGCCTACACCTACTTGGTCGACCTGTCGGCGGCCGGCGCCGACTACGACGGACGCGCACTGGTGGGCGCGAGCCCCGAGCTTCTGGTGGACCGCCGCGGGGACCTGGTGATCTGTCAGCCGTTCGCGGGCTCCGCGCCACGCTCCCCGGACCCGGACGTCGACCGCGCCAACGGCGTCGCGCTTGCCGCCTCGGCCAAGAACCGCGTAGAGCATGAGCTGGTGGTCGACGCGATGCGCAAAGCGCTGGACCCGTTGTGCGTCGACTTACAGGTCGCGCCCACACCTCAGCTCAGCCGCACCGCGGCGCTGTGGCACCTGAGCACGACCATCACCGCGCGGCTGCGCGACTCGTGCACTACTGCACTGGATTTAGCGCTGGCCCTACACCCCACACCGGCAGTCGGCGGAGTGCCCGCCGATATCGCCGCGGACATGATCGCCGAACTGGAAGGCGACCGCGGCTTCTACGCCGGCGCAACCGGCTGGTGCGACAGCCGCGGCGACGGTCGCTGGGTGGTGTCGATCCGCTGCGCGGTGCTGTCGGCGGACCGGCGCAGCGCGCGCGCCTACTCGGGCGGCGGGATCGTCGCCGATTCGCAGGTCGACGACGAAATCGACGAGACCACAACGAAATTCAGAACGATCCTTTCGGCGCTGGGGGTGACGCCGTGACGGCTGCGATCCGCCGCGCCCGACCCGGCGACGAGGCAGAGCTGACCGCGATGATCCACGAGCTGGCGGAGTTCGAGCGGGCCGCCGACCAGTGTTCGGTGACCGAAACACAGTTGCGCACAGCGCTTTTCGGGGCTGAGCCGACCGTGCGCGGACATGTGGCAGAAGTAGACGGCGAGATTGCGGCCGCGGCGCTGTGGTTCCTCAATTTCTCCACCTGGGACGGTACCGCGGGCACCTATCTGGAGGATCTCTACGTTCGGCCCGTGTTTCGTCGCCGCGGGCTGGCCCGCGCACTGCTGCGCGAGTTGGCACGCGAATGCGTCGCCGCCGGGTATACCAGGCTGACGTGGGCAGTGCTGGACTGGAACGTCGATGCGATCGGCCTATACGAGGCCGTCGGCGCACGACCTTTGACCGAGTGGATCACCTACCGGCTGTCCGGCCCCGGGTTGTCTGAGCTAGCCGAATCAGACTGAGCTGCCGCCCATTTCAGCGCCGGCGGACTGAACAGCAAAGCCAGCGTCATCAGCGCCACCAGGCCCAGTGGCGCACCGAGCTCGGGCCGGTGCGAACCGGCCAGCATGTAATACGCCACCGGCAGCAACAACAGCTGAGCGAACACCGCCAGGCCTCGGCCCCAGCGTCGTCCCCGCCACAGCGCCCACCCCGCCGCCGACACCGCGGCGGCGACGATCAGTAGCAGCCCGGCGGTGCCGTACGCCACTCGAGCGTCGGCACCCCGAAGTCCGGCGATCGCGATCGCAAGCGCATAGAGCAATCCGGTGAATCCTTCGAGCAGCACGAGCACGCCGGTCCCGCGAACGACAGGAGGAACAGCACCGGTCACGGACCTCAGCGTAAACACCCTTAGGCTCATGGCTCGTGCGCGCGGTGCTGATCGTCAACCCGAACGCGACGTCGACCACGCCGGCGGCGCGCGACCTGCTGGCCCACGCGCTGGAAAGCCGCACGCAGCTGACCGTTGAGCACACCGATCACCGCGGACACGCGATCGAGATCGCCCGGGCCGCCGCCGACGACGGGGTGGACGTGGTGATCGTCCACGGTGGCGACGGAACGGTCAACGAGGTGGTCAACGGCATCCTCGGGCCGCCGGCCGACCGGCGGACCGCCCACGCGCCAGCGGTCGGGGTGGTGCCGGGTGGATCGGCCAATGTGTTCGCCCGTTCGCTCGGCATCAGCCCGGACCCGGTGGAGGCCACGAACCAGCTCGTCGACCTGCTCGGCGTGCACCGCGACGACCGCAGCTGGCGGCGGATCGGCCTGATGGATTGCGGGGAACGCTGGGGCGTGTTCACCGCGGGCATGGGCCTCGACGGGGAGGTGGTGGCGGCGGTCGAGGCGCAGCGGGACAAGGGCCGCAAGGTGACGGCGTGGCGCTACATCCGCACCACTGTGCCGCTGGCGCTGCGCAGCGCCCGCCGAGAACCGGTGCTCAGCCTGCAGCTGCCTGGCCGGGAGCCGATCGACGGTGTGCACTTCGTGTTCGTCTCCAACGCCAGCCCGTGGACCTACGCCAACAACCGGCCGGTGTGGACCAACACGACCACCACCTACGAGACCGGCATCGGCGTGTTCGCCACCACAGGCATGAACGTGTTCTCGAATTTGCGGCTCGTGCGCCAGATGCTGTCCAAACGCCCCCGGATTCACGCGAAGCACCTGGTCCGTGACGACGACGTCGCCTGGGTGCGCGTGACTTCGACCACACCGGTGGCGACCCAGATCGATGGCGACTACGTGGGGCCCCGCGACGCGATGACATTCACCGCTGTTCCCGATGCCCTAGCGGTGGTCGCGCCGCCCCAGGAATCAGGCTGACCAGCTCCGACCTGATTACACACTCGAAGCAGGGCCGAAAGTGTAGTACAAACGGATAGGGAATCCGGGAACAGATTCTGATAGTGAGATTGCCCACGAGTTACCGCAGAGTGTTGACATCTGTTGAGCCTGTGAAACGATCGGTTGCAACAGTGCGGAAACAATTCGTGCGCACGCATTAAGAGCCGAAGACAACCGTGCGTCGTTGCACGCACGCTGCAAGGAGATTTACATGGATTGGCGCCACAAGGCGGTCTGTCGGGACGAGGATCCGGAACTGTTCTTCCCCGTCGGCAACAGCGGTCCCGCACTCGCCCAGATCGCAGAAGCGAAGCTGGTGTGCAACCGCTGCCCGGTAACCACCGAGTGCCTGACGTGGGCACTGGACTCCGGCCAGGACGCCGGCGTTTGGGGTGGCATGAGTGAAGACGAGCGGCGTGCGCTGAAGCGCCGCAACGCCCGGACCCGAGCACGCAGTTCGGTCTGACGTTCTCAGCACGTATTTAGTAGGGCGCGGAAAATTCCGCGCCCTACTTTGCTGAGCTAACAAGCGTTTATCGGATTCAACCTTTACGAGCTACTACTCCTATTGCCCGCTCCAGCCTTACTGCGGGCTCCGCCCGCTCCGGCGGCCGATCGGCACCCTCAACACCACATCCGTCCCTCCGCCCGGGGCGTCGTGCATGCCGAGCGAGCCGTCCAGCTCCGTCGCCACGAGCGTTCGCACGATCTGCAGGCCCAACCGATCCGAGTTCTCCAGACTGAAACCGGGCGGCAGCCCGCGGCCATCGTCGTGCACCACCACGTCGAGCCACCGCGACGAGCGCTCGGCGCGAATGGTCACGCTGCCGTCGGACCCTGACGGGTCGTAGGCGTGCTCGATCGCGTTCTGTACCAACTCGGTGATCACCATGATCAGCGCCGTCGCACGGTCTGAATCGAGCACACCCAGCGTCCCCGCGCGCTCGACCCGGACGCGAGAGTCGACACCGGCGAGATCACCCATGATCGGCAAGATCCGGTCGACCACCTCGTCGAGGTTCACTTCCTCGTCCACCGACATCGACAGCGCGTCGTGCACCAAGGCAATCGACGAGACCCGCCGCACCGACTCGATCAGCGCCTCGCGGCCCTCCGGATTCGTGGTCCGGCGCGCCTGCAGCCGCAGCAGCGCCGCGACCGTCTGCAAGTTGTTCTTCACCCGGTGATGGATTTCGCGGATCGTTGCGTCCTTGGACAACAGGGCGCGATCGCGCCGCTTGATCTCGGTGACGTCGCGGATCAGAACCGCAGCGCCGACGGACTCGCCCCGCACCACCAGCGGCAGCGTGCGCAGCAGCACGGCCGCGCCACCAGCGTCGACCTCGAGCCGCATGCTGGAACCGCCGGCCAGCGAGTCGAGCACATGATCGGCCAGCTCCTGCGCCTCGAACGGATCCGAGATCAGCGGCCGGGTCACGCGCACGAGGTTGTGGCCCTCCAGCTCGGAAGCCAGCCCCATGCGGTGGTACGCCGAAATCGCGTTGGGGCTGGCGAACACCACGTCACCGTTGACGTCCAGGCGGATGAACCCGTCGCCCACCCGCGGGCTGGACCGCGACACCGGCAGATCACCGACATTGGGAAACGTCCCCTCGGCCAGCATCTGCAGCAGGTCGTTGGCGCAGTCCAAGTAGGCGACTTCCAGCGGACTGGACTTGCGTCGCGTAGCCACCGCCGTCTGCTGCGTCAGCACCGCCACCACGTCATCGCTGTGACGGACCGGCACCGCTTCCATACCGGTGCCGTCGTCGCCGATCGTGCCGGATGCGAACGCGGCCGCAACCTGCGGTAAGTCCTCACTGCGAGCGATGGTTCCGACCGCGTCGGTCAGCAGCACTGTGGGCGCTGTGTTGGGCCGGCACTGCGCCACGCACACCAGCGCACCGTCGTCGCGGCGCACCCACATCAGGTAATCGGCGAAGGAGAGGTCGGCCAGCAGCTGCCACTCCCCCACGACCGCGTGCAGGTAATCGACCGCCTCGCCTGGCAGGACGGTGTGCTCGGCGAGCAGTTCACCGAGGGTGGACATGGCTCCTAGCTAATCGATGACGGCTATCAAATCGCCGGCGCGGATGACGTCACCCACAGCCACCTTGACCTGCGTGATCCGCCCCGCCGTTTCGGCGTGCACGGGGATCTCCATCTTCATCGACTCCAGCAGCACCAGGGTGTCGCCCTCACCGACTTGATCGCCTTCTTTGACCATGACCTCCAGCACGCTGGCCACGATTTCCGCGCGAACGTCTTCGGCCATTCACTACCCCGTTCTCTGCACCGCAGGCCGGAGCCGCCCGGGCGGCGACATCGATCGCCGGAGCCGCGCGGCGGCGACATGAATCTTCGCCTTAATCGAACCACAGCGATGAGCGCTTGCGCGAAGAGCCAGCACACAGCGATGAGCGCTTGCGCGAAGAGGCAGCACACGCGATGAGCGCTTGCGCGAAGAGCCGAGCACTCGAGCCGCATGAGAGGATGGACGGCCAGTAGAAATGAAGTGACCGAAGGAGAAGACGATGGCCAAGCGTGGCCGCAAGAAGCGTGACCGCAAGCACAACAAGGCAAACCACGGCAAACGGCCCAACGCCGGCGCCAAGAAGTAACAGCAGACCCGCGGTCAGTACTTGATGATCGTGGTGCGGCTGATTTCCATCATCAGGCGCTGACGCAGCCGATCCGGCGCCTTTTCCCCGCTGCACTTGGCTGCGATCAGCCGCTTGATGCGCTCTTCGACGCCGTACTGACGCAGGCAGCCGGGGCACTCCTCGAGGTGGTGGCGCAGCTTGTCGCGGGTTTCAGGTGTGCACTCGCCGTCAAGTAGTGTCCACACCTCGGCCATCACGGCCGCGCAATCGGGATGCTCCGGGTCAATCGGGCCTATCGGCGGCTTGAATACGTTCTGCTCTTCGCGCGAGCGCTCATCGGTGCTGCTTTGCTCTTCGCGCGAGCGCTCATCGGTGCTGCTCCGCTCTTCGCGCGAGCGCTCATCGCCACTCACGATGACACCTCCTCGTGTCCCCGCACGAATCCGCGATCTCTCGCCACATCGGCGAGCAAGCTGCGCAGTTGCCGCCGGCCGCGATGCAGCCGCGACATCACCGTCCCGATCGGAGTATCCATGATCTCGGCGATCTCCTTGTACGGGAAGCCTTCGACGTCGGCGTAGTACACCGCCATCCGGAAATCCTCCGGCAGTGCCTGCAGCGCCTCCTTGATCTCGTTGTCCGGCAGCGTCTCGAGCGCCTCGACCTCGGCCGACCGCAACCCGGTGGACGAATGCTCGGCGTTGGCCGCCAATTGCCAGTCGGTGATTTCCTCAGTGGGATATTCAGCCGGTTGGCGTTGCTTTTTGCGATAGCTGTTGATGTAGGTGTTGGTCAGAATCCGGTACAGCCACGCTTTGAGGTTGGTGCCTTCCTTGAAGGAGCGGAAGCCGGCGTAAGCCTTGACCATGGTCTCTTGCAGCAGGTCTTCGGCGTCCGCGGGATTGCGCGTCATTCGCAACGCGCCGCCGTAGAGCTGGTCGAGCAGCGGGATCGCATCGCGTTCGAAGCGTGCGGTCAGCTCAGCATCGGTCTCGGTCCGCCCACTATCAGTCTGCGTCTCCGGCGGTCCGGCCTCGTCCGACGGTGCGGCGCCCGCACCATCGACGTCGGTCATGTCGATCCCTTTCGTTGGGGTGTCATCGACGCCGCCCACCCACACTGGGCGCTCCAGGCACGCCGTCAACACCAGACAACCCCTTCTTCAATCCTAGAACCGCAAGCCGCTCGACCCTTGACTGCACCCATCAACACCAGTCAGGACCTGCGTTGTTCCCGGTGCAGCTGTTACCGCGGTATGAACCGCACAAATGGGATCCGCCGCCCTACCGCGCGGAAGTCCTCCTCGGAGCCGTCGACTTCGAATCCCATCAACCGAGGCAGCAGGTGCATCGCCAGCACACGATGTCGGGTGGCGTAGCGGGTTAAGATCTCGACGCCCTGCTCAGCCGACAGCCCCTCGGCGGTCACCGGGATCGTCGTGCGGCCGCAGCAGCAGCAACCGCTGGCTGAACAACCAGCCGAGCCTGGCGTGGTACAGCTGGATGGTTATACGAAATAGCAAGGGGCGCAACCCCTTTGGCGGCTGGATCGATCTGACGACTTTCACCCACTGAGCCTCCCGTCATCGCGGGCTGGTTGTCCGACGGCACAGACGCCTTACCCGTCCCACGAGCACGCCATCCAGCCCAGAAGCGCCCGGTTAAGGTCGACAGATGTCCCTTTCCGGCAAGACCATGTTCATCTCTGGTGCCAGCCGCGGCATCGGCCTGGCGATCGCCAAGCGGGCCGCCGCGGACGGCGCCAACATCGCACTCGTCGCGAAGACGGCCGAACCCCACCCCAAGCTGCCCGGCACCGTCTATACCGCGGCCAAGGAGATCGAGGAGGCCGGCGGTCAAGCTCTGCCGATCGTCGGCGACATCCGCGACGGCGACATGGTGGTCGCCGCGGTGGCCAAGGCGGTGCAGCAGTTCGGCGGCATCGACATGTGCGTCAACAACGCCTCGGCGATCAACCTCGGTTCGATCACCGAGGTGCCGCTGAAGCGCTTCGACCTGATGAACGGCATTCAGGTGCGAGGCACCTATGCGGTGTCGCAGGCCTGCATCCCGCACATGAGAGGCCGGGAGAACCCGCACATCCTGACGCTGTCTCCCCCGATCCGCCTCGAACCCAAGTGGCTCAAGCCGACCCCCTACATGATGGCCAAATTCGGAATGACCCTGTGCGCGTTGGGAATTGCCGAAGAGATGCGCGATGAGGGCATCGCCTCCAACACGCTGTGGCCGCGCACGATGGTCGCCACCGCGGCGGTGCAGAATCTGCTCGGCGGCGACGAGGCGATGGCCCGGTCGCGCAAACCGGAGGTCTATGCCGACGCCGCGTATGCCATCCTCAACAAACCCGCCCGCGAGTACACCGGCAAGACCCTGCTGTGCGAGGACGTGCTCGTCGAATCCGGCGTCACCGACCTGTCGGTGTACGACTGCGTGCCCGGCGCAACCCTGGGCGTCGACTTCTGGGTGGACTCGCCCAACCCGCCGGGTTACGAGGCCTGATCCGGCCTTACACCACGGAGATATGCGCGCCCACAAGCAGCCACGGCCACAGCGCCGCCGTGGTCACGAACGACACCATCTCCGATCCCGCCGGCATCCGAGTGCGCAGATCGCCCTCGAGCAGCTGCACCTGCTCGGCGTCGAAGAACGCCCACACCAGTCCGACAACGATGTAGGGAACCGCAAGCCAGAAGGCCACTTCGATCATCGCTTCGACGCTGACCCGTCTGCTCAGCAGCCGGCGCAGTGCCCTCATACCAGCGCCCGATTGTCGCGGACCCGCAGTCTGACGTCAGCCAGCAACACGTAGCTGCCGCCTTGGCGGATGAACACCGGAATGAACCGGTTGACGAAAGCGACCGTCAGGAAAAGCCATTCGAACAGACCCTGCTTGACGTTGCTCCACCGCAGGCCCATGGCGTCGCGGAACACCGGCGCCAGAAAGCCGGTGGTCAGAAATTTCAGCAGCGGCCGGAAAGGCAGCCGCAGAACGGGATTGATCATCCGCAGATTGATCAGGTCCAACAGGTACTGACGGACCGTTTCGTCGATCTGCACCCGACGGCACGCGTCGACCCAGTACGCATCGAACTCCGCGCGGGTGGGTGGCCACTGGTCCTCGGTGACTTGCAGCGTGGTTCCCAGCGTCCACGCGGATCGGTAGAACTGTTCGGCCTGCGCCGGCGTCATCTCGCCGCGCAACAATTGGTAGACATCTTCCAAACCGACGAAAAGGCAAGCGGCAACCCACATTTGGAGGTCGCGGTCGAAGGCGTTGTACCGCACCGGACTGTCCGGGCCGGACTTGACCTGCCGGTGCGAGCCGTCCACGGCCTTGCGGAACGCCGCACGGTCCGCCGGCGTGCCCAGGACCGCGACGGCCAGATACTGGAGCGTGGTGCGTGCCCGCTTCCACGGATGCTTGAGGATGTTGCCGGAGTCGACCTTGCTCTCGACGACTCCGTAACCGACTTCGGGCCACGACAGCTGCATGATCACGTTGGCTGCGCCGGCCGCGAACCCCCAGAAATCCATGGCCTCGGCTGCGGTAACCGCACCGTCATCCCAACGGGCGGTGCGTCTGCGAATCCGGATCCGGCAGTCATCGGGCGAGAACTCGCGCATGCGTCTCCTTTCGGTCGCCTCCACTCGCATCACGTCAGGCAGACGTTGAACAGCACGAGAACGGGCCACGACAGCGCGGACCCGGCAATCACCACCACACGGTGCGAACCGTGGGTCTGGCTGAGCTGATCAGTGTGGGTGACCAACCACAGAGCGCCGACGAGCAGGTACGGGACGCCCAGCAGGGCCGCAGTCCCAATCCACTCAGCGACGGTCATCTGAAAGCTCAGGATCTTCCGCACCGCGCTGAGCATGCCGTCCCCGTCCGTTGCGCTGGCCACAGCCTTGCCCGTCGATGTTAACGACGGTTCGGGCACCGGTGCGGTGTTATTGCCGGATACGGCGGCGAACGTGAATGCCGGTTCCTAGAGCAGGGTCGGCTGCTTGGCCTCCGGCTCGGCGGGCTCGATGAGCTCGGGGCCGTTGTTGCGCACGTTGTTGACCAACGTCGACACTTCGCGGATCTCCAGGTGCGACAGGTCGGCGCGCACCGTGAGCAGCTCGGGGTCGAGCGGACTGTCCGGGTCCAGCCATCGGTCCCAGTCGCGCTCGTCGATCATCAGCGGCATCCTGTCGTGGACCTGCGCGAGCGGGCCGACCGCATCCGTGGTGATGATCGTGCAACTCAGCAGCGGCTCAGCGTCCTTGGCCGGCTTCCAGACCGACCACAGCCCGGCCATGCAGATCAACTGGTCGTCGCCGGGCGTCATGAAATACGGGGTCTTGCGCGGCTTCTTGCCCGACGGCGCGTCCGAATTGGCCTTCCACTCGTACCACCCCGTCATCGGCACCAGGCAGCGTTTGCTCTTCGCCGACGACCGAAACGCCGGCGACGTGGTGACCTTGTCGGCGCGGGCGTTGATCAACAGCGGCCCCTTGCCCTCGGGCGCCCCGTCGGGGCCGGCCTTGGCCCACGGCGGCACCAGTCCCCACCGCATCAGCCGCAGCCGTCGCGTCGGATCGTCTTCGGGTTCGCTGTGTCTGCTCACCACGGTCGCGATCGTGTTCGTCGGCGCGACGTTGTAGTTGGGTCCTGAGCCGGCTTTCGCAGCCGACGTGGCCTCGTCGATCGCGTGGATCTTCTCCGCCAGCAGCTTCGGATCGGTGGTCACCGCAAAACGCCCGCACATGCCTCCATCGTGGCACCGGTTGCCGACACGCCAGAATTGAGGCGTGAGCATCTGGCAGGCCCCCACCGCGCCCGCCCCTGTGCACGCCACCGTCGCCGTTCCCGGCTCCAAGTCGCAGACCAACCGTGCGCTGGTGCTCGCGGCACTGGGCGCCAGCGACGACGAGTCGGTGTCGGTGACCGGTGCGCTGCGCAGCCGCGACACCGACCTGATGATCGGCGCGCTGCGCACGCTGGGCTTCGGCGTCGACGTTCACGGCAGCGACGTCACCGTGTCGGGCCGGGTCGAACCGGGTGAGGGCGCGTCCGTGGATTGCGGGCTGGCCGGAACCGTGCTGCGGTTCGTTCCGCCACTGGCCGCCCTCGGTGCCACGGCGGTCACGTTCGACGGCGACGAACAGGCCCGTAGCCGGCCGATCGCCCCGCTGCTCGACGCGCTGCGCACGCTGGGGGTGTCCGTAGACGGCACCGGGCTGCCCTTCGTGGTGCGGGGCACGGGTGCGGTGCGCGGGGGCAAGGTCGAGATCGACGCGTCAGCGTCGTCACAGTTCGTGTCCGGACTGCTGCTGTCGGGAGCGGCCTTCGACGAGGGGCTGACCGTCGTGCACACCGGAGCTACCCTCCCATCCACCCCGCACATCGCGATGACGGTGGCGATGCTGCGCGAGGCCGGCGTAGACGTCGACGACTCGGCGCCGCGGCGCTGGCACGTGGCACCCGGCCCGGTCACAGCGCGGACCTGGCGTGTCGAGCCCGACTTGAGCAACGCGGTGCCGTTCCTGGCTGCGGCGGTGGTGACGGGCGGCGCCGTGCGCATCGCGGGCTGGCCGCTGGTCAGCGTCCAACCCGCCGACCACATCCTCAGCCTGCTGCGCAAGCTGAAATGCACTGTGCTGCAAGCTAATTCGCATCTCGACGTGCAGGGGCCCAGTAGCTACGAAGGAATCGACGCAGACCTGGGCGACGTGGGCGAGCTGACCCCCGCGGTCGCCGCGCTGGCCGCCCTTGCGCAGCCCGGCTCGGTGTCGCGGTTGACCGGCATCGCTCATCTGCGCGGTCATGAAACCGACCGGCTGGCCGCACTTGCCACCGAGATCAACAAGCTCGGCGGCGACTGCGAGGAGACCGACGACGGCCTGGTGATCACCGCGACGCCGCTGCACGGGGGTACCTGGCATTCGTACGCCGATCACCGGATGGCGATGGCCGGCGCCATCGTGGGCCTGGCAGTGTCCGGGGTCGCCGTCGACGACGTGGAGACCACCGCCAAGACGCTGCCGGAATTCCCGCAGCTGTGGGCGGACATGCTGGCGGGCCAGGATCCCGCCCGGTGAGACCGGGCGACTTCGACGAATCCGACGTCAAAGTGCGCTCGGGCCGAGGCTCGCGGCCGCGGACCAAGACGCGCCCCGAACACGCCGACGCGCGTCCGGCGATGGTGGTGACCGTGGACCGTGGCCGCTGGGGGTGCGTGCTGGATCGCGACCCCGCGCAGCGGGTCACCGCCATGCGGGCCCGTGAACTCGGCCGCACTCCGATCGTCGTCGGCGACGACGTGGACCTGGTCGGCGATTTGTCGGGCCGCCCCGACACGCTGGCGCGCATCGTGCGCCGCGGCCCGCGGCGAACCGTGCTGCGACGTACCGCCGACGACACCGACCCCACCGAGCGGGTGGTGGTGGCCAACGCCGACCAGCTGCTGATCGTGGTTGCCCTGGCCGACCCACCGCCGCGCACCGGGCTGGTGGACCGGGCGCTGATCGCGGCGTACGCGGGCGGTCTTCGGCCGATCCTGTGCCTGACCAAAAGCGATCTGGCCCCGGCCGAACCCTTCGCCGAGCAGTTCGCCGACCTCGACCTGACGGTGACCACCGCCGGGCGCGACGATCCGCTCGACGCGGTGGCCCCGCTGCTGACCGGCAAAGTCACTGTGCTGCTTGGCCATTCGGGCGTAGGCAAATCGACGTTGGTGAACCGCCTTGTGCCGCAGGCCGATCGGGCGATCGGCGAGGTGACCGGCGTGGGCAAGGGCCGGCACACGTCCACGCAGTCCGTCGCCCTGCCGCTGCCGGACTCCGGGTGGGTGATCGACACACCGGGAATCCGGTCGTTCGGGCTCGCGCACATCGAACCCGACGACGTGCTGATGGCATTTTCCGACCTGGCCGACGCCGTCGAGGACTGCCCGCGCGGATGCGGGCACCTGGGTCCGCCGGCCGACCCGGAATGCGCGCTGGACGCGCTGAGCGGCCCGGCGGCGCGGCGCGTCAGTGCGGCGCGACGGCTGTTGCGGGCGCTCACCGAAACGTAGCCTCACCAGGGCCGTTTGGGCGGACCTGAGGGGCGCCCTTACCATTCCACCGAGTGTTTCAGCGGCGTAGCGGCACAGGCGATCCTTCGCCGACCGCGGTTGGGGGCAAGCAGATGGCCGCTGAACGAAGACCGAGAGGACCCGAAGTTATGACTCACGCCGGTAAGCACGCCGGTAAGGTGGCTGGCCTCGTCGCGGCCGGCACCGCGATCGCGTTGTCGTTGGGACTGTCGGTGACGGCGCACGGCGACCCCCCGTCGGAGCCGACGCCAAGCAGCAGCCCGACGAGCCCGACCTTGCAGCCGCCCGACCCCCAGGGTTCCGGCTGCGACAACTACAAGAAGCAGGTCCCGTCGGGTAAGGGGTCGTTCGCGGGCATGGCGAGCGAGTCGATCACCGACGCCGTGGCCAACAACCCGATGCTGACGACGCTGAACGCCGCGCTGACCGGGCAGCTGAATCCGAACGTCAACCTGGTCTCGGCGCTGAACTCCGGGCAGCACATCCTGTTCGCGCCGGTCGACGACGCGTTCGCGCAGCTGCCGCCGGAGCAGCTGAATGCGCTTAAGGCCGATCCGGCCGCGCTGAGCAATCTGCTCAGCTACCACGTGGTGCTCGGCCTGCTGTATCCGGAGGACGTGCACGGCAAGTTGACGACGTTGCAGGGTAACCAGGTCACCGTCACCGGCAAGGGCGGCGACGTGAAGGTCGACGACACGGCGAAAGTGGTCTGCGGCGGCATCACGACCACCAACGGCGTCATCTACATGATCGACACCGTGCTGAACCCGGCCGGCTCGACGGCCTCGAGCAGCAGCTCCACGACGCCGACCACACCGTCGTCGACACCTTCGTCGACGTCGGCGTCGCCGACCCCGACCGCGCCGAACGCCGCCGAGGCGCCCGGGCGCTGAGATCAGGCAGCGGCGCGGCGGGCTTCGCGGCGGTTCTGGCGCCAGCCGCGAACCGTCGCGATCGCGGTCTTGAGCCCGCGTCGACGGCCGGTGTTGGGATCGGTGCCTGCGAATCCCGGCTCCAGCTCCGCGAACATCTTTTCGCTGCGCGTTTCCGGTGCGTCATCTGCGGTGGCACTGAGGTATTTGTCAGGCAGCGACAGCTTGGCGATCGTGCGCCACGCCTTGCCGTACTGCGCCAAGAACGACCCGGTGGTGTAGGGCAGGTCGTACTTGTCGCACACCTGGCGCACCCGCACAGAAATCTCGGCCAGTCGATTGCTGGGCAGGTCCGGGTACAGGTGGTGCTCGATCTGGTACGACAGGTTGCCGGTCATGAACGCCATCACCGGCCCGGCATCGATGTTGGCCGAACCGAGCATCTGGCGCAGGTACCACTGGCCCTTCGATTCGCCTTCCATGTCGGTCTTGGTGAACTTCTCTGCGCCGTCGGGGAAATGGCCGCAGAAGATCACCGCGTTGGCCCACACATTGCGGATGACGTTGGCCATGAAATTCGCGGTCGCCGTGGACTTGAAGGTCGCGGCCGGTGAGGCCGACGTCAACGCCGGGAACGCGACGTAGTCCTTGAACACCTGCTTGCCGGCCTTGGTCGACACCTCACGCAGCCGTACTTTGGTGGCCTCGCGATTGGCCCGCCCCTTGAACAGCTTGCCGATCTCCAAGTGCTGCAACGCAACTCCCCACTCGAAGCCGAGCGCAAGAATCGTGTTCCACAGCAGGTTGAAGGCGTTGTACTTCTTCCAGCGCTGGTCACGCGTGACGCGCAGCATGCCGTAGCCGACGTCGTCGTCCATGCCCAGGATGTTGGTGTACTTGTGGTGCTGGAAGTTGTGGGTGAAGCGCCAGTGCTTGGCGGCGCCGCCCATGTCCCACTCCCACGTCGAGGAGTGGATCTCGGGATCGTTCATCCAATCCCACTGGCCGTGCATGACGTTGTGGCCGATCTCCATGTTCTCGATGATCTTGGCCAGGCCCAGCGTCGCTGCTCCGGCCCACCAGGCCGACCGCTTGGAGCTGGCCGCCAGCATCACCCGGCCGGCCACCTCGAGAGTGCGTTGCGCGGCGATGGTGCGACGGATATAGCGCGCGTCGCGCTCGCCGCGTGAGTCCTCGATGTCTTGGCGTATCGCGTCCAGTTCGACCGCGAGGCTTTCGATGTCCGCGTCCGTGAGGTGCGCGAACGCGGGGACGTCCGAGATAGCCAACGCATGCTCCTTCCGCCGTCGTGTCGCTACCTACGCTAGCGTAACCTACGACGTCGTAGGTTACCAGTGGGTAATCATCAGACGTCGAGCACGCAATCTCCCGACGCCGCCGAGATGCAGGTCTGCACCCGAGTACCCGGTTCGTGTTCCACACCGGTGCGCAAGTCGCGCACATGGCCGTCGACCAAGCCCACCACGCATGACTGGCAGATACCCATTCGGCAGCCGAAAGGCATCTGCACGCCAACGTTTTCGCCGGCGTCCATCAGTGAGGTGGCGGCGTCGACGGTCGCCGACTTGCCGCTGCGGGCGAAAGTCACAGTGCCGCCGGCGCCATGCGTGCCAGCCCTGCTCACCGCGAACCTCTCGAGGTGGAGCTTGCCGGTGAGTCCGGCGTCAGCCCACACCCGTTCTGCCGCCTCGAGCATCCCCAGCGGGCCGCACGCCCAGGTTTCACGCTCGCGCCAATCCGGCACTTCTTCGGCCAGCCGGTTCAGATCGAGGCGGCCCTGCGTGCGGGTGAACCGCAGATTCAGCCGGTAACCGGGATGCTCGCGCGCCAACTCGGCCAGTTCGCCGCCGAACATCACATCAGATTTCGTTGGCGCGGAATGGATGTGCACGATGTCCGTGATTTGTTCTCGACGCGCCAGCGTGCGCAGCATCGACATCACCGGCGTGATGCCCGAGCCTCCGGTGAGAAACAGCACCGACGCCGGCGCCGGATCAGGCATGACGAAGTTGCCCTGCGGGGCAGCCAGCCGCACGATTGTGCCCGGCGCGACTCCACCGACCAGATGCGTCGACAGAAATCCCTCGGGCATCGCCTTGACCGTGATCGTGATCGTGCGCGCCGAGCGTGAGGTCACCGGGCTCGAGGTCAGCGAATACGAACGCCACCGCCAGCGCCCGTCGACCAGCAGGCCGATGCCGATGTATTGGCCCGGCTCGTAGTCGAATTCAAAACCCCACCCCGGTTTGATCACCAGGGTCGCGGAGTCGGTGGTTTCCCGACGGACGTCGAGCACACGGCCGCGCAATTCCCGGGCGGACCACAGCGGGTTGGCCAGTTGCAGGTAATCGTCGGGCAAAAGCGGCGTGGTGATCCGGCTCGCTACCGCGCGCAGTGTCCGCCACACCGGATGCTTGGCTGCGGCGCCTGAAACGGTCGGCCGTTGAGTATCGGCGACGACCGCGGTGGGCTTCGAGATCTTCGAACCCATGCCTCACTCCCGTCGGTCAATCCGTCCTACCTACGGTACCGTAACCTACGGTGGCGTAACAACTCCGGTCAGAGCAGGTCGAGGAGGAATGCCAATTCCTGCGGCGCGTACCAGGCCAAATCGTGGTCCTGGGCGTCGCCGACCCGAAGCTCGGCATCCTCGTCCCCGAGGTCGGCAGCGTCAATCGCTTCCACCGCCGCGACCACCGCCTCCTCGGCCGCCGCGTTGTCGACGTGCGCGCAGACCACCTGGTCAAAACGCACTGGGCCGCTGAGCCGCACAACGGCATCATCGAGCAGCGGAAGCGGCTGCGCGTGATCCACGTCTGCGACCAGCACCGCGCGCCGAGGCGGCAGCCCGGACGAGTCGTCCTCGGTAGTGAGCAGCCGCAGCGACGCCAGCGCGGCATCGCGCAACGCCACCTCGGCGAGCTCGTCGTCGTCACCTTCGGCGTACGCCTCCCGAAGCGCAGGTGTCACGGCAAATGCCGTGCCATTCACCGGGTCGAGCTGGCCGTCGGCCACCAGCCGTTGCAGCATCGCCAGCGTGGCGGGGATGTAGACCCGTGTCACGATGCCGGCTCCGCTTGGCCGAGCAAGCGGGCGACGTGGTCGGGCACGTAGTGGTAGTGGCGCCGCGGCGGACGCTGGTAGCTGTCGGAGTGAACAGGCTTGGCCGGCAGTTGCACCGCCGGCCTCGGCGTCTCGTGGTATTCCAAAGTGGACAGCAGATGGGCCATCATGTTCAGTCGCGCAGCCTTCTTCGAATCGGATTCGACGACGTACCAAGGGCTTTTGGGAGTGTCAGTAACGGCCATCATCTCGTCGCGAGCACGCGAGTAGTCCTCCCACCGATAGATCGATTCCAGGTCCATCGGGCTGAGCTTCCACTGCCGCACCGGGTCGGTCAGCCGCGACCGGAACCGGCGCAATTGCTCTTTGTCCGAGACCGAGAACCAGTACTTGCGCAGTACCACACCGTCGTCGATGAGCATGTCCTCGAAAATTGGTGCCTGCTTGAGAAACAACGAATGCTCTTGCGGCGTGCAGAAATTCATCACCTTCTCGACGCCGGCCCGGTTGTACCATGACCGGTCGAACAGCACGATCTCCCCGCGCGCCGGCAACTGCGCAACGTAGCGCTGGAAATACCACTGGCCACGCTCTCGGTCAGATGGCACCGGCAATGCGGCAATGCGCACCACCCGAGGGCTGAGGTGCTCGGTAATCCGCTTGATCGTGCCGCCTTTGCCAGCGGCGTCACGGCCTTCGAACACCACCACTATGCGCGCGCCGGAATGGCGGGTCCACTCCTGCAGCTTCACGAATTCCGTTTGGAGACGGAACAATTCAGCTTCATAGACCTTCGGCGGGATCTTGCGTCGCTTGGGCTTCGCCGCCGGCGACGCCGACGCGTCATCCGCCTTGTTGCCGCTCATCGCCGAATGGTATCGCCGCAGACCTACTGCGCGGCTTCGATCAGCTCGTCGAGAGATTCTTGAAGCAGGGTCGGCAGCATGTCGACGTCGCTCATCGCGTCACGGTCGGCGTTGATGCCGAAATAGAGCATCCCGCAATAAGACGTCACCCCGATCGCCAGCACCTGGTTGCGCAGCAGCGGCGGCACCGCGTAGGTCTCCAGCAGCTTGGCGCCCGCGACGTACATCTGCGACTGAGGGCCGGGCACATTCGTCATCAGCAGATTGAACACCCGAGCCGAGTAGCTGGTGGCCACGCGAATGCCCATCGCGTGCAACGTCGGTGGGGGGAAGCCGGACAGCGTCACGATCGTGCGCGCGTCCACCAGGCTCGAGGCCGTCGGGTGGCTTTCGGTGGCGTGCGCGATCTGCGAGAGACGCACCACCGGATTGCCCTCGCCGACGGGCAGATCCACCAGGAACGGCGACACTTCGCTGATCGCCTGTCCCGGGCCGGCGTTCGTCTCCAGATCGGCTTCGGGGTACACCGACATCGGCGCCATCGCGCGCACCGTCGACGTCGTCGTCACCGGCTCTCCCCGCGACAACAGCCAATTGCGCAACGCGCCGGCCACCACGGCCAGCACCACGTCGTTGACGTCGCAGTCGTAGCGGGCCCGCAGCTTGCGATAGTCGTCCAACCGACCGGTGGCCACGGTGAATCGGCGGTTACGCGACACCTGCGTGTTGAGCGGACTGTCCGGCGCGGTCCCTCGCAACAGGGTGCGGACGGTATGGGTGAGCTGACGGCCCATGTCGGCCAGGTAGCCCGCGTTGGTGACCATGTCGGTGGCCGCGGTGCGCATCGACTCCAGCTGGGTGGTGGGTCGCGTCACCCAGTCGCCGACAGCCCCCATCACCAGCTCGAAGTTCGACGGCTCGTGGGCGGGAATCCAGATGTCCTCGCCGAACTCGGGCTGGCGTTGGGTGCGGTCAGCGATCACGTGGCCGATCTCCAGGGCCGTCATGCCGTTCACCAGGGCCTGGTGGGACTTGGTGTAGATCGCCAGCCGGTTCTTCGCCAGGCCCTCGACCAGATACATCTCCCACAGCGGCCGTGAGCGGTCCAGCGGCCGCGATGCCAGCCGGGCAACGAGCTCGTGCAGTTGCTCGTCGCTGCCCGGAGAGGGCAGCGCCGAGCGACGGATGTGGTAGGTGATGTCAAAGTCGGGATCGTCGACCCATACCGGCCTGGCCAGGCCGAACGTCACTTCGCGCACCTTCTGGCGATAGCGCGGGATCTGCGGCAGCCGCTGCTCGACGGTGCGCAGCAGCGTTTCGTACGACAGGCCCCCCTTCGGCCGCCGCAGAATCGACAGAGACCCGACGTACATCGGCGTCGACGTGTCCTCCTGGTGGTAGAACGACGCGTCGGACGCCGACAAGCGGGTCACCACGCGGGCCATACCCTCCCCTCACCGAACTCAGCCGCAGCTTGCGCCCACCGTATCCGGCGACGAGGGAGTTCCGCATTGTCGGGCCGGAACGAAAATTCGGCGCTGGGACGCCGTGCTCGCCATGGGATCATTTGTGAGTACACGTCTGCGTCTCTCCAGCAGGCAGGTCGACATCGTCACCGCTGGAGGCTGCGCGCATGAACCGCCATTTGACCGTCGTTCCCGTCGTCGACTATGAGCCGCCGATCGGCCAGCCCCGCCCACCGACGCCTGGTCTTCGCCGGAGCCGCCGGCTGGTTGCGGTGCCGCCTGCGCCGGAGCAACCGTCGGCACAGGCTGCGGCGGTGTTCGCCGAGGCGGCGTTGCGCGGTGTGCTGGAAGTGATCGACGGACGCCGCCCGTTCGCGCAGCTGCAGCCGATGCTCGGCGATTGCGTGGCCGATACGGTGATCGCTTTGGCCCGCGCGCCGCGAGGCGCCGGCCGGACAGCGGCTCAGCTGCGCCGGGTCCGGCTGCGCATCGTGGACAGCGAGGGCGAGATCGCGGAGGTGTCTGCGACGTATTGCCGCGGCGAGCGGCTCCGCGCGATCGCGGGGCGGGTGGAGCACACGGTGGTCCGCGGCCGTCGAAGATGGCGACTCGTGGCGCTTCAGATCGGCTAGCGTGGGTCCATGGCCAGCGTGGAAAACGACAGAGTGAGCGTTGAACGAGTGATCGACGCACCGGCGAGTGCGATCTTCGAGTTACTTGCCGACGCCGGCAAGCACGCCAGCTTCGACGGCTCCGGCACCGTGCAGCATGCCGAACACGAATCGATACCACTGTCGAAGGGTTCCAAGTTCGGTATGTCGATGCGGATGGGATTGCCGTACCGGACCACCAATACCGTCATCGAATTCGAACCTGACCGCCGAATCGCTTGGCAGACAACCATGCTGGGCGGTCTCGTGGGCGGCCGGATCTGGCGCTACGAGCTCGAGCCCACCAATGGCGGCGGCACGCGGGTGCGGGAGACATGGGACATCTCCCAGGACAAGCAGAAGTGGCTGCTGCGATCCAGCGGCATGCCGAAGCAGGCCGAGAACGGCATGCGCGAGACGTTGGAACGGATAGCCAAGCTCGTCGAAAGGCGTTGAGCCAGCGCCGAGACTACGAATGGTGATGGCTGCCAAGCGATTTCGGTGATCGTCCGTAGCTTCGGCGCGTTAGCGGTTACGGCGCCGGGCTGGCTACCGTGGGCCGCGGCGCTTGCGGAACTTGCGGCTCTGCCGTGCGGGCGGGCGGCTCGGCGTCGCAGGAGGATTTCTTGGCGTTCCAATATCCGCCGGACCTGGCGCAGCAGAACTTGTATTCGTCGTCGTGGGTCTGGGAGTCGGTCTCGCCCCTGAGCCAGCGCCCGTCCGCAGCCCTGGCGCAGTTGTCGAAGCTCTTCTTGTCGAACGTCGCGTTCCCAATGGCGGGATTGGCAACGCTCAGCAGCGCACCGACGGTGACTGCACCGGCAGCGACGATCATTCGGATTCGGATGGGCTGGTTGGTGTGTGCATTGTTCATGCGCCGATGCTCGCTCGGCGCATAACCGCCTCACATGGGGCAATTGCCCCCAAATCCCGGTCGCTCGAAACTCAGCGCCGGCGGCCGGACTTCGCTTGCTTGGCCTGACGCCGTGCGGCTTCTCGCCGCTCGCGCCGGGTGCCTCCAGCTGACACACCGGCGGGCTCGCCGCCGTTGCGCCGCTGTATCGCCGCAGAGCCGTCCTCCGACGGTCCGGTGTAGGTGAGCTGCTGCTCTCCGTCGTCAATTCCCTTGGCGCGCAACGGAGCTGGGGCAGCGCTCTCGCGTTGCTTGGTCGCCACGCCGCCCTCAGGCTCTGCCCCGGAGGAGGCCGTCTGCGTGAGTCCTTCCGGGCTGGGCATCGGCGCCACTGTCGGAGCTGGCGCGGCTTCCACCGCGACGTTGAACAGGAAGCCGACGGACTCCTCTTTGAGCCCTTCGAGCATGCCCATGAACATGTCGTAGCCCTCGCGCTGGTATTCCACCAGCGGGTCGCGCTGGGCCATCGCGCGCAGCCCGATGCCTTCCTTGAGGTAGTCCATCTCGTAGAGGTGCTCCCGCCACTTGCGGTCCAGCACCGAGAGCAGCACGGTGCGCTCGAGCTGACGCATTGCGCCTTCGCCGGCCAGCGCGTCGATCTCGGCCTCCCGCTTGGCGTAGGCCTGCTCGGCATCGGCAAGTACCGCGTCGAGCAGCTCCTCGCGCGTGAGGTCGTCGACCTCGTCGTGGCGGTGGGTCAGCTGCTTGTAGTCGATGCCCACCGGATACAGCTGCTTCAGCGCCGTCCACAGCTGCTCGAGATCCCAGTCCTCGGCGTAGCCCTCCGCGGTGGCGCCGTTGACGTACGCGGTGACCACGTCGCGGATCATCTTCAGCGCTTGGTCTTTGAGGTTTTCGCCCTCGAGGATGCGGCGGCGCTCGGCGTAGATCACCTTGCGCTGCTGGTTCATCACCTCGTCGTACTTGAGGACGTTCTTGCGGACCTCGAAGTTCTGCTGTTCGACCTGGGTCTGGGCGCTCTTGATGGCGCGGGTGACCATCTTGGCCTCGATCGGCACGTCGTCGGGCAGGTTCAGCCGCGTCAGCAGTGACTCCAGCGTCGCGCCGTTGAACCGCCGCATCAGCTCGTCGCCAAGCGACAGGTAGAACCGCGACTCCCCGGGATCGCCCTGCCGACCCGACCGGCCGCGCAGCTGGTTGTCGATGCGCCGCGACTCGTGCCGCTCGGTCCCCAACACGTAAAGCCCGCCGGCGTCGATCACCTCTTTGGCTTCGGCCGCCGCCTCCGCTTTGACCTTCGCGAGCTCGTCGTGCCATGCCTGCTCGTAGTCCTCAGGCGTTTCCACCGGGTCGAGGCCGCGTTCGCGCAGCCGCTTGTCGGTGAGGAAGTCGACGTTGCCGCCCAACACGATGTCGGTGCCGCGGCCGGCCATGTTGGTGGCGACGGTGACCGCGCCGCGACGGCCGGCCTCGGCGATGATGCCGGCTTCCTGCTCGTGGTACTTGGCGTTGAGTACGTTATGCGGAATGCGCCGCTTCTGGAATTGCCGAGACAGGTATTCCGAGCGTTCGACGCTGGTGGTGCCGATCAGCACCGGCTGACCTTTCTGATACCGCTCGGCAACGTCGTCGACCACCGCGAGGAACTTGGCTTCCTCGGTCTTGTAGATGAGGTCGGGCTTGTCCTCGCGAATCATCGGCTTGTTGGTGGGGATCGACACCACGCCGAGCTTGTAGATCTCGTGGAACTCCGACGCCTCGGTCTGGGCGGTGCCGGTCATGCCGGCGAGCTTGTCGTAGAGGCGGAAGTAGTTCTGCAGCGTGATCGTGGCCAGCGTCTGGTTCTCGGCCTTGATCTCCACGCCTTCCTTGGCCTCGATGGCCTGGTGCATGCCCTCGTTGTAGCGGCGGCCGATCAGCACGCGGCCGGTGAATTCGTCGACGATCAGTACCTCGCCGTCGCGGACGATGTAGTCCTTGTCGCGGTGGAACAGCTCCTTGGCCTTCAGCGCGTTGTTGAGGTAGCTGACCAGCGGCGAGTTGGCCGCTTCGTAGAGGTTGTCGATGCCCAGCTGGTCTTCGACGAACTCGACGCCGAGCTCGGTCACACCAACGGTGCGCTTGCGGATGTCCACCTCGTAGTGGACGTCTTTTTCCATCAGCGGGGCAAGGCGGGCGAACTCGGTGTACCAGTTCGACGCGCCCTCGGCCGGCCCGGAGATGATCAGCGGCGTGCGGGCCTCGTCGATGAGGATCGAGTCCACCTCGTCGACGATCGCGTAGTTGTGGCCGCGCTGCACCAGGTCCTCGAGCCGATGGGCCATGTTGTCGCGCAGGTAGTCGAACCCGAACTCGTTGTTGGTGCCGTAGGTGATGTCGGCGTTGTAGGCCACCCGCCTCTCGTCGGGTGTCATGCCGGCCAGGATCACGCCGACGTCCAGCCCCAGGAAGCGGTGCACGCGCCCCATCCACTCGCTGTCGCGTTTGGCCAGGTAGTCGTTGACCGTGACGATGTGCACGCCCTTACCGGCGATCGCGTTGAGATAGGCGGGCAACACGCAGGTCAGCGTCTTGCCCTCACCGGTCTTCATCTCGGCGATGTTGCCGAAATGCAGCGCCGCCGCGCCCATCACCTGCACGTCGAACGGCCGTTGGTCCAGCACGCGCCAGGCGGCCTCGCGGGCGACGGCGAACGCCTCGGGCAGCAGGTCGTCGAGGTCTTCCCCGGACGCGTAGCGCTTCTTGAACTCCTCGGTCTTGGCCCGCAGTTCGGCGTCGCTGAGCTTCTCTACGTCATCGGACAAGCTGCCGACATAGTCTGCGACGCCCTTGAGGCGTTTGACCATGCGACCTTCACCGAGGCGCAGCAATTTCGACAGCACAGATATCCCCTATGGGTTGACGTCTTCGGCGTACCCCATGGTAGGCGAGAGTGCGACAGGCCAGTCAGAGCTCGCCGCGGGGGGTTCAGGCTGTCACGGCGGTTACGCCAGCCGGATCAACCCGTAGTCGTAGGCGTGCCGTCGGTACACGACAGAGGGCTTGTCGGTCTCTTTGTCGTGGAAAAGGAAGAAGTCGTGGCCGACGAGCTCCATCTCGTAGAGCGCGTCATCGACGGTCATCGGCGTCGAGGGGTGCTCCTTGACGCGCACGATGCGCCCGGGCTCGTGGTCGTCGACCGCAATGCCGTCGACCGATGGTGCCTCGGCAGCCTGGTTGTCCGATGGCGGTACCGCAGCGGCGGTGGCTTCCGCCAGGGAGACCGGGGTCTTCTCGCCGTAGTGGACCTTGCGTCGGTCTTTGCTGCGGCGCAGCCGGTTCTCCAGCTTGTTGACCGCCGACTCGAAAGCGGCATAGAAGCTGTCGGCGCACGCCTCGCCGCGGACTACGGGGCCACGGCCACGGGCGGTGAGCTCCACGTGCTGACAGTTCTTGCGCTGGCGGCGGTTCTTCTCGTGGTAGAGCTCTACGTCGAACAGGTAGATCGTGCGGTCGAACCGCTCGAGGCGGGCCAACTTCTGCGACACGTACACGCGGAAGTGGTCGGGTATCTCGACGTTGCGCCCCTTCACCACGACCTCAGCGCGCGGCGTGGTTTCAGCATCGTCGGTATCGGCCAGGACTCCCTCGCGAGCGGGAGATGTCCCCAAATCGGATTCCACGGATCGGCTTGGCATGCTTGACAACTCGTTTCTGTCGCGGAGTCGCACGCGGTCCGGCGTGCCGGGTTCTGTGAACAAAACCGGTGGATCGCGACCTACACCTTCGCCACCCACCGGCACAAGAGGTCGAAAGACTCACCTCCTACCGCTGTCGGTAAGTGGCGCCCCGGTGGTTCGAGGCGGCCGAGTCACTGTTGCTTGGTCCCGACGGTAATGGTGTTCACCGCCGCGTGCCACCCCTTTCTCTCACCCGTTGCCTGTTCTTCACCAGTCATGCGTGGGCGATGGCGAGCACCGCCGCCACGCGGGCTCCTGCGGCATTCAGGATGCGGACCGATTCGGTGGCAGTGCTGCCGGTGGTGACGATGTCGTCGACGAGAACGACCTCGCCGTGGGTGCTTCGGCGCAGCACGATGCGGCCGCGCACGTTGCGTTGTCGCGCGCTTGTCGAGAGGCCGACTGAATCGCGTGTGCCTGCCCGCATGCCCAGCGCGGCGACGACGTCCACGCCGTCACGGGTGTCGGCGACGGCACGCGCGATGCGGGTGACGGGGTCACCGCCGCGGCGCCGCGCGGCGGACCGGCGAGTGGGCGCCGGCACCAGCGTCAGCGGCAGGTCGACGATCCCCCAGCCGACCAGCCGGTCCAGTCCTTGGCCCGTTGCCTGCGACAGTGGTGTCAGCAAGTCGGTGCGGCCGTGTTCCTTGGCGGCGACGATCGCGGCCCGGCGGGCGCCGGCGTAGCGACCGAGCGAGAACACCGGCACCTCTGAGTCCACGCGTGGGGTGACCAGTCGAGGGTCATCTTCCGTAAGCGTCAGCTCCCGCGCGCAGGCGTCACACCATCGTGTCGACGGCATACCGCAGCCGCCGCACTCCAGCGGCAGGACAAGGTCAAGCATGGCGCCAGTGTGGCGAGAGGCACCGACATGGCGGCGGCAATGCTGCCGGGCTCCAACGCAAGTGAGTCGACGATGTCACTCGTTCTGAACCGGTTCGTCGGCGAGGGCATCGATGAAGCCAACGGCGACATAGTCGACCTTGCTCATATCCAGCCGCTGATCACGTCCAAGCGTGTTGTCGATGACAAAGGATATTCACAGGAAAGGCCTCCATACCGGGATGCAGTTGCGTGCCGACGAATCGGCTACATATGACCAACATATAGATCCACACAAACGGTCCATTACCGTCGTGAGCACGGAACTCGGGTTGTGTACGCTCCCACACGAAATCAGCTGGTGGGTGATACTTGATTGGGCGGTCAAGTAATGCGGTTATGTAATCATCCCTGTCTGGACCTGGTATCCACCGCCGGAGGCTTGCCGTCAGCGGGATCTGCGCCTCCAAGTCGGGTGGTCCAAAATCGATGTTTCGCAGTTCGATTCTCGCCAATTCGATCCTCTGGTCAGTGCCGTCATCAGCATTCTGTTCCCCCTTGCATGTGATCCCCGCTCGGCAACGGCAATCCTTAGATTATGGCGCTGCTCAGGGCCACTGCCGAATCGCTCATATACGTCGGAAAGTCACGTTAACCCTTCGGTTAAGAGGTTTTCTAGGTCATCATAAGTCATTGTCAATACTCGACTCCTCAACTCGTCTGAGGTGGTCATGATCGCGTATACCTCGGGTTCATCCTTAAGCCAATATTTGCGAACAAATGCGCGGGATCTCTCGACGGGGATCTGTTCGAGCTCGGAGATCATGTTGAGGATCTCTTCACCAGGCAACCCTTTCGCAATTCGTTCATCGAGGCTGGTGTCCGACCATCGCCATGAGACTGGATCGATTCCTCGCGAGATTCTCAAGTAGTCTCCCAAGTTCCAGAGCAGAAACTTGCCGGCATCCTCCATCCGCGAGAAGAGCGCCTTGACGGTGATATGTGGTGTGGCTCGTCGTTCGGTGGTCGCATTGAAGACAATGATGCCGTCTTCGCTGAGCCGGACCGCATATCCGCTCCAGTCAGGCTTGGGATAGCCACTGCATAACCACAGATCGTCACCTGACCACCTCGGTGGATCCCACTGCGACCGACCTTCCAGACGACGCCACCGGACGAGCCAGCGCTCGTATCGTGCCAGGAACTCTGCTACCTCGTCGTTGGCCGATGTGTCAGAGCCGCCGGAATTTTTCATGGTCCCAAGCCGATCTCTCGAAGAACCCGCGCATCAATCAACCGCTGGACGGCGACGGTATCGCCTGTGCGGATATCTATGACGACCATTTTCCTCCCCACCCCCGGGTTGTCCAAACGCGGGCCGGGCCATGTACTAGCCTCGATTCTGGCTTCTTTGCCTCCGAGCTCGATGACGCTCTCATCTCGATTCTGGCAAGCCCTCGGCGAGCAACTCGTGCAGTTCCTCATAAGAATTGGTCAACACATGACTCATCGGCTCCTCCCAACTATGCAAGACGGCGTAAATGTCAGGGTGCTGCCTGATCACATAGCGATGCATAAATCGCCGCTTCCCAGGTTCGACGTTATCGATACGGTTGATTGCAGCGAGAAATCGCGGATCCGGGAGGCCTTTCTCTATGCGGTCATCGAGGCCCGCATCTCTCCATCGCCAGAAGACCGGATCAGCGCGGCACTCGGTCCTGAGAGAATCGCCCATCTGCGCGATGACGTATTTTCCCGCATCTTCCATCTGCGAGAAGACCGCGGCCACGGTCACGAACGGAGTGGATCGCCGTTCGGTAGTCGAAGCGAGAACGAAGAAGGCGTCTGCCTCTTGCCGTATGACATAGCCGGTCCAGTCCGGGAACGGGTACCCCCTGCGGAGCGAGAGGCCGCTTCCAATCCAGGCCGGCGAGTTCCAAGGAGTGCGGCCCTTCGTCTTTCGCCATAGGTTGCGCGACTGCTCGTACTGCCGAAGGAAGTTATCGACGGAACCTCCTTCGCCAGTGGGCCGCATACCGTTCTGTTCAAACCTCATTAAGTGACCTCTCGAAGAAAACCGAGCTCGGTCACAGTTTCAACCGCATCCCGTACTTCGAAAAACTGCTACGTAATATCTTATTCCGACATTGTTGAACACGTGACATAGCTTATCTAACCGTCCTCTGCCTTTTGCTCCTTTGCATACGAGATGAGCTCATCCAGTGCCGCTATTAGTCTGCGTCGGCGCTCAGGGTCGCTAAGATTTTCCAAATGCACTGGAAGATCGTCGGCAATAATGTCAACTAATTCCGAGTGTCTGGCCTCTCGCAAATCGAGGATAGGCACATTCGCGGCTTCCAGTTCTGATAGATGCCTACTTACGTTCGGGTCCGATGCTTTCTTCGCAAGATAGTCAAATACGTAAAAGATGAGCTGCGCACTCTCGGCCCAATGATGCTTGCGGAAGAATATACTTCCCGCCATTAACGACCCCTCGCTGTGAAGACGTTATCCGTGCCGAATGCCCCCGACGCCCAATAGATTGTGTGCCCTTGGAAGTCGTTAATGGAGATTGAAGGCCACAAGTCAACGAACATTTCACTAATCTGCTCGATCGTTTGGGAGAAGATGAGATATCTCAACCATGATTAGGGAATTCGTCGCCGACTTGGAACATCGACATAATTTCATCGCAGGCTTTTGGAAGCAAGTGTGATAGTTCTACCAACCTAGCCGTGCCGGTGGAGCTGTTCTTTGCCGCAGCGACTCTGCTCCCGGACGAATCAACAAGCCACTGGAGGGCGTGATTGTCGGGTATCAATGAATAACCTTCGCAAACTTCCTCAGCCTTGAAGGGCAGATTGACAAGCGCTATTCGTCGGCTGGCGCGAACACCTTGCCCGAAAAGCGCGAGGAAATACCGATCGAGCACCCGATGATCGGCAGCTGCCAATTCGAATTTCTCAGCGCCAGAACGGTTGGCCTTGGTCACGGTGTACCAACCCTGCGGCTCGCGTCGGATGTAGAAGACTATCTCTCCGCCATTGTTAACCAGACATGTGGCGTCCCCGCCGACTTTGTGCTCCTTGAAGCCGGCCGCCACCGCCAATGCGGCAACATCAGCGGACAGCTCGTAGCGGTTATTGCTCACCCAGGACTCCACGCTCTAATAATTGCAATACTGACATCGCGTCGCCTCCATCATCGATGATCTTCACTTGCAAACCCCCACCGTCGCGACCGAAACCGGGAGCTACCTCAGATATCTCAATCGCCCAGCCTTCTGGAAGGCTACCACTGAAACTGTATCGATAATACTGGCTGTTAAGTGAACTAATTGGGAGGCTACGTTCTTCGAAAGAGGCGGGCACCCCGTTTTCCATTACGGCGAAGTATTCGCCGTACGGACTGCCTACTCTGTCTATCTGACTGCCAAAATCATGGATGAAGGCCTCCACCGAATTGTAAGCCACTCTGGTGCCCGGCACAGCACCCTCATTAGGTGGGTACCTATTCAAGGACTCGCCGTCAGGCCCCACTTGGGTATAGCGCTCGTCGTACTGCTCTTTGGTGAGCGGGTTGCCGTTTTCATCGTGGCCGTATGGTTCCTCGGGATGTCGAACGAGATCCCAAGTTGCCTGGTTTTGCGCAGTTGGCGTCGGATACGGGCCTGAGTCGCCGGCATCGGGCATTGGCTGCCCGTAGCTAGGGTCTGCCGGCCCGTCATCGAGGCGGTGCCAGTGCGGACCGGTTGGATCGTCAGACTTCAGCACTGACCTACCGTCAGCGGGCGCTGCACTCGCGCCATCGATCAACTCCCGGCTCGGTTCGACGTGTGTGGCCGTCGCCGGCGAACCGTTGTCCGCGCGTGCGGCGCTGTGAGAACCATGCGATGGGTGGTCCAGTCCGCTGGGCTCATGCCAGGGTGGCATCCCGGTTGGACCGGACAGCGTCGGATGGGGCGGCTCTATCCGTTCGGGCGCAGACAAAGCCGACGGAGTCATCTGGCCCGGATGGGTAACACCGTTCAGGCCCGCACTGCCCGACGAGCGAGCAGAAGATTCTCCGGAAGACGAACCGACCGGCGATGCCGGCCCTCGCTCAGCCTGAGGTAGCGCATCCGCCGCTGCGGTCGCGAGCGGGCGCCCGGGCGCCGCTAGCACTTTCGCGTCCGCGGCCGACTGACCAGGCGTGGGTGTCGGCGTTTCATGCGCCACCGGTGGCGCCTTCGGAACTTCGGCCGGCGGCTTCGGCACCTCGGCCGGCGGCTTGGGAATCTCAGCTGGCGGCTTGGGCACCTCGCCAGGTTTCGGAAGCTCGCCCGGCTTCGGCAGCTCGGACGGCTTGGCCAGCGGCAGGCTCTCCAGCGGGCGTTCGACGCGTGCAGCGTCCGCTGCCGCATCGGCCGCACGAACGGTGGTGCGCAATCCCGTCGCCTCTTCGCCAACTCCGGGAATGAACAATGTGGCAATGTCGGTGACACTGCGGCCGGCCGCCTCCGCCGGATTTGTACTCCACAAATCCCAGTGGACTGCTTCCTTGCCGAATTGCTTCCATGCCTCGCCAACTCCGGGTGCGTTCGGTCCGCCGAGACCAACCAGCGGCGCCAAGCCGTGGGCCAGGTTCTCGATGTCGCGGTGGTAGCCCTCCGGGTCGATCGCTTCACGCTCTGGCGAGTACGTCCAAAAGACGTCTTTCAGCATGCCGCCGGCTTCTTCTAAAACGCCCTTACCGAACTGCCCGATCTGATCCAGCACCCGGCCCGCGAGGTTCTCGTGTAAAAAGTGATCCCACTCCTTGTGCGCGTAGTGGCCCATGGTGGTGGCAATCGTGTTGGCTTCAGCCGCGAGACCGGCAATCTGGTGGCCCAATGCCGTCGCTTCAGCCTTGAAGTTGTCGATGACCGTGCGGATCTCGTTGGCGATGCGTTTGATTTCGTTCTCGTCGTCGCCGCTGAGAAGGTCCCAGACGATTTTGATGCCGGTCAGCGGGTCCGCGATCTGTGACAGCAAGTCCAACACCGCGGCATGCACCTCGTCGACATGTGCCGCATAGGTGTTGAGAGTGCTGGCGATAGTTCCACACTGCTGAAAAACTTGGCTTCCGCCTCGCGCTGCTGTCGCGAAAGCCACGCCGATCGCGTCGGCCTCCGGAATCTTCTGCGCCCCAACGATCGCCAGTGGTGCGGCCGCACCGACTTCGGTCGCAAGAAACTGCGTTCCCGCGGCCGTCCAGGCGGCGGCCGCAGTACGTAGGCGCCCCGAATCCGCTGTAGGCCAGATCATTCCGATGAACGGCGCGACCCAACCCCATCCCGCCGGTGCGGGCGTACCGCTACCGACACCGGACGGTACCGACCCGGGATTGATCATCTCAGTTGGGGTTGGCCTGGGAAGCGGCTCGGTACTGCCTGCGATGTTGGATGCCGCCTCGGCGACCGAGTAGTTCGTCGCCGATACGCGGATTCCATCGCCGATGCGAACCAACCCGTTGCGCACCTGGGTCATCGCTTCTACTAGCGCTTTGGCAGAGCTGTCGTACTGGCGCGCCAACGCGGCACCGGCCGGGTCGTCGCCACACATTCCGCCGGTCCCGCTCAGCGCGCTCGTCAGGGTCGAAATCGCCGACCCAAGGTCCTTCCCAACCGATACGACGGACGTGCCGGCACCGTCAAGCGCCGGCGGATCGACGTCAAGCGCACCCATTGCCGAATGTCATGCCCACATGCGCTGGTTGGTCGCTGCCGCCCCCGTGTAGTTGTGATGGGCGACTTTGCCCGCAGCCTGCAGCTTCCCCAGAGCGTCTCGCATCATCGCTGCACCCTCGGCCCACTGTCGATGCGCTTCGGCGTGCGCGGCCGCGGCAGTCCCGCTCCACTCCACGTGAAGTCCGGCGACCAGCGCGTCGATTTCCTGCAGCAGCGACTCGACGTAGCGTTCGAAGCCTGCCATCCGCGAGACTGCGTCAAGCAGCGCTTCGGGGTCGACCGCAAATGCGTTACTCAAGGTGCCACATTCCGCAGCGATTCCCACGATGCGACTTCCTGCCCCTGATAGTCGCCGCCGGCACGGCCCAATGCCGATGCCATCAACGACAACCCGGACTGAATGCGCGCTGCCCCTTCGTGCCACTCACGCCATGCTTCGCCGTAAACACCCCCGGAATCGCCGCGCCAGCCGTCGAGCATGCTCGACACCTCCGAATCCACGTCGGCCAGGCCGGCGCGGAAGTCGTCGGCTCCGCGCGCCAGCAACTCCGCCACCCGCCCGATTTCGCCGGGATTGCCGCGCAACACAGATGAATCACTCACCTGTAAGAGCCTAAATGCCTGCCACAGCATCGAACGCGGCAGATCACCAGCCGCCGCGCCAGCGAACCCGGCGCGTGTGATAACCCGCAGCGACCACCCCGAAGTGGGGCGAACGACCACAGAATGCCAGGCGGAATAGGTCCCTTCTGCTGTCCGCGGGTGATAAATACGTAGGACGCGGGGCAGCTAGCGGGCAGGAGCATCGCATGGCCATTGATTCAGCGCAGTCGTCGTCAGCACCAGAAACCGATCAACCGTCTGCGGAACGTCTGATCGGAAAAGGCTGGGTCCAAGGCGTCGCGTTGGTGATGATCTTCGGCTTCTTCGTCATGGGCATCCTGGCCTATCGCGCGTATACGGCGGCAATGCCGTTGCCCGACAAGGTCATAACTCAATCGGGCCGGGTGCTCTTCACCAAGGCGCAGATTACCCGCGGCCAAGAACTGTTCCAGGCGCGCGGCCTGCAGGAGTACGGGTCGGTGCTGGGCCACGGCGCATACCTGGGACCCGATTACACCGCGGAATACCTACGCAAGGCCGCCGACAACGTCGCTGACCAATTCCGCGCCGAGGGTAATCCCGATCCGCACAACCGCGTCGTCGCCGAATTCCGCACCAACCGCTACGACCCCGACACCAAGACTCTGGTGTTCACCGACCGTCAGGTCAAGGCGTTCGAGAACATCCGCGCACAGTACGCCGACTACTGGGGCAAGGACTCCACCAAGCGCGGACTGCTACCGGATTTCATCACCAATCCGAACGACGTCAACGACCTGACCGCATTCTTCGCGTGGACCGCGTGGGCGGCGTCCGCCGAACGGCCCGGCCACAATTACACCTACACCAACAACTGGCCCGCCGAACCCCGCGTCGACAACGGCCCGACCGGTCAGGTGGTGGTCTGGTCGGTGCTGTCATTAGTGGCGCTGCTGGGCGGGACCGGGATCTTGCTTTTCGTGTACGGCCGCTGGAGCCAGAAGATCGGCTGGCAGAGCGCCGAGGCGCCGACGCTGGTCTACCGGCAGCCGGGCGAAGTGACGCTGACGCCGTCGCAGCGTGCGACGGTCTGGTTCTTCGCGATCGTGTCGGTGCTGTTCTTGGCGCAGACCCTGGTTGGTGCGGCCGCGCAGCACTATCGCGCTGACTTGTCGACGTTCTTCGGCCTCGATCTGGCCCGTCTACTTCCGTACAACCTCGCCCGGACGTGGCATGTGCAGCTCGCGTTGTTCTGGACCGCGGCGGCCTTCTTGGCCGGCGGAATCTTCCTCACGCCGTTCATCGCTCGCCGTGAGCCGCGGCGGCAGAGCTGGCTTGCCTACGGGTTGCTGGTCGCCGTGGCGGTGGTGGTGTTCGGCTCGCTGATCACCGAAGCGCTGTCCATTTACGGTGTGGTTCCCGAGGGTTCGCTGCTCTCGCAGCAGTGGGAGTACCTGGATTTGCCTCGGCTGTTCCAGATCCTGCTCGTGGTCGGCATGTTCTTGTGGATCGCAATTGTCTGGCGCGGCATGCGGTCGCGGCTCAAAGGCGAGTCGAAGCTGAACATGCCGTGGCTGTTCTTGTTCGCCGGCTTGGCGATCCCGGCTTTCTACGCGGTCGGTCTGCTCGCGAGCAGCGACACCCACTACACCGTCGCGGACTTCTGGCGGTTCTGGGTGGTGCACCTGTGGGTCGAAGACTTCCTCGAACTGTTCACCACGGTGATGGTGGCCTACATCTTCGTGTTGCTCGGCGTCGTGCGACAGCGAATTGCGTTGGGCATCATCTTTCTTGACGTCATCTTGTACTCCGCCGGCGGCGTCATCGGCACGATGCACCACTTGTACTTCTCCGGGACGCCCGTCGAGCACATGGCACTGGGCGCGTTCTTCTCCGCCGCAGAAGTCATCCCGCTGACTTTCCTGACCGTCGAGGCGTGGGCGTTCCTGCAACTCGGCTCACGACAGCAGGCCGGCAGCGACCACCCCTTCCCTCACCGTTGGGCGGTCATGTTCCTTGTCGCCGTTGGCTTCTGGAATTTCGTGGGTGCGGGCATCTTCGGATTCCTCATCAACCTGCCGATCGTGTCGTACTACCAGATCGGCACCGCACTGACCGCCAACCACGGCCATGCGGCGATGATGGGCGTTTACGGCATGCTCGCCGTCGCACTGGCCATGTTCGCGTTCCGCTACGCCATACCAGCCGACAAATGGCCGGAAAAGGCTGCGCGTCTGTCCTTCTGGTCGATGAACATCGGTTTGGCCTGGATGGTGTTCGCCACCCTGCTTCCGCTTGGCGTGCTGCAGCTGTACCACTCGGTCAACAACGGCTACGTCGACGCTCGTTCCCTTGGCTATCTCACCCAACCCGGCAATGCGCTGCTGGAGTGGCTGCGGCTGCCCGGTGACGTGATCCTGATCGTGGGCGGCGTGCTGCCGTTCATCTGGATCGCATGGCAAGCGGTGCGCCACTGGCGTTCTGGGCCCACTGCCGAGGAGCTGCCCGATCACCCGCTCTACACCGAAGCCGGCGCAGAAACGGCGGCAGCCAAAGAATGACCGTCAGTGCGTCGGTGTGGCTGGTCGCGGGCTACGCGCTGGTGCTCGTCGCGATCGCATGGGCCATCGACCTCATGGCACGGCGATCATCACTGCGGGCCGCTCGTTGGCGCACAGGCAGTTTCGTCTACCACGCCGACCACGACGCGTGGGTGTGCCCGCAAGATCAGTGGCTGTGGCCCACGTCGTTCGACCCGCAGCATCGGGTGATGCGCTACCGCGGGTTGCCGACGGTGTGCAACAGCTGTCCGGTGAAGTCGACGTGCACGACGTCCGACCACGGCCGTGAGGTGACCCGAGAAGTGGACCCGTGGCCGCATTCGGAGGCCGGTCGCTTCCACCGCGGTATCGCATGCGCGGTCGCCGCGATGGGGCTGGTCATGCCGTTGGGAATGTTGGTCGGCAACCACTCCGCGGCAGACCTGGTGGTTCTGCTCGGTGCGTCGGCACTAGTGGTCATCACGGGAGTGCCGCTGGCGCAACACTTCTGGAACACGCCGTCGAATGCGCCGGCGCACCTGCCGCATCGCAGCGGCGAGGAGGATGCGGTAGCCGCTGCCATCGACCGGTACTCCACGCGGTGGGGCGGCGGCTGGGCCGACAAGGACGCCGACAAGAAAGACGCCGGATGACTGCAGAGGTGATCGCCATCGTCGTCGTCGCCGCCATCGTGCTCGTTGCGCTCGGCGTCGTCTCGCTGGCGGTGTTGCGCGAATACGAACGCGGCGTGGTCTTCCGGATGGGCCACGTCCGTCCGCTCTATCAACCGGGCCTCAGGTTTCTGATTCCCTTGGTCGACAAAATGGTGCGGGTGGACCAGCGCGTAGTGACGCTGACGATCCCGCCCCAAGAGGTGATCACCCGCGACAACGTGCCCGCGCGGGTGAATGCCGTCGTGATGTTTCAGGTCACCGATCCGTTGAAAGCCATTCTGGCCGTGGAGAACTATGCGATCGCGACGTCGCAGATCGCGCAGACCACGCTGCGCTCATTGCTCGGTCGCGCCGACCTGGACACGCTGCTCGCCCACCGCGAGGACCTCAACAGCGACCTGCGCACGATCATCGAGAAGCAGACCGAGTCCTGGGGCGTCGAGGTCCGGGTGGTCGAGATCAAGGACGTGGAGATTCCCGAATCCATGCAACGGGCGATGGCGCGCGAGGCAGAGGCCGAGCGGGAGCGGCGCGCGAAAGTGATCAACGCCCGCGGTGAACTGCAGGCCTCCGAGGAGCTGCGCCAGGCGGCCGATACGCTCTCCAAGAGCCCGGCGTCGCTGCAATTGCGTTACCTGCAAACACTTTTGGAGTTGGGCGCTGACCAGAACTCCACGGTGGTGTTCCCGCTGCCGGTCGACATCATCACCCCGTTCCTGCAGCACGTCGCGGGGATTTCGGCACGCTAAACGACGCTCAGCGTCGCAAAGCGTCGAAATCACCCCGGCAGCACCGGCACAGCACCGGCAATCATCAACGCCCGCACCTCGATCCACCGCTGCTCGTTTTCGGCAGCAGCGCTCGACAACTGCAGCACGCCGCGCTGGTCTGCGACGTACACGGTCGACGGGTTGGCCACCACCGTCGACACCGGGATCGTGATGTTGCGCGAGGGCGCATCGGAATTCACGCCGTCGAGGTTCACATACGACACGGGATGCTGAGGGTCGGTGCGGCTGACGACGATGTCGTCCCCCGTACGCCACGACAGCGACACCACCGACGCGCCGAGACCGAAGCCCAGCCGGCGCGGATACGTCAACGCGTATTCACCGCCAGGTGTCTGTTCGACGGTCGCGAGAACCACTTGCCCGTTGATCACCATGGCCGCCCGGGTCCCGTCCCGCGACAGCTGCAACTCCGTGACCGGACCGGGAAAGCGCGTCGTCACCGCCGTCGCATTGACCGGAATGCGGGCGGGCTGGCCCGACGCGGCCTCCTGAATCACCCGCACCACGTTGACGCCGTCGACCACCACCCACACCGCATTGTCCAGCGACCAGCTAGGACGGGTAATGGTGTGCCCGTCTGTAGCCTCCACCGCGACACCGCCGCTGGGCCCGATCCACAGCGACGCCGCCGCGTCCGGCTGTCCGCTGCGCAGCACCACCACCGACGCAACGTCGCGGCCGGTGCGCGACAGCATCGCCGCCTTCTGCTCCGGCATCTGGCCGAACGAGCCGGGCATCCGCGGTGCATTGTCGTTCTCCACCGACACCAGCGACCCGCCCACCAGCGCGTGCAGACCGGCCGACGCGCCGTCGTCGGCGCCCGGGTCCGTCGATGCGACGTCTGTGGCCTCCCACCCGTTGGCGAACCGGTCGTCCAGCGCGGCGCCGTCGGCGTTGATCACGTACGGCCCCGCGATGCCGGAGCGCGCGAACGTCCAAATGATCTGCGCCGCAACGAGTTGCCGGCTGTGCGGATCGGTGGTCGACAATCCCTCCAACTCCACGCGGGCGCCGCCGTAGCCGCGGCCGATGCCGGTCTTGCCGCCGTCGGCCCGGGTCACCGGCCCACGCAATTTCAACGGAGGAGCCAGCATGTTGCGCACCGAGTGAGCCATCTCCGGTCGCGGGCCCGCGATCAGTTTGCTGACCAGTTCGGTGGGCAGCTGGTCGGGATCGGCCACTGCGACGTAGCGCGGATCGGGTACGACGGTCTTGCCGGTCGGGTCGGCGAAATAGAGGTTGTGACGCTTGTAGGTGGCCTGGAACTGCTGCCAGTCAAGGAACACTCCGTTGGGCAGGCGGTCGATGCGCCAGCCGCCGCTGGTTTTCACCAGTTCGATCGGCCCGGGGTCGGGCAGCGCCCCCTCCCCCGTCTCGAACACCCCCATGTCCGACAGCGAGCCGAGGATGTCGGCTCGCATGTTCACCGAAACCCGGTCCGCACTTCGGGTTTCGAGGAACACGACGTTGTCGATCAGTAGCGAGCTGCCCGCGTCGTCCCAGCCACGCGACGCCGACTCCGTCAGGAATTGGCGGGCCGCCAGGTGCCGGTTGGCGGGATCCGCTGTGGCCTTGAGGAACTCGCGCAGCAGCACGTCGGGGTCCATGCCGGGAGTGGGTTTGGGCAGGCTCGGCGCCGGCGAACGCTCCACCGTCCCGATCGCTTGAGGCGCCGACGACGACGGCACCCCGGCGCAGCCGGACACGGCCACCACAATGACGGCCGCCAGCGCGACGACCACGGCCGGCAGGCGTCTCATACCTTCTCCGCAGCCTCGCGCTGTCGCGGCGCGCGTGGATTTGGCTGCGGCGCAACGGGTTTGAGCGGCAGCGGGCTCGTCGTCACCTTGTGGCCGCGCACCAGAGGCAGCGTCAACCGGAAGCAGGCGCCCTTGCCGGGCTCGCCCCACGCCTCGAGTCGGCCTTGGTGCAGCCGGGCGTCCTCGATGCTGATCGCCAGGCCCAGCCCGGTGCCGCCGGAGCGGCGCACCCGCGACGGGTCGGAGCGCCAGAACCGGCTGAACACCAGCTTCTCCTCGCCTGGGCGCAGGCCGACGCCGAAGTCGCGGACGGTGACGGCGACGGTGTCCTCGTCGGCCGCCATCCGGATCTGTACCGGTTTGTTCTCGGCATGGTCGATCGCGTTGGCGATCAGGTTGCGCAGGATCCGTTCGACACGGCGCGGGTCGACCTCAGCGATCACCTCGTGATCGGGCAGGTCCAGTTCGAGTTCGACGCCGGCGTCGTCGGCGAGGTGGCCGACGTTCTCCAGCGCGTTGCGCACGGTCGTGCGCAGATCGAGCTGCTCGACGGACAGTTCGGCCACGCCGGCGTCGTGACGAGAGATCTCGAGCAGGTCGTTGAGCAGGGTCTCGAAGCGGTCGAGTTCGCTGACCATCAGCTCGGTGGACCGGCGCAGCGACGGGTCGAGTTCTTCGCTGTGGTCGTAGATCAGGTCGGCGGCCATCCGCACGGTGGTGAGCGGCGTGCGAAGCTCGTGGCTGACGTCAGAGGTAAAGCGCCGCTGCAGATTTCCGAACTCTTCGAGCTGGGTGATCTGGCGCGACAGGCTTTCGGCCATGTCGTTGAACGACACCGCGAGACGCGCCATGTCGTCCTCGCCGCGCACCGGCATGCGTTCGGTCAGGTGGCCTTCGGCGAACCGCTCTGCGATCCGCGACGCCGACCGCACCGGTTGCACCACCTGCCGTGACACCAGCAGAGCGATCGCGGCCAGCAGCACAAGCAGCACCAGGCCGCCGGTCAGCATGGTGCCGCGAACCAGCGCGATCGTGCTTTCCTCGCTGGACAGCGGATAGATCAGGTACAGCTCGAGGTTGGACACCGGCCCGGTGGTGGGGCTGCCGACGATCAGCGCCCGGCCGGTGAACCCCTCGGTGTGCACGGTCGCGTACTGGTAGCTGACTTGGCCGGCCTTGACGAAGTCGCGCATGGTTTCCGGGATCTGGGTGACCGGGCCGGCGGAGGTGGCCGCGCGAGGACCGTCTCCGGGGACGACGAGCACGGCGTCGAACGCGCCGCCCAGGTTGCTGGCGCCGGGGTCGGTCTTGCGGTCGATCAGCGTGTTGCGGGCCAGCTGAAGACTGCTGTCCAGGGATCGGGTTTCTTCGCCGCCGACGATGCCGCTGACGGTGGCGCGGGCCCGATCTATCTCCTCGGTGGCGGCGCGGACCTTGGCGTCGAGCACGCGGTCGGTGATCTGGCTGGTCAGTACGAAACCGAGGACCAGAATCACCAGCAGCGACAAGCCCAGCGTCAGCGTGACGACACGCAGCTGGAGGGATCGCCGCCAAGCGAGACCGATGGCGCGACTCAACGCGCCGAGGCCACGCAGCAGTGGCGCGGTGCGCCGAATGCGCCGCCTGGAACCGAAGATCACGGCGACCGCCGAGCGGTCAGATTGACGGCGACCGCGCAGCGGTCATGGAACGCAGCGACCGCCGAGCGGCCACCGATCACGGAGGGCCGGCCTTGTATCCCACTCCTCGAACAGTCAGCACCACTTGCGGGTTCTCGGGATCCTTCTCGACCTTGGCCCGCAGCCGCTGAACGTGCACGTTGACCAAACGGGTGTCGGCGGGATGCCGGTATCCCCACACCTGTTCGAGCAGCACATCACGAGTAAACACCTGCCGCGGTTTACGCGCCAACGCCACCAGCAGGTCGAACTCCAGCGGGGTCAGCGAGATCTGCTCGCCTTGACGGGTCACCTTGTGGGCGGGCACGTCGATGTCGACGTCGGCGATCGACAGGATCTCGGCGGGCTCGTCATCGTTGCGCCGCAGCCGCGCGCGCACCCGTGCCACCAGCTCCTTTGGCTTGAACGGCTTCATCACGTAGTCGTCGGCGCCGGACTCCAGACCGAGGACGACGTCCACGGTGTCGGTCTTGGCGGTCAGCATCACGATCGGCACGCCGGAGTCCGCCCGCAGCACCCGACACACGTCGATGCCGTTCATCCCCGGCAGCATCAGGTCAAGCAACACCAGATCGGGGCGAAGTTCGCGTACCGCGGTGAGTGCTTGGGAGCCGTCGCCGATCACCGCCGTGTCGAAACCTTCGCCGCGCAGCACGATGGTGAGCATCTCGGCGAGCGATGGATCGTCGTCGACCACAAGAATCCTTTGCCTCATGGTGTCCATGGTGTCACCAGATCGGGATAAAACCCGGCTACCACACGCGCATGTCCTGGAATAAGGCGCAACGCGTCGCTTGACTCACGGAAACAGGAAGCTTGCCAGCACGGCGGTGTTGACGTCGGCGCGCGCGATCTTCCAAGGCCCGCCGAAGTCGTTCTCGGCGAGCCCCCGGTAGACCTCACCGGTGCGGCGCTGCAGCTCGTCGTCACGTTCATAGGAGTCGCGGGCACGGCTGTCCTCGGTGGCCTCGCGATGTTGCGCGCGGGCCTTCGCCAGCTCGGCGGGCACATCCAAAAGCACCTGCCAATCCGGGGCCGGCATGTGAAGCCGCTCGTATTCGAGCCTCTTCACCCATTCGACCACCTCGCCGTCGGCGTCCTGGCGCAGCCGCGCGGCGCTGTAGGCGGCGTTGGAGGCGACGTAGCGGTCGAGGATGACGACGTCGTTCGCGGCCTTGAGGTGGTGGATCTCGTCGCGCGCGGCGGCGCGGTCCAGTGCGAACAACACCGCCATCGCATACACCGACGACGCGAGATCGCCATGGTCGCCGTGAAGCGCCTCGGCGGCGATGTCGGCGCTCACCGAATGCCCGTAGCGCGGGAACGACAGCATCGCGACCGATCTGTGGTTCCGCTCATACTGCGCCCGCAGGCCGTCGCACAGGGTGCGCTTGCCGGCGCCGTCGACACCTTCGATCGCAATGAGGACCCCCGCCACACCGGACAACGTACGCGAGTTCGGTACTGCACGTACCTACGGAGCTCGGCGAGTCCACTGGCGACGTGTGAAATGGTGTGGTGCTGAGGCAAACTCAGCCGGAGGGTGGACGTGTACTCGAGATTGCCGATGGCTTTGGCGTGCGTGCTGCTGGTGGCCGGGTGTCAGTCGAGCCTGCGCTATGAGTTCTTCGGCATGGCGGACGTGACGGTAAATGAATCTCTCAATGGACGGCATATCGAGCTGAACAGCGGTCAGGTGCTCGACATCATATTGCCGGACGACTATGAGAAATCCAAATGTCAATGGCACGATGAGGAAAAGTACGACATCACGATCCTCGAGCATCTCGGGGGAAAATACGATCCTGGCCCTGCTGACAAAAACGGTGGCACCTTTACGAGTAGGTATCGGGCGGCACGCGCGGGAACCGTCCACGTCACGCTGGTTCAGCAGGACAACGCCTATCCACCGCACGTCGCCGGACGATTTGCGCTCGATGTGACAGTGCGTTAGTCGCGACGGCCGGCTCAAATCGGCCCGATGGCGTTCGCCACGATGAAGCCGGTGACGAAAATCGCTATCGCGGCCGGCACCGAGAGGAGACCGATCAATATCCCTCGGCCAGCCTGGCTTACTCTGCCAGTGCTTCTGGCAAGGAAGATCGCAACTACCAGAACGATCAATATCGGCGGTAGAAATATCGGAAAACCGATGATGGCGTACGGACCCAAGAACCAGAGGTAAGAATTCAGAAGGAAGATCGTGATGAGTGTCGACAGAAAACCGACGGGACCATAGCGGTCCTGGATCACCGCGCAATGCGCGCTGTGCTCGCTCACCACCGAAACATCCAAAACGCAAAAATCGACGCACCGAGAAGGACGGCAAGTGAGCAGCCGGCCATACTGACGGCGAGGCCCCGCGCGCGCGGCGAACGGGAGAAGGCAAATAACCCTGCGATCAGCAGACCCGCCAACGTCGAAATTCCCGCCGAGGACAGCAACCAGCCTCGTTCATGGGAGTGTTTGAAATATTCGGTCTTTCCCAACAACCACATACAGATGAGGGTTGCGCCGACCACAAGTTGAGTTAGGAATGGCGCGGTCCAAGTGGCCCAGGACCAAGCTATGGGCTCGGATAATAGACGGTCAGACCGCCCCGTATCGTTTGATATCAAATCGGCCCAATCGCTTGAGCGATGATGAAGGCGACAATGAAGATTACCGCAGTGAGCGGAGCCGACAGGGAGCCGATGAGGATTCCTCGTCCAACTTGACCAATCTTGCCGTCGGCTCTTGTCAGCCCCCAGGAAATGGCTAGCTCAACGAGCAATATCGGTGCGATAATCAACGATAGGATTATCCACCAGGAGAGAAATACCCACGTGACAACCTCCAATACCGCGATATTCGCGATCGCGGCGATGAAGCTGGCTGGACCATAACGGTTTGTTGAAGACTTGTTCATCGATGGATTCACATCCCGGCCGGCCGTTCTCAACGAAACATCCAGAAGGCAAAGAAAACCCCGCCGATAAAAACCACCACCGACGAGGCTGCAATGCTCAGAGACAGCGCGCGCCGCCGCGGCGATTGCGACGCGAATAGAGCAGCACTCGTCGCCAGCGATGCCAGGGTGGTAATCGCCGTCGCTGTCAACAGCCAGGCGCGTTCCCCTGCGTACGCATCATGCGTCGCGAAGGGCCATTTGCCCAACACCCACATGAGGATGAACAGCACGGCTGAGACGAGTTGCACCATGAACGGCGCCGACCACGTCGCCAGGCGCCAGGCGCCGGCGTCCAGGTCACGCAGCCGGGACAGCGTCAGCATCGCTACCTAACTCAATTCGATGGATCAGGCCGGAACTGCGCCGCCGGTCGGTAGCGTAGGCACCGACGGCGGGCTAGTGACCGGTCCGAAAGCGGTGGACGTATGTGGTGCGAACTGCCCCCTCGTTGGTTTGCGTCACGCTGCCTTCTGGAGCGCGAACTCGCACCGGCCAACCGTGACTTTGGTGTTTTCGGGATCGAACGCGGAGTGGCACGCGCGAATTCGCACCGATTTTGGCGTCTCTCACCGGGCCCGAGACTGCGCTCAGATCGCAATTCCCGACGTTTTCGCGATCTGGACGCAGGCTCGACGCCGCCGAAAATCAGTAGCGGTAGTGCTCCGCCTTGTACGGGCCCTCGACGTCGACGCCGATGTACTCAGCCTGCTCCTTGGTGAGCTTGGTCAGATGCCCGCCCAGTGCTTCGACGTGGATGCGGGCCACCTTCTCGTCCAGCTTCTTGGGCAGCCGGTACACCTCGTTGTCGTACTCGTCGTTCTTGGTCCACAGCTCGATCTGAGCGATCACCTGATTGGAGAAGCTGTTGCTCATCACGAACGACGGGTGCCCGGTCGCATTGCCCAGGTTCAGCAGCCGGCCCTCACTCAGCACGATGATCGACTTGCCGCTGTCGAACACCCACTCGTCGACCTGCGGCTTGATGTTGATCCGCTTGGCGCCCGAGCGCTCCAGCGCGGCCATGTCGATCTCGTTGTCGAAGTGGCCGATGTTGCCCAGGATCGCCTTGTCCTTCATCGCCCGCATGTGATCGAGCGTGATGATGTCCTTGTTGCCGGTGGCGGTGATCACGATGTCGGCGTCGGCGATCGCATCCTCGACCGTCTTGACGTCGAAGCCTTCCATCAACGCCTGCAACGCGTTGATCGGGTCGATCTCGGTGACCGTGACGCGCGCGCCCTGGCCCTTCAGCGACTCCGCACAGCCCTTGCCGACGTCGCCGTAGCCGCAGATCAGCACGTTCTTACCGCCGATCAGCACGTCGGTGCCGCGGTTGATGCCGTCGATCAACGAGTGCCGGGTGCCGTACTTGTTGTCGAACTTGGATTTGGTGACGGAGTCGTTGACGTTGATCGCCGGGAACGTCAGCTCACCGGCGGCCGCGTACTGGTAGAGCCGCAGCACACCCGTCGTCGTCTCCTCGGTGACGCCCTTGACCGACTCGGCGATCTTCGTCCACTTCGTCTTGTCGGATTCGAAGCGCTCCCGCAGCCGTGCGAGGAAGACCTTCCACTCGGTGGGGTCGTCCTCTTCGGCCGGCGGCACCACGCCTTGCTTCTCGAACTCTGCGCCGCGCAGCACCATCATGGTGGCGTCGCCACCGTCGTCGAGGATCATGTTCACCGGTTCTCCCGGCCACGTGAGCATCTGCTCGGTGGCCCACCAGTACTCCTCGAGCGTTTCGCCCTTCCACGCGAACACCGGAACCCCTTGCGGCTCTTCGGCTGTCCCGTGCGGGCCGACGACGACGGCCGCGGCGGCGTGGTCCTGGGTGGAGAAGATGTTGCAGCTCGCCCAGCGCACTTCGGCGCCCAGCTCCACCAGCGTCTCGATGAGCACCGCGGTCTGCACTGTCATGTGCAACGAGCCGGAGATACGCGCACCCTTGAGCGGCTGCACCTCCGCATACTCGCGGCGCAGCGCCATCAGGCCCGGCATCTCGTGCTCGGCCAGACGGATTTCCTTGCGCCCGAAGTCGGCTAGCGACAGGTCGGCCACCTTGTATTCGATGCCGTTGCGGACATCGGCCATCAGGCTGTTCTCTAGAGTCGTCATCTCGTCCTTCTCAAGCTCAATCTGTGTCGATGACACCGTATCGCTCGGCGAACGGCGTCATGAGCCTGGCTAGGTCGTCGGCGACGTCGTGATCTGCCTCGGGAGGCATCGACACGTAACTCATGGCCAGCCGCACGATCGCGCGCGCCAAAACCCCGGCGTCTTCTTCGGACGCCTTAACCCAGCTGTCCATGAACGACGAAGTCAGCCGCTGCGAGCAATGGTTGATGATAGGCGCGCTGTGCGTCGTGATGAGCTGAAGCAGGTCGGGTTTGGCTTCCCCATCGAGCAACGAGATCACCAGCGGGTCGGCGGCCGACTCGGCGAAAAACGATCCGAACCCTTGCCGGAAGGCGGCATAGATGTCGCCTTGGTTCTGCTGGATCTGCTCGTCGATGACGTCGACGAGGCGGTCGGCCAGCCGCAGCGCATAGCCCTGCGCCAAGCCTTGGCGCGATCCGAATTCGTTGTAGATGGTCTGTCGGCTGATCCCCGCGGCGCGCGCGACGTCGGCCAGCGTGATCGCCGACCAGTCACGGCTGAGCAGCAGATCCCGCATGCCGTCGAGGATCGAGTCGCGCAGCAGCGCGCGCGACGCCTCCGGATACGGAACCCGCTGCTTCACACGCGCGAGAGTAACCGTCACGCGCGGGCGATCTCGACCATCTCGAAGTCTGCCTTGGCGGCCCCGCAGTCCGGGCAGCTCCAGTCGTCGGGGATATCGTCCCAGCGGGTGCCGGCGGCTATACCGTCCTCAGGCCAGCCCACCGCCTCGTCGTACTCGAAGCCGCACTGGATGCAGCGGTAGAGCTTGTAGTCCATTCTTCCCCTCTTTCAGGTTGCGATTTCGGGCGATTTCGGGCGCTCAGCGCATGTTCGCGCACCGAAATCGCGATCGTGGGTGCACGTGCGCCCGGGTGATGTCGCCGTCGTAGTGCGCCAGCACCCGCGGGTCCATCACCTTGCGCCACAGCGGCGGGACCAGCGTCAGCATGATCATGCTGGCGTATCCGCTCGGCAGGTTCGGCGCTTCGTCGAAACTGCGCAGCGTCTGATAGCGCCGCGTCGGGTTGGCGTGATGGTCACTGTGTCGCTGCAGGTGGTACAGGAAGATGTTGGTGACGATGTGATCAGAGTTCCAGCTGTGCTGCGGCGTGCACCGCTCGTAGCGACCGTTGGCCGTCTTCTGCCGCAGCAGCCCGTAGTGCTCCAGATAGTTCACGGCTTCCAGCAGACCCACGCCCAAGACCGCCTGGATCACGATGAACGGGATCAGGCCCCAGCCGAACACCGCCAGCAGCGCACCCCACAACACCACCGACATCAGCCACGCGTTGAGCACCTCGTTGCGAATACTGAACGGGCTCTTGCCCATTCGCCGCATCCGCTGGGCCTCCAACTCCCATGATGAGCGCAGGCCGCCAAAGATGCTGCGCGGCAGAAACATCCACAGCGTCTCACCCATCCGCGCGCTGGCCGGGTCTTCTGGGGTGGCGACGCGCACGTGGTGGCCGCGGTTGTGCTCGACGAAGAAATGCCCGTAGCAGCTCTGCGCCAGCGTGATCTTGGACAGCCAGCGCTCCAGCGCGTCCTTCTTGTGTCCGAGCTCGTGCGCGGTGTTGATTCCGACGCCGCCGAGCACCCCGACCGATAGGGCCACGCCGATCTTGCCGAGCCAGCACAGCGGTCCGTCGAAGCCCAACCAGGACACGTCATGGGCCGTGAAGAGGTACGCGCCCAGCACCACACTGGCGTACTGAAGCGGAATGAACGCATACGTGCAGTACCGGTAGTACTTGTCGTTCTCGAGTCGCTCCATCACCTCGTCCGGCGGATTCTGGCCGTCGGCGCCGAACTTCAGGTCGAGCAGCGGCAGAACCACGAACAGCAGCAGCGGGCCGATCCACAGCGGCAGCGCAGCGGCGGTGTGCCAACCGGCCTGGTTCATCGCCCAGACCAACGGAAGCATGGCGAACAATGCCGTGGGCGCCACCAGGCCCGTCAGCCACAGGTACCGCTTGGTGTCGTGCCATTGCTGTGTGTCCATGCGTTTACGGTAATGCCTGATTTGTCCTCTGTCTAGACACAGACGACGTTTTTGTAAACCACCAATGACCGGGTCAGACCGCTGCTTGCACTGCGCGGCGACCTTGCACCGAGTGCCGGCGGCCGTACGCGAAGTAGACGACGATCCCGGCCAGCATCCAGATCGCGAACCGAATCCAGGTCAGCAGCGTCAGGTTCAGCATCAGCCACAGGCAGGCGGCGATCGCCGCGATGGGCAGCCACGGCACCCACGGCGTCCGGAAGTCGCGATGCAGGTCCGGCCGCGTGCGGCGCAGAATCATCACGCCCGCTGACACCAGCACGAATGCGAACAGCGTGCCGACGTTCACCATCTCCTCGAGCTTGCCGATCGGAAACACCGATGCCGCCAGCGCGATCAGCACTCCGACCAGCACGGTGATGCGCACCGGCGTGCCACGCGAGCCGGTCTTGGCCAGCTGCCGCGGCAGCAGACCGTCACGCGACATCGCGAAGAGCACGCGGGTCTGCCCGAGGATCAGCACCATCACCACCGTCGTCAGCCCGGCCAGCGCGCCGATGGAGATCACCTCGGCTGCCCACGTCACGCCGTGTTGCTTGAACGCGGTCGCGAGGTTGGCGTGGCCACCGTCGGCGGTGTCTTTGAGCTGCGTGTACCGCACCATCCCGGACAGCACAATCGACACGGCGACGTAGAGCACGGTGACGATCGCGAGCGTGGCCAGGATGCCGCGGGGCACGTCGCGCTGAGGCTTCTTGGTTTCCTCGGCGGTGGTGGCGACGACGTCGAAGCCGATGAACGCGAAGAACACGATCGAAGCCCCCGCGAGCACCCCGTACCACCCATAGGTGCTACCACCTGCTCCGGTCAGCAGCGAGAACACCGACTGGTCGGCCTGTGACGGGCTGGGGTGCGGGGCCGGCACGAACGGCGAGAAGTTGGACGCTTTGACGTAGAAGGCGCCGACGACCACCACCAACAGCACCACCGAGACCTTGATCGCGGTGATCACGGCGCTGACGTTCGCCGACAGCTTGGTGCCCAAGGCCAGCAGCGTGGTCAGCACCGCGATGATCAGCAGGGCGCCCCAGTCCAGCGTGACCGGGCCGAGATCCGTTGTGCCGCCGCGGAATCCGAATACTGTGCCGAGGTACGTCGACCAGCTCTTGGCCACCACCGCGGCACCCACGGCGAACTCGAGGATCAGGTCCCAGCCGATTACCCAGGCGACGAACTCGCCGAACGTCGCATACGAGAACGTGTAGGCACTGCCCGCAACCGGCACCGTCGACGCGAATTCCGCGTAGCAGAGCGCGGCCAGCCCGCACGCGACCGCGGCGATCAAAAACGACACCGAGATCGCCGGGCCGGTGAGGTTACCGGCCGTCGACGCGGTGATGGTGAAGATGCCGGCCCCGACCACCACTGAAACCCCGAAGACGGTCAGGTCCCACCAGCTCAGATCTTTGCGGAGCCGGGTGCCTTCTTCGTCGGTGTCTTCGATCGACTGCTCGACGGATTTGGTGCGCAGGTCCATGTTCTCGTCTTCCTCCCGAGTGTTGCTCTACTGTGCCCTCATAGCATCGAAACGAAAACACGCAGTGGTGATCGGAGCCAGCATCGCAGGGCTGTGCGCCGGGCGCGTGCTGTCCGATTTCTACGACCGCGTGACCCTGTTCGACCGCGACGACCTGCCCGAGCGTCCCGCGAACCGGGCGGCCGTGCCGCAGGGCCGGCACGTGCACATCCTGATGTCGCGCGGTGCGCAGGAATTCGGCGCGCTGTTTCCCGGACTGCTCGACGACATGGTGGCCGCGGGCGTGCCCATCCTCGAGGATCAGCCAGGGTCCATTCACTTCGGTGCGGCCGGGCATCTGCTGGGCATCCCCACCGAACTCGAGGACACGTTCACCACCTACGTGCCGAGCCGGCCGCACCTGGAATGGCAGATCCGCCGCCGCACCGCCTGGCTGCCGAACGTCACGATCCAGCAGCGGTCGGTGAGCAGGCCGCAGTTCGACGCGGCCGCACAGCGGGTGACCGGGGTGGTGCTGGACGACGGGCAGATCGTGGACGCCGACCTTGTCGTCGACGCGACGGGTCGCGGCACCCGGCTGCCGGTGTGGTTGCAGGAGTGGGGTTTTGAGCGCCCTGTGGAGGACACGGTCGACGTCGGAATCGGATATGCGACGCAGCAGTTGCGTATCCCCGATGGCCTGATCGAGGAGAAGGTGGTGGTGGCCGGGGCGTCGCGGGCGCAGCCGGTGGGCATCGGGATGCTCTACTACGAGGACGGCACATGGGGCATGACCACGTTCGGCGTCGGGAAAGTCCGGCCCCCGCAGACCTTTTCGCAGATGTGCGACGTCGCCGACGTCGTGCTGCCCGACCATGCCGCGGCGATCCGGCAGGGCACACCGATCGGCGACATCGCGTTCCACCAGTATCCGACCAGTCGCTGGCGCCGTTACGACAAGCTCACCCGCTTCCCCGCCGGCATCGTCCCGTTCGGCGACGCCGTGGTGAGCTTCAACCCGACCTATGGCCAGGGCATGACGATGACGTCGCTTCAGGCGGGGCATCTGCAGCGGGTGCTGGCATCCGGCGACGACGACATCGCCCCGGCGCTGAACCGCGCGACCGCCAAGACCACCTATCCGGTGTGGACGATGAACGCGATCGGCGACGTCATGTTCCACAACGCCAGCGGCGCGGTACCGCGATGGTATCGGCCGGTCGGCAGCCTGTTCGAACAGTTTCTCAGCGCCGCCGAGACGGAACCTGTTCTGGCCGAATGGTTTTTGCGCCGGTTCTCTTTGCTCGACAGCCTGTACATGGTTCCGAACGGGCGGATCATCGGTCGGGCGATGCGCCACAACATGCGGGCCTGGCTGGCCGAGCGCAACCGTAACCGCCGCGCGCCGGGCCGCCGCGTGGCGTCAGTCCCCGTCTAGAAAATTCCGCACGGCCCGTTCGAGCACCTGCACTGCCGTCGCCGTTGCGTCCAGCGAAATACTCTCGTCGTACACCGCCCATCCGTCGTCGCCCGGCCCAAAGGTGACGGCAGGAATTCCGGCGTGGCGGAAGCGGATCGTGTCGTTGAACGCCGGCTTGGTGTACGTGCGGACGGCCTCACCGGTGACCTCGCGATAAGCGTCGCTGACCGCTGCCACCAATGGGTCGTCGTCGTCGAGCCGTTCGGTTCCGGCGACGAATGTGGGTCCGTCGACAAAATCCACGCTGACGTCGATGCCGTCGGGTCGGGAGAGCGAAAGGCGCCGGTGGAATTCCGCTAACAGCTGGCCCGCGACCACGTCGGGCCCGACGTTGACCGCCGCGACTCGTGCTGTCGCGACCAGCGGTGTGAACTGGGCCATGCCGGCTTCCCCGGCATGCAAGCCCACGACCGAGATCGGCCATCCCCGCACGGGATTGGCGTGCAGGTCTGCCAATGCCTCGGTCAGGTACCGCGCCGGGTTCGCGCCGGTGTCAGGTCGCCAGATGTGGCTCGACCGTCCTCGCGCAGTGATGTCGAGCAGCGCGTGGCCGGTCTGGGCGACGGCCAGCGCGATCCCGCGCCGATCACCCTGCGTCCACGCCGTCGGCTCGACTGTGATCGAGGCGTCCGGCCGCAAGCCGCATTCCTCGACCAGATACTTCGAGCCCTCGACCCCTGGGTGGTGACCTGCCCGGCGGACTCGAGAGTCGAAAGCTGTTGGGCAACGCCGAGTCCGACAAAGCCAAGTAGCATCCCGATCACAATCAGCGGGATGCGCCGGCCCGCAACGGCTTCGTTGACTTGCAACCGCCGATGTCGCCGTCCGCGTCCGGCGACTACCTGGCCAGCGCTCGGTCGAGGTCTGGCTCGAGATAGATCACCCGTGCGGCCGGTACCGCCTCGCGCACCCGTGCCTCCGCGTCGTCGATCGCCCGGGCCACCGTCACCATGTCGCTGCCCGGGGACAACGCGATCTTGGCGGCGACCAACATCTCCTCGGGCCCGAGATACTGTGTGCGCAGGTGGATCACCCGGTCGACGTTCGGGGTGGCCTCGAGCGCCCCGCGGATCGCGCGTTCCTGCTCGCCGGTGGCGCCCTCGCCGATCAGCAGGCTGTGCATCTCGACGATCAGGATCATCGCGATCACACCGAGCAGCACACCGATGGCTATGGTGCCGACGCCGTCCCAGACGGCGTCGCCGGTGAGGACCGTCAGCCCCACGCCTATGAATGCGAACAGCAGTCCGGTCAGCGCGCCGAGATCCTCGAGCAGCACGACCGGCAGTTCGGGATTGCGCGACGTGCGGATGAACCGCCACCAGCTGCCGGAGCCCTTCAGCGGCCGCGACTCGACCACCGCGGTTCGTAAACTGAACGACTCCAAGGCAATTGCCACCGCGAGGATCACGATCGCCACGACCGGTGACGTCAACCGCTCGGGATGGCTGATCTTGTGGTAGCCCTCGTAGAGCGCGAACAGCGAACCGAGACTGAACAATACGAGCGCCACGACGAACGAGTAGAAGTAGCGGCTGCGGCCGTACCCGAACGGGTGCAAGCGGTCGGCTTCCTTGCGGGCCCGGCGCTGGCCCAGCAGAAGCAGCGCCTGGTTTGAGGTGTCGGCCACCGAATGCACCGCCTCGGCCAGCATCGACGAGCTGCCGGTGATGAGATAGCCGACGAACTTCGCCACCGCGATGCCGGCGTTGGCCGCCAACGCCGCCAAGATCGCTTTCGTACTGCCCTCGCTCGACACGCCGCGATTCTCCTTATACGCCTGGGGTAACCCGGAACAACTCCGCCGGCCGCTCGGCGACCAAGCGAATGGGGCCATCGTCGGCGGGCACCCAGGCCGCCTGCCCCCGCTGCAAGGTCATCGACGACGACTTCGCGTGCAGTTGCACCGCGCCTCCGGTACACAACAGAACCTGAGGTCCGTCATGTCGAACGGCGGCGTCGATCTCGTGCCCCAGGTTCTCGCCGTCGATGCGCAAACACGACACCGCGAATTCGTCGGCCGGGGCCAGGTATACGAGCTCTGGCCCCTCCCATCGTATTTCGGGACGCATCGATTCTGCGGCGACGGGATGGAAGTCGAGGATCCGCAGCAGCTCCGGGACGTCGACGTGCTTGGGGGTCAATCCGCCGCGCAGCACGTTGTCTGAATTGGCCATCACTTCCAGCGCCACGCCGCGCAGATAGGTGTGCAGGTTGCCGGCCGGCAGGAAGAGAGCCTCCCCAGGCTCGAGGTGCATCCGGTTCAGCAGCAGCGCCGCTAGCACGCCGGCGTCACCGGGATAGCGCTCGCCGAGCTCTAGCACCGTTTTCGCCTCGTCGGCGAATTGCTTTGCGCCTGAACGGATGTAGTCGATAGCACCGTCGAGCACTGCCGGCACCAAGACGTCGAGGTCCGGTTGCGGCGCGGTGATCCAGGTGGTGAACAGTGCCCGCAGCCCGTCGGCGTCGGGCTGGCCGTTGAGCAGCGCAATGAACGGATCGAGGTGCGGTACCTCCAGCGCCTTCATCAGCTCGACGGTGTGCGCTACGTCGCGAAACCCCGCCAGCGCCTCGAACGGTTCCACTGCGATCACCAGCTCGGGTTTGTGGCTGCGGTCACGGTAGTTGCGCGTCGGCGAGGTCACCGGGATACCGAGCCGCTCCTCGCGCTCGAATCCCTCGGCGGCCTGCCGCGCGCTCGGGTGCGCCTGCAATGACAACGGCTCGTCAGCGGCCAGCACCTTCACCAGGAAGGGCAGGCGTTCGCCGAATCGCTCGACCACCGATACGCCGAGCTGGCCTTCAGGATCGGCCGCAAGGGTCTCGAGCAGGGACCGATCTCCGGCGTCGGTCTGCAGCCACGCCGGATCGCCGGGGTGCGCACCGAACCAGAGCTCCGCCTCGGGATGTCTTGTGGGGGTGGGTCTTCCGGTGAATTCGGCGATCGCCGTGCGGGATCCCCACGCGTAGGTGCGCACCGCGCCGCGTAACAGATGCACGTCGCTAACCCCGAATCAATCGCAGATACACCGCAGCCATTTCCAGCCGCACCGCCAGCACCGCCAATTGCGCGTCGGCGGTGCCGATCCCCGCCGCGGCGGGATCCGTCACGTCTGCGGCACCCACCAGGTCGACGTCGTCGAGCCCTGCCGTGCGCGCCGCCACGACGGCGCGTTCATCGGTGAGCGTCAACGCGAGAACCCGCAGGCGCTCCGGCAGCGGACCGTCGATCTCTTCGTCGTGGAAGATCGCGTCCACCGAATCCACGTGTCCCCGTTGGAAACCCGACCGCAGTGCCACCACCACGTCACCGAGTCCGGCTGCGGCGGCCACAGTGCCCGAAATTCGCAGCAGCACCGCGCTGCCGTGGTGCGCCAAGGCCAAGGCGGCGGCGGAGTCGGCGGCCAGCACCACGCGGCGCGACACCATACGATCCGCCAGGGCCTTGGCCGGGTTGGTGAACACTTCCCGGCCGGCACTGCTGCGCAGCACTTCAGCGTCGACGTCGTCGGCCAGCCCGGCGATGTCGGCCTGTACTGCAGGGTCGACCGCCGACACGGCGGCCAAGCCGGCGGCAAAGTATCGGGTCAGCCCGAACGCGTCGTTGAGCGGCAGCCGCGGCTCGAGCACCGCGGCCCGTCCGGCAGCGGCGTCTCGCAGCGGGCCTTCGAACGGCGCGACCACCAGCACCCGCGCGCCGCGCCGCACTCCCATCGACGCAGCGGCCACCAACGCAGGGTCGCCAGGATCGTCGCCGGCCACCACGACCACGTCGAGCGGGCCGATCCACGGCGGCGCGCCGGCGGCCACCATGATCGGCGCTCCGGCAGACTGGCCGACGAGCGCGGACACCATGCGACCGGCAGTGCCGGCGGTGCCACGACCGGCCACCCAGATCACCGTGCGCGGTTGCGGACCGACGAGCGACTCCAGCGCCCCCTCGTCGACCGCGGCACCCGTCGCGCGCACATGTGCCCCGGCCGTAGACGCCGCCCGCAGCAGGCCTTCGGTATCGGCGGCGACAAGCCCGTCGACGTCGTCGAGGTCGATCACCGACCCGGTGGCGTTCATGAGGAAACCTTTGACGCAGAACGGATTCCGGCCGCGACTTGGTCGACCACGGCATCCACTGCCTCTGTGGTCCGCGCTTCGACGTTCAACCGCAGCAACGGCTCGGTGTTGGACATCCGAACGTTGAACCAGGTGCCCTCACCCAAGTCGACGGTCACGCCATCCAAGTGATCGATCGAGACGATCTGTGTGCCGAACGACTTCAGCACGGCGTCGATGCAGTCTTGGGCGTCGGCGACCGTGAAGTTGATCTCGCCGGACTGCTCGTAGCGCTGATAGTCGGCCATCAGATCGGACAGCGGCCGATCGTGCTCCCCGAGTGCCGCGAGCACGTGCAGCGCGGCCAGCATGCCGGAGTCGGCGCCCCAGAAGTCGCGGAAGTAGTAGTGCGCAGAATGCTCGCCACCGAAAATCGCGCCTGTCTCGGCCATGAGCGCCTTGATGTAGGAGTGCCCGACGCGCGATCTCACCGGCGTGCCTCCCCGCTCGGTCACCAGCTCCGGCACGGCACGCGACGTGATCAGGTTGTGGATCACGGTGGCACCGATCTCCCGGTCGAGTTCGCGAGCCGCTACCAGCGCGGTGACAGCCGACGGCGACACCGGCTCGCCCCGTTCGTCGACCACGAAGCAGCGGTCGGCATCCCCGTCGAAGGCCAGCCCGATGTCGGCACCGGTCGCCCGGACGTGCTCTTGCAAGTCGACCAGGTTGGCCGGGTCCAGCGGATTGGCCTCGTGGTTGGGGAACGTGCCGTCGAGTTCGAAATACAAGGGGTCGACGGTGATCGAGGTGATCGGGCCGAGCACCGCGGGTGTGGTGTGGCCGGCCATCCCGTTACCCGCGTCGACCGCCACCCGCAGTGGCCGCCCTCCGCTGAGGTCGACCAATGACCGCAGGAACTCGCCGTAGTCGGCGAGCACGTCGCGGTCGGTGACCTTGCCGGCCGGCCCGTCGTAATCGGGCACGCCAGCGATCACCTGCTCGCTGATCGTGGCGAGCCCGGTGTCGCGGCCCACCGGTTTTGCGCCGGCCCGGCAGAGCTTGATGCCGTTGTAGGCGGCGGGGTTGTGGCTGGCGGTGAACATCGCGCCGGGGCAGTCGAGCATGCCGGACGCGAAGTACAGCTGGTCGGTGGACGCCAGACCGATGCGGACCACGTCGAGGCCTTGGCCGGTCACACCGTCGGCGAATGCCGCGGCAAGCGCCGGTGAACTCGACCTCATGTCGTAACCGAGCACTACCTGCCGCGCACCTTCGTCGCGCAGCAACCGCGCGAACGCGGCGCCGACTTCAGCGACGAACGGCTCGTCGATCTCATCGCCGACCAGCCCACGAACGTCGTAGGCCTTGATCACGCTGTGAACCATCGCAGCGGGCCGGGACATGACGAAGGTTGACTCCTGGTCGAGAACGCTACTGTTGGCGCCAGCCTAACTGTTTGCCCCCGGCCTCAGGTTCAACTCACTGCGGGTCCGGCAACACCCTGAGGTGGCCGCGGCGTCTGCCGGCCTTGGACGACGGAGAAGGTGGCGGGGCCAGCACGGCGCCGTGGGTGCCGACGGGCGCGCCGTTGACCGGATCGATCTGCTGGTATCGGCCGCCGGCGGGCGAATCGTCGAGCGCTGCACTGCCCCGGCTTCCCATCACGAAGTTGCCCCGGCCGCCGTCACGGTTCTCCCGGACCGCGTCGGCGAGCGCGACCAAGTCGTCTTCGTCGGGACTAGTGGGCAGCGGCCCGGCGTGGCGAACCAACTCCCAACCGCGCGGGGCGGTGATGCGGCTGGCGTGTCCGACACACAGGTCCCACGAATGCGGTTCCGGCGCAGTGGCCAGCGGACCGACGACCGCCGTGGAATCCGAGTAGACAAACGTCAGCGTCGCGACCGCATATTGAGGACACCCGGGCCGGCAGCAGCGACGGGGAACGTTCACGTCGGGAAGGCTATCGTGCGGGATCGTCGGCCGCCGCCGGACACGCGCACGGTCCGAAGCGAAGATCCCCAACCGTTACGATCGCCCGCGTGGCCGGTAGACGCCGTTCCCGGCGACGGGAGATGAGAGGTCCGTTGTTGCCGCCGACGGTGCCCGGATGGCGCAGCCGCGCCGAGCGATTCGACATGGCGGTGCTCGAGGCCTATGAGCCGATCGAGCAGCGGTGGCGCGACCGGGTGTCCGGGCTCGACGTCGCGGTCGACGAGATACCGCGCATCTCCCCCAAGGATCCGGACAGTGTGCAGTGGCCGCCGGAGGTGGTGGCCGACGGGCCGATCGCCCTGGCCCGATTGATCCCTGCCGGCGTGGACGTTCGGGGCAATTCGACGCGCGCACGCATCGTCTTGTTTCGCAAGCCGATCGAGCGGCGCGCCAAAGACAGCGACGAACTTGCGGACTTGTTGCATGAGTTGCTGGTGGCTCAGGTCGCGACGTATCTGGGTGTCGAACCCTCCGTCATCGACCCGACGATCGACGACGACTGAGCGCTTGGGTGCCCGAGCCGGTAGCGGGCTAGATGATGCCGCGCTTGAGGCGGCGGCGCTCCCGCTCGGACAGACCGCCCCAGATGCCGAAGCGCTCGTCATGGGCTAGTGCGTATTCGAGGCACTCGCCGCGAACCTCGCAGCCCATGCAGATGCGCTTGGCCTCTCGGGTGGAGCCGCCCTTCTCGGGGAAGAACGCCTCCGGGTCGGTTTGGGCGCACAGCGCCCGCTCCTGCCATTGGTCGTCCGGGGCGTCCGGTGGCAGACCGAAAAAGTCCGGCACCAAAGCCAAGTTAGCTCGCTGGGCGGTGGGTGCCTCGTCGTCGGAGTGGGTTTGCGGCGCGCTGCCTGCCGCGCTCAATCCGCGGTCGGCCAGCCGGATGTGACGCGGGAAATCGCTTTGCTCGTAAGGCATTTCGCCTCCTAACCTAAGAATCGCAGTTGGTTGTGGATGTCGCCCACTATTCAGCAGAATTCGAACAAGTGATCGAATCTCGGTCTGCGACACCGGAACCGGCTGGCGAACCGGGAATGACACTGATGTGATTACACACTTGTGAGCAGGCCCGGTCAAGCGTTGGAACCAAATTTCATACCATCTCGTTATCGAGATTCGGCGCGTCGTTTCTGCGGCGTGTCGCACCGCGGCGAACGCGCGCCCGACGGAAGGCCTAGTGTCCTGGGTTGTGAAGGTCACCGTTCTCGTAGGCGGCGTCGGCGGGGCGCGCTTCCTTCTGGGCGTCCAGCACCTGCTCGGCCTCGGCCAGTTCGCCACCGGTGAAAGCACGCATGAGCTGACCGCCGTCGTCAACATCGGCGACGACGCGTGGATGCACGGCGTGCGCGTCTGCCCCGATCTGGACACGTGCATGTACACCCTCGGCGGCGGCATCGACCCCGAGCGCGGCTGGGGCCACCGCGACGAAACTTGGCACGCGAAGGAGGAATTGGCCCGCTACGGCGTGCAGCCCGACTGGTTCGGGCTCGGCGACCGCGACCTGGCGACCCATCTGGTGCGCAGCCAGATGCTGCGGGCAGGCTATCCACTGTCACAGGTGACCGAAGCCCTGTGCCACCGCTGGTCGCCCGGCGCGACACTGCTGCCCGCTAGTGATGACCGCTGCGAAACCCACGTCGTCATCACCGATCCCGCCGACGGCGCACAGCGCGCGATCCACTTCCAGGAGTGGTGGGTGCGCTACCGCGCGCAGGTGCCCACGCACAGCTTCGCGTTCGTCGGCGCCGAGAAAGCCACCGCCGGACCCGGCGTCGTCGACGCAATCGAATCCGCGGACGTGGTGTTCCTGGCACCGTCGAACCCCGTCGTCAGCATCGGCGCAATCCTGGCGATTTCCGGCATCCGCGGCGCATTGCGCTCCACTTCCGCGCCGGTGATCGGTTACTCCCCCATCGTCAGCGGAAAACCCTTGCGCGGCATGGCCGATGAATGCCTGCGCGTGATCGGTGTGGCCAGCACGTCCGAGGCCGTCGGCGCCTACTACGGCGCCCGCAGCGGAGTCGGGATCCTCGACGGCTGGTTGATCCACGAAGGCGACACCGCGTCCATCGACGGGGTGGCCGTGCGTGCGGTGCCACTGCTGATGACGAACCCGGCCGCCACCGCCGACATGGTGCGCAGCGGCCTGGAATTGGCCGGGCTCACGTCGGAGCCGCGGTCGTGACCGATCACGGGTCGGCACGCCGCGTCGAGCTGCTCCCGGTCGCCGGGCTTCCCGAGTTCCGGCCCGGCGACGACCTGGCCGCGGCGATCGCGAAGGCAGCGCCATGGCTGCGCGACGGGGACGTGGTGGTGGTCACCAGTAAGGTCGTGAGCAAGTGCGAGGGTCGCATCGTGCCGGCGCCGGCTGACCCTCAGGCCCGAGATGACCTGCGCCGCAAGCTAATCGACGCCGAAGCGGTCAGGGTTCTGGCACGCAAGGGCAAGACGCTGATCACCGAGAACGCACTCGGGCTGGTGCAGGCCGCCGCGGGCGTCGACGGGTCGAATGTCGGCGCCACCGAGCTCGCGCTGCTCCCGCTCGACCCGGACGCCAGCGCGGCGACATTGCGGGCGCGGCTGCGGGAACGGCTCGGCGTGACTGTCGGTGTGCTGATCACCGACACCATGGGCCGCGCGTGGCGCAACGGGCAGATCGACGTCGCGATCGGTGCGTCCGGTGTCGAGGTGCTGCATGCCTATGCCGGCACGCACGACCCGCACGGCAACGAACTGGTGGTGACCGAAGTCGCGGTCGCCGACGAACTGGCTTGCGCCGCAGACCTTGTCAAGGGCAAGCTGACCGGCGTCCCGGTGGCTGTGGTGCGCGGCCTGGCAATCGCCGACGACGGCTCCACCGCCGCGCGGCTGGTGCGGGCCGGCGACGAAGACCTGTTCTGGCTCGGCACCGAGGAGGCACTTGCCGAAGGTCGTCGGCAGGCGCTGCTGTTGCGCCGATCTGTGCGACGGTTCGCGCCCGAGCAGGTGCCGCCGCAGCACATCGAAGCCGCAGTCGCGGATGCGCTCACTGCGCCGGCGCCGCATCACACACGTCCGGTGCGGTTCGTCTGGCTGCGTGATCCCGACCGCCGGGTCGCACTGCTGGACCGCATGAAGGCCCGCTGGCGCGACGACCTCACCCGCGACGGCAAATCGGCGCAGGCCGTCGACGCGCGGGTGGCCCGCGGTCAAATCCTCTACGATGCACCAGAATTGATGATTCCGTTTCTGGTGCCCGACGGCGCGCACGACTATCCCGACAGCACCCGCACGGCAGCCGAACACACGATGTTCACCGTGGCGGTCGGTGCCGCCGTTCAAGGGCTGTTGGTCGCGCTGGCCGTGCGCGGCATCGGCAGCTGCTGGGTGGGGTCGACGATCTTCGCGCCAGAGGAAGTGCGTGACGAACTCGACCTCCCCTTGTCGTGGGAACCATTGGGGGCCATAGCAATTGGCTATCCTACTGAACCACTGACCCCGCGTGCACCCGCCTCGGTGGCTGGGCTGCTGGTGCACAAGTGAGCCTGCGCGATTCGGTGATCACGACGCTGTCCGGCTGGCGCGCACCGGATCCCGCGCAAGACGCGATGCGTGAAGCGGTGCTCGCGTTCGTGCTTGCGCGGGCCGACGCATGTCGGCGCGAATGCGAGCCAGGCCATATCACCGCCTCCACGCTGCTGCTGGACCACACCGGCACGCGCGCACTGCTGACGCTTCATCCGCGGTTGGGCCGGTGGGTTCAGCTCGGTGGGCACTGCGAGGACGTCGACGCCGACATCGTCGCCGCAGCCCGACGCGAGGCCGTCGAAGAGTCCGGCATCGCGGCGCTCTCGCTGGCGCCTGAGCTGACCGCCATTCACGTTCACCCCGTGACGTGTTCGCTGGGAGTGCCGACTCGACACCTCGACCTGCAGTTCGTCGCGCACGCGCCGCCGGATGCGCAATTCGCGGTCACCGACGAATCGCTGGACCTGCGGTGGTGGGACCTCGATGCCATGCCAAATGACACCGATTACGGCCTCTCCCAACTGGTTTCGTATGCGATTTCGGGGCGCTAACGTGCGCTCAGCGCCGGTTTGCGCACCGAAATCGCATAGCGGTCAGACGTCGGTGGAGAACCGGATGCCGCCGTCTGGGATGGTCACGCCGGGCCATACCCGTGCGCCACGCAGCAGCTCACACCGCGCGCCGACATCTGCGCCGTCGCCGATCACCCCGTCGCGGATCAGCGCCCGCGGCCCTACGCGCGCGCCGAACCCGATGATCGACCGCTCGATGCGCGACCCGGCCTCCACCCGCGCACCGTCGAAGATCACCGCGCCGTCCAGCCGCACACCCGGCCCGATCTCCGCACCGCGACCGACCACCGTGCCGCCGACAAGCACCGCTCCGGGCGCCACCGCGGCGCCGTCGTGCACCAGCTTCTCGCCGCGCTGGTTGCCCAGCGCCGGCGACGGCGCGATCCCACGCACGAGGTCGGCCGATCCCTGGACGAAATCCTCGGGCGTGCCCATGTCCCGCCAATAGCTTGCGTCGACGTAGCCACACACCCGCAGCCCGTCCGACAGCAGCGCCGGGAACACCTCCCGCTCCACCGACACCGGCCGGCCGCGAGGAATGCGGTCGATCACCGAGCGGCGAAAGATGTAGCAGCCGGCGTTGATCTGGTCGGTCGGCGGGTCCTGCGTCTTCTCCAGGAACGCGGTGACCAAGCCCTCGTCGTCGGTGGGCACACAGCCGAACGCGCGGGGATCGCCGACGCGCACCAGGTGAAGGGTCACATCGGCGTCCAGGCGCTGATGCGTCTCGAGCATCGAGACCAGGTCGGCCCCGGAGAGCACGTCGCCGTTGAACACCATGACGGTGTCGTGACGCAGTCCTGCGGCGGCGTTGGCGATCCCGCCGCCCGTGCCCAGCGGTTCGGTCTCGGTGACGTAGTCGATCTGCAGACCCAGCTTCGAGCCGTCACCGAACTCGGATTCGAACACCTCGGCCTTGTACGACGTGCCCAGCACCACATGGTGAATGCCGGCGGCCGCGATCCGCGACAGCAGGTGGGTCAAAAATGGCAGCCCGGCAGTCGGCAGCATCGGCTTGGGTGCCGACAGCGTCAGCGGCCGCAACCGCGTGCCCTGGCCGCCGACGAGCACGATCGCGTCGACGTGCGCCGGGTCGATCGGGGTGTCCGTCATCTCACCTGCCTTTCGCCAGCTTGCGCCGGGAGCCTCGCACCGCCAACCGGGACCGCACCGCAAGCGCGAACCGCATCGCCCACCTCAGGGGCGCCTGCCACCAGTGCGGGTGCCGATCGGCAAGGTAAATGTAGGTGCTCTGGTGGTGTGCGACGAGATTTCTGGCCGGATCGCGGCCGGTGGCGTGGCCTTTGTCGTGCAGAATCTCCGCCGAGGGCACATAGACGTTCTGCCAGCCGGCTCTGCCGAGCCGGTCGCCGAGGTCGACGTCTTCCATATACATGAAGTAGCGCTCGTCGAAGCCGTTCACCTCGTCGAAGGCGGCCTTGCGCACCAACAGGCACGACCCCGACAGCCAGCCGACGGGCCGTTCGCTGGGCTCCAGACGCTCCTGGCGGTAAGCGGCCGTCCACGGGTTGGTGCGCCACAGCGGTCCGATCACCGCGTGCAGGCCGCCCCGGACGAGGCTGGGAAGGTGACGTGCCGACGGATACACCGAGCCGTCCGGGTCGCGGATCAACGGGCCCAGCGTGCCGGCCCGCGGCCAGCGGCCGGCCGCCTCCAGCAGCAGGTCGATGCTCGCCGGCCCCCACTGCACATCGGGGTTCGCGACGACGAAAAAGTCTGTCTCCGGGCCTAATTCGGCGGCCGCGCGGTTGACCGCGGCGCCGTAGCCGATGTTGGCGCCGGTGCGCAGCAGGCGGGTGTTGGGGAACTCGGCCAACGCGGCCTCAGGGCTGCCGTCGGTGGACCCGTTGTCGGCCATGACGACGGTGACGGGCCGGTCGGTGGCATGCGACAAACTCGCCAAGAACCGGTGCAGGTGCGGACCCGGCGAGTACGTCACGGTCACCACCGTCAACATGTCACTCACCGGACGCGCCAACTCCCTCACTCACGGCGTTGAGGGTAACGGTTCTCAGCCCCGACCAGCGTCGTCAGCCGGGCTTTCGCGCGCACGGGTCTCACTGCCGGAGAGCGCGGCGGCGAGTGCGTCGCGCCACGGCCGCAACGGCGTCAGTCCGGCGGCGGCAGACAACCGCGCCGACAACGCGGAGTAGGCCGGCCGTGCGGCGGGCCGCGGGTTGCGGTCGGTGGCGACGGGCCGGACCCGTTGCGGGTCGGCGCGCAGCTCTTCGAAGACGGCTCTGGCCTGATCGAACCGGCTGGCGGCGCCGGCGTTCGCGGCGTGCAGCAGCGGCGCGCGGATACCGCCCGCGGCAATCTGCAGCAGCGCACCGACCAGGTCGCCGACGAACGTGGGCGAGCCGATCTGGTCGGCCACCACGTCGATCTGCTCGCCGCCGCGTGCGCGTTGCGCGATGGCGGCGACAAAGTCTTTGCCGACGCCCGCGTAGACCCAGGCGGTGCGCACCACATGCGCGTGGGGCAAGACGGCGTGTACCGCCTCTTCGCCCGCGAGCTTCGTGCGCCCGTACACCGACAGCGGCTCCGGCCGGTCGTCGACGTCATAGGGCCGGGGTGAACCGGGGAAACGTCCGCTGAACACGTAGTCGGTGGACAGGTGAATCAGCCGAGCGCCCACCCGCGCGCAACTGCGCGCGACGTTTCCGGGCCCGACCGCGTTCACCGCGTGGGCAGTCTCAGCGTCCGACTCGGCGGCGTCCACCGCGGTGTAGGCGGCGCAGTTGACCACCACGTCGCCAGGTTCGACGATCCCGTCGCCGGCATCCGCTGCGGTGATGTCCCAGTCGGTGGAGCTCAGCGCCACCACGTCGTGACCGGCGCGGGCCGCGTCGACGGCCAGCCGGCGCCCGACCTGCCCCCGCGCGCCGGTGATAACAATTCGGTGGCCCATGGTTTTCGAGTCTGGCACGCCGGGCCTCGGCTACGGCGTCTGCGGCGCCTGCGCCAGTAGCCTGGTCGCAGCTACCGAACTGAATGGGGTTTCTTCGTGCCTGCTGTGCCAACCGCCGGCCCGGCCGCGAACGCGCGCCGTGGCGTGCGGGTGCTGTGCACTGTGGTGGCGTGTGCGATCGTGTTGGCCACCGGACTGGCGTGGAGCAAGATCCGTTCGCTGGAGAACGGCATCCTGCACATCAGCTCGCCGCTGCTGGGCACCGGCGGTGAGGACGGCGCGATCGACATCCTTCTGGTCGGCATGGACAGCCGCACCGACGCTCACGGCAATCCGCTCAGCGAGGACGAACTCGCCCAGCTACACGCCGGCGACGACGTGTCCACCAACACCGACACGATCATCTTGGTGCGCATCCCGGACAACGGGAAGTCGGCGACGGCCATCTCGATCCCCCGCGACTCGTACGTGCAGGCTGCCGGCCTGGGGAAGACGAAGATCAACGGCGTCTACGGTCAGACCAAAGAACAGAAGCGCATGCAGCTTGTCGAGTCGGGCGTCAGTGACGCGCAGGCCGACGCCCAGGCCACCGAGGCGGGTCGAGAGGCACTGATCAAGACCGTCGCCGATCTCACCGGAGTTACCGTCGACCATTACGCCGAAGTGGGGCTGCTGGGCTTCGCGTTGATCACCGACGCCATCGGCGGTGTCGACGTCTGCTTGAAAGATGCTGTCTACGAACCCCTTTCGGGAGCCGACTTCCCGGCCGGCTGGCAGCGGCTGAGCGGGCCGCAGGCGCTGAGCTTCGTCCGGCAGCGCCACGACCTGCCGCGCGGCGACCTCGACAGGGTGGTGCGCCAGCAGGTGGTCATGGCTTCCCTTGCGCATCAAGTGATTTCAGGGAAGACCTTGTCCAGCCCCTCAGCGCTGGAGCGCCTGCAGACGGCGATTCAGCGCTCTGTGGTGCTGTCGGACGGCTGGGACATCATGGATTTCATCAAGGAGCTTCAGAAGCTGGCCGCAGGCAACGTCGCGTTCGCGACCATCCCAGTGCTCGACGAGTCGGGCTGGAGCGACGACGGCATGCAGAGCGTGGTGCGGGTGGACCCCTCGCAGGTGCAGGCGTGGGTGAAGGGCTTGCTGAGCGACCAGGCGCAGGGCAAGACCGAAGAGCTGGCCTACACACCGGCCAACACTGCGGTCGAGGTGGAAAACGACAGCGACATCAACGGTCTGGCGGCCGCGGTGTCACAGGTGTTGACCAACAACGGGTTTCAGCAGGGACCGATCGGCAACCACGACGGCGGGCACGTCCCGGGCAGCCAGGTGCGCGCGGCCAAGGCCGACGACCTCGGCGCGCAAGCGGTGGCCAAGCAGCTCGGCGGACTGCCGGTCGTGGCCGACCCGTCGGTGCGCCCGGGCACCGTGCGCGTGGTGCTGACCGCTGATTACACCGGGCCCGGCTCTGGGCTCGACAGCACCAATCCCACCGTCGCGACGGTCGATCCGGCAGCCGCAACCACCGGCGACACAGCCACCGACTCCGAGGCGCCGCCGCCGTCGCCGATCATCACCGCGGGCTCGAACGACCCGCAGTGCGTCAACTGAACCAGTGACCAATCTCGCTGCGGCAGTACTCGATCCGTTGTTGCGGACGGACCCGTCCAAACCGCGGATCACCTACTACGACGACGCCTCCGGCGAGCGGATCGAGTTGTCGACGGCCACGTTCGCGAACTGGGCTGCCAAGACCGCGAACCTGCTTCGCGACGAGCTCGGCACCGGGCCGGGCAGCCGAGTCGCGGTGCTGTTGCCGGCGCATTGGCAGACGGCGGCGGTGGTGTTCGGGGTGTGGTGGATCGGTGCGGAGGTGGTGATCGGCGACAGCGACGCAGACGTGGTGATGTGCACTGCCGACGCTGTTGCCGATGCCGACGCCGATGACGTGGTGGCGCTGTCGCTGGACCCCTTCGGCCGGCCCGTGAACGACCTTCCTCCCGGCGTCATCGACTACGCGACCACCGTGCGGGTGCAGGCCGACCAGATCTCTGCCGAGCGGCAGCCGGGTCCCGCGCTCGGTGGCCGCTCAGCGGGCGAGGTCCTCGCGTGGGCCGCGGATTCTGCTGCAGCGCAAGGTGTTTCGAGTCACGACCGGGTGCTGTCGACCGCCGACTGGGCGACCGATGCCGCGTTGGTGGACGGCCTGGTGGCGGTGTTCGCCGTCGGTGCGTCACTGGTGCAGGTAGCCCACCCCGACCCGTCGGCAATGGAGCGTCGCCGCGTCACCGAAAACGTGACCGTAATGTTCTGACCGGTGCCTCAGCGCAGCAGCGCGCGTGACATCACGACCCGTTGAATCTGATTCGTGCCCTCGTAGATCTGGGTGATCTTGGCGTCGCGCATCATCCGCTCCACTGGGAAGTCCTCGGTGTAACCGGCACCGCCGAACAGCTGCACGGCGTCGGTGGTGACCTCCATCGCCACGTCGGACGCGAAGCACTTCGACGCCGAGGAGATGAAGCCCAGGTTCGGTTCGCCGCGTTCGGCGCGTGCTGCCGCGCTGTACACCATCAGCCGGGCGGCCTCGACCTTCATCGCCATGTCGGCCAGCATGAACTGCACACCCTGGAACTCCGCGATCGACCGGCCGAACTGCTTGCGCTCCTTGGTGTATGCGATCGCCGCGTCTAGCGCGCCCTGCGCGATGCCGACGGCCTGCGCGCCAATGGTCGGGCGGGTGTGGTCGAGTGTGGCCAGCGCCGTCTTGAACCCGGTGCCCGGCTCGCCGATGATCCGGTCGCCGGGTATGCGGCAGTTCTCGAAGTACAGCTCGGTGGTGGGTGAGCCCTTGATGCCGAGCTTGCGTTCCTTCGGCCCGACCGTGAAACCTTCGTCGTCTTTGTGCACGACGAACGCCGAGATGCCGTTGGCGCCCTTGTCGGGATCGGTCGACGCCATCACCGTGTACCAGGTCGACTTGCCGCCGTTGGTGATCCACGCCTTGGCGCCGTTGAGCACCCACGAGTCCCCGTCGGCGCGGGCCCGGGTACGCATCGCGGCCGCGTCGCTGCCCGACTCCCGCTCCGACAGCGCATACGACGCCATCGCCTCGCCCGACGCCAGCGACGGCAGCACTTGCTTCTTCAGCTCGTCGGAGCCGGACAGGATCAGCCCCATGGTGCCGAGCTTGTTGACCGCGGGAATCAGGGACGCCGACGCGTCGACACGCGCCACCTCCTCGATGACGATGCAGGTGGCCACCGCGTCGGCGCCCTGCCCGCCGTACTCCTCCGGAACGTGAACAGCTGACAAGCCGGACTCGTTGAGCGCCTTGAGCGCCTCCTCGGGGAACCGTGAGTTCTGGTCGACATCAGCGGCGTACGGGGCAATCTCCTTCTCGCACAGCTCGCGCACCACCGCGCGCAGCTCGTTGTGCTCGTCCGGCAGTTTGAAGACGTCGAACGACGGATCACCGGCCCATTTAGCCATCTCGGCCTCCTTGCTACTCCCCAGTAACGGTACCTTCGGGGCCCAGCAACCGGTCTTTCAGGGCGGCGTCCTTCTCCAGCACCGACGCCTCGAGTAGGCGCTGGAAATCCTCGATGCGCTGGCGCAGCCGGGGGTCTGACGACGCCAGGATCCGTACCGCCAGCAGCCCCGCGTTGCGGGCGCCGCCGATCGACACCGTGGCCACCGGCACGCCGGCCGGCATCTGCACGATCGACAGCAGCGAATCGAGGCCGTCGAGCTTGGCCAGCGGCACCGGTACTCCGATCACCGGCAGCGGCGTGGCCGACGCAACCATGCCGGGCAGGTGCGCGGCTCCTCCCGCCCCGGCGATGATCACCTCGATGCCGCGCGACGCCGCGCCGCGGGCGTAGTCGAGCATGCGGGCCGGGGTGCGGTGCGCGGACACCACGCCCACCTCGAACGGAATGTCGAATTCGGCCAACGCGTGGGCGGCGGCCTCCATGACCGGCCAATCGCTGTCGCTGCCCATGATCAGGCCGACCCGCGGCTCAGGCATGCGCGTCCCATCCGTCGGTCCACTGGGCGTGCGACAACCAGTGTGCCGCCCGCAAGGCCCGCTCGCGCAGCGTGGCCACGTGATCGTCGTCGTCGGGCGAGCCGTTCCGGCCGAGAATATTGACGTGGCCGATCTTGCGGCCGGGCCGCTCAGCCTTGCCGTAGAGGTGCACCCGAGCATCGGGGATGCGGCCGAACAGGTGATGCAGCCGCTCGTCCATCGTCATGGTCGGCGTCTGCGCCGCGCCCAGCACGTTGGCCATCACCGTCACCGGCACCACGGGCGCCGTGTCGCCGAGCGGATAGTCCAGCACCGCCCGCAGATGCTGCTCGAACTGGCTGGTCGTAGCGCCGTCCATGGTCCAGTGCCCGGAATTGTGCGGGCGCATCGCGAGCTCGTTGACCAGCAGCCGGCCGTCGACGGTTTCGAACAGCTCGACCGCCAGCAGCCCGACCACGCCGAGCTGCGAACACAGCCGCAGCGCCAGCTGTTCGGCCTCGGCAGCGGTGTCCGGGTCCAACCGGGGAGCCGGCGCCACCACCAGAACGCAGATGCCGTCGCGTTGCACCGTCTGCACCACGGGCCACGCAGCGCCCTGGCCGAACGGCGACCGCGCAGTCAGCGCCGCAAGCTCGCGCCGCATTTCGACGCGCTCCTCCAGCAGCACCTGCACGCCGTCGGCCAGCAGCCGGTCCACCACGTCGCGGGCCGAGCCGAGGTCGTCGGGCAGGAACACCCCCTTGCCGTCGTAGCCGCCGCGTACGGTCTTCACCACCACGGGGCCGCCGACGCGGGCGGCGAACGCGTCGACGTCGTCAGCGCCGGCGGCCTCGGCGAACCGGGGCACCGGGGCGCCGAGCGACTCCAGGCGCCGCCGCATCACCAGCTTGTCCTGGGTGTGGATCAGCGCCTCCGGCGACGGCGCCACGGTCACACCCTCGGCGACCAGCTTGTCCAGCAGTTCTGTGGGAACGTGCTCGTGGTCGAACGTGACGACGCTCGCGCCGTCGGCCGCGCGGCGAAGCGCGTCGAGGTCGTCGTGGCGGCCGAGCACCACATCGGGGCTGACCTGAGCTGCCGGGTCATCAGCCGAAACCGCGAGCACCCGCAGGCTCTGGCCCAGCGGAATCGCCGCCTGGTGAGTCATGCGAGCGAGCTGACCAGCGCCGATCATCGCCACCACGGGCCAAGCACCAGACGAGTTACGCACGCTGCCATGGTGTCATGCGCGGGATGCGTGGTTGGCGCGCACGGTTCGGCGGTGTGGCCCGCACTTACGTAGACTGCCGAGTTGTGTCCTTCACCGACGCCACGATCGCCCGTCTCCCGCGTGTGGTCCGTCCGGCAGCAGAGCGGCATCACGAGCTGATCAAGTTCGCCATCGTCGGCGCCACCACGTTCGTCATCGACTCGGCGTTGTTCTACACGCTCAAGCTGACCGTCCTGGAACCCAAGCCGGTGACCGCCAAGATCATCTCCGGGATCGTCGCGGTGATCGCGTCGTACATCCTGAATCGGGAGTGGAGCTTCCGCGACCGGGGTGGCCGCGAACGTCACCACGAAGCGCTGCTGTTCTTCATGTTCAGCGGCGTGGGCGTGCTGCTGTCGATGGCGCCGCTGTGGGTCTCCAGCTACGTGTTCGGACTGCGGGTGCCGCACGTCAGCCTGACGGTGGAGAACATCGCCGACTTCGTCTCCGCCTACATCCTGGGCAACCTGTTGCAGATGGCGTTCCGGTTCTGGGCGTTCCGGCGCTGGGTTTTCCCCGACGAGTTCGGCCGCAACCCGGAGAAGGCGCTCGAGTCCACGTTCACCGCGGGCGGCATCGCCGAGGCGATGGAAGACGTGCACGAGGCGCACGAGAAGTCGAACGTCACCCCTCTGCGCCGGTCACGGCGGCGTCAGCGCGTGCCCGAGGACCGGCTGTCGGATTCTTCGCCGCCCAGGGTGTCGAAGACTTCGTGATACAGCAGCGAGTGGACCCGCTCGACTTGCGGGATGTCGTGGAATTCCAGCGGGTCTTGTGACGCTGACTCGATGATCAGCGTGCCGGTGCGCAGCACCCGGTCGAATATTCCGTGCCGGAATTCGACGCTGTTGATGCGCGCGAGCGGGATGTCTATACCCGACCGGGTCAGCACGCCGTGGCGAAACATCACCCTGCGGTCGCTGATGACGAAATGTGTTGTGAGCCAAGACAAGAACGGCCAGGCGGTAAGCCAGCCCACCAGCACCAGCCAGATGCCGGCCACCACCCAGTAGAGAACCGTCTTGGCCGTCTGGTCCCAGTCGGTGCGCTGCACCACCGCGGTCACGAACACGGCGACCCCGGTGGCGACCACCAGCACGAGCACCGGGCCGACCAGCCGCTTCCAGTGCGGATGCCGGTGCAGCACAACCTGTTCGTCTCTGGCGAGCACGTTGTCGGGGTAGCCCACGGCTTGAACCTTAGAGGTTGGGACGGATGTGCACGACGTCTCCGGCGGACACAGCCACGACGTCGCTTCCGGTGTCGATGCGCAGCTGCCCGTGGTCGTCGACCAGCAACGCGGTGCCGACAACTTCGCGGCCACCGGGCAGCACGGCCCGCACCGAGGAACCGATGGTGGCGCACCTGGAGCGGTACTCCTCCATGAGTCCGGTGTCGCCGGCGCGCCAGGACGTGACCCGCTCACCGAGCCAGCGCAGCAGTTCGGTGGCCAGCCGCGTGCGGTCGGCGTTGACGACGCCGAGGTCTGCCAGAGAGGTCACCTGCGGTTCGCCGACCTCGTCGGCGCGCAGCGTGACGTTGAGCCCGATCCCGACGACGATCGTCTGCCCGGTTGCCTCCGCGAGGATGCCGGCCAGTTTTCCGTCGCCGGCGAGCACGTCGTTGGGCCATTTCAGCACCGCGTCCACGCCCGCGATACCGCTCACCGCGTCAACCACCGCCAGGCCCGCGGCCAGCGGAAGCCAGCCCCATGCGGCCGTCGGCACGTCGGCGGCGCCAACGCCTGCAGACAAAATGAGCTGTGCCCGAGGCGCCGCCGACCACGTGCGCCCGCTACGGCCTCGGCCGGCGGTCTGGTGTTCGGCGAACAGCACCACTCCGTCGACGTCTTCCCCGGCGTTGGCACGGGCCACCAGATCGGCGTTCGTCGACCCGGTTTCTTCGACGATGTCGACGAAACGCCATGGCGAGCTGAGCGATTCGCGTAAAGAGGCGGCATCCAGCGGAGGCCGTAGGTCGGATTCCATGCGAGAAGCCTAAGCGCACGATGCCGGACGCACCCCGGCTCAATTCGGATTCCTTCTGTTACAGAAGTGATAGGTGAGCCTATTGATGCCGGTGAAAATTAAGCGGACGCTGTGAACTACTTCCTCGCAGCCGAAGGGGGGCCCGTGGGCCGGCTTCGCTCGCTACTTGCAGCACTGCTTGCAGCCGGAACCGCCGTGTCGCTCGCTCCCCCCGTTACGGCCGCGGACAACACCGTCGAAGCTGAGACCATGGTCGTCACGCCGGTCAACGCCGGTGCCACCTATAGCGATCCGACGGCATCGGGCGGCGGAGCGCTGTTGTTGCGGTCGAAGTCCACCGCTACCGCGACGATATCCCTGCAGGCAGCATCGAGGATTGCCGTCAAGGCAGCAGGTAAACCATGTTGGGGTTCTCCGCGCATGACCGTGTCCGTCGACGGCAAATCGGTGCTGGCGACGACGGTCGGCGCGAATTCGTGGACCACATATTCGCCGTCAGTCACCATCGCGACCGGATCGCACACGGTGACAATCGCTTTCACGAACGCTCTCTCGGCTTTGGGCTGTGCACGCACACTTCTGCTCGACTCGCTGACGTTGACATCTACCGCGCCGCCGCCACCAGTCCCCGGAACGCCGGTGCTCGTCGGTGCCAGCGGCGGTGGAGAACTGCTGTATCTATCGGCCGCCGACCTGTCGAAGGTGCTCGACGTTGCGAGCTCGGCCGGGGCCCGCTACGTCCGGGTCGACCTCAATTGGTCGGAGATCGAATCCGTTGAGGGGCAACGCAACTGGGCCAACCCGGACCGCGTGATCGATGCCGTCGTCGCACGCGGAATGCGACCGGTCGGTCTGCTGCTGCATACACCGCGGTGGGCGCGGGTTGCGGCCGCCGTCACAACCGAGGAAAGCGCGCCGAAAGACCCCGCCAAGTTCGCGACGTTCGCCAAAGATGCGGCCAGCCGCTATCTGAACCGAGTTGCATTGTGGGAGGTGTGGAACGAGCCGAACATCGGCTGGAAGCCGCGACCGAACGTCACGGCCTACGCAACTCTGCTCAAAGCCACCTACACCGCGATCAAGTCGGTCAGCTCAGACATGTTTGTCATCTCCGGCGGTTTGGCGCCCGCCACCGACAGCTACTCGCAGATTGCGCCGATCACGTTCGTCAAGGGACTGTATTCGGCGGCAGCCAACTCGTACTTCGACGCGTTCGGGATGCACCCTTACACATTCCCGTATCTGCCGAGTGAGCCGAACTCATGGAGTGCTTTTCAGCAGATGTGGCAAATGCGTGACGTGATGGTTTCCGGTGGGGACAGCGCAAAAAAGATCTGGCTCACCGAGTTCGGCGCGCCTACGGGTACCGACTCGACGTCGGTGACGGAAGCTGTTCAGGCGCAGTCGTTCAGCTACGCGCTGCAGTACGTGCAGAACAACTCCTGGATGGGGCCACTGTTCGCGTTCAGCCTTCGCGACCGCGGCACACATCGGCTGGACCCTGAGGACAACTTCGGCATCGTCCATTACGACTACAGCCCAAAGCCGGCTCTTGCGGTGATCAACAACTTCGCCACCGGCGCATAAGGTTCAGCCGCCCAGTATCGCCTGCCTGAGCGCCTCGTATGCCGGCTTCTTGGAGCCGTCAGAGCGACGCAAGCCGTAGTTGGCTTCGGGATCAGGCGAACCCGTATCGCTGTCGCGATAGGTGTACCAGATCAGTGCTGCGACACCGTCGTCACCATAGGCGGTCTTGACGGCGTCAGCGGCGATCTCGGCCTGGCGCGCTTCGCTGACGTGGTCATCGCTACCCGGCTCGCCGCCAGTGGGCGCGCCGAATTCGGTGATCCAGATGGGAGGCGCGGGAAGACCGGCATCCGTGAAGATACGGCGAATCGACGCCAACCCGGTGCTCGCGTCCTCTCTGGGGCTCACCCACGGACCGCGTTGACTAGCAAGATTTGGATACGTGTACGGATGGATGGCCACTCCGTCGATTCGCTGTGCAGCTCCCGAGCGCACCACGGCCGCGAGGAAGTCTTGAGGGGTGATCCCGTCGCGGCTGGGGTTGGTGATCGACAGACCACCGGTCACAACTTGGGCGGCAGGGTTGGCCGCTTTGATCCTTTGGGTCGTCAGCCCGAGGAGTTGCGCGTAGCCGAGCGGGTCGGGCTGCGGCTGCCAAAACCCTTGAGTGTTCGGCTCGTTCCAGATCTCCCAGACGGTAACTTTCGGATACCTCGCCGCAGCGTGAGCCGCGAATGTCGCGAACTGCTCGGCGCTGGCCGGAGCGCACTTATCGCTGGAGCAGCCGGCCGGCCTCGCCCATGGCGGCGTGTACGCGAGGATCGGAAGTAGCGTCAGCCCACGCTTGCTCACCGCGTCCACCACAGTGTCGAAGCGGTGCCAGTCGTAGGCATTCGCCGAGTCCGGTTGGATGTTCGGCCACGCCAGATCCACCCGTATCCATCTGGCACCCAGTGCGGCAGCGTCATCGAGAGTGGCCGACAGTTCCGCCGCCGGCATGCCGAACAGCGTGTCTCCGTAAGCGATTCCGACATGCGATCCCGCCGCCGTCAACATCCACGGCGGCTTCAGCGATGGTTTGCTGCAGCCGCCGGACATCACCGTGACGATCGAAAGGACCGCGCACGCGATGATGCTGGCGACAGCCGACCGCCGCCGCCGCGAGCCGAAATCGCCGCCACCGGTTGTCATGGGTTCTGGTGCGCAAGCCGCCGGCTTCGTCACGCGGTAAGCGGGCAGGCACTGGTTGACGGCCTCGTCCCAGCTGAAGTCGTTGGCACTGTCGAGTGCCCCGGTCGACAACCTCGGGCGCTCAGCCAGCGCACGCGCGATCACCTCGGGCAGATCGCTGCCGTCGGCCCGGCTCAGGTAGCCATTGCGTCCCGGTGTTATCAGAAGGCGAGCGAAATTGTCCGGATGATCTGTGGTGATCACTGGCGTGCCGCAGGCCAAGGCCTCCACCGCCGCCAGCCCGAAACCTTCACGGCGCGTGGGGAAGACCATGAGCCGGGCGGACTTCATCCAGCCGATGACCTCGGCGTGCGATTGCAGTTCGCCGGTGAACCTCACCTGGTCGGTGAGCCTCAGTGCGGCTACGCGCTGTGTCAGCGTGTGGTGTTCAGGGCCGGTGCCGATGACGGTCAGCGACAGCCGGCTGCCGCGCTGACGCAGCTCGGCTATCCCATCTATCAATGTGTCGACGCCTTTGTGCTCCAGAAGCCGCCCGACGAAAAGCAGGTCGCTGCTTGTGGTTTCGGCCGGCACGTCGCAGATCGCGCGGAGGTCGACGCCGTTGTTTCCGACGAACACCGGCACGCGCCCACGCGTGGCTTCGCGGATTCGTTGCGCCGTTCCCTCGCTAACGGCGATGATCCGATCCGGCAACTGCAGGACGAGCTGTTCGGCGAATGCGGCCAACACGCCGATCGGACCCAGATAGCGCCGCCAGTAAGTGCGGCCCCACACTTCGTGCCAGGTGGCTATCAGTGGTTTTCGCCGGATGACACAAACCGCCTTGACGACAAGCACCGGCAGAATCGGGATCTGATCGACCTCGACGACATCGAACCGCGCCGTCACCATCCGAAAGCAGGACAAGGCGAACGCGACGGCTTGCAGGATGGACCGCCGTTGTCCGGCGTACAGCGGCCACCGTCGGCAGATTGCGTGGAGCCGAACAGGTCCCTGGCCGGTCACCGCGCCGCCCTCCCACCACTTCATGGTGTAGATGTCGACGTGGAATCCGCTTCGCGCGAGGCGCTGCGAATACTCTCGAGTCCGGGTCTCCTTGCCGCCGCTGTGCCAGGGCGCCATGGCGTCCGTCACGATTGCCAGACGGGGCTTTGGTCGGACTACGCCGAGGGTGCGTTCGCACCGACTGACACTCATAGCCTCTCCAGATGCTTGTCCGATGTCCGATCAGGAGCCATCGGGTTCAGCGTCCGCGCATAGAGCTCAAGCGTTCTGTCGGTGAACGTATCGGCCGAATACTCTGTTGCCCGTTGGCGTCCGGCCTCGCCCAGCTTCCTGCACAGTTGCGGGTCCGACGCGAGCCGAACGATCGCGTCAGCCAGTCCGCGCTCGTCATAGGGCTCGGTCAAGAACCCGTTGACGCCGTTGACGACAAGCTCGGGGATGCCGCCCACGCGGCTCCCGATGATCGCCCGACCCACACCCATCGCCTCCAGCGCGACCGTCGGCAGGTTCTCCGGCCACAGCGATGGGATCACCAATGCGTCGGAATTCGCCAGCGCGTGCACCACTTCCTCAGAGCCCAGGCGGCCCAAGAACCGCACGCCATCGGACACATTCAGCTCCGCTGCCAACGCCTGCAGCGCGGTGCGCTGACTGCCGTCACCGGCGATCGTCAGGGTCACGCCAGGGCACTCCAGCCGTGCCAGCGCGAAGGCCCGCAGCAGAACCTCGACGCCCTTCACGGCTTCCAGTCGGCCCGCAAAGAACAGCCGTCCGGCGCAGGGTGGCGCTACCGCGTCCGGAAGGTTGATGCCGTTGTACATCTGCACGATGCGTTCGGGGCCGACCTCGTCTTCGAGCACTCGCGCGAAAAAGTGGCTCGGTGCGATCAGCGCGCTGCATCGGCGCAATGCGAACAGGTACGCGGGGCGCTGGACCATCCGGAAATACAGAGAACGCAGACGCCCGATGATGCGCAGGTCACCTCGGCGGTAAGTGCCGTTGCGGTAGTCGGAGTTGGGCAAATGCCACGGGATGAGGGCGCGGGTGAAGTCCTCGGGGCCGTGGACTGTCATCACGAACGGGATCCCCCAGGCCGCGAACAGCGCTGCGGGACTGAACTCTCCGATCGCGTGGAAGTGAATGATGTCCGGCCGGAAGGTGTCGAAACTCCGCCGAAGTTCGCGGAAAGCTCTGAGGTAAAAGAAGTAACGCAAGAGCCGCCGCATCGGACCACCGGAGATGCGCGGGATCAACACGTCCGCGAAGACGTCGTTGTGCTGGCTGGCCTCCTTATCGGTGGCAACGACGTGCACCACGTGGCCGCGCTCGGTGAGTGCCCCGCGCAAGGTTTGAATACTTCGTTCCGCACCGCCAGCCTGCCAACCCATGTCGTTCACATGGCAGATTCGCAAGCCGTCGTGCGTACGGAGATGGTCGTCAATCACGGTGTTGCCTCAGTCCGTTCCTATGCATAAGTCCGGGCCGATGCCTCGGCCGAATCGTCGCAGCCAAGTTGTTGAAGCACGCTGCGCAGCGACCACCGAACCGCGTTTTCATCGAACTCCTCCGGGAAGAACGAAGCCGTGAGCTGGATTTCGCCCGGCGACGGCGAGCACATCAAAATCGAGATGTTCGACTTGCTCGCCGGCGGCAGCGCAACGGCGAAGTTGTGTCGGCTATCCGGCAACCACCGCACGTCTGCCATCTCGGGCAACCGGGTGATGTCGGAGAACACGACGGTTGCCTCGCCGGTGGGAGACCGTTGTGCGACAAGCCAATCCGCCTCGCAGCGGCGCTGCCTCAGCGGCCACAGCAGCCGCGACTTGGCAGCTCCGCCCACCATCTCGATCAACGGCCGGCTGGAGGCGAGGTGGGTTGCCAGTGTGTCGCCGAACTGCTGCGGTGTGGTATCGGGTCGATTCTCCACCCGGGCCACCGCGGTGAAGTTGGCCCACGTACGTCGGCCACGTGGGAGATACCGGCGCAGGTCCACCAGCACCTCGATCACCGGCGACAGCGGAATGCCGGCTTCACGCAGCGAGCGGCACAGCAGGTACATCAGCACAGCCGAGGAGGACATGGCGAGTTGATGTTCTGCGCGATAACGACGTAACGCGGCGAGACATTCGTCGCTGCTTCTCACGAACACGGCAGAATAGGGCTCTGCCATTCGCGCCGCCACGGCCGCGGCTCCCGGCGCCAATTGGTTCTTCACTCTTGCCGGCAACGCGGCGAGCCTGTCTCGTAACACCAGTCGCACTGCGGAAGCGAAGCTTCGTGGCTTCCTGATAGCTACATTGAGCGCCGACCACACGGCTGGGTTGCGGATAGCCCGGAGGTCGTTGCCGGCCGTCCTCGGGTAGCCGTCGGCACTGCAGCGTGACACTTCACCAACGATCTTCAGCATGACGTGAGCGTCACCGAGCCCGTGGTCGAACCGAAACGCCACGAATTGACCGACCGGCATGACCGACACCGGAATGCGAACCCCGCGAGCCGCCTTCATGATCGAGTTCAGTGCGGCCGTGACTCCATCGGCACTGTCGACAATCGGTGCCATCACCGGGGGGTGTCGCACTGCATTGCCGAGCAGGCCGGGGTCAAACCGCCATACGCGGGAATTCGGTTGCGGGACCAAGCCGAGACGTCGCAGGGGATCACCGGCAGACAGGCCGAACAGGGCGGCCGTGATGTCTGCGGTGTGGCCCGCGGCCATCGGCCCCGCGAGGATCCAGATAGGCTGGCCGCTGAGCAGAATATCCAGCTGACCGGCGGCTATCCACTGAGATGCGCTGTCCTGCTTCATGTTTCGTAACCTGACCATCTGTTTCCCTTCGAGTCAGCCCGCATAGCAAGCAGGTACGTTGAGAGCTCTGTCGAAGACGGCGCAGGTCCGGTCGGACTGGGTGGCCCAGGAGAGTTCGGATCGGACCTTGCTCGCACCCCGGCGGCCCATATCGGCGGCACGCGCCGGGTTGGCCAGCAAGTCGGCCAGCGCCGCCGCGAGGGTAAGAACATCGCCGGGCGCATGCAGCACGCCGTCGACACCGTCAGTGACCAGAGTGGGAATCCCCCCCACCGGGGTGGAGACCACGGGCCGCGCCGTCGACATGGCCTCGACGAGAACGGTGGGAAAGCTGTCGTAATGGGTGGGAAGTGACACCACGCTGGCCCGCCGGTACGCCACAGCGAGCTTGTGCCGGTCCAATCGGCCGGAGAAGGTCACGATGTCATCCACACCGAGTCGCCGACACAAAGCCACATGGTTGGCCATCGCGTCACCATCCCCGACCACCTCGAGTCGAACACCCGGTCGCCGCCTTCGCAGCGCTGGCATCGCCGCGATCAGGTCAGGCAATCCCTTGTAATGGGCCGCTTTTCCGAGAGAGCCCACGAACAGCACCCGGTCCGGCTCGGGTGGAACGCCGGCGGCGTCGAAGACGTCGACATCGACGCCGGGCGGTATCGTCGTCGCCTTGCCCGAGAACAGGCCGGGATAGCTGTCGAATACGTAATCGGATGAGCAGATGACCTGATCGGCACGCCGTGCGGTCCTGGTCAGCACCAACCGTTCGTAGGTCCGGCACGTCACATCGTAGAGAAGCCGCCCGTTTCGCATCGGCCCGGTGTGATATGTCAAGACAAACGGCAGGTCACCGGCTGCGCGAGCCGCGACGTCGGCGAGCAGCGGGACCGGCGCGTGTGCGTTGACGATGGTGATCCGCTCACGTTCGATGATTTCGCGCAGAAACCGCGACCAACGCAGGCCGACCGGGGTGTTCGAGATCCGCACCTTGAAGGGGATGCGGTACACACGGGCGTACTCGGTGTCGGTGACCCGGGGTGCCGGCCCCCGTTCGGGTTCGGTGGCGACGACGACGACGCGCCACCCGTGCCGGTGGTGAAGTAGCCTGGCGAGGTTTTCGACGTACTGCTCGACTCCGCCGATATCGGGCGGGAAGTACGGTGAAACCAGCAGGGCCGTCCTACCGTCATTGTTCCCAGCGCCAGCCTGAACGCTCATCGCATCGCCTCCGACATCAGCGGTGCGGGCTCGGCGCCAGCCGAATTTCGTTGATGAAGAACGATTGCCACCACCGCATACCCTCCAGTGACCAGGTTGCCGATCAGCCACGCCCAGCCCAGCCACTCCAGTCCCCGGCCACTCCACAACTGGGCAAGGCCGATCGTGGTGAGGGCAAACGCCGCGCTGGATATGACCAGACTTTTCATCAGTCCCAGTAGTTTGAGCACCGACGCGGTCCAGGTGTTGAGGGCGACGGCCAAAGCGCCAATCGCCAGTATCTGCAACAGATTATCGGCGTTGTCGGCGTAACCGGGACCGAACAGCGAGAGGATCCAGTGGCTGCCGATGACCAAAACGACAACGGCGGGAACCAACAGCGCCACGAGCATCAGCGCCGACCGCTTGAGCAGAGCTCCCAGCCGCGACTCGTCGAACGATCCTTCGGCGAAGAATGCTTCGCCGACCGCGTACGCGACAGAGTAGACGGCATTGGCGATCTGAAACGTCAAGAAGAAGTAGCCGGCTTCCGCCTCGCCGCGGGCGTGCAGAACGATCAAAGGCAAAACCATGATGGGTGCAATCGTCGCGACGCTGGACAGGTAGCCCGACATCGAATAGCTCAGCTGATGACGGCTGAGCTCGGCGGCGCGCCGAAAGTCTATACGCAGACCCAAAATCCTGTACATGCACACGATGCTCGCTCCAAGCGCGATGACGTATCCCGCACCGACGGACGCGAAGATGCCGTAGGCGCCCAATCCGATCAAGGCCGCTGGAGCCAGAAGCTTGGTGATGCCCTGCAAAAACCCGTCAATGAGCAGGTTGTACTCGGAATTTCGCGCGGCGATGAAGACGAAGTCTGTCAGCAGATTCAGGGCGGATGCCGCCCCGGCGATCAGGAAGCCGACGGCATAAAGCGGATTGTCGCGAACGAAAGACAGTTCAGGCGCATAGATCGGTACGAACAGCACGTACACAGCAGAGAACAAGAGTCCGAAGCCGCCGACCGCAAGAAGGCTGCGGGTGACTTGGGCGTTGCGGTTGCTCGAGTTCGCGTAGAACCGCACGATCGTCACGTTCAGCCCAAAGAGGCTCAGATAGGCGATCAGCGACGTTGCCGACACCAACGACATTCCGGCACCGACCTGCTCCGGGGTGAACATCCGGGCGGCAAGGACCGAGAAGCCGAAACCAAGAATGGCCATGGTGCCCATTGCGGCCATCAGAAAGGACGAGTTCCGAATCAGTCTGTCGGAGTGGGCCCCTCGACCGGCGCGCTCTTGAAGCGTGTTGCGGGTTATCACAAGCCACCCCCTTTCGTCTCCGCACCGGCGTGTGCGATCACCCGCAGCACGAAAAACGACACGATGGAACACACCAGTGAGACGGCGAGGACGAACCCCTCCGTCGGCGCGTCTGCGAAATGAGTGAGCGGCATGGTCATCGTTTCCCGATGCGCAATCGAGTTCGCCATGAGATAGAGCATGGGCAGTGTCGAGTAGACGAACACGGTGCGAAGGATTGCGACGCCCGAACCCCGACTGCGCCGGTGAATGTCAGTCCTCACCGCGCCTCCTGCGGCGTTCGCCGATCTGACGCAGAAGATATGCCAGAGCTGACATGCCGAAGCAGATTGTGGCCATGGTGTCCCGGCGGATGGGCAGCCACCACACAATCGGCTCGGCGAGAATGTCAGGGTTGAACACAGCGACCAACGCGCCGTAGATCCAGCCCAGCACGCCGAAAACGACCACGGTGTCGATTCCCGCCCACGCTGACGCCGGCCAGATCACCCGCTTCCATTTGCCTTGTGCTGCTTGATCATTGCTGGTCATCGGTAAATCCTCGCGCCGTTATTGCTGTAGATCAGGCTCTTGTTCTCGTCGAGGAACTCGACCGGGTACTTGTACGTCACGGTGTCGCCGGCGTACGACAGCGCAACGTCGCCCCTGAGTACGGTGGTGGACCCGAGGAAGGCGTAGGCGTCCTTGCGGACGAACACCGGGAAGATGTCATCGCCGTCGCTGGGCTCGGCGTATCGCTGACGCGGTGTGAAAGCGTAGACGTAGCAGTACATGTGGGCTTGCACGTCAGGGGCCTTCTCGGCCGAGATCCGCGTTCGTAGCCACGTGATCGCGGTGTCCTCTTGTTCATGCAGATAGCAGTTGTCGTAGTATTCGCCGGCGTTGTTCAGGTGGAGCTGGGGCGGATACCCGCCCAACAGCTGCGGGATCACGCCCGTCAGCGAAAGGTAGAGCGTCACCGCCACGGCCAGCGCGACATTGCGTGCCCATCGCCCGCCCAGCAAGTGAAAGGCCTGGATACTCCCGACGGCGAGGAACGGCGCCAGCCAGAACAATCCCTGGCCGAAGGCACGAAGGAGCCCGTAATCGACCGACAGCTGCGGCAGGAGCACCAGCATCGCCATAGCGGCGATGCACGCCAATGCGCCGCAAACGAATTCAAGGCTCGGCCGAAAGGCACCCGCGCGGCCGCGCAGCACCGCGAGAAAGCCGACCGCAATGCACAGCTGCATCCAGATCGGCGCGACACGGCGCAGCGTTCCGTTGACGGCCGACGGACTCGCGCCGGCAGCGTCGAGGACCTTGCCGAGGGCGGTCGTCGGCAGTTGTTCGGCCGCCACCACCGGCGTGGGATACCGATCGAGTTCGGACAGCGGGTAACTCGCCCCCGCCGTTCGGTCGCCTGCAGTAGTTTGGATCGCCTGGTTCCTGAAGTCCCGCAGCCGTTTCTCGGCGCTGAGTTTCTCCCCGCCGACGATGGCGTAGGAGGCATCAGACGACCGTTGACCTTCGTCCGCTCCCCCGGTCAGCGACGTCAGCGTCGAGCGGAAGGTCTGCTCCACCTGGCCGCCCGCACCAGTGATCGGACCGGCCCAAACGAAGGTGAGCGCCCCGAGCACGAGCAGGATCGACCATGTCAGAACAGGCGGGCTGGGACTTTGTAGGATGCGGCGTTGCCGTGACGCGTGGTGCCTGCCCCGCCGCTTTCGCGTCAACCGGCGGGCGGCCGGCGCGAGACGCGTTGCGGCCCAACACAGCCCGAGCACAGCCAACAGCACATACGTCGTCGAATAGTGCGACAGGACGACACCGACACCGAATGTGACGAGCCCGATTCGCCGTAATCGGACAGGCACCGCGCGATCTGTCATGAGCAGAACCGCGGCGCCGAGGAAGAAGAACGCCACCTCCTGTCGGTTCAGGAACGGCATGTCGCCGAAGTAGGTGGGATACGCGACGAAGTAGACGGCGGCCAGAACTGCGACCGCCCGCGACGCGAACCGCCGGGCAATGAGGTAGATGAGCACCGGGCACAGCGCATAAAGCGACTGGAAGACGACCTTGAACACGAAAAGGTCGGGGATGCCGGTCGCCCGCTGGATGATGGTGGGCAGGATCGTGATGCTCAGGCAGGCGTTGTACGCCGAGTGGAACGTGTCTGTGCCCCAGATGCCTTGGCTGGTCGTCAGTTCGAACAGCCTGAATTCGCGCTGAATGTCGTGGCCCGTCACGAACCAGCCGCGCAGTGATGTCATCAGCAGCAGCGCCAACGACAGCATGTACAGCGTCGCAACAATGGTCGACTCACGCAGCACGGATCGCCATGTGAACATCATCACGATAACGGCCGCCCCGATCACCAGCGTGGCGGTGGTGACAGCTCCACTGGCCCCGTTGTTGAGACGGATCGGCCCGGCGACGGACCCGACGACGAGAACGACACCAGCGGCCAGCAGCAGCTGATCGCGCGTGCCGATCACCCCCGCTGCCCGGGAGCGGATGACCGGATCGCTGCGCCAGCGCCATCGCGATGGCCGCCAAATGCTCAGTGCCACAAGCGCGCCCAACATCGACAGGACCACAGGGACGCGGTCAAGCGGTCGCGCCACCCCCGCGAGCGGTAGAACCAAATTTACGACGAGGCCGCCCACCATCATCGCGAGCACCACCAACGCCAGCGAGTACAGCAGCGACTCATGCGCCCTGGTGGTCGTCGGCCAGTTGACCTTCGCGTGCACGAGCATCACCGGGATCACGAACAACATGGCCAGGCCCGCCACCAAGCGCAACAAAAAGGGGCCGGCATCCACCAGAACAACGCCGGCGCAAGCCGCCGCAGCGATGACCGGTATAAGGTCGCGCGCACCATCGGTCGTTGCGGGCTGCGATGTGGCTGGGGCAGCGGTCATGTCGCCGCCACAGAATCGTAAAGGCATTCCAGCGCCGAAACGCTGTTGTGCCACCGGAAGTTCGTTCCGCGGTTGGCGCTGCGGGCCGACAGCTCGGCAAGAAGTGCGGGGTCGTCGGCCAACTTGTCGATGGCTGCGGCCAGCGACTCCGGGTCCGGTCGGACCAGCAGGCCGACACCGTCGACGATGTCCCGAGTTCCCGGCGCATCCGCCGCGATGATCGCCAAGCCGGCAGCCATTGCTTCCAAGAGGACGAGCGGCATGCCTTCCTTATCCGACGAGATGACGAACACCTGCGCCCAGCGGTACCACTGCACGAGTTCGTTGCCGCGCGCTGCACCAGCCAACGTGACGCTAGTCAGCCCGAGATGGTCGATATGACAGCTGATCTCATCGCGAAGTTCGCCGTCGCCGACGATCACCAGCTCGACGTTCGACGTCACGTGGGCCATCGCGGTGACCAGCCGCAGCACGTTCTTCTGCGCGTCGAGCCGACCCACGAACAGCAGACGCAACTTGCGCGCTGGCACAGGCTGTGCAGGGGGCCGATCGCACGCCTCATAGAAGCGCGGGTGGACGCCATTGGGAATCACAGTGATTCGCGCGGCTGGCACGCGGTGGTGGGACTCGAGGAACCGGGCCTGCTCCCCCGACAACGCCACGACGGCCGCCGCGCGTCGCAGAAACGGCCCGAGCACCCACCGCTTATAGGCACCGAGGAGCACACCTAGTGGACCGGAGGGATCGACGTCGAGGTGGAAGTGGGCGATGTAGGGGCGCCGCCGCAGAAACGACACCAGGAGAACGACTTCGGGGACGAACGCTTGTGCGGTGTGCACATGCAAGATCGAGCGCCGGCTGATCGTGAGCAACCTCAGCGCCAGGCCCAGCGAGATAGGCGTGTGCGCCACCGAGAACGCGCCGAACCGGCGCACTCGGACACCGGAGGTGTTCTCCCGGATGGGTGCCCTGGCGGAGCCGCAGGTCGTGGTGATCACGTGGACCTCGTGACGCTCGGCCAGGTGCTCGGCGAGCGTCTGCGCGACGTTCTCCACACCACCGAGGTGCGGCGGGTAGTAGCTGGTGACCTGAACGACGATGTGCCGCCGCTGGGATGCGCCGATCATGCGCCCGTGGCGACGAGGTCGCCGTTGTCGACGTACGCCACGTCTGACCTGCCGCCGACGTAGCGGAGCAGCCGCTCCAGCCGACCCCAGTCGCCGTTGTCGTCGATCTCCCAGCTGTGTCCCCACAGATGGAACACACCGCCCGTATCCAAGACGCGGTCGAATATTGCCATTGCCAATTCATCCCAGTTCCAGTACATCCGGCGCGCCTTCCGCAGATTGCCGGCGGCAAGGCGCACGGTGGCCGGCCCGTCAACGAGGTGGCGGTACGCGTGCACCGTCGTATGGGTTTCATACGGCGACGACATTCGTGTGACTCCACGACGTACTGTGCGCGCCAAGGCGAATCCGGCATTCTGCACCATCCCGATATGCCGGGCAGCGTACTGCCCGCCGGGATAGCAAAAAGATCGCAACCGCACGCCGGTCACCTGCTCAACAGCATCCTTGCCGTCGACGATCTCGTTCCAGGCGACGTCATCGGCCAGGCCGGTCAACCGGCGATGCGTGAGTGTGTGGCCACCGATCTCGAAATCGTGCGCCAATGCGGCGACCTCGCTGTCGCGCAATCGCTGTTGCTGGGGCAGCTCGACGTTCCGCGGCGCGACGTAGAAGGTTCCGCGCAACCCATAGCGCTCGAGCAAGCCGGCCAGTCGTTGATCGCAGGCATGGCCGTCATCCCAACTCGTGGTGACGACGACAGCTTGGTTTCTAGCGGACATTCGTCCCTCTCATTCCGCCCGCATCAATCGAATGCGTAGGTCGCGTCCGCTCAGACGCACTTCGACAGCCGACCACCGTTCCGCCTCGACCAGATCGACGGCGGCCGTGGTGGTTTGCGTTGTGCCGTTGGCGACGGTCAGCGCTCCCTCAGCGCGCCCCAGCACCGTTCTCGCGGGATCGAAGACGATCACCTCATACGGGAAGTTGTCCGACCGGCCGTCATGGTTGGCGACCGTGAACGAGACATTCATCAGGGCCTGCCCACTCTCGAGGTCTCCACCCTCGGCCGCCGGACGTTCCGCGGGACTCAACGTCAGCGGGTTCGGCGAAAAATACAACTCCGCAAACGGTGTCGGCTGCTTCGTGAACGACAACGCCAGCTGATGCCGTGCCTCGCTGGAGTATCCGACCGCCACCCCGCCGGCGAGGAGTAACGCGGCCAGTACCACCAACACCAGCCCATAACGCCGTAACGCGAATCGGCTGCGAAGTCGAGGTTCAGGCGAATGGCGTTGTGGTATCGACGGATTCACCTCCACGCCGTCATCGACTACCATGCTCATACAGCGTTCACCTAGCAGCCCTCATCGGGCGTGTCTCCACGTGCGACCCGAGCCGCGGAGCCGTGGTCGCCGCCAGGGAGACGACGACGCCGCCCGTCTCACCCACCACTGCAGGCAGTTTGTCCGCCCTGCGCAGTCGGGTGGCGAGAAGGATCGACAGGCATTGCAGGCCGTCGCGCCAGGTGATCTTTTTGCCTTCCTCGAAGGTCCTGCCGTTGTAGGTGACAGGAACCTCGTAGGGCCGCACGCCGGCACGCAGAATCTTCGCCGTCAGTTCGGTGTCCAGGCCGAAGCCTCGCTGTGACAACGTCAACGCTCGAAAGTGCTGAGTAGGAATCAGTTTCAGGCAGGTGTGCATGTCGGTGATGCATGAGTCGAACAGCAGGTTCGCCACGAATGTGGTGAACCGGCCGCCGACGGCGAACCGGTAGGACGGAAACCTGGTGTTCATGCCGAAGATCCGGGTCCCGAATACATGGTCGGCGACTCCGCTGAGGACCGGACCGAGAAGGGCCGGGATGTCTGACGGTGAGTATTCGAGATCGGCGTCGAGGATGATGACATGTGTGCCTGAGGCCCGCTGGACACCGCTACGCACCGCGGCCCCCTTGCCGAGATTGTGCCGGTGGCACACGGTGATCACCCCCACATCGCCGAAGGGCCGCAACAGTTCCGCGGTTGCGTCGGTGCTGCCGTCGTCAACCACGATGAGCTCCATCGGGCATGGATAATCGACCGCCAGCACGCGATTGACGGCGCGCACGATCGTCGCCGACTCGTTGTAAACCGGCATCACGATCGACAGGGCGGTCACTGGTGACGCTCCAGCCCGGCCACTCGGCCGGCCGGCCGGCTCATGTGTGCAGAGCAGTCAACCGCGGCACCTACTGCCATCATTTCGATGGCCTCCTATGGAGATGCGACGAGGCGACCCGCCTACCGCCGCGGCGATCGCACGAGCCATCCTGAGAAAACGGAAGTGTGACGAAACTTGCAGCGCGTTTTTGTAGCATGAAAGAGCCTTCCTTTGCTGGGAGGGCAGGGGATGGGGTCGGTTTGGTCGCTGTCCCCATCCCCGCCAAGAGCGGTGAATCTGCAGGTCCTAGCCCATAGGCACTCCAGACGGTCCTCGCGAGGTGCGCAGGAAGTCTTCATCGGTCCACCGGGGTGTGTCACTTGCTGCCCATGAGTGCTCACGCATCGGCAGTCCCATCTGGCCGGCGAGCCGAGTAGGGCAAAACCGATCGGCGATAGGGCGACGGCACACCACACGAACCGGTATCACCGCACTCCTCATTGGCAATCAACTTCAAGGCCCGACATTTAGCTGCACCGCCTGCCGCAAATCCTGGGCGATTTGCCGGCGGTGGTTGTTACCCCGTGGCAACGACCGCGCATAAGTTAAGCAGACCATCCGCAATCATGCCAACCCGAACTCATCAAGAAGGTATGTGTGCGCGCGGATATCGGGGGAAAAGCATGCTGTCTCGTGGCGAACGCGGGGCAAATTATCCCCCAAGGCAAATAAAGCTTGAATTTGCAACAATACGGTTTATGACAGGAGCTGCCACTAGTCGGCCACCGCTACTGGCGTCCCCCTGACGCAGCACGCAGTCGCATCTGTGACGACGGTCACAATCTATTGCCCACGGGCTCCGCTTATGACTTGCCTCATTCCAACTGGCAATCAAATGTTGGTTTGCTGTCCGCCCTGACGGGTGCCGGAAAGGTGAACAGCACTTCGCGACCATCGCCAACAGGCCTGTTCAGCCACGCTTGGCCTTACGCGTTCGACCGGCAGCTATCTGAACTTGCGGGTCGGCGGGGACAACCCCGATCAGTGCCGCGCGCCGGGCGGACCGTGACGGACAGTCGGTGATGCCGAGGCTTCGCAATGTGCTCGACGTTATTCACACACATTGACTGGACGCTGTTGTGCCGAAACTGCTGCGCGACAATGCTTTTGCGCCAGGACCGAAGCGGCCAACCTCAAGCGATCTTCGGGGTCGGCCGCATGGACTCCGCCGCCACCGCACGAGACGCGCCGCCGCGTACGCGTAAGACAAGAATCAAGATCGCCTCGATATTCAGCCGCCGTCAGGCACCAACTCCGGCGACGGCGAAAGGTGGCGGCCAGCGCCGCAGCGCTGGATATCGTTGTAACCACAGCTCAATATCTGAACCTGGAACCGCCGGCAATCAGATCTCGCTAGCGGATTCCCGATGGTGGTCCCATCCGGAAGCATTGCGATCCAATGAAAGAAGGCAAATGGCGATATCACGGCCAGCCTATTGGAACCGCGGTCCTTGTGATCTGCTGCGCGGGCGATGCCACACCGGCCACGAATTCGGTCCGCCACAAACGTCAGAAACTCTGCTCACGTTATGGAAGACACTGCTGAGTATCGTAACCGCAGTGATCCTGATCGGCATGCTATGCGAATGTGCAGCGACGACGCCGCAGCTCGAGCTTCACCAGGATTACCGCACCGTGCCAAACGGCAAACACCCGTCCAGATTCGACTCCGGGCAAACGGCGATTCTCACCTACAGTCCGGATGATATCGCCGCTCTTCCAACCATTTTCGATGGTAAGTCGATCATCACCTACAAGCGTGCAGGCATCGGTGCCGGTTACACGACCGCACGCCTGCACGACAGTGCCACCTATATTGAGGCCGACTGGAATTTCAGCCCCACCGGCACCACCGACAGCGGCCTACTCGCGCTGTGTATGTACGCGAGCCCACTGCCGTCCGGTTACCTGGGCAGCACTCCCGTGCCGGACAGTCCAGCGCACGTCACCTTCTCGAATGACCACTTCGAGTACGGTGTTTGGCGACACGATGTGCTGACGGTTATCGCAAATGTCCCCTATGGACGGACTTTCACAACGGAACCGCAGCACGTGGCCGTCTACGTCCGCAAGGATTTGGGCAAGGCCTGGGTGTTGGGCCCGACGGGTAAGGTCTACGGCCCATTTGCCGACTCTCAAATCGGCGATTTGACCGCCCCGTATGTGACGGCCGAGCAGTTCTACGGCAATGCCGACAGCGACAAGCGCGTTGAGATCCGAAGGTGGGGTGCGTCGTCCCGCCCTACCGCCGTGCAGTCGTGGTGACAAAGCGCCGGGGCTATCGGCAGCTTTGCCGCTGAAAACAGTAATGTTTTGGGTTTGCGGTGTAGGTTTACGGAGGTGTCGTGCAGCCTGATCGACTTCGACGCGCTTGATGCGGAACAGCTGGCTTTGTGGGGTCGCGTTCGCAATGCCAACCCGGCGCTCGACAGCCCGTACTTCCATCCAGCCTTTGCCGGCGCGGTGCACGCGATATTCGGCGATGTCCAAGTGGCGACCGCCGCCAACCAGGTGTGGTTCCCGTTGCAGATAAAAAAGGGGCTGGCGCGGCCGGCCGGCTGGCCCGGTGCGGATTTCCATGGACCGATAGCGCCCCCTGGCGTAACGATCGATCCCCTCGACCTCGTACGCGCGACTGGGCTGCGCGCCTTGCGGTTCGACCACATCTCAGAGGACCGCTTGGAGTTCGCGCCATGGGTCGACGGCCGCGAGGAGTCGCCCTTCATCGATGCCACAGGCGGCCTCGACGGCTATCTGACCCGTATTGGCAAGGCGGGCCGGGACAAGCTGTCGCGAGTGCGCCGGATGACCAATAAGGCCGCACGTCAGCATGGCGACCTGCGCCTAGTGTGGGATGCGCGGGACCCAGCTCTTTTGGACTGGCTGATTGACATCAAACGCCGTCAGTATGCCGCAACGGGCGCGTACGACTTCTTCGCGATGCCTCGTCGCCGAGAGCTGGTGCACCATTTGGCCAACACGAGCGTCGACGGTTTCTCCGGCATGCTGTCGGCGGTGTACGCGGGTGACACGCTGCTCGCCGCGCACTTCGGGCTGCGCGACGGTGCCGTCGTTCACTGGTGGTTCCCGGTGTTCGATCGGGCGCACGCCGAGTTGGCGCCTGGCTGGATCATGTTGCGCGAGTTGATCGCTGCCGCCCCACAGATGGGCGTGGTGCGCATCGACTTGGGCGCGGGCGTGGAGGATTACAAGCGCCGAGCGATGACTGGCTCGATTTCCGTCTGCCAAGGCGAGGTGACGGCCAACCCGCTGCGCCGGAAGCTGCGCGCAGCGCGGATCGCCGCCCGTCGCGCAACAATCGCCAGACTGAAGAATTCCCCGCTCAAGCCGAAGCTGAGTGCGATGCGGGCAGCCGGGTACCGCGCTCTTTCGGCGCGTGAAGCCCGACGATAGTGAAACATTAGGGTCAGCGCCCACTCACCCGAAAACCCTTGTCTGCGTCAGGTTCTCAAGGGATGCTTTCGCCCACGCAGTCCTGCGTTCGACGCCTGAGCAGTCGCGGAATCCAGACGAAGTCCGGGATGACTTGCGCCGCTACCATGGCAACAGCGGCAGCGGCTATGACGCCGGTACCACCCCACTTTGCGCCCCACCAGATGCCCAGCAGCACGGTTGTCACACCCATGACAGTGATACAGATCGATTGCCATCGGGCCTCTCGCGGCATCGTCAGCATGATGCCGCCTGGTAAGTGGATGCATTCAAGGAACAGCAGCACGGCGAACGCAATTGCCAGTGCCCGCGTCGCGCCCACCTTGCCGTCTGAAAGCACCGATGTAGCCCACGGCCCCAACGCCACGATGCCGAGGCCGGCCAGGGCGGACAATACCCCGAACGCCGCCACAGCCTTCAGCCACAACTGGGTGGAGGCAGCAAGATTCGATCGGCGTTTGACGAATACCGGCCACAAAGCCATCCCGGCCGTATCGAAGACCATCCACACGACCGCGAAAATCTGAGCCATCAGAGCGTAGCGTGAGAGCTCCCCAGGAGTGGACACGTGCGAGAGGATCAACCGGTGCGATTGAAGGCCTAGCGGCAAACCGATGCTCAACACGAACATCCACAGCGAGCCCTGTAACAGTCTGCTCTTCGCCTCTTCCACGCCGGGTTTTGCGAATGCTGACCGCCCGATACCGCTCATACGTAGCGCCAAAAAAGTGGCAACGCAGTTTCCGGCCAGCACGCCCCCGGCACCGGATACCGCATACCAAATGCCATCTACACCAACGCTTTTCAGCACCAGAGTGATCAGCAACGTGAATACGGCGTTGGTCATGGTCAGCACCACCGCAAGCGGATTCATGTTCAAACCGATGATGATCCGGATACCGATACCAGCCGGAATGCCCAAAGCGATCAGGCACGCCGCGACAGTGATCGCGATGCGGTCGGCCGGACCCGTCGTAGTACCGATCAGAAGACGCCACGAATCTGTCGCCATCACTACGAGGCTGGCCGAGATCAGCACGGCTGCAACAAAAATCAGCCTGCGCAAACCGCGCTGCACGGTAGCCACAGCTGCGCGGTCTTCGGTGAGCCGCCCCGGCCGGGAGCAGGCACTGGTCACCACCGCACCGATTCCCAAGTCGGCGAACGGGATGAGCAAGGAAAGCGTCGTGATCAGCGACACGACGCCGAACACTGCCTCGCCGGTCTGACGGACGATGATTGCGGTATTTGTCAGTCCTATCAGGGCGACCAACGGCGTTCCGACCACGCGGAAACCGGTCCCGAGCACAATTGCCTTGCGCTCGACGGGCTTGAGCGATGCGTCGTATTCGACGGCGTCGGTGGCAGTCATGTTCGCACACCCCGACCTAACCGGGCCCGCGGGGATTGCCCCTCCGGCCCCGCCGAGCGCCAGCTGCCGCTATCGCGGTACACAAACGTTCTCACGACCGCGCCTACCGATCCTTCGACAATGACATCAACGGGTTCATCGAACGCATCGACAGGGAGAAAAAGGCTGCCCGCCGTACCTCACCTGATGCCGTCAGCCCGGAGATCGTGGTGCTCTGCAATGAACGCTGCTGCAGGCCGTCGACAATCATCTGCACTGCGCTGGCGCGGTCGAAGACACGCTCGGGGTGGTCGGCAAGGGTGTCGTGTAGCAAGATGATGCTCCCCGGCTCAGCCTGAGCGACCACCTCCGACACCACCGCCGACTCCGCCAGTCCGCTCCAGTCGAAACTGTCGACGTCCCACATGACGGTTTCCAGGCCGGCATCGCGCTCGCCTAGGAAGGAACCCACGCTCTGGGCTCCAAATGGTGGGCGAAAGTACTTCACCGGTGCGCCTGAAATCGCCGACAGTTCTGCGGCCGCCGCCTCGAGCAGGCGCCGGGTCGATCCGCGGGAGCGGCCGGCCAGCGTCTGATGGTCGAACCCGTGCAGGCCGACTTCATGGCCTTCCGCGACCACTCGATGCACCAGTTCGGGCAGGCGGCGTGCGCTTTCCACCAGCATGAAAAACGTTCCGCGGGAATGATTTTCGGCGAGTATATCCAGTATTCGAGGGGTCCACTCGATGTCGGGGCCATCATCGAAGGTCAATGCCACCAGCGGCTGATCGGTCCGCACATTCCTGATCGACCCCCAACGCGCACCAACGAGCGCGTCGACACCACCATGGGCGAACCGTCGCACGCCACGTTTCTTGGCCAACGGCTCTTTCATCGAAACTCCCTCGGCTGCAGCGGGTCCCGCTTTCAGAGTCGCCGCCACGCGGGAGGCGGCGAGCTTGGTCTGCACCGCGTATTCCCAGCAGCGTAGGTATGCGAGCGACATCCGCCGTCCCTGGAACGGGTAGCAGCCCACCGAGTCCCAGATCCGGCGCATGTCATCGAAGGCCTCGCTGACCGGACGCGACGATCCAGCTCCAGTAGTGTCGAAATCGGCTACCACGCGCTCGATCGTGATGGGCTCCCGCACCAAAGCGGCGCGCAGCATGAACAATTGATCGGCCGCGATCGGGAAACCAACGTCATAGCCGCCCAACTTCCTCACCAGCGAGGCGCCGAAGAACGACGCTTGATGGGGGATGGTTCCGCGTAACGTCAGGAACTTGCGCATGTCGAAAGGCATGGGAGCCTGGAACCCGACACTGGTGCCATCCGGTCCGATCTCATGTTCTATGCCATAGCCCCACGAGTCCCCCACGGGGCCACGGTGCACGACCGTCTGCACAACGTGAGCCACTGCGTCCGGATCAGAGAAGCGATCACCGGAATGCATGAACCACAACAGATCTCCGGATGCATGGGCGATGCCCTGGTTCATCGCGTCGTATCTGCCGGCGTCAGGCTCAGACTGCCAGTAAGCGAAGCCGGGCTCATTTCGGGACAGGTAGTCACTGACGTCGTCACCCGATCCGCCGTCGATCACGATGTGTTCGATGGTTCCGGCGTAACGCTGGGCACGCACGCTGTCCACGGTTCGTTTCAGCCCATCGAGGTCGTTCAAGGTGATCGTGATCACCGAGACGGTCGGAGTCGACGTCACTGGTTCTGCTCCCTGAGAGCTGTGCCCCACTGGACTTTCACCTTTCGCAGCCCGATCCTCAACGCGGCCGCCGACGCGTAGATCCACGCCCAGATTCCGGGCCTTCCCCATCGCACACCCGCGGCCACAGCGCCAAAGACGCTACGCAGGGAGCCTGCCTCGACGGCCGAAATGACGGGGCTGTACAGGAAGTAATCACCTCGCACCCTCTTCGACTCGTCGACGAGTTCTCGGACGCCCCAATCGATGTAGTCTTTGCTGCGGTCCACCCCCGGCCGCGACGTCGACCCGGCAGTCACATTGACCTCGACGAGGCAATCAGAAAGTTGAACAATCGAAAGGTCGGGCAGTGCGCGCTGCACATTCATCAGCCACATGGGATCGTCATGAATCGAGCCGGCCGACACCGACAGTGGAACCGCCTCCGCAACAGTCTTCGGGAACATCAGCGTCGGCACCGCTAACGAGGGCCGCGCTCTTCGCAGTGAGCGCAGTTTCATCAAATAGGGAATGACTCGTTCGTGTGGCTCGACCAGCCTGCTGGGAATGGTCAACGGCTTCTGCCCGTCAGCGCGCCGCACGTAACGACAAGAAACGATCCACCGTCCCTCCTGCGGTGCTGCAGCGAGCTGTTTTTCGAGTTTGTCCTTCCGCCAACGGTCGTCATCGTCGAGCAGCGCGATGATGTCGCCCTTGGCCGAGTCGATTCCCAGCTGCCTGGCACGGCCGGGTCCAACTCCTCCCGATGTCCGCAACACGCGGATCGCGTCGGAAGCCGGCAAGTCCGGTTCACAATCCGAGTCCACGACCACGATGACCTCGGCGGGGGCCACCGCCTGATTCAATGCGGATTCGACGGCCTCGCGCAGACTCGCTCTGCCGATGGTCGGAATGACGACGCTTACGGCCGCCTCAGTAGTCACGAACATCTCCCTTCACACCGCACTCGTCATTGGCGGGCAAGTGCCTCGCCGAGAAGGCAACTGCGAGAACAGCGAAGGCGGCCAAAGCACCGTAGGACCACGGCGAGAACAACAGATCCCAAACCGCCTGTACCGACACGACGACCACCAGCGCAGCCCAGCGTCCGTATCGGGACGCGTTGCAGATCATCGCCAGCGCCGCGACGGCCAGTCCCACGGGCAGAAGCGCGGCAAACAGTCCGCCCTCTGCCCAGGCGCCGAGCAACACTGAGTGAAGCGATACGTCACCGTTCGGCAGATACCAGGTGCTTTCCAAGCGGACAGTCGGGTCGAAGCCAAGGGTGATGGCGAGAGTCTTGGCATGGTCGAACACCTCCGCGCTGATGTTGTTCGCGCTGGCCCAACCGAACCAGGGGCGGTCCATGATCGCCGAGATCGACAGGGGCGACTCCGTCCGTCCAGCAAGTATCAGCGGAACACCCTGAGCTAACTGGCTTTCCGTCTTGCGCTGAATCGCACTGCCCAAGAGCCCGCTCGTCGCCAGTTTCGGTAAGAGAGCGAACACCGCAGCTGCCGACCCCGCCACAAGTGTGAGCTGCAGCCATCGCGGGATCCGATCGGCACCAGCCCAGCCCACCACCACGACGACAGCGGCAAGAACGCAATTCGTCGCCAGTGACCGGTAGTCCTCGGCCAGGCTGTAGGCCCCGATCAACACCAGTACTACGGCCTGCAGCGGAAGCGCGACTCTGACAACAGTCAAACCGAACAACAAGATGATGACGATCCACTGTCCCCAGCCGTATTTCCAGATGTCGCTGAAAGATCCGTAGGAGGACGCCGCCGCCGTGCCGGGCAGGATGCTGTAGACCACGGTGCCGATGGCGATGCCGCAAAAGATCGAGAAGATGCGGAGCAGGTCTCTTCCGGCCAGCACCAGAAAGCCCGCGTAGTAGATGGCGAACGCCCCCCACTGTTGCACTCGTTGATCAACCAGACTCAAATGGTTGATCTGTGCCGAGATGCAAAAGGCGGCAAACCCAATGATGGCGAGGGCCAGTGGAAGCCACTGCCCAAACGCCGGTCGCGTCAGAAGCAATGCCGGCGCCAGGAGAAGACAGACCGGGGCGAGCATCGTCAGGGTGAACCCTTGGATCTGGATTGCCGAGGTCGCACCCAACGCGATCAGCACCACTACGGTGAGCGCCCGTCGTGCTGTTGTGCGCCGGCTCTCGAACGAGCCGCGCGATGGCGAGCTACCGAGGCGCGGAACGGGTCGCGCTGCGGTGCGGTCGCCAGCCAGTGCAGCGCGGTGAATGACCAAGTCAGTCATCGCAGAAACCCCGATATCACGCGGGGGCGCGTTCGACGAAACATCCCGCATCGCCCACTCCATTGCGGCCCGACCCTGTTGCGGGCATGCTCTCTTTCAAGACCACCTGTGGCTCCGATGCTCGAGCTGATGACCCCAACGGAAGGCGAACGTTGACTCACGTGAGGGGCGAAGGGCTCGCCATCTCCCGACGATTCGTCGTGATGGTCTCCATGGCGCTGCTCATGGCGCTCGTGGGATGTCAGAAAGCTGCTCCGCCCTCGCGTACAACTGTGGCGAACCCGCCACCCTCGGCGCCCGCTGCTCCACCGAGCATCGTCGGAGTCAACGCTGTCACGCTCAACGAACCGAGCATCGACCCCGCGTTGCGGAGCCGCCAGTACGACCTGATCAAAGCCACCGGCTTCCGGGCGGTCCGTGTCTACATTCAATGGGGCGACATCGAACGGTCTCCAGGGCACTTCGACTGGCGCGATACCGATTCGCTTGTCATGGATGCGGCTGACCGAGGCTTGATGATCCTGGGCCTGGTGACCTACGCACCGTCTTGGGCGGTCGCGCCTGAGAACCGCGCCCTGATCCATCCGAGGCCTGCCGATGCGGCGGCTTTCCGCGATTTCATTGCTCAAGTTGCCCAGCGCTATTCGAATGTCATTCACCACTGGGAAATCTGGAACGAACCGAATATCGACGACAGCTTCGCACCGGCTCCCGATCTCGCCTTGTACTCGTCGATGCTCGAGGACTCGTACGCAGCCATCAAGTCTGTCGATCCGGGGGCTGTCGTGATCACCGGCGGGACATCTCCGGCCGTCGACGATCCGACGGAGATGGCGCCGGCCACCTTCATCAGGGGGTTGTATGAGCATGGCGCGGGTGAGTTCTTCGATGCGGTGGCCATGCACCCGTACAGTTCCCCGGATCTCCTGAGCGTCGAGGGGCCGGAGAATTCGTCGAACTCGAATCGCGCGATCAAGGAAGTCACTGAGCTGCTGGCCAGCCACGGCCAGAGCAGGAAGCAAATTTGGTTCACCGAATTCGGTGCGTCGACGGCGGCTCCGGGTGCCGTCGCTCCGGACCTTTCCGGTCAGCAAGTCGGCGTAACGCAACAGCGTCAGGCCGAGATCTTGACAGACGGCATCAAGTACATGCGGTCTCTGCCCAACGGCGGGCCGATATTCCTGTTCGACTTCCGCGACGTCGAAACAGGTAGCCGCAACGTGGAATACAACTATGGTCTTCTCCGGTCAGATTTCAGCGCCAAGCCGGCGCTCGCCGCCGTCCAGGCCCTTCTCGGTGTGAGGTGATGCCGCGCCGACGACCACGGCTCGGCCGTTTCCGTTCGAGTTCGCACGCCGACGAGGAAGTTCGATTCTGAGTTTGGTCGTGGCGCTCTGCTCACGCTCGAACCAGCTGCCGCCTTCCAAGGGATTCGACCTGATGAATTCGGCAGGAGAGCCCCCGTAAATGCCCGGGGCCGGATCGATCTTTCTCGCTCTGGCCAGAGTCGAGCTCGCGGTCAGCAGCGAGTAGCGCGGCAGGATGGCACCTTTGAGCACCACGCAGTTGGTCAAGACGACGGAGCGCTCCCCGATCGTGACCTGCCCTGCCGTCTGCACGTTGCGCAGTATGTCGATCTCGTGGCTCAGAATTGTCGTTCGCTGACCAGCGATCGCGGACATCTCGCCGATCCGGACCACTCCGGAACAGTCCACATTGTGTCGACTGGTGATGATCGCACCGTCACCCATGACCAGGCTTCCGACGTCCGGGTGCAACGCTTGATATGCCGGGTGCGCAGATATCGTGTTGAGAGATCCTATCGTGGCACTTTCGCCCATCTTCAGTAGCCGAAGAGACCGAAACATGTTCAGCGCAGCTATATTTGCGCTCTCGCCGATGACGGCGCACCCGACGTTCAACGCCACCACGGGACCGATGCGGGCAGACGGCGCAATAGTGTGACCGAACATCCTCAGCAGCTTGTTCTTCAACGCACTGCTCGGCAGAAGCCAAACCAGCAGTTCGATCTTCTTCTTCACGGGTTCGTCCCTTCCGCGCACTCGTCGGCCAGCGACTCGAGGAACCACCCGTACATCTTCTTCAGCCCCGCCTCGATCGTGACCGTGGGCCGCCAACCAAGTGCCCGTAGTTTGCTACTGTCCATGAGCTTGCGAGGAGTACCGTCCGGTCGGGTCGAGTCGAACTCCACCTCACCGTCGTATCCGACGACCGATTTCATCAGCAGAGCAAGGTCGCGGATCGAAATCTCTTGTGCGGAGCCGACATTGATGACCCCCCCGGCGTCATAGTGGCGCAGCAAGAACACGCAGGCATCAGCGAGGTCGTCGGCGTCGATCAACTCCCGCAGCGGTGAACCGGTTCCCCATACCACGACTGTCGGCTGGCCGGACAGCTTCGCCTCGTGGAATCGGCGCATCAAACCTGCGACCACATGAGAATGTTCCGGATGGAAGTTGTCACCGATTCCGTACACGTTCGGGGGCATCGCCGCGAACGCATTGAAACCGTACTGTTTGGCATACGCTTCGCACATCGTTATGCCGGCGATTTTCGCGACCGCGTACGGCCGGTTGGTCTCCTCCAACGGACCGGTGAGAAGGGCTTCTTCCACTATCGGTTGCTTAGCATGCTTGGGATAGATGCAGCTCGAGCCCAAGAACATGAACTTATCGACGCCATAGCGGTGGGCGGCGTCGATGACATTCGTCTGAATCTTGAGGTTGTCCCGAATGAAGTCGGCCCCTTGGGTGGCGTTGGCGATGATGCCGCCCACTTTCGCGGCGGCGAGTACGACGTACTCCGGCCTCTCCGAAGCGAAGAACTCCTCCACCGCTGCCGCGTCGTCCAGCGCAAGTTCCTTGTGGGAGCGAGTGAGTATGTTGCTGTAACCCTCGTCGAGGAGCCGGCGGGTGATCGCAGAACCGACCATGCCGCGGTGGCCGGCGACGTAGATGCGGGATTGAGTGTGCACGAGCGCCTCACAGTTGTCGGGGGTCGTTATGGCGCTGAATCTTTGGTTCAGCCGGGAGGATGGTGGTACCTGGCGCAACGTCACCGGCGACAAGGGCTGTTGCTCCGATCGTGGCGCCATCTCCGATGCGGACGCCTCGTAACACGGTCGCACGCGCCGCAACCCATACCGAATCACCGATGGTGACGGGGGCGTTGTCGAATTCGAAGGTAGGACTTCGCCGGTCATGGCTGCCGGAACAGACAAGCGCGCCTTGGGATATGCAGGTGTTGGATCCGATTTTCACTCGTTCGAGGTTGAGAATCCATGCCTCCTCGCCGATCCACGAGTTGCATCCGACCTCGAGCTTCCAGGGCCAGTGAATCTTGACCTCGTGGCGAATGAGCACGCCTGAACCGATCTTGGCGCCGAAGAGCCGCAACGTCAGAATCCGGACCGCGTTGGGACACCACCACTTCATCAGCAAGCCGCGCGACGCCAGCCACAGAATCTGCACAGGCAGGCTGCGGCCGCGGTCATAACCTCGACCGGTGAAGCCGGCGAGCGAAAACCGTTCGCCCAGCGGTGCGTTGCCCCCCGGGAACCTGGCTACGTTGGCTTGCTCTGTGTCGTTCATTGGTGATCCTCGTCTGCCTGGTGCCGCGGCCGAGTACTGGACGGTTTGAACGCCTTGTCGACCAATGGCAGTTCACTGCTGCTCGAGGTGGCGAGCACTACGGCCAGCAGGGGGGCCCGGGCTGCCTTCAGCTCGCTCATTGCCTTCACAACCTCCCCGCGCTGAGTCTTGGACTTGTCAACCACCAGAAGATCAGCGTCGACGATCGCTGACAGGACCGCGGCAGCGCTGCTGTCATTCACACATGCCGTCACGATGACAACGCGGTCGTATTCCTTGCGGACATCGTCGACGAATGTGCTCATCGCGGCAGACGACAGCGAAGACTCGAGCCCCGGCGTCGTGCCAGGAGGCACGACAGCCAAGTTGGGACGCGCGGTGCTGTGGAAAACGTCCTCGAACGAGGATTTCTCGTCGAGCAGATCGGCAAGCCCGACCGCCTTGTCCTGTAGGCCGAATCGTCCGGCGTCGAACGTCGCATCCGCCACGATGAGCGCGGTGCTCCGTCCCGTTTCGGAAAAGGCTGCCGCCAGACCCACCCCCAGAGTGGCGGCCGCGTAGCCGGCAGAAGCCGCCGCTACCAGAACGACTTGCGGTGATGGTTCGTGAGCGTCTACGTACACGCGGAGGCGTCGGAGCTCTTCTGCGTCGGCAGGGTGCCACGCGTCGAATCGTCCCTTCGACGCGTCGATGTTGCGATCGGGCATTGTTATCGGACCGACAGCACGAGCACCTGTGAGTTGGCCGAGTTCCTCGACGGAGTCGATTCGCCTATTGAATACCGGCATCAGAGCAAGGGCTGCCAGCCCGAGCAGTGTGCCGCCGATGCATCCGTACACGGCGTTCAAGGCGACGTTCGGAGAACTCTGGGACAGCGGTACCTGAGCACGGCTCACCACCGTGATCGTCGACCGAGGCGTGCTCTGCCCAGCCGGTGTCTCCAGCGGTCCGGCGTATTGAATAAAGGCATCTGCAAGCGAATTCGCGATGTCCGCCGCGCGTTCGGGGGACTGATCAGTCACCGACACATCGAGCAGCACCGTTCGAGGCACGATGGCGGCGGTCACCTCCGAAGAGAGCGCTTTCGCCGACATCGGCAGCTTGAGGTTGTCGACCACGCGCTGCGTTATCTGCTCACTCTTGATCATCTGGGCGTACGACTCCGCGCGCTGCTCGGAGAACTGGCTTCCGGAATAGGCTTCAGATGAACTGTTTCCGCCGGTAGCGGCAACGAAAAGCCGTGTCGTAGCGGTGTATTCGCGAGTGGCGAAGCTACTTGCCAGGTACCCGACGACAATGCCGGCGACGGCCGCGATGGCCACGATCCACCACCTGCGTCGTATCCCGCGAACGATGGTTTGAAAATCCACGACAGTCTCCTTGTCAAGTCAGATCGAAGGCTCGAAGTCGAGCCGACGGTGCCCGGACTCATCGACAGGTTCGCTGTTGCGGGCCGGGACGCCTCGTTGGCGACCGCGTCCGTTGTCGTCGACGAACACGACACCCAATACATTCGCGTCGGCCAGCTTCAACTGGTTGCACACAGCGCGAAGTTCGTCGAACTTGGTACGGCCCGCCTTCGCGGTCAACACCACCGCGTCAGCGTGCCTGGCCAGTCGCACCACATCACTGAATTCGTTCGCAGCAGGAGTGTCGACGATCACCCAGTCGTACGCACTGCGCAGCGCACCGAACATCGCCGCTGTTCCAGGGTGATCCGCTATCGCACCCGGGTCGTCGTCGACCGAGCCGAAGGGAATCACCACGACGCCATGCCAATTGGCCCGAGGCGGCGCCAGAACCGCTGGTGACGCCTGATAGCACAGCGAGTTTTGGTGGATAATTGCGTCGACCGTCTCTGCGCCGTCGAGGCCGAGAGTCGAAGCAAGGCGGGAGCCGCGGGAATCGAAGTCCACCAGGGCCACCGTCGAGCCCCTCTCGGCGAGTACTCGGGCGGCGGTGAGCCCCACACCCGTCTTGCCCGCGGCACTTTCGGCCGAGGCCACCATCACGACCCGCGACCCGAGTAATGCCAACCGGTCAAGTGTGCTTCGAAGTTGTCGGCCGGACTCACCGTCGCACGGCTGAAAGTCATTCGCCTGCCAACAGATCGACGAGCGGAACGTCGCTAGCACAGGCGTCCCGGTCGCCTCCGCCGCGTCCTCGGCACGACGAATCCGTCCGTCCAGTAGAGCAGCCACGACTGCGCCGAGCGCACCGACGATGAGTCCCAGCGCCGCCACGGCGCCGATGATGATCCACGGCGGAAACATCCCGGCACGGCCCGCAAACGTCGGTGGCTGCACTGGCACCAAGTCCACGCGCGGGGCCAGGCCGCCGGACACTGATTCCAGGGCGTTGACGGTTCGGCGAAGTTCGTCGATGTAGGTATTACCGATCACCTGAGACTGCAGCGGGGTGTCACCGGTCGTCGTCAGCTGGAGAAGCACAGTGTCGCGAATAGGGGCGAGTTTGACGCGACCAAGCATCTGCTGCGCGCCGGTTTCCAGTCCGAGGTCGTCGATGACTCGCTGGGCTATCTCGGGACTCTTGCTCAAAGTGAGATAGGTGTCCGCTCGCTTCTTTGCATAGTCATCGCCGTCGTAATAGCTGCGTGCGTCGTCCCGCGGAGTCGACACGAAAAGAACAGCCTGAGAAGAGTATTCGGGCGGACTCGCGATGTAGTACAGGGCAGTCGCCGTCATCGACAGCAGCGTGAATGCGACCACGATGCGCCACCAGCGCCGCAGCACCAGCACATAGTTGCTAAGAGCGGAGTTCATGACGGGTTCGTGAACCCGTCTGCCCGCAGGGCGTCGGTGAGGAGTTCGGCGATCTTCTTGACGCCCGCGAAGCTCGGGTGTATTCCGTCCTCGGCCACGTATGGCGATCTGTCGATACCGACGAACCAGCCGAGGGCTCCAGGATCGATGAAATCCACGGCGTCGAAATCAGGATTGGAGCGAAGCACCGATCGGAAGTCGTCGCCGATCGTTGCGCCGTCAAGAGATGGCGGCCTGATAACCGGCTCGTTGAGGAACCATGGTCCGATCACGACTACATGGCTGTTGGGCCACAACTGAATCACCTGCTTCACCGTGTACGCGAATATCGGGTCCACATCGGATGTGGCGAACTGCATGTCGTTACGGCCGCCGTCGAGAATCACGATGTCGGCGCGGTACAACTCCCGCAGGCGCGGCAGTCGTTCCAGAAACGACGTCGAGGGCAACTCGGGTGGAGTCACCGGCAGCCGGTGCCCCGGACCGCCGGCGAGATAACCCGTTCCGCCCTGAGCCGCGATGTTGCACTCCCAACCCAGTTGTGTCGCCGTCATGCAGCCATAGCTCAAGTCAGGCGTGTCAGGGCCTTGCGTGTAAGAGTCGCCGATGAACAACACCGCGGGACTGGACCTGCTCGGCAGGGTGGGTGGGATCCCCTCCGCAACCTTGGCGAACTGGGTGACCGGCGGCCCCGCCGCCATCGTGTCGACGATGGCGAATGGGACGCCGACCACTGCCACGAGCGCGAGAACGGCGAGGGCAAGCGTCGACTTCCGAGGTAACGTGACGTTGACCGAAAGACTGCTACTCATTGCACAGCACCCGGTTGCGACTCGCGAATCTGCTGCAGTAGAAGAGGGTTCAGTTGGCGCGCCAGCACCGACTGACCGTCGTCGGTTGGCGCGTTGTCGCCCTGCATCAACCCATCGGCGAACAGCCACTTCTCCCGGATGAGCGGAATGTAGGTGATGTGATTGCTTTTGGCGGCGGCCGCGATGTCCGCGTCGAGCGCCATGAACACGTCCGGTACCGGATCCTCGTGCCAAATCGGGCCGAACGCCACCACTTTGGCGTTCGGCGCCCGCCTCGTCAGTTCGGCGAAGAGATCGATCGCCGATTGGGTGATCTGCCCGTCAGGTAGCCCGGCATCGCCAAGGCCGCCGAAGACGACGATCACCTCAGGTTTGGAGGCGAGTGCCTTGTCGATCTGATCGGCGAAACGCCCGCTCCACCCTTTGCCACCCGCATAAGTAGCATCTGCGACAGCAACATCGGAGATGCTGAGCGCAGATCCGGCGGCGATCAGTGAAGGCCATACCACGTCGTTGTCAGGACCGGCACTGTAGGAATCACCGATCACTGACACCCGCACCGGGCCGTCATGCCTCGGCGGCAGCGTTTCCGGCGTGCGATCAGTGACAAGCACAGTCGTGGTGACCGTTGCTGCCACCAGTAGGAGCACGAGGACCGAGTTCGGAATCGCAGATCTCCATGAGAGAAGCCAAGACTTCATGCGGACCGCCTGGCGCCGAATGCCGCATCCGCATAGCGGTTCTCCAACCGCTGCCCGATGTACGACATGCCGAGGTCGTGGATGACCGCTTTGCGCCCTCGTTCACCCATCGAACGAGCAGCCTCGGGGGCCGAGAGTAGGTCGCGGACGGCTTTTGCGACGTTCGGCGCCCCCGGCTCGATGACGATGCCGCAGTTGTATTTTCGGACCACGGGCGCTAGACCGCATTGATTCGTGACCACGACGGGAAGCCCGACAGACATCGCCTCGAGTACTGCCATCGGATAGGGTTCCGGGCTCACGGAGGGCAACACGTATATCGACGCCTGCCTCATGCGGGCCGGCCCGGCTCCGCTTGTGATCGGGCCCGCCCAGTTGATGTTGTCGGCATGGACGGTCGCCTGTTGAACCCGCCTGCCTTCGCCTTCGTCCGGGCCGACGAGGGTGTAATCCGCGGAAAGACCACGCGCGTTCAATTCGAGTGCCGCCGTGACGAAGTCGACCGGACGCTTGCGCGGATGCAGGCGAGCAAGGAACAGCACCTCGGGCACGTTCCGCGAATATGTCGCCTTCTCATACAGCGGTACGCCGTTGGGAAACGAAGTGAGGCGAGCTCTGCCTCCGGCGACCTCGTCGAGCGCGTCGCGCTCATCGGTTGTCAGGTAGAAGACTTCGTGTGCGTGGCTCAGCAGCTTGCTGACGACCGAGCGGTCGATCAGCGGCGCTAGCGGGTGCGCCCCCGGCAGGATCATGCCGTGCGGCTGAAGAACGAAAGGCAGCTTCAACCGCATCATGGCTACCGCCAGAGGCAGCAGGACGAGGTCACGCGCGAGGTGAACGTGCGCCGCGTGGAACTGGCTGCGCGCACGAAGAAGCCACGTCACCAAACCCGGCGCACAAAGGCCGGCAAACCCGGAGCGAGGGACCAGACGCCTGGCGGGCCGGACCACGAGCGGTGTTCCGTCTACGCAAGTCGGCGCGACGTCGAAACCCCTCTCAGCCGTGGCAAGAGTCACTGAGTGCCCCCGACTGCGTAATGCCGAAGCCTGGTTGAGTGAGACCCGGACCGGTCCGCCATACGCCCCGTCGGGACTGAGCAACGTGACCGCGTGCAGTATTCGCATGCGATCCGAGCTATCTGTCCGTGACGTCATCGCAATCAGCTCGCTAGGACCGGCCGACCAGCAACGGCTTGTCCACCCATGGCGTGCCCTCGCAACGCAGCGCGTCGATATCCGCATCTACCATGATTGCGGCGAGATCCGGCGTGAGCACCTCGGCTTTCCAGTCGAGCAACCGCGCAGCTTTCGACGAGTCACCGATAAGCGCATCGACCTCTGTAGGACGGACATACCCCTTGTCGAATCTCACGTAGTCCTGCCAGTCGAGACCCGCTCTGTCGAAAGCGATCTCGACGAAATCCCGAACAGTGTGGCCCTGGCCCGTTGCCAATACGTAGTCATCGGGCTCGTCGACTTGCAGCATGCGCCACATGCCCTCGACGTATTCCGGCGCATAGCCCCAGTCACGAACCGCGTCGAGGTTGCCCAGGTACAGCTCGCGCTGGAGTCCGGCCTTGATCCGCGCAACCGCCCGAGTGATCTTTCGGGTCACGAAAGTCTCACCGCGGCGCGGTGACTCGTGATTGAACAAAATGCCGTTCACCGCGAACATTCCGTACGCTTCGCGGTAATTCTTGGTGATCCAGTACGCGTAGACCTTCGCGGCGCCATAGGGCGAACGCGGATAGAACAGTGTGTCCTCGTTCTGGGGAGGTGGTGATGCTCCGAACATTTCCGAACTCGACGCCTGATAGAAGCGACATTGCACGCCCGAGAGCCGCACCGCCTCGAGCAGCCGTGTCGAGCCCATCCCTGTGGTGTCGCCGGTGTGCTCCGGTTCGTCGAAGCTGACCCGGACATGTGACTGTGCAGCGAGGTTGTACACCTCGTCGGGCGAGATGTCCGACAACAGCGTCACCAGGCGGGCGCCGTCTCTGAGGTCGCCGTAGTGGAGATACAATCGCGCGTCGGGATCATGCGGATCGACGTACATGTGGTCGATCCGCGAGGTGTTGAACGACGATGATCGGCGGATCAGTCCGTGCACCTCATAGCCCTTGTCGAGCAGCAGCTCTGCGAGGTAGGACCCGTCCTGACCGGTAATCCCCGTGATAACAGCCTTTTTCATATCTCTACATCCTTTGTTGCAAGAGTTCATCGATGCCCGGATTCGGAGCCTTCTGGTGGCCGGGCCGTGTCTTCGGCGAGCGCTCGGGCGAAGCGAACGAAGTGCTGCCGGCCGCTGCGTTCGCAGAATTGCTCGCGCCCGAGGCGACGGGCGTTGTCCACCAGTCGGGAACGCAGAGAGTCGTCGGAGGTGATCCGACGTAGGCCGTCGACAAGCGCTTCCGGATCACCATTGGGCACCAACAGTGCGGCCTGCGCAGAGCACAAGAATGATCTGGTGATGCTGTTGTCCGCGACCGCGGCGATTATCGGCCGTGACGCGGTGGTATACGACGTCAGCTTGCTGGGAAGCGACATTTCGCGGACTCCTGGGCGTTCGTGAACCAGCAGGATGTCCGCCGCTGCGAGAACGAGGGGATAGTCCTCTTCGGGGACGGGGTCGACGAAGCGGAGACCAGCGAGATCTGCGGACTGCCGTTGCAGCGCTTGTCTCGTGTTGCCGTCGCCTACGAGGACGAACTCGATGGCTCCCGGATGTCGGTCGTTCGCAAGCCGGACCGCCTCTAAAACGTGCTCCAGGCCTTGTTTCATGCCCATGTTTCCGGTGTGCACGACAGTGAGACGACCGGTGTCGGGCCAGCCGAGCGCGCGCCGCGCCGCGGCAGGAGACAGGCTAACAGGACTCACGTGTGAGAAGAGAGGCACCGCGCTGATCCGATCGGGATGCACTCCGGCTGCGACTAGCGCAGGACTGAACCTGTCAGTGATAACGCCGACCCGGTTGGCTCGCCGCAGCACCGAATACTCGGCGGCTGCAACCATTTTCGCGACCCGACCGCCGGTACTGCCTGACTGCAGGGCGGCCTTCCCCACCTGGTCGTGCACGATGGCGCCGAATGGACGCCCACGCCGGCCCACCACGCCGGCGAAGGCTGCGCCGAGCAACGGCGTCACGCCGATCACTATGTCGGCTCGCGTTGCGGCGACAGCGGGAGCGCTCAGCGCGGCGAAGCTCAGCTCTTGGCGCATGCGGCCTAGAAGGTCGGGGTTCCGCGGCACTGCATGTCGAAGCCGGAGGATGCTCACCGAGCCGCGCCCTGGTGCCGCAGTGATCGATTCACGCCACCGCAGGCCCAGTCGATACTGCGTGTCCATGACGCGCCACTGGGGGTAATGCGGCACCCCGGTAACGACTTTCACCGTTGCGCCTGCCTCCGCAAGCGTGTCGACGAGAAAAGAGTTGTACGGCGCGCTACCCGACGACTCCGGACGGAAATGGCAGGCGACCACGCAGACCACCAGACCGGAAAGCGACGCGGCACCGAAGGCAGCATCCGTACGGACGTCTGGATCCGATGCCCGTACGTCAGCGCTTTCGTGGAAGGTCAAGGCGGGAGACTTCATGAGTGGTCCGTCAATTCGTCGCAGGGTTGATGGCGATCAGTAGGCACCGTGGGCTTTGAACACCGCCCGCGCCGTCCGCAGGATGATCAGCATGTCCTGGACGTAGGACCAGTTGTCGACATAGAAGTGATCGAGGCGCACACGTTCCTCGGCGGAGACGTCGGACCTGCCGGACACCTGCCACAGGCCAGTCATTCCGGGCTTGACAAGTCCCCTGCGCTCGATGAAGTACTCGACCGACGAGCCCTCACCGGGAACGAGCGGCCGTGGGCCGACGAGACTCATCGAGCCGGCGATGACGTTCAACAGTTGAGGAATCTCGTCGATACTCGTCTTCCGCAGCCACCGTCCGATTGGTGTGATACGCGCGTCCGCAGCCGATTTGTAGAAGATGCAGTCGGTCTGTCCGGCGATGGCCCGCTCAGCCTCCAGCTGGGCCTCGGAGTCGGTGTTCATTGTTCTGAACTTGAAGATCCGAAATGGAACGCCTTTGTAGCCCACACGTTCCTGACGGAAGAACACGGGTCCTCCGTCATGCAACTTGATCGCGACCGCGGCAAACACCATGATCGGCGAAAACATCAGCAGCGCAATGCTTCCGAAGACAAGATCGAAGAACCGCTTGTGATACCGCAACGCACCGTCGTGGCGAGACCGCGCTACGTGGAACAGCGGCATATTGTCAATCGGCCGGATCTTGAGCCGGGGGCCCACGATATCGACCATGCCCGGCATGACGATAAGGTCGATACCCAATGAGTCGAGTTGCCAGGTCAGCGTCCGCATGTGCTCCTGGCCTAGTTGCTCAGCCGAAGTAACCGCAAGGGCATCCGCATTGGTCAGGCGAACCACCTCCGCGACCGAGTGTTCGTTGCCCAAAACCGGAATGGTTCCGGCCGCGGTTTCGAGCTCGAGTCCCACTCCGCCGCAGAAATCCGGCAGACATGCACCGACCACCCGGTAGCCGGCATAGCTGCACCGGTTCATGGTGTTGCACAACGCGATGACGGACTGCGGCCTGCCGAGCACCACAATCTGGCTCGTGAAGGCACCGCGCGCTCTCTTGCGGGCCAGTTTGCGTCTCAACAAGTATCTGCCCACGAGCAGTCCTGCGAGGCCGACTGGAAGTGCAATCGCGAGGTAGCCCCGGACCATTCCGAGTTGAAGCAGCAGATCAGTGACAGCGATGATTCCGAAGACCCAGGCAGTCGCGGTGACAACCCGGCGGTACTCCTCTGAGCCGATCCCCGCCAGCGATAGATCCCATGACTGCTGCAATCCCAAGGCTGCGATCCAGATGACCATCAGACCGATGGAGCAGGCCGTGACGTAGCGCCACTCCCCGCTGCTGATCATCGGATGACCATGCTGCGGTAGGCCGAATCGTGCTAACTGAGCGGCAGTGACCGCCGCCATCACAGCGATGGTGTCCGTCACCACCACCTGCCGCCGGTACGACCGCTTCCATTGGCGCCCACGGGCTCTGGCAGCGGTGACCTTTTCCATCACCCGATCCGCCGACTCCGACCGGAACCCCGGGTGGGACCTGAATCGGCGAACGAGTGGAGGCGCGGTCACGTTGCGCCACCTCGCGTGGCTCGCCTTCCCGGCATATCGTGCGTCGCCTTCTCGGCAAGCCGTGTCGGAACCTTCAGGCGCCGAATTGCTCTGGCCTGACTTGTATTCCATGGTGGTCATGGTTGCCCCCGGATGGTCGAGAGATGTTGGCGGCGATATTGGTCGGAGTGCGGTCATCGAAGGTCTGCCGGGGTCGCAGCGGCGCCGCCTTCGGCAGCGGGCGCGACCGAGTCGTCGCCGACCGAAAGTGCTGCGTCACAGGGAAGGTGGCTGTTCTCCCGCCACCACGCTTGGCCGGACGCGGGCAGACTGTCGATCGGGTCGTAGAAGGGGTAGACGCGGGTCAACGCTTCGGCGTGCGAGCCGTCGAGCCCAGTACGATAGTTCTTTGTCCAGTAGGAGATTCCGAGGTTCCGGTCGTAACGTGCCACCTGGTGAACCCACCGCTTGCCGACATAGGGAACGTCGCAAACGATGCGTGGCGTCGCGAAACCGGGCAGGTATCCCATGATCGACAGCTGCAGCTGTTGAGCTTGCGACAATGGCGTGCGCCAGTGTTCGGCGTTGGGGATCATGTCGCACATGTAGAAGTAGTAAGGCGAGATGTTCGCTTCGCCCTGCAGCGCAAAGCACAGGTCGAGCAGGTCGTCGGCAGTGGCGTTCACCCCGCGCAACAACACCCCCTGGTTGCGCACGTCACGCAGTCCTGCGTCATGCAGACCCCGCGCCGCGGCGGCGACCAGCGGTGTCACCGACTGCACATGATTGGCGTGGGTGTGCAGCGCCAGGTTCACTCCGCGCGCGGCGGCAATGCGCGCCACGCGGCCGACACCGTCGAGAACATCGTCTTGCAGCCAGTGCTGCGGCAACGCGATCAGCGCCTTCGTGGCCAAGCGGATATCGCGGATGGTGTCGATCTCGAGCAGCTGTGTGACAAACGATTCCAGCCGCGGCCATGGCACGTTCGCCACATCCCCGCCTGACACGACGACGTCACGCACAGTCGGCGTGGTGCGCAGGTAGTCAAGCATCCGGCTCTGCCGGTCGGCCGGGCGCAGAGTCAGTCTCGTCTTGGTGATCGTCGGTGTGGAATTGCCGACCAGGTCCATCCGCGTGCAGTGCCCGCAATATTGGGGGCACGTCGACAGCAGTTCGGCGAGCACCTTGGTGGGATACCGATGAGTCAGTCCCTCCACCACCCACATGTCGCTCTCGTGCAACGAATCTCGCTCAGCGTAGGGATGCGAGGTCCATTCCGACGCCCGGTCGCTGAGCACCGGCAGCATGTAACGCCGGATCGGATCGGCATAGAAGGCGTCGGTAAACCTTTGTGCCGCACCGCATCTCGGTGCCATAGTGTTCAGCATCTGCGGCGGCAGCAACATCGACATCGTCGCGCTCTGCTGCTGATCGGCAAGCAAGTCGGCGTAGAACCGTTCCTCGAGCAGATCCCCTGCCACCGCGCGAAGTTGCGGGACATTCTTGACGGAATGAGCCCGCTGCCACTGCGGATCTCGCCATTCGCGGTCGGTGACCGTAGCCCAACCCGGATAGCGACGCCAATCCGGTTCGAACAACTCCTTACGTGCATAGGCGTACGGCTGATCGGTTGCGGCGGTGAAGCCAATACGCCCTTGTTCGCTGAGTAGTGTCATTGCAGCACGACCTTTCGCGAAGCGGTCGCTGCTGGAGCGCCGTGGATCAATTCGGCCGCGACGCGTTGGCCCGACCGGATCGCACCCTCCATCAGCCCGAAGAACTCCAGGCTGGTTTCGGTGCCGGCCCAGTGGACGCGGCCATGAGGTTCGGTCAGTGTCGGGCCGAGCCGCAACCAGTCGCCGGGACCCAACAGGGCCGCATAGCATCCCCTGCTGTATTCCTCGGCCAGCCAGTCGGTCACCGCGCATCCTGTCGGCTGCGGTAACTGTGGAAAGAGCCGGCCGGCGTGGGCCAGCGCGGCGTCCTGCTGCTTGGTCTTCGACAGTGCGGAGAAGGCCGATGCGGCGGCGCCGGTGACGAATCCCGTGAGCACGCCGACAGATTCATCGGGCGGTGAATCATCGACCGTCGACAGCAACGGCCCGCTGTCACTCACCGACCACCCGGACATGCCGTGCTCCCGCCATATCGGCGCCGGATAACTCAGGTGGACCTTGACCGCACAGCCGCGGCCGGTGGCCACCGTCGCCCGCGGTGCGCGAAGACCGGGCCGGAACTCGATACCCCGCGCCAACAGCGGCGGGATGGCGACCACCACCCGATCGGCTCGATACGCACACGGTGTGCCGTCGAGACCCGAGACGCAGTGCACGACAACTTCTTCGGCGTCTTGCTCGATGGCACGTACCGAACGCCGCAAGATGACTCGCTCGCCGAGTCGTCGGGCGAGCGCCTGGCACAGCAGGTGGACTCCGCCGTCGATCCGCCACTGCTGCGCCCCGCCCTCGAAGGCGTTCAGATAGCGGATCCCTCCGCCGGAACGCAGATAGAAGGCCATGTGCAGAGCAGAGATCGTCGTCGGGTCGGCCGCCATCATCTCGCCGATGAACAGCGGGAAGAAGGTGTGCGCGTCCGGATGCTTGACCGTGTCGGCAAGCCAGCGCGCGGCTGTCAGGTGGTCGAGGCGTTCGGCGTCCGGGGATTGCCACGGCGCATCGAGCCGGACCTGATCGACGAGATCCTCGAGCTGATCGAATAGTTCGCCGAGCGCGACGGCGTCCAGTGGCGGTACCCGACTTGCGGTTGTCGTCCGCCGATCCGACAGCAGAAACGTGCTGTCCCCGACCATCGCTGTGGAGGCCAGACCAAGCCCGTGCTCGCGCACCATTGCGAGAAGCTCGGTATGCCGTACGCCCAGATAGGCAGCACCGCCGTCGGCGTAAACACGCTGCGCCACCGGGATACCGTGCATCCGGCCGCCGACTCGATCGCGGGCCTCCAGCACTGTGACGTCCGCGCCCGCCGCCGCCAAGTCGAGTGCGGCGGTCAGTCCGGCCAGGCCTGCCCCGACGACGACCACGCGCATGCCGACTCCATCCATCACGCCGCGCCGGCTACTTTGGCGAACAACCCGGCCGGCGAGGGGTCTTCGACGAAGTCCTCGTACAACAGCTCCGTTCCGAAATCCCTTGCGAGCGCGCTGAGTACGCGCGTCGCGAGCAGCGAGTCGCCGCCGAGTTCGAAGAAGTCAGAGCTCGCCTTCACCTCGCTGGTGGCGAGGACCCTCCGAAAAATCTGGACAATGTGGTCGGCGCTCATCCTGCTCCTTCGCTGTCGTGCTCGACTGCGGCACGTCGCGTGGCCGCCCGATCAACTTTTCCGCTCGAGGTATAGGCCAGCGCTGCAACGAATTTCACTGTGCTGGGTACGAATTGGGCCGGCAGGCGGTCACGCAGGTAACGCCTCAACTCAGCGGAGGTCGTCGCCCCGGACCGCACGACATAGGCCGTCAACGTCATCTGCCCGAGCCGCCGTTCGCCCATCACGACCGCCCCCGCGACCGCAGGGTGGGTGTTCAACTGCGCCTCCACCTCGGCCGGATGTACGCGAACGCCAGAAACTTTCACCTGTTCGTCAGCGCGGCCCCGAGGGTAGAGGGTCCCGTATTCGCCACGGACGACGAGATCGCCGGTTCGGAACCACCGGGCTGGTCCCGATCCGTGATCGGCGACCGGAAACGCAGCCGCCGTCAGTTCCGGCATGCCGAGGTATCCGGTGGCCAACGAGGGGCTGCAGACCAACAGCTCACCCTCGTCGGTGACGTAATCGCGCACATGGGGCAGCGGACGACCCAGGGGCGCCTCGGCGTCGTAGGCGACGACGTCCGGCTCGGCGCGTGGGCCACTTAGGTGAACCGCGTGGGTCACCATCGTCGTTTCGGTGCACCCGTAGGTATTGAGCAAGCTGACGTGCCCGAGATCGAGGTCGCGCCACTGCCGCAACCGGGTCGAGTCGACTCGCTCGCCGCCGATCACGACCAGTCGGATGCTGTCTGGAAGTGTCGCTCGCTCCTCATGCAAAAAAAGCACGAGCTCGTGCCAGAACGCCGTCGGCAGATCGAGCACGCTGACTTCCCGTTCCGCCAGCATGCGCAGGAACGGGCGGAACGAACCGGAATGGGCCGCGTCGTCGAAAACCAATGTCGCGCCGGCAGTCAACGCAGGCAAGATCTCTTCGAAGCAGGTGTCCCAGCCGAGCGAGGCGAATTGGAGCACGCGGTCTGCTGGGGTGAGCCCGAAGAGGCCGCGCAGCGCGCGCACCGTGATGGTCAGGGCACGCCGAGACACCACCACCGGTTTCGGCGTTCCGGTCGAGCCGGAGGTGCACAGCACATAAGCGGGATCGCTTTGGCGCCATAGGAACTGAGACAGTTCAGCATCCTCGGTATCCGCAACAACCAGGTCTTCGTCGACGGCTTCGATCCGCAGGGTGCCTGCTTGCTGCGAGTGCCGCCCTGTCACGAAAAGACGGTCCACGCCGAGCACCGCGGCGAGCTCCTCCTTGCGCGCGACCGGAAGCGCGGCGTCGATCGGGCAATAGACCGCACCGGCTTGCAGTATCCCCAGCAAGTGGCTCACCACGACGGGTGTGTGGGATACCAACGCGCCGATCAGAACGGGTGCTCCATCAGCGCCGAATCGCAGTCTCCGATAGCCGAATCCGGTGCAGCGCACGCGCTCTGCGAGGTCTCGATAGGTGATGGACGACCCGTTGTGCACGATGGCAGCACGGTGCGGCCACTCTCGGGCCGCAGCGGTGAAGTCCGCAATGACGTCCTCGCCGGTATCGGTCTCGGGAAGGTCGACACGGATGCTGGAAGTCACGCGGCCGCCAGGTGCCGACGTCGCGGAGTCGACGTGGTGGGCGGGATCGGCGGTGCCGAAAAGATGGCCGCCGATTCGCTCGCCAGCGAACGGCAACTGGATCTTGAAGCTAATCCGAAGAACACATCGCAACTATCGAAAGTCGGGTCGCGTATGTAAATGGACCGTCAGAGCGAACTTCTGATAGACCGCGGTCTAGTTCCCCTGGTTGCTGACGGTGTACCCGAGACTGCGGGACAGCGTCGAGGCTTCGGCGCGTGTACTGACGCCAAGCTTGATCAATAGGCTGTGCACGTGGTTCTTGACGGTATGAACGGCGATGTGGAGCCGTACCGCGATATCGCGATTCGAAAGGCCTAGTTCCACCATCCGAAGGATCTGGGCCTCGCGCGCCGTGAGAACTAGTTCCCGTCCCGCCAGTTGGCCCTTTCCGGAAGAAAGCGCCGACAACCGGCGAAGCAAAATCGCGGAAACTTTTGGCGAATACGACGACTCCCCGGCAGCAACCTTCCGTATCAAGAGAAGAAGGTCGGCAAGGGACTCGGTGCGCAAGTGGTAGCTGGCGACACCCGCTTCGGCACACGAGACGATCTCCGATTCGTCGTTTTCCGACAAACCCACGGCGATCACTCGCGCGCTGGGAGTGAATTCTCTTGCGGCCCTGAGCAAGATCTTGCTGTCGCGAGTCGCCATCATCAATACGATGACGTGCGGCGCGGTATCTTCGAGCGTTCGGATCAACGAGGGCAGATCCCACGCGACGCTTGGAACGGCCGCCCCGTTGGCAACCAGAACCGCAGCCAGATTGTCGCGGTAGAGCTTGCAGTCATCGACAATCAGAAGACTTGCGTCGCGGAGCACGTCCGCGCCCTCTGATTCTTCCCAAGCCGAGTCCGACTTGCCCACGCTAGTCGACGGCATCCGGGGGCCAACCGACTCGTGGCTTGCTCAGCGGTGTGGGTCTGCCTGTCTGACCGTCAGCCGTCAGCGGTCTGTAGCGGGGCCGTTCCCCGACGAGGACACGAACACCGCCGTTCCGATTCGGTGAGTGTTGCGGCGCGGTCCTGCGGCAAGTGACGCCAGTACTAGAACCACATGCGTTCGATCCCCTCGCCAGCGGCCGCCTACGGTCGCGAGCTGATGGAAAGAACACCTCGCAACTATCAGCATTCCTGCGGCGCATGTGAATAGACCGTCAGAGCTAATTTCGGCTAGGCCAGGGTCTAGTTCGCGCGGCGAAGACAACAAATCTTCCGGCGAGTCAGTCAACCTGTGGTAGCCGTCTGGTGTGGTGGTGCCGCACGCGTCGCGCTCGCATCATCCTAAAGACAACGGACCGCATCCGGGACGCTTTTCTGCGACCAGCAACGATCTGTTGCCAGGATCACGGCCTTCGGCGGGAGCCGTTCGGCTCCGTTGAATCGTGCCCGCAACGTACCGATACCATCGACGTCCATGACGAGCAGCACGAAGAACGACACTGCCGACCACACCGCGGAGCCGGCTGCCGAGCACACCATCGACATCCACACCACCGCCGGCAAGCTGGCAGAACTGCGCAGGCGCACCGAGGAGACCTTGCACCCGGTCGGTGAGGCCGCCGTCGAGAAGGTTCACGCCAAAGGCAAGCTGACCGCCCGGGAGCGGATCTACGCGCTGCTCGACGAGGGCTCGTTCGTGGAGCTGGACGCGCTGGCCCGGCACCGCAGCAAGAACTTCGGACTCGACCAGAAACGGCCTCTCGGCGACGGCGTGGTGACGGGATACGGCACCATCGAGGGCCGCGACGTGTGCATCTTCTCCCAGGACGCGACGGTGTTCGGCGGCAGCCTCGGCGAGGTGTACGGCGAGAAGATCGTCAAGGTGCAGGACCTGGCCATCAAGACCGGCCGGCCGCTCATCGGCATCAACGACGGGGCCGGCGCGCGGATCCAGGAGGGCGTCGTCTCCCTGGGGTTGTACGGCGAGATCTTCCACCGCAACATTTTGGCGTCAGGCGTCATCCCGCAGATCTCGCTGATCATGGGCGCTGCGGCGGGCGGACACGTCTACTCCCCGGCGCTCACCGACTTCGTCGTGATGGTCGACCAGACCAGCCAGATGTTCATCACCGGCCCGGACGTCATCAAGACCGTCACCGGCGAGGACGTCACGATGGAGGAACTCGGCGGCGCGCACACCCACATGGCCAAGTCCGGCACCGCGCATTACGTCGCTTCCGGCGAACAGGACGCGTTCGACTATGTGCGCGACCTGCTGTCGTATCTGCCGCCCAACAACTACGCCGATCCGCCCGTCTACCCCGTTCCGGTTCCCGAAGGCGCCATCGAGGACAACTTGACCGCCGAAGACCTCGAGCTGGACACCCTGATTCCGGACTCGCCGAACCAGCCCTACGACATGCACGAGGTGATCACCCGGATCCTCGACGACGACGAGTTCCTGGAGGTGCAAGCCGGCTACGCCGCGAACATCATCGTCGGCTTCGGCCGCATCGAGGGCCGGCCGGTCGGCATCGTCGCGAACCAGCCGACCCACTTCGCCGGCTGCCTGGACATCAACGCGTCGGAGAAAGCGGCCCGGTTCGTCCGGACCTGCGACTGCTTCAACATCCCGATCGTCACGCTGGTCGACGTGCCCGGCTTCCTGCCGGGCACCGACCAGGAGTACAACGGCATCATCCGGCGCGGGGCCAAGCTGCTGTACGCCTACGGCGAGGCAACCGTCGCCAAGATCACCGTCATCACCCGCAAGGCGTACGGCGGCGCCTACGACGTGATGGGGTCCAAGCACATGGGCGCCGACGTCAACGTCGCCTGGCCGACCGCGCAGATCGCGGTGATGGGCGCCTCCGGCGCGGTGGGCTTCGTCTACCGCCAGCAATTGGCCGAGGCCGCCCGCAACGGCGAGGACGTCGAGGCGCTGCGCCTCAAGCTGCAGCAGGACTACGAGGACACGCTGGTCAACCCGTACATCGCCGCGGAGCGCGGCTACGTCGACGCGGTGATCCCGCCGTCACACACGCGCGGGTACATCGCGACCGCACTGCGGCTGTTGGAACGCAAGATCACTCAGATGCCGCCGAAGAAGCACGGCAACATTCCACTGTGAGCGCAGCGAACGATCCAGCACACGTGACAGACGGGGACGCACAGCCATGACAGATCTGCCAGGGGAGCCGAACGAAACGGCCGCCGCGCCGGCGCACGTCGACATCCACATCGAGCGCGGCAAGCCCACCGACGAGGACATCGCCGCGCTGGTGGCGGTGCTCGGTGGCGCCTCCGGCGGCACGCTCACGCCCACGGTCAGAGAACGCAACCTGTGGGGTCATCCCGTCAGCAAGCTGCGCTATGCGATTTTCTCGTGGGAGCGCGTCACGTTGCTGGAACGGACGTACATGCGCCGATGACCTGGGTGGTGCTCGGGTCGGCCTCGTCGGGGCGGCGAAAGGTCTTGCGCCAGGCGGGGATCGAGCCTCTCGTCGTGGTCTCCGGTGTCGACGAGGACGCGGTGATCGCCGCGCAAGAAGACGGCCCACCGCAGATGGTCACCACTGCGCTGGCAACCGCGAAAGCCCAAGACGTCGTCGCTCGGCTCGATGCCGCCGTTGCCGCCGATTGCGTTGTGATCGGCTGCGATTCGATGCTGTACTGCGACGGGCGCCTGCGCGGCAAGCCGTCGTCGCCAGCGGAGGCGAAACAGCAGTGGCAGACGATGGCCGGTCACACCGGTGACCTTCACACCGGGCACTGCCTGATTCGGTTGCAAGACAACGATGTTGCGTATCAGAGCGCTGAAACGCTGGTCACCACAGTGCATTTCGCGAATCCATCCGACGACGAGCTCGAAGCCTACGTGGCCAGTGGCGAACCGCTGAACGTCGCCGGGGGGTTCACGATCGACGGCCTCGGCGGCTGGTTCGTCGACGCCGTCGACGGCGACCCGTCGAGCGTGATCGGCATCAGCCTGCCGCTCACCCGCCGACTGCTGGCCCGCGCCGGCTTGTCGATACCGGCGCTCTGGGCCGCCAACCCTGTCGCCTGACCGTCGAATTCAACGCTAAGCAGCAGAAGTTCGAGTAGAGATCGCCATAGCGTTGAACTCGCCGCGATCTCACCCGCGCTAGGCTCGTTGACGTGCCATTGCCTCCCGATCCCAGCCCTGAACTGCAGTCCTACGCCCACCCCGACCGGTTGGTCACCGCCGACTGGCTGGCGTCGCACCTCGGCGCGCCCGGACTGGCCGTGGTCGAGTCCGACGAGGACGTGCTGCTCTACGACGTCGGCCACATCCCCGGCGCGGTGAAGATCGACTGGCACACCGACCTCAATGACCCGCACGTGCGCGACTACATCGACGGCGAGCAGTTCGCCGCGCTGATGGACTCCAAAGGCATCAGCCGCGACGACACCGTCGTCATCTACGGCGACAAGAGCAACTGGTGGGCTGCATACGCCCTGTGGGTTTTCACGTTGTTCGGCCACCCTGATGTGCGCCTGCTCGACGGCGGCCGCGACCTCTGGATCTCGAGCGGGCGCGAAACCACGCTGGAGGTCCCGGACCGGCGTTCCAGCGGTTATCCGGTGGTGCAGCGCAACGACGCCCCGATCCGGGCGTACAAGGACGACGTGCTGGCCGCACTGGGCAAGCAGCCGCTGATCGACGTGCGCTCGCCGCAGGAGTACACCGGCGAGCGCACTCACATGCCCGACTACCCCGAAGAGGGCGCACTGCGTGGCGGCCACATCCCCACTGCGGTGTCGATTCCGTGGGCGAAGGCCGCCCAGGACGACGGCCGGTTCCGCAAGCGTGAGGAGCTGGAGGAGCTGTACAGCTTCCTCAAGCCGGACAGCGAAACAATCGTGTACTGCCGCATCGGCGAACGCTCCAGCCACACCTGGTTCGTGCTCACGCATCTGCTCGGCCTGCCCAAGGTGCGTAACTACGACGGCTCGTGGACGGAATGGGGCAACACGGTGCGGGTGCCGATCGTCGCGGGGCCCGAGCCAGGCGGGGTGCCCGGCTCCCGATGACGTCGACGCTTCCGGCTCCGCTGGCCGAGGTGGTGTCCGACTTCCGCGAGGTGGAGGGCCAGGACAAGCTCAAGCTGCTGCTGGAGTTCGCCGACGAGCTGCCGCCGCTGCCCGCCGAGCTGGAAGAGGCCGCGATGGAGCCGGTTCCCGAATGCCAGTCGCCGCTGTTCTTGCATGTCGACGCCGGCAACCGCGACGACGTGCGGCTGTTCTTCAGCGCCCCCGCAGAAGCCCCCACCACCCGCGGATTCGCGTCGATCTTGGCCACCCTGGATCACCAGCCTGCCGACGACATCCTGGCGGTGCCCGACGACTTCTACACCGAACTCGGGCTGGCAGCGTTGATCAGTCCGCTGCGGCTGCGCGGCATGTCGGCGATGCTCGCTCGCATCAAGCGGCACCTGCGCGCCGGTTGAACTCGGCGTCGGCTACATTCTTAAAGACTTCTCTTAGAGAGACCAGCAACCCGACCAGCCAGGAGGCGCAGTGCCTAGTCACGCCAGTTCACGGATCTCGAAGGTGCTCGTCGCCAACCGCGGTGAGATCGCGGTCCGAGTGATCCGAGCGGCGCGAGACGCAGGACTCGAAAGCGTGGCCGTCTACGCCGAGCCTGACGCCGACGCGCCGCACGTACGGTTGGCCGACGAGGCTTTCGCGCTGGGCGGCCAAACGTCTGCAGAGTCCTACCTGGACATCGAGAAGCTTCTTGACGCCGCCCGCAAATCCGGCGCCAACGCCGTCCACCCCGGCTACGGGTTCCTGTCGGAGAACGCCGACTTCGCGCAGGCCGTCATCGATGCCGGGCTGATCTGGATCGGGCCCAGCCCGCAGTCCATCCGCGACCTCGGCGACAAGGTCACTGCCCGCCATATCGCCGCCCGCGCGCAGGCACCTCTGGTGCCGGGCACGCCGGACCCGGTCAAGGATGCCGACGAGGTGGTGGCGTTCGCGCGGGAGTACGGCGTCCCGATCGCCATCAAGGCCGCGTTCGGCGGCGGCGGCAAGGGCATGAAGGTGGCCCGCACCATCGAGGAGATCCCCGAGCTCTACGAGTCGGCCGTGCGCGAGGCCACGGCGGCGTTCGGCCGCGGCGAGTGCTTCGTCGAGCGCTACCTCGACAAGCCGCGCCACGTGGAGGCGCAGGTGATCGCCGATCAGCACGGCAACGTGATCGTCGCTGGCACCCGCGACTGCTCGCTGCAGCGCCGCTTCCAGAAGCTGGTCGAGGAGGCGCCGGCGCCGTTCCTCACCGACGCGCAGCGCAAGGAGATCCACGAGTCGGCCAAGCGGATCTGCAAGGAGGCCCACTACTACGGCGCGGGCACCGTCGAGTATCTGGTCGGCCAGGACGGCCTAATCTCGTTCCTCGAGGTCAACACCCGGCTGCAGGTCGAGCATCCGGTCACCGAGGAAACCGCAGGCATCGACTTGGTGCTGCAGCAATTCAAGATCGCCAACGGCGACAAGCTGGACCTCACCGAGGACCCGACGCCGCGCGGCCACGCGATCGAGTTCCGCATCAACGGCGAGGACGCCGGGCGCAACTTCTTGCCGGCCCCAGGCCCCGTCACCAAGTTCCATCCGCCAAGCGGCCCCGGCGTCCGGTTGGACTCGGGCGTGGAGACCGGTTCGGTGATCGGCGGCCAGTTCGACTCGATGCTGGCCAAGCTGATCGTGTACGGCGCCGACCGCGACGAGGCGTTACGACGCGCGCGCAGGGCTCTCGCCGAGTTCGAGGTCGAGGGCCTCGCGACGGTGATCCCGTTCCACCGCGCGGTGGTCAGTGATCCGGCGTTCATCGGCGACGGCGAGAGCTTCTCGGTGCACACCCGCTGGATCGAGACCGAATGGAACAACACCGTCGAGCCGTTCACCGGCGGCGAACCGCTCGACGAGGACGAGAGCCTGCCACGGCAGAAGGTGGTTGTCGAGGTGGGCGGCCGCCGGCTCGAGGTGTCGCTGCCGGGCGATCTTGCGTTGGGTAATGGCGCCGCTGCGAGCAGTGCGAGCCCCGGCATCCTTCGCAAGAAGCCCAAGCCACGCAAACGCGGCTCGCACGGCGGTGCAGGTACCGCCTCGGGTGATGCGGTCACCGCACCGATGCAGGGCACCGTGGTCAAGGTCGCGGTGGAAGAAGGCCAGGAGGTCAGCACCGGCGATCTGATCGTGGTGCTCGAGGCGATGAAGATGGAGAACCCGGTGACCGCCCACAAGGACGGCACCGTCACCGGGCTGGCCGTCGAGCCTGGCGCCGCGATCACCCAGGGAACCGTGCTGGCGGAGATCAAGTAGCGGCCACACACGTTGGCGCGCTTGGTTTCTAGCGCATCAGGTGCGAGTGCCCAGCGCGGCTGAGTCCCGCCACGCTGAGCGCTACCCCGCAGGCTTCGGCCGCGCACAGGTCGCATGTCGGCACCCGGGCAGGCCGCAGAGTGCCAACGCCCTGAAAATGCCGAAATCACCACTGGCACAACGCCACGCGCATTTGGACCCACCGAGATCCACGGACGGTTCTTCAGATACGGGCTCGCGGCGCGGTCGTCAGCATGTCGGCCAGCAACACGCCGGTTTCCGCCGCTTGGCTCGCCCCGCTTAATCAGGCAATTCTGGCCAGGAAACTATCGGCGGGGCAGAGCTTTCGCGTTCAGACAGGACGATGGATTCGGACAATTGAGCCACGATTGCACGCTGCTGATAAGACCCTAAGAAGACGACCGACCATCATCATTTCTGGTTGTCACCCCGTCAGTGCGGTAGTAGTGTCAGGCGCAGGGTTGAGTTCACAGCCTGAGCGGAACGTCTCGGGTGGCGCAGGTTTTTCGAACTCCCTGCTCGTGGGGCCAGTGCCCGGCCGCTCCGCCCCTATGCGACACCCTCGAACAGATGAGGTCGTCAATGACTGTTGTTCACAACGCCAAACTCTCCACCACGGGGAGGTCCGGCTATCTCGCCCAGTTTTCCGCCGCCGGGGTGTGCTTAGCCGCCCACCCATATGCCGGCGCGATCGTAATTGCGGCCACCGGGGAGTTGGACGCGTCCAACATCCACCATCTCGCCGAATTCACCCAGCGCAGCACCAGCGAGCACAGGCCGCTGGTGATGGACCTGAGTCAGCTGAATTTCCTTGGTGCACAATGCATTCGATGCCTCCTCGACATCGCAGAGAACTGCGAGCGCAGTGGCATCGAATGGGCGCTGGTGCCCGGCCATGCCGTGCTGCGTTTGCTGCGGGTGTGCGACAGAGAGGCACGTTTGCCCGTGGTGTCGTCCATTGCCGAAGCGCTGCAAGGCTTTTCAGACCCAGTGCGGGCTCGCAGCTTATTTCAACTCGTCACGGAGTCGGGCTAAGGTCCGCGCCAACAGCCGCGAAACATGCATCTGTGAGATCCCGACCCGTTCGGCGATCTGGCTCTGAGTCAGCGACTCGAAGAAGCGCAGCACGATCACCGTCCGCTCACGCTCCGGCAGCGCGTCGAGCAGCGGCCGCAGCGCCTCGTGATTCTCGATGCGGTCGAGGTTCGCGTCGTGGCTACCCAGCGTCTCGGTGAGAGGCGGGCTGTCTTCGTCGCCGCCGCCTCCGCCGCTGTCCATGGACAGCGTGTTGTAGCCGCTCCCCGCGATCAGAGCCTCGACCACTTCTTCGCGGTCAAGGTCGAGTTCGGCGGCCAACTCTGACGGTGTCGGCGCCCGGCCCAGCCGTTGCGACATCTCGGCAGTGGCACTGCCGAGCTGCAGATGCAACTCCTTGAGCCGGCGGGGCACCTTGACCGCCCAGCTGTTGTCGCGGAAGTGGCGGCGGACTTCGCCCATGATCGTCGGCACCGCGAACGACACGAAGTCGCTGCCGCACTCGACGTCGAACCGATTCACCGCGTTCACAAGTCCGAGGCGAGCCACCTGCGCGATGTCTTCGCGCGGTTCGCCCCGGCCGTCGAAGCGGTGCGCGATGTGCTCCGCAAGCGGCATGCACCGCCGCACAATCTTCTCCCGGGCCCGTTCCCGTTCCTGCGAGTCCGCCGGCAGGGAGTTCATCTCCCGGAACATCTCCGGTACGTCGGCGTATTCAGAACGGGTTCGTGGTGACGAACTCTCTTTCACCTGGTGGAATCCAGCCGTCTCGCGGTCATCGTGATCCCGAAGACGCGTCCGGGGCCCGTGACGTCGGCACCGTCACGGAACGTCTCCACGTCGTCGGTGAGCGAACTGATGACGTGCCAACTGAAGGTTCCCGGCCGCAGCACATTGTCTTCGACGCACGGTGCCGACACGGAGACCCACAGGTCATGCGCACGCGGACGCACGGTCACCGTCAGGCGAGAGTCAGGCGCCGCAGAGCGGATCAACGCGGTACACGCCTCGTCGAGCGCCAGCCGTAGGTCGGCCACGGCGTCGAGATCCAGGTCCTCGAGAGTGCCGAGCGCGGTCACGAGCGCCCGGATCACCGCGAGGCTCTCCAGCCGGGCGGGTACTCGGAATTCAACCGGCAGGCCGTGCGCCGCCGGCACAGGGTGGTCGTCAGCCTCGGACATCTGGCCTCCTGGCATCGGCATGAGAATACCCTTCCACCGCTGGCCATCCGTCACGACGACCCTCTCGAGCGAGAATGAAACCGCACCAGAGAGGGTATTACCCCGCCGTGCATCACCCCGCACCGACCGAGGTCGACCCTCCCGCGTCGCAGACGCTTCGCAGCGTCGCCGCGGTAGTGGGGGTCGTGGCGTTGGTTCTGGGCTTGCTGGTGATCGGTGTCTACGCGGAAGTGGTCGTGGACCTCATGCCGCAGATGCGATGACCGGCGCCGGAGACGTCGTGTCATCGCTTCGATCTCGTTCATCACCGCCCCGGGTACCCGGCGTTAACCAGCAGTTAAACGGCGACGTTTGAGGCGTAGCTCTCAGTGGAAGGAAGACCTGCGTGAGGCTGCGTCGAACCACCGTCGGCGGCCCAGGTGTGCGACGCATCCGCCGAGGCCGCGGGTTCTCGTATGTGGACTCCGACGGCAATCCGGTGACCGACTCCGAAACGCTGGAGCGCATCGACGGTCTCGTCATCCCGCCCGCATGGAAGAACGTCTGGATCTGCCCGTACCCCAATGGCCACATTCAGGCCGTCGGCACCGACGCGGCCGGTCGCAAGCAGTACATCTACCACCAGCGCTGGCAACAGGAGCGCGCTGAGGAGAAGTACGACCGCACGCTGCGCCTGGCCAAGCGGCTCCCGGACTGGCGCATGCAGGTGGTCGCCGATCTGCGTGGGCGCGGATTGCATTGCGCCCGGGTACTCGGGGTCGCGCAGCGGCTGCTGGACCGCGGGTACTTCCGCGCCGGCGGCGAGGAATATGCCCAGGAAAACGGGAGTTTCGGCTTGGCCACGCTGCGCCGCGAGCATGTGCGCGTGCGCCGCGACAGCGTCGAGTTCGACTATCCCGCCAAGAGCGGCGTGCAGCGCACGATCGAGATCGAGGACCCGCTTGTGGTGCGTGCCGTGCGGTCGCTGATGCGCGCGCAGAGTCCCTATCCGCGGCTGCTGGTGTACCGCACGGACGACGGCGAATGGGTGGAGATGCACGCCGAGGACGTCAATGCCCGCTTCCGCGAGCTGGTCGGCGACGAGTACAGCATCAAGGACCTGCGGACATGGCACGGCACTGTGCTGGCGGCGGAGGCGTTCGCGCACTCGCCGGAGCCGACGAGCAAGACCGCGCGCAAGCGCGCCGAAGCCGCCGTGATGAAGGTGGTCGCCGGGGAACTAGGCAACACCCCGGCTGTGGCGCGGGCGTCGTATGTCGACCCAAGGGTGGTACAGGCGTACGAGGACGGCCTGACCATTGCGCCGGCGATCCGGCGTGCCCAGCGGCACCGCTCGCAGTCGATACGTCAGGAAATGATCGAGAAGGCCACTTGCCAGCTGATCCACCGGATCGAGAAGGGGCGCTGAGCCCGGCACGTCAACCTCGGCCGCGCCGGCTCGGTCGGGCAAAGAGACCCATCTCACTTTTCGTCGGCGCGCTTGCCGGGAATCCTCCCTCTTGAACGCCGAATGAGGAGGAAACGTCATGGCTGATCACAAGTCGGGTCCGCAAGAGGCCATCCGCGGCATCATCGAAGGTGTCCTCGGCCAGGTCAAACAATTCGTTGGTTCGATCCTCGGGCGGGGCGACCTCGTCCGTGAAGGCGAAGCTCAGCAAGACAAGGCCGATGCACAGCGCGATGCGGCCAAGAAGGAAGCGCAGGCCGAGAAGGCCCGGGCTACCGCCAAGACCCAGGAGAAGCGCGAGCGCTCAGCTCAACGGTAAGCAATTAGCAACGGCGAAAGACCCCAGGTGTCCCTGGGGTCTTTCGCCGTTTTGCGGACCGCCTTGAGCCGCAATGACTCTGGCGTCGTGCTGTTCGTCACACGACTGGGATTCGACCGTCGACGCGGAATATAGTTAACCTATCTAATGTTCACCGAGTTGCGCGTAACGCGTCCATAAGTCTCGAGCCCCATAGAGGATTGTGATGTCGACCGATTCCCCCGAACAGCGCCTTGAGCGCCGGATCGCCGAACTCTACGCCACCGACCAGCAATTCGCCGACGCGCGGCCCAGCGAGGCCGTCAACGCCGCGATCGAGCAGCCAGGGCTACGGCTACCGCAGATCGTGCAGGCAGTGACAGACGGGTACGCCGATCGACCCGCGCTGGGCCAGCGCGCCGTCGACTACGTCACCGATCCGCACACCGGCCGCACTTCGATCCAACTTCTCCCCCGCTTCGAGCACGTCACCTACCGGCAGCTGGCCGAAGGAGCGGCCGCCATCGCGAATGAACTTGCGGCTCAACCTGTCTCGCCCGGGGACCGCGTAGCGATGCTCGGCTTCACCAGCGTGGACTACACGATCTTCGACGTCGCGCTGATTCGCCTTGGCGCTGTTGCGGTTCCGTTGCAAACGAGCGCCGCCGTCGAGCAGCTGCGGCCCATCGTCGCCGAAACCGAGCCGGTGGTGGTCGCATCCAGCATCGACTACCTCGCCGACGCCGTCGAACTCGTGCTCACCGGGCACGCACCGCAGCGGCTGGTGGTCTTCGACTTCCACCCGCAGGTCGACGAGCAACGGGAGGCTTTCCACGCCGCCAAGGCAACGCTCGCCGAGGCCGGCAGCCGCACTGTGCTGTCCACACTGGCCGAGGTCATCGAGCGTGGGGAGAAGCTCTCCGACGTGCCCCCGGCGGTATTCGAGGACGACGATCCGCTACGGCTGCTCATCTACACGTCAGGCAGCACCGGCGCTCCGAAAGGCGCGATGTACCCGGAGCGGCTGGTGGCCAACGGCTGGCGGCGCGCCGCACGCGCCAATTGGGGTCAGCACGCCGTCGCCCCGTCGATCGTCTTGAGCTTCTTACCGATGAGCCACATGATGGGCCGCGGCATCCTCTACGGCGCGCTGGGCAACGGCGGCACTGTGTACTTCGCCGCCAAGAGCGACCTGTCGACGTTCCTCGACGACCTGGCGCTGGTGCGTCCCACCCAACTCAGCTTCGTGCCGCGCATCTGGGACATGCTGTATCAGCAATTCCGCAGCGAAGTCGACCGCCGTCTCGCGGCCGGCGCCGACGAAACCGCCGTCGAAGCCGACGTGATGGCCGAGCTGGCACGCGATGTCATCGGCGGCCGCTACGTCACCGCGATGACCGGCTCGGCGCCCATGTCACCGGAGATGAAGGCGTGGGCCGAAGCGCTGCTGGGCATGCACCTCGTCGACGGCTACGGCTCGACCGAGGCGGGCGGGGTGTTCGTCGACGGCAAGGTGCAGCGACCACCGGTGATCGACTACAAACTCGCCGACGTGCCCGAACTCGGCTACTTCCGCACCGATCGCCCTCATCCACGCGGCGAGCTGCTCATCAAGTCAGAAGATCTGATTCCCGGCTACTACAAGCGTCCCGACGTCACCGCCGAGATGTTCGACGCGGACGGCTACTACCACACCGGCGACATCGTCGCGGAAATTGCACCCGACCACTTGGAGTATGTGGACCGGCGGAACAACGTGCTCAAGCTGTCGCAGGGCGAATTCGTCACGGTGTCGAAGCTCGAGGCGGCGTTCGGCGACAGCCCGCTGGTGCGTCAAATCTACGTCTACGGCAACAGCGCCCGCTCGTACCTGCTGGCGGTGATCGTGCCGACCGAGGATGCGCTGGCGCGCTACGGAATCGACGAGTTGAAGCCGGCCATCACCGACTCGCTGCAGAAGGTCGCCAAGGCCGCCGAACTTCAGTCTTACAAGATTCCACGTGACTTCATCGTCGAGACAACGCCTTTCAGCCTGGAGAACGGTCTGCTGACCGGAATCCGCAAGCTGGCGCGGCCTCAACTGCGAGAACGCTACGGCGCACGGCTGGAGCAGCTTTACGCCGAGTTGGCCGAAGGTCAGGCCGACGAACTGCGCGAGCTGCGGCGCAGCGGCGCCGACGCTCCGGCGCTTCAGACGGTGACCCGGGCAGCCGGTGCGCTGCTGGGCTCGGCCGCAGCCGACCTGTCCCCCGACGCTCACTTCACCGATTTGGGCGCAGACTCGTTGTCGGCGTTGACTTTTGCCAACCTGCTCCACGAGATCTTCGGGGTCGACGTGCCGGTCGGCGTAATCGTCAGCCCGGCCACCGACCTCGCTGCGCTGGCCGACTACATCACCGCCGAACGGCAAGGCAGCAAGCGCCCGACGTTCGCGTCGGTGCACGGCCGCGACGCCACCGAGGTGCATGCGCGCGACCTGACGCTCGACAAGTTCATCGACGACGCCACGCTGTCCGCCGCTGCCACAATGCCCCGGCCCAGGCCGCAGGTGCGCACTGTGCTGCTGACGGGGGCCACCGGATTTCTGGGCCGCTACCTGGCGCTGGAGTGGCTGGAGCGGATGGCACTGGTCGACGGCAAGGTGATCTGCCTGGTTCGCGGGAAGTCCGACGAGGATGCGCGCCGTCGGCTGGACAAGACGTTCGACAGCGGGGATCCGCAACTGCTGCGCCACTACCGCGAGCTGGCCGCCGACCACCTGGAGGTGCTGGCTGCCGACAAGGGTGAGCCCAATCTCGGCCTGGCGCAGCCAGATTGGCATCGCCTTGCCGAGACGGTCGACGTGATCGTCGACCCGGCCGCCTTGGTCAACCACGTGCTGCCGTACAGCCAGTTGTTCGGCCCCAATGCGCTGGGCACCGCCGAGCTGATCCGGCTTGCGCTGACCGCGCGGCTCAAGCCGTTCACCTACGTGTCGACCATCGGCGTGGGCGCCGGCATCAAGCCCGGTGAGTTCACCGAGGACGCCGACATCCGGGTGATCAGCGCGACCCGCAAGGTCGACGACAGCTACGCCAACGGCTACTCGAACAGCAAGTGGGCCGGTGAGGTGCTGCTGCGGGAGGCACACGACCTGTGCGGTCTGCCCGTCGCGGTCTTCCGCTGCGACATGATCCTGGCCGAGACCCGCTACGCCGGCCAGCTGAACCTGCCCGACATGTTCACCCGGCTGATGCTGAGCCTGGTGGCGACCGGTATCGCACCCGAGTCGTTCTACGAACTCGACGGCGACGGCAATCGGCAGCGGGCCCACTATGACGGGCTGCCAGTCGATTTCATCGCCGAGGCGATCGCCACCCTGGGCGCCCGGGCGGGCGACGGGTTCGACACCTACCACGTGATGAACCCGTACGACGACGGCATCGGGCTCGACGAGTACGTCGACTGGCTGATCGAGGCGGGCTACCCGGTGCAGCGGGTCGGCGACTACGCGACGTGGCTGCAGCGGTTCGACACCGCGCTGCGTGCGCTGCCCGACCGCCAGCGACAGGCCTCGCTGCTGCCGCTGCTGCACAACTACCAGCACCCCGACAAGCCGCTGCGCGGGTCGATGGCACCCACCGACAAGTTCCGCGCGGCGGTGCAGGACGCAAAGATCGGACCGGACAAGGACATTCCGCACGTCACGCCGCAGATCATCGTCAAGTACGCGACGGACCTGCAGCTACTCGGTCTGCTGTGATCCACGCCTAGCGGCGGAGAAGTTTAGCGGCCTAACTACCTGGCTAACCTGCCCGTCGTGGTACACGCCGAGAGCCGCGCCAGAACCGAGGCCGACCACCCCGATCGGCTCGACGCAGGGCTGCTGAAGATCGCCGGGGTCTGCGTGCTGGCTGCGATCATGACGATCCTGGACACCACGGTCGTCAGCGTCGCGCAGCGCACGTTCATCGAGCAGTTCGACTCCAGCGAGGCGGTCGTCGCGTGGACCATGACCGGCTACACGCTGGCGCTGGCCGCTGTCATCCCGCTCACCGGATGGGCCGCCGACCGGTTCGGCACCAAGCGGCTGTTCATGGGATCGATCGTGCTGTTCACCGGCGGCTCCCTGCTGTGCGCAATGGCTCACACGATCACCTTGTTGATCGTCTTCCGGGTGATCCAGGGTCTCGGCGGCGGCATGCTGATGCCGCTGACGTTCACGATCCTCACGCGCGAGGCCGGCCCTAGACGGCTGGGCCGACTGATGGCGGTGCTCGGTGTGCCGATGTTGCTGGGACCAGTCGGCGGGCCGATCCTGGGCGGCTGGCTGATCGACTCCTACAGCTGGCCGTGGATTTTCTTGATCAACGTTCCGATCGGCGTTGTCGCGTTCGTGCTGGCCGGTGTCGTGTTCGCCAAAGACGAACCGTCGCCGTCGGAATCATTCGACCTCGTCGGGATGCTGCTGCTGTCTCCGGGCTTGGCGAGCTTCCTCTACGGCGTGTCCTCACTTCCCGACCGCGGCTCGGTCACCGACGCCCAAGTCTGGATTCCCGGCATCATCGGCATCGTGTTGATCGCCGGGTTCGTCCTGCACGCGCTGCGCGGCACCGACCATCCGCTGATCGACCTGCGGCTCTTCGCCGACCGGCTGGTGACCGTCGCCAACCTCGCCATGCTGTTCTTCGCGGCGGCGTTCTTCGGCGCAACCTTGTTGTTGCCCAGCTACTTTCAGCAGCTGCTGCACCAGACGCCGCTGCAGTCGGGGTTGCACCTGATCCCCCAGGGCCTCGGCGCGATGTTGACAATGCCGATCGCCGGCCGGTTGATGGACCGTGACGGACCGAAACGGATTGTGCTGCTTGGCATTTCCTTGATGGTTGCCGGCATGGGAACGTTCGCTTATGGCGTGTGGACCCAGCGTGACTACTTCCCCCTGCTGCTGATCGGACTGCTGGCCGTCGGAATGGGCATGGGCTGCACCATGATGCCGCTGTCGGGGGCAGCGTTGCAGACGCTGAACCCTCATCAGGTGGCGCGCGGATCCACCCTGATCAATGTCAACCAGCGTGTCGCCGGTTCCATCGGCACCGCGATCACGTCGGTGATCCTGACCCATCAGATCAACAGCAGCGCCACTCTGACGGCCGCCAACCGGCTGCAGGCGCTGCAGGAGGACGCCGCCCGCCGCAACGCCCCGGTCGATCCTGCGCTCATTCCGGACGCGGTACGCCGGCCTGACTTCATGACCGTGGTCTCCCACGAGTTGTCGCACGCCTACACCGTGGTGTTCGCGGTGGTGGTGGCGATCGTCGCGCTGGCCTACATCCCGGCGCTGTGGCTGCCGCGCACCCCGCCGAAAACCGCGGACGACCAGCCGGCCCCCGCCGCGCTGGCGCATTGAGACGGCGACAGCTGGCCGGCGCCTAGCCCACAAGTGCTTCAGAGTACTTGTCCCGCAACGCTTCCCAGCCGTGCTGTTGAGCGTCCCGGCCGACCACCCGCGGGCGATCGGTGCCGCGGGCGACATCGTCGAGCACGTCGAGGCACATGTGCCAGCCGGCGGCGTCCTTCGCGGCGTTGCCGCGGTCAAGCATATGAATTGCAAGTAGTATGTCTTCACTGTCCCGCCACCTCATGCCCACTTGGCGCCGCAACGTGAAACGATGACCTCGTGGACCTCCTGACGAGGAACAACATCAACATCGTGGGCTCGCCGGACGGGCCGACGGTCATGCTGGCGCACGGCTTCGGCTGCGATCAAAACCTGTGGCGGTTCGTCACCGCCACACTGGCGCCGCAGTTTCGCGTCGTTCTGTTCGACCACGTCGGGTCCGGCCGGTCCGACCCGGCGGCGTGGGATCCCGACCGGTACTCGTCGCTGGCCGGCTACGCCGCGGACATCCTCGAGATCGTGCGCGAACTGGACTTGCACGACGTCGTATTCGTCGGGCATTCAGTGGCCGCGATGATGGGGGTGCTGGCGGTCGCCGCCGAGCCGGCCAGATTCGCCAAGCTCGTGCTCGTGGCACCGTCGCCGCGCTACCTCGACGACGACGGCTATCACGGCGGCTTCTCCCGCGCCGACATCGACGAACTGCTCGCGTCACTGGAGACCAACTACCTGGGTTGGTCGCATGCGATGGCGCCAGTGATCACGGGTGCGCCCGACCGCCCGGAGTTGGCTGACGAGCTGGCCGAGACGTTTTGCCGCACCGACCCGGATTGTGCTCGGGTGTTCGCCCGAGCCACCTTCCTGTCCGACAACCGCGCCGACTTGGCCAGGGTGCCACTGCCCACCCTGGTGCTCGAATGCGCCGACGACGCGATCGCACCTCGTGCCGTCGGAGCATATGTGCACCAGCACATCGGCGGTAGCACGCTGGTCACTCTGGACACGACCGGCCACTGTCCTCAGCTCACCGCGCCCGAGGCGACCGCCGCCGCGATCGCGGCCTTCGCAGCCCGGCCGTGACTTTCCATGAGCTTGGCGAGGACGTCGACGACCTCTATGCCAACGCGCCGTGCGGATACCTCGTCGCACGCGCCGACCGCCGCATCGCCGCGGTCAACGCCACCTTGGCGCGGTGGCTCGGTTATGACGCCGCCACGCTGATCGGCCGGCCCTACACCGACCTGTTCACGGTCGGCGGCCGCATCCACCACGAGACACATTTCGCCCCGCTGCTGCGAATGAACGGCGAAATCGGCGGTCTGGCAATGGAACTGGTGGCCGCCGATGGCCGCCGGCTGCCGGTCCTGTTGTCGGCCAACGTCAGAGCAGACGATCACGGGCGGCCGGCACGTATCCGGATCGCCGTGTTCGACGCGCAAGAGCGCCGCTCGTATGAGCAAGAGCTGCTGGCCGCCCGCACGCGGGCCGAGCAGGAACGCGCGCGCGCCGTCGAACTGGCCACGACACTGCAGCGCTCGTTGCTGCCGTCGGCACTTCGGCCGCCGGACGGCCTGCAGGCTGCTGCCTACTATCACGCCGCTTCAGCCGAAGAGGTCAGCGGTGACTTCTACGACTTGTTCCCGCTCTCGCCCCACAAGTGGGCGTTTTTCATCGGGGACGTCTGCGGCAAGGGCGCCGAGGCGGCCGCCGTCACGTCGATGGCCCGCTACGCGCTGCGCACAGCGGCGGTGCTCGACGACGAACCGATCGCGGTGCTGCGCAATGTGAACAGCGTGCTCGAGCACGAGCCGCTCGAGGGCTATGTCCGGTTCTGCACGGTGATCTTCGGGGTGATGACGCGCCACGGCAGCGGTTTCGAGGTCACTTTGGCCAGCGGCGGGCATCCGCCGGCGCTGTTGTTGAGCGGCGACGGCGGTGTCGAGCAGCTGAGCACGGCGGGGGGCCAGCCGCTCGGCATCCTCGCCGACGTGCGGTTGGTGCACCGTCGCCTTCACCTCGGCACCGGCGACACCCTGGTGCTCTACACCGACGGGCTGACCGAGGCGCGCACCGGCACCGGCACCGACCGTTTCGACGACGACGGCGCGCTGGTCACGTTCGCGTCGGCGCGCAGCCCCACCACCGCTGATCGCATCGTCGACGACATCCGGTCGCTGCTGATGCACCTCGGCCCGGGTGTGGAAGACGACGTCGCGGTACTGGCCCTGACCGTCTCCGGCTAGTAGCCGCCCACTTTCCCGTTACCCACATACGTCAGCTCCGAATTGCTTATGGTCCTGCCGCTCAACAGGTTTCGGGTATCGACGACGACCGCGCCCGCGGCGGCGTTGCGCCCGATGACCGGCCAGTCGAGCTCTGCGAACTCGGGCCATTCGGTGAGTACCAGGATCGCGTCGGCGTCCTTGGAGGCGACATACGGGTCGCTGGCGGTCGGCACCGGAACACTTCGGCGATCGATGCTCTCCAGTCGCGGGTCGTAGGCCGTCACCTGTGCCCCGCTTCTGGCCAACTCCCCGCAGATGGCCAAGGCGGGCGACTCGCGGATGTCGCTGGTGCCTGCCTTGAACGTCAAACCCAGCACCGTAATCCGCACGTCGGCCAGCGGACGGCCGAGCCGTCGGCGCAGGGTCGTCACGATCCGTTCCCGCTGTGCCTCGTTGGTGGCGCGAGCCGACTCCACTTCGCGCATAGGGATGCCGTGGGAGCGTCCGGTGTGCAGCAGAGCGGCGGTGTCCTTGGGCAGACAGGAGCCACCCCAGCCCGGTCCGGGCATCAGGAACGCGGGGCCGATCCGCGGATCGGCACCCATGCAGCGGGCGATGTCTTCGATGTCGGCGCCCACACCCGCGCACAACTCGGCCAGCGAGTTCACATACGAAAGCTTTACGGCGAGAAAGGCATTGCTGGCATACTTCGCCAACTCGGCGCTCTCCAGCGTCATCCGCAGCACCGTGTCGGTGTCGCCGGCATACACCCGCGCCAGCAGGTCGCCGGCCCGCTGTGCCCGCGGACCGTCGGGCAGGCCGATCACCACGCGGTCGGGGTGGCAGAAGTCGTAGATCGCGTGGCCCTCGCGCAGGAACTCGGGGTTGGACACCGTCACGATGCCGCGGTCGCCCAAGCGCCCGCTCAGCTCCCGGCAGGTGCCGACGGGCACCGTGGACTTGACTGCCACCACCGCCCCTGGCGCAAGCACCTCGCCCAACTCGTCAGCGCACGACTCGACCGCCGAAATATCCGCGCTGCCATCGGGATTCGTCGGCGTGGGCACGCAGACGAACACCACGTCGCGGTCCGCCAGCGCACGATAGTCGTCGGCGAACCGCAGCGTGTCGCCGCCGAGGCCGGAGGTCAGCAACTCGTCGAGCCCAGGCTCGTCGATCACCGCGACTCCGTGCGACAGTTGTTCGACGCGGCGGGGATCGCTATCCACGCACACCGTGTCGAAACCCTTCGCCGCCAAGCACACTGCACTGGTCAGCCCGACGTAGCCGGCACCCACCACACCCACCGCAATCGCCATCACGCCGCCTCCGGCAGAATCGAGCGGCATGCGTCCAGAACCCGCGCGGGGGTGATGAGCAGCAGTCCGGGATGCGGGCGGTCCGCGTGCGGGTCGCCACGGTCGCCTGCCCATAGTGTGATGTGCGGGCCCCGGCCGCGCGGTCCCCAGCGGCTCGGCGGCGTCGGCCCGAACAACAGCACCGACGGCGTCCCGGTCGCGGTGGCGATGTGGCCGACGCCGGTGTCACCGCAGATCAGCAGCCGGCAGTCAGCGATCAACGCGACCATGCCCAGTACGTCCAGTTCGCCTGCGACAACGGCGCTTTCGTCGAGTCCAGCCTGCGCGGCCACGGCACCGGCCAGCTCGCGTTCGGCCGCCGAGCCGGTGATGACAATCTGATGGCCGGCGGCGTGCAGGGCCGCGGCGACCGTGGCGAACCGGTCGGGTGGCCAACGGCGCGACGCGGCGGCAGCTCCGGGATGGATGACGACGACGTCGCCGTGATACGGGTAGCCGGCTGGACGCCCGAGCCCGAGGTCTTCGGGGTCGCAGGCGATGCCGGCTGCGCCGAGTAGCGAACACCAGCGGTCGACCTCATGCAGCTCTTCCCGCCACGGCGGACCGGACACTCGCGGGTAGGCCGAGTTGCGATGGGAGACAAGCTGTTTCGGCTGCGTCGACAACAGGTCCTCGATGCTTTCCGGTCCCCGGCCGTGCAGGTTCACCGCCAACTCCGGTGGTGGTCCGTCCCACCGCAATTCACCCAGTCCGGCGGTCGGCAGCACGTCGTTCACGGCGCCGCTGAACAGGGCGAGCGGTGCGAGATCGGCTCGAGTGGCCAACACGATGTGCGCGACCGGGAAGGCTCTGCGCAGACCACGCAGCGCGGGAATGCCGGTGAGCAGGTCGCCGAGCCCGAGCGCCCGTAGCACCAGCACGATGCCGCCGGGATCGGTCAGGGTCACGGCCACGACGACTCCTCTGAGGAGCACACGACCATCTCCCGGATTTCGCTTCCTTGCGGCTGACTGAGCGCGAACACGACCGTCTCGGCGACGGTGTCGGGATCGTTGAGCTTTGCGTCCGGCGGCGGCTTGTACTGCTCGTCGCGGCCGTCGAAGAACGCGGTGGCCATGCCGCCGGGGATCAACAGCGTGACACCGACGTCACCGGCCAGCTCCGCGGCCAACGCCCGCGTGAAACCGACCACGCCGAACTTCGAGGCGCAGTACGCGGTCGCGTCGCTGACGGCCTTGATGCCCAGTGTCGACGCGCACGTGACGATCCGGCCGTGGCTGGCTCTCAGGTATGGCAGCGCGCTGCGCACCACCGCCGCGGTGCCGAGCAGATTGACATGCAGCACCCGCTCCCAATCCTTTGCGGCAACGGTGTCCAGCCGCCCGCACTTGTCGGTGCCCGCGGCAGTGAACACGCCGTGCAGTTGGCCGTCGACGGATTCGGCAAGTTCGGTGACGGCCGAGTGCACCGTCTCGGTGTCAGCGAGATCGGCCCAGGCCCAAGGGATGTCGCCGGTCGGTTGGACAAGGTCGATCACCAGCGGGTTGCCGCCGTGGCGCTGCACCGCGCGTACGGTCGCCGCGCCCAGTCCTGATGCGCCGCCGGTGATCAGCACGTTGCCGAGTCGTCCGGATTGCGTCATGCGTATGCCTTCCTTCGGTGCCGCTCTTTCAGCGGGTGGCTTCGATCAACTTCGAGGACGAATAGCCGGGGACCGTCGGCAGCAGCACCACCTCGCCGCCGTGCCGGGCCACCACGTCGGCTTCGGGCAGCTCGACGCCGGTGTAGTCGCCGCCCTTCACCCAGATGTCGGGCCGCAGCCGCTCCAGCGCGGCGGCCGGGGAGTCCTCGTCGAAGATCGCGACGCCGTCCACGCACGCGAGCGCGCCCAGCACCCGTGCCCGGTCAGCGGCCGGCACCACGGGCCGTCCGGGCCCCTTCAGCGCCCGGACCGACTCGTCCGAATTGATCAGCACCACAAGGGCATCGCCGAGCTCGCGGGCGCGTCGTAACAGCCGGACGTGGCCCGTGTGCAGCAGGTCGAAGCACCCTCCGGCGGCCACCAGCGTGCCGCCGCGCTGCCTCACTTTGTCGGCCAGCGCCAGCACCGCTGGCATACCGGTGACGGCGGCTGTGGTGGGCGCCATGCCGAATTCCGACGGCATCGGCATTGCGCTCGACACGCCGGCGGCGCCGCCGGCCGCCACGAACCGCGAGGCCGCGTCGACGGCTGCGGCGGTGGCGGCGAGGGCATCCTTGCCCTCGCCGAGTGCAATGGCTGCCGCAACCGTGTACCGGTCACCTGCGCCGCAGGTGTCGGTGCGGCCGCAGCCGCCTACTGCCGGTGCCGGCACGTGTTTGACGACGTGCTCGGCGTCGGAGAACAACGCTCCGCGCGCACCCAGTGTCACACTCACCGCGTCGGTGCGCCATTGCTCACGCAGGGCGGCCGCGATCCGGCTGTGGGTGCGGGCACTCTGTGAAAACTGTTGTGCTTCAGTCTCATTCGGTGTGGCCAGCGCACAGCCCGCAACGGGCGCCGCCCCGCGGGGATGCGGGTCCCACACCACGGGCACGTCCGCGGCCAGACCGGTCAGCACGTCGCGAAGTTGCGGATGCGCTGCGACGCCGCGTCCGTAGTCGGCGACGCACACCGCCGCGGCGGTCCGCAGCACGTCGGCAACCTCGGCGGGCAGCGGGTCGGCGGCCGCGACGCCGTCGCCGTGGTCCACCCGCACCACCGACTGCCCGGCCGCGCGGATGCGGACCTTGCTGACCGTCGTGCCGGTGAGCGGCAGCGCGACCACCCGGATCTCGGGATGTTCGGAGGCGAACAGGCCGGCCAGGGAGCGCCCCGCCGCGTCGTCCGCCGTCGCGGTCACCAGTACCACGTCGGGGTGCGCCCGCGCCGCCAGCACCGCGGCCAGACCCGCGCCGCCGGGGCGGTGCCAGATGCGGTCCGGCTCCACCACCGGCACCGGCGCCTCCGGTGACAGTCGCCGTGCCGATCCGTCGACGTCCACGTCGAGCATCGAATCGCCAATGACCACAATCGGTTTCATACGGTCGCCTTGGGACCCAGCAGCAACTCGTCCAGCGCGATGCACAGTGCGTGGATCAGCACCAGGTGCATCTCCTGCACAGTCGCAGTGGACGGCGCTTCGACACAGATCGCGTCGTCGCTCATCGCGGCCAGCGGATTGGGAGCCGGCCCGGTGAGCGCCCACGTGGTCACCTTCGCCTGGTGTGCAGCCTTGACGGCGGCCAGCACGTTGGGGCTGGTGCCGCTGGTGGACAGTGCGACCAGCACGTCACCCGGCCTACCGTGGGCCCGCACGCCGCGTGCGAACATCTCCTCGGCGCCGTAGTCGTTGACCAGCGCGGTCAGCGCGGACGTGTCCGTATGTAAAGAGATCGCCGACAACGGTTTTCGCTCGTCCTTGAAGCGACCCACCAGCTCGGCGGTCAGATGCTGCGCCTCGGCGGCGCTGCCGCCGTTGCCGCAGGCCATCAGCCGCCCGCCCGCCGCGAACACGTCGGCGAGGTGCTGTGCCCACTGCTGCAGTTGCGCCGCGCTGGGCCGCACCTGCGCGGCGGCGCTCACCAGGTCGGCGAAATGTTTGTCGATCATGCTGCACCTCGGCTTGCGATTCGGGCTACTGCGGCAACCACCTCAGCGGCAGGGATTCCGTCCAGGCAGGGATGCCCCGGAACCGGGCACCGGCGCGCCCGGGTGAGACGGCACGGTGCCTGCTGATCGCCCAGCAGCACCACGGGCACGCCGTACGGGCTCCACTGTTGCGCGGGCACCACCGGCGCGAACAGCGACACCACGGGTGTGCCCACCGCAGCGGCGAGATGGGCGGGGCCGGTGTTGGGCGCCACCACGGCGCGCGCACCCGCGAACACCGCGGCCAGCTCCGCCAACGTGGTCTGGCCGCCGAGATCGTGGGCGTGCTCGCCGGCCACCGCTGCGGTCAGTTCGCGGTCTGCGCGGGTGCCGGTGACCACGACGCGATGCCCCGCCACCGCGAGCGCGTGCACCATCTCGGCGCACGTATGCGGCGACGGGCTGCGGGCCGGCACCGCGGCCGCGGGATGGAAGGCCACGTATTCCTGACCGGTGACCGCGGCCAGCCGCGCCGGCACCGGCGGCAGCGCTCGTAGTCGCAAGCGTCCGTCGTCGCCGGAAGGCAGGTGCCAACCCGCGGCTTGGGCCAGCGACAGCGCACGCTCGGGTTCGGGGATGCCGGCCGCGACGTGGTGGCGAAGATTCAGCAGTGTTCCAGGATAGTCTTCGCAGATTGCGCCGACCCAGGGCACGCCGGCCATGCGGCAGATCAGCGCCAGCGGCAGCGGCGACTGGTGAAATGACGTGAAAATCAGTGCCACGTCGGGCTTTTCGGCGGCGATAGTGGCGACTAGCTGCTGCACGCTGTCTGCGGAAAGCTCAGGAGCGTCGAAATCCACCCACGCCGCGGCCCACTCGACCACACGGTTGACCCCCGGTAACAGTCGCGCCGCTTCACTGCCGCGCGGGCCGGCCAGAAACACCACGCGGTCGTGATTCGCGGCGACGGCGCGCACCGCGGGACCGGTGATCAGCACATCACCGGTGCTGTCGAGCCGGGCCACCAGTGCGGTACGGGTTGGCTTCTTTTCTTCGGGCAACCCGCTCATCACCGCACCCGCCTCAGCACCAGCTCGACGGCCTCCTCCAGCGAATGCGCTACGTGCGCCGCCGCCTTCGCGTCGGCGATTTCCTCTCGCCGGGTCCGTTCGGTCGGCACCAGGATGGCGTCGGCGCGTGCGGCCTGCGCCGCCGCGACGTCGCCGCCCGTGTCGCCGATCATCACGCAGTGCCGCGTGTCCACACCCAATGCGGTGGCGGCGGCAATTACCATGCCGGGCAACGGCTTTCGGCACTCACACCCGTCATCGGTGTCGTGTATGCACACCTGCCAGGTGTCGAACGGTCCCAGCAGCTCGTCGACGCGGGCGTTGACCGCCTGCAACTGCTGGTCGCTGATCAAGCCCTTCGCGACGCCGGACTGGTTGGTGACGACGGCCAGCAGCAGGCCGTGCTTGCGCAGCCGGCCCAGCGCCTGGCGGGCGTTCGCCTTGGGCACCACCCCGTCGGGGTCGTTGAGATAGGGGCCGTCTTCGATCAGCGTGTCGTCGCGGTCGAACAGCACAGCCAACGGCGGTTCGGGATGCGCGCGCCGGAACAGCCATGTACCCCAGAGCCGTTGCGCCACCGCGACCGGCGGAATCAGCACGCTGCTGACCGCCATCGCCGTCACTTCGCGGGCCGTGCGCGGGCCGGCCAAGATGCGCCGCACCGCGAATTCCACCGTCAACGCCAACCACGTTGCCGCAGACGCCAAACCGAGTTTGCGACGGCCGGCCGATGCGGCGACCAGTGCCAGAATTCCTGCTGAGGTGGTGGCCGCATGAAGCCGCAGCCGCCCCCTGTTCCCGCCGATCTTGGCGCGCCAGTGGCGGCCGTGCTTGCGCCGCATCAGCGCGTCGTCACGGTTGCCGGCTTGCGCCCGCACACTCGCCATGATCGACGGCGTGCGCTGCGGGACGGGATGCACCGTCTCGCGGGAGCCGCGCACGATGCGGCCGATGCGCTGCATGCGCAACGCGATGTCGGCGTCCTCGCGGTACGCCCGCGGGAAGCGTTCGTCGAAACCGCCGCAGGCCACCAGCGCCGAGCGCCGATACGCCAGATCCGCGGTGATCCATGTCGACGTGACAAGTTGCAGAGTGCGGCGCTCGTCGTCGGTGGCCCGCCGTCCCTCGGGCGCTGGCACGCTGATCCGCGCCTCGATGCCCACGACTGACGGGTCCGCATTCTCGATGTCCGCGGCCAGCTGCGCGGGCCAGTCGGGACCGGTTACCACGTCGTCGTCGACGAAGCAGATCCAGTCGGCCGCGCTCGCACGCCATCCGGCGTTGCGGGCGGCTGCGGGTCCCCGCCCACCCGATCGCAGGACCGTGATCGGTAAGCCGGTGTCCGGCAACGGAAGCGGATGATCCGGAGCGGCGCGGTCGTCGACGACAACCACCGCGTCGGGCCTGGGTCCTGCGCCTTGATCCAGCGCGGTGAGCAGGCGGCCCAGCGACTCTCGGCCGATCGTCGGGATCACCACCGCAACTGACCCCGTCACGCCCGATGTCTCCGGATCATGAACGGGCCCATGGCCAGCACGTCGATAGGTGAGCTTCCGAAGCACTCGAGCGCATCGCGTGGGCTGTCGACCATCGGCCGTCCGGCGGTGTTGAAGCTGGTGTTGACGACGACGGGCACCCCGGTGCGCGACGCGAAGTGGCTGATCATTCTGTGCAGCACCGGTTTGTCCGTGTCGACGGTCTGGATGCGGGCGGTGCCGTCGACGTGGGTCACGGCCGGGATACGTTGCCGCCACTGCGGGTCGACATCGTGCACGAACAGCATGTACGGGCTGGGAATCGGACCGCCGGAGAAGATTTCGGCCGCTCTGTCGGCGAGCACCATCGGTGCGACGGGCCGAAACTGCTCGCGGCCCTTCACGTTGTTCATCCGCTCGAGGTTTTTGGCGTGGCGCGGATCGGCCAAGAGCGATCGATTTCCCAGTGCCCGTGGGCCGAACTCGGCGCGGCCCTGGAACCAGCCGACGAGCTGGTCGTCGGCGAGCGCATCCCCGATCGCCACCGCGATGTCGTCGGGCCGCTCATACGCGACGTCCGCGGTGTCGAGGATCGCCGCGATTTCGGCGTCGGACCAGCCGCGGCCCAGCGACGCCGAGGGCATCGGAGCGATCGGTTCACCGTGTTCGGCGGCCACGGCCAGCGCGGCCCCGAGAGCCGTACCTGCGTCGCCCGCCGCGGGCTGTACCCAGATGTCGGCGAAGCCGCCCTCCCGATACAGCCGCGAGTTCGCCACGCAATTCAGTGCGACCCCGCCGGCCAGGCACAGTGTGTCGGAGCGACTTCGGCCGCGCAGCCACGACACCAGCTGCACCAACACTTCCTCGAGCACCCGCTGCACGCTGCAGGCCAGGTCCGCGTGCGCAGGGTCCAAATCGGTGGCGTGCGGATCACGCGGCGGCGCGAACTCGGTCCAGTCCACGGGCTCGGTGCGGAATGTGCCATCGCCGCAGGCGTACACGAGTTCGCGGAGCCGTTCGGCATAGGCGGGGCGCCCGTAGGAGCCCATCGCCATAACCTTGTATTCGTCAGATGACCGCTTAAAACCCAGGTGCTCGGTAAGGCTTTCGTACAGCAGGCCCAGCGAATGCGGAAGTTCTTGCGCGGCAAGGATATCCAGCTTGCCTTCGCGGTACTCGCCGGCCAGCATCGACGTCGCCTCGCCGCGGCCGTCGACCACCAGCACCGCGCTGTCGGGTTCCGGTGACGCCAGCGACGCCGACGCCGCGTGCGCGACGTGGTGACGGACGTGACGGACGATGCCCGGGTCCAGTCCCGGCAATGCGGCCGCCAGGAACTGCGGCGCGCGCCGCGCGTAGAGCGTGCGCAGGTACTCCCAGTCGCGGTCCTGCCCGGCGATCGGGCCGCCGGGCACTTCGGCCAGCGCAGGGTCATAGGAGTAGGCGACGGCGTCGAGGTCCGCGGCCGAGATACCGCCCTGCTGCAGGCACCATCGCGCCGACTGCGTCGGCAATTCCCAGGTGGAGAACGCGACCGCCTGCTTGCCGTGCTTGCGGCGGGTGAACCGTTCCTCCTCGGCCGCAGCCACGATCTGCCCGTCGACCACCAACGCGGCCGCAGGATCGTGGAACACAGCATTGACGCCAAGGATGCGCACGCATGCCCCCTGATGAATTGTGGATTGCCGTCGGCTCGATCGTTAGACGTCCAAAGACATACCCAAGCGAGAAGTGGTTAAACAGCAGGCGCTACCCGTTGGCAGGTGCGGATAGCGCCTGGACATCCTGGTCACGGAACCATGCGACGGTCTCGGCCAACCCTTGATACGGCGGCACCTTTGGCTCCCACGACAGCTGTTCGCGGGCCAGTCGGATGTCGGGGCAGCGACGTTGCGGATCATCCTGTGCCGCAGGCACATAATGAATCGGCGAGGAACTGCCGGCCAGCTCGCGGATCATTTCGGCCACCGAGAGCACCGTCATCTCGGTCGGGTTCCCGATGTTCACCGGACCGGTGATGTCCGAGTCTCCGAGGGCCAGCAAAGCCGTTACCGTGTCGTCGACGTGACACAGCGATCGGGTCTGCTGACCGCTGCCCGCCACCGTGATCGGCTTGTTCTCGAGCGCCTGACGGCAGAACGTCGGCACCATGCGGCCGTCGTCGGCACGCATTCGAGGGCCGTACGTGTTGAAGATCCGCGCGACGCCGACGTCGCCGCCGTGGGTGCGGTGGTGCGCGAACACCATCGCCTCGGCGAACCGCTTGGCCTCGTCGTACACGCTGCGCGGACCGATGGGATTGACGTTGCCCCAATAACTTTCGCGCTGGGGATGCTCCAGCGGATCGCCGTACACCTCGCTGGTGGAAGCCAGCACGAACCGTGCGCCGCTGCGCTCGGCGATTTCGAGAGCCAACGACGTGCCGTGCGCGCCCACCCGCAGCGTCTGGATCGGCAGGCGCAAGTAGTCCGGCGGCGACGCCGGCGAGGCGAGGTGAAACACCGCATCGAAGCGGCGGTTCAGTCGCGGGTCGTCGGACGCCTCGGTGATGTCGTGCTCGACGAACTGCAGCCCGCTCTGTCGTTTGAGATCGTCGACGTTGGCCGGGGCGCTGGTGGACAGGTCGTCGACGCACACCACGTCGACGCCGCGGTCGAGCAGCCGCAGACACAGGTGGGTGCCGAGAAAGCCCGCTCCTCCCGTGACCAATACAGAACGCCATTCCCGCATCCTCTTCAAATACCCAGGTCGCAATCGGCCAAACGAGCGGTTTCCGCCGCAGGGCCGCCGGGTAGATGCGGGGCATGGAGCAGCCGAGGACGTCGTTCGTCATCGCGACCTACAACCGCGCCGACGAACTGGAACCCACCATCGGCCGGCTGCTGTCGGGCTTCGCGTGCCCAATCATCGTGGTGGACAACGGTTCTGACGACCATACCTGCGACATGGTGCGGACGCTGGGCAGATCTCAAGCCGGCAGGGGCCGAATCAGGCTCATTCCGCTGGACCGCAATCGCGGCGCCGCGGCCCGCAACATCGGCGTCAGCGCCTGCGAGACACCGTTCGTGGCGTTCTGCGACGACGATTCGTGGTGGGAGCCCGGCGCGACGGAGATCGCGGAGCAACTCTTCGACGACCACCCCACGCTGGCGCTGATCGCGGCGCAGACCACGGTATGGCCGTCGGGTCGTCGCGACGCGTTCAGCGACGAGCTCGCAGCCAGCCCGCTGGGCCGTAAGGACGGTCTGCCCGGGCCCAGTGTGCTTGGCTTCCAATGTTGTTCGGCGATCGTGCGGCGCGACGCGTTCCTGGCAGTAGGTGGATTCAGCCCGCTGCTGCACATCTACGGCGAGGAGACGCTGCTGGCGCTCGATCTGGCCGCCGCGGGCTGGGATCTGTGCTACTGCCCGCAGGTCAGAGCCTGCCACCAGCCGTCGAAGGTCCGTGGATCCAGCGCAGCTCGCGACGCGCGCGTTCTGCGCAACGAGTTCCTTACCGCGTGCATGCGTCGGCCGGCCGACCGCTGCACGTCGGCGCTGGCACGTCTGTTGCGTTGTGCCACGGCCGATTCCGCGCATGCGAAGGCGACCGCCGAGGCGCTGGTTCGGCTGCCGGCGGCGCTTGCCCAGCGCCGTCACCTGCCCGAGGATCTCGAACGCAGAGTCCGCACACTCGAGTAGCCGCGAGCGTGCACTGGCGTCCGCATCTACTCGGCGTGTCGGCGGGCAAACACGCGCGCTCGCCGGGATGAGGTGGCGGTCATGCGCTGGTAGACCTTGAGGGTGTCCGCGGCGATGCGGTCCCACGAGTAGCGCGCTTCGGCCCGTCGGCGCCCGGCGGCGCCCCACTCCGCCAGTCGCGCAGGGTCTTCCAGCATCTCGCACAGCGCCTCGGCGCAGGCCCGCGGATCGCGTGGCGGCACCAGCACACCCGTGACGCCGTCGACCACGGTGTCGAGCATGCCGCCCACCGCCGTCGCCAGCACCGGCACGCCGCATGCCATGGACTCGACCGGAACAATACCGAACGGCTCGTACCACGGCGTGCACGCGACCACGTCCGCCGAGCGCAACACCGCCGGCATCTCGGAGCGCGACACCGAGCCGCACAACCGCACCCGGTCGCCGATTCCCAGCGATTCGGCCAGGCTCGCCAGACGCACCGCCTCGGGTTCGTCCCCGAGCCGGCTGGCGTCCGGACCGCCGACGACCAGAAGCTCCGCATCCGGCACCGAGGCCATCGCCTCGATGAGAACGTCAAATCCCTTGCGCGGCACGAACCTTCCGACCGTGACCACGCGCTTGCGGTCGGTGCGCTCCCAGCGCGGCCCGTCGGGCGTGAAGTGCCGCAGATCGACCCCGCACGGGATCACCGCGGTGCGGGCCCGCGGCCGGCCCAGCCGCGCCAGCTCGAACACCTCGTCGGTACACGTCGCGGCCACCCAGTCGGTGCGCCGGGCGAGCAGCTCCTCGAGCCGTAAGCGGCCGGGTGGGCTGGTGTCCTGCTGGCCCTGGTGACGGCGCTTGACCACGCCGAGCGCATGAAACGTCTGCACCATCGGCACGCCGCGCCGGCGGGTGGCCAGCCGCGTTGCGACACCGGACATCCAGAAGTGAGCGTGCGCGATGTCGGGGCGTTCGGTGAGCCACTGATCGGCCAGGAAGTCGCCGAATACGCCCATGTGCTCCAGCAGCTCGTCTTTGGGTAGCACGGTGGCCGGGCCGGCGGGCACGTGCACCACGGTGTAGCCGGCCGGTGCACGCACCCGCTCCGGCAACCCCGGATCGTCGCGACGGGTGTACACCAGCACCTCGTGGCCGCGACGGGCCAACGCGGCCGACAGCTCGGCGACGTGGACGTTCTGACCGCCGGCATCCACGCCGCCGAGCGCCGCCAACGGACTGGCATGTTCGGAGACCATGGCGATTCTCATTGGCAGTGCTCCCCTTTCACGCTTCCCCTCGCCCGGCGCATGCACTGTCCACGACGCGGTCCCAGTCGCGCAGGAAACGGTCGAGACCGAAGTGACCGAGCGCAAACTCGCGGGCCGACTTGCCCGCCGCCCGCGCCGCCTCGTGATCGTTGGCGTACAACCTGACCGCGTCGGCGAGCGCCTCGACGTCGGCACTGACCACACCGGCCTCGCTGGGCACGCATAGCGGCGCCATCGTCGATGCGACCGCCACCACCGGCATGCCCAGATGCATGGCCTCCAACAGCGACAACCCCAGCGATGTCCACCGCGCGGTGTGCAGATACACCCGGCGTCGGGCGACCTGCTGATGCAGCGCCGGCGGCGCGACGTCGCCGTGCCCGCGTATCTGGCCGCCGAGCCGGTCGCCGAGCTCCGATGTCCCCATGCCCCACACGTCCACCGGCACGTCGGCGGACAGCGCCGGCAACAGGTCGGTGCCCACCACGCGGTTGCGGCGCAGCGGCTCGTTGATCATCGTGGCAGCCGCGGCGAACTCGCCGGTGTAGAGCTCGCCGGGATCGGCGATGCCATGGGCGACGACAGTGGTCGGCGCGACGCCGTTGTCCCACATCAACTGGTTGAACTCGGTGACGTGCACGATCGGGATGTCGGACCGGTCGGCGACCGGATGGCGACTGTCGGTAGGTGACGGCCGGGGTGCATTGTGCTCGACGTAGACGGCAGGCACGTCGACCCCGGGGCGCCGGCCCAGCCACTGCGTCACCAGCTCCAACTCGTGCGGCCGCTGCAGGATCACAAGATCCACCGGCTCGTCGCGGAGCCGGTCGACGTGGACTTCCCGAGCACGCGGCCAGCGGCGCCCGCACAGCCCGCGACCGTCGGCGCCGCGATCGTCAGTCAGGGGCAGCACATAGCGGTGCGACCCGGACACGAACGACTCGGTCCACGAACCGTGCACATGCCACAGCAGGATGCTGCGAGCCTGTGCAGTTGTCGCCACGCCACAAGTGGTTCCCGGAGTCACTTGTAGGTAAACAAAAGCCGTGTCAGCTCGAGCGGGTCAAGTCGCGGGTCGCGGGACCTTCAAGCAGCGTGCCGTCCGGCGCGAACCGGGACCCATGCAGCGGGCACTCCCACGCCTTGTCGGCGTCGTTCCAGTTCACGATCCCGCCGAGGTGCGGGCATACCGGCGAGACGCGATGCTCGACCCCGTCGACCACACACCGCGCCTCCAGGTGCCACGGTGGACCGCTGACCACCCCGCCCTCGTCGTCGCCGGGCTGCCGATGCACCGCCCGGGTGAGCGGCGTGATCCAGCCCTTCGCGAGGTTGAAACCGACCTCGAGGTTGGCTTGCAGCGCGGTGGTGATTCCGGACAGCTCGTGCGGGCTCCAGCTGGCGAACGCCTTGGCCCAGTCCATGCGGCCGCCCAGAATGCGGCTGGACAACGCTAGCGCCGCGGCCGCTCCGTTGGTCATCCCCCACTTGTTGAATCCTGTTGCGACGAAGATGCTTTCGTTGCCCGGCAAGATCGGCCCCACGTACGGCAGCTGATCGACGGGCGTGTAGTCCTGCGCCGACCAGAAGTGAGTCTGCACCGCGCCCGGATAGTGCAGACGCGCCCACGACGAAAGCTCCTCCAGCGCCTTCGACGGGCTCTTCTTGCGCCCGACCGGGTGGCCCGCGCCTCCCACGATCAGCCGCTCCCCCTCGGGCGTGGGCGCGTACCGCACCGAGCGGGTGGGCGAGTCGGTGGAGATCATCATCGGTCGGGTGATGGTGCCGGGCACCTTGAACGCCAGGCAGTAGCTCCGGCTGGGCTTCAGCCTGGCGAAGTACCCGCCGCGGTCCAGGACCGGAATACCGGTGGCCAGCACCAGCTGCCCGGCCCGCACCTCGGTTTCGTCTTCGTCGGGGCCGTTGACCCGCAGCGTGAGCCCGCGGCGGCTGGACACGCTGCGCACGCGAGCCCCCTCGACCAGCCGACCGCCGCGATCCTGCAGTTCGGCCACCAGCGAATCCAAGAATGGCATCGGATCGAACTGCGCCTGGTCGGGCAGCCGCACACCGCCGTGGTAGGGGAACGGCACGTCGGCGTCGTCATCCCATTTCGCGCCCAAGCCCACGGCTTCGCACGCCTTCAGTTCCGCGCGCGCCGACGGCACGCCCTTGCCGGACTGGGCGTAGGTGTAGGCGTCTTCCCGCTGTACTGCGACCCCGTGGGTCTCGCAGTGGTGCACCACCCACTCTTGCCCCTCGCGGTTGCCGTCGACGTATGCCTTGGCCGTCTCGACACCGTGACGCTGGATGATCTTGGAGAGGTGAGTGCCCTGCAGCAGGCTGATTTTCGCGGTGGTGTTGCCAGTCGCGCACGATCCGACGGTGCGCGCCTCGAGCACCAGCACGTCCTTGCCCGCGCGGGCCAGCAGCACGGCCGTCATCAGTCCGGTGATGCCGGCCCCTACCACGACGACGTCGGCGGATCGGTTGCCGTCGAGGGTGCTTGCCACCCACGGCGCCTGCGCACGGTTGGCCAACCACAGTGAAGTCATGGTGGGGCGCGTACCCTTCGTCCGCCCCACGAAAACGCCGGGCAGATGTTCGTCACAACTGGCGTTTTGGCCACTGTGCGCGGCGGGGTAGGTTCGACGGGTGACCTCTGCACTGCCACCTGACGATCCGATCGACGAAGAAACCCCGGTCGCCGACGCTGTCGAGCAGCGCCTCGAGGTGGGCCGCACACCGAACCTTTCGGAGGACTTCGAACCCACCGAGGTCAGCGAAATCGCTTCCGAGGCACCGCCTGAGGACGCGAACCCGGCCGACTGGCAAGACCAGCGCACCACCGCGCCTGATGCCGACGACTGGGACGTCGACCGTTAGTTTGCGATGGCGCACCGGTGGCGGCGAATCCGAAAAGCCGCACTGCTGCTCGTCGTTCTCGTAGCGCTCGGTGTACTGGTGCGCGGCTGCCCGTCGATTCGCGACGGGATGGCCGGACAACTCGCCCGCGCCCAAGCGCAATGCGAGTCGGCCGCCCGCACCGGCATTCTGGCGCTGGACTTGTGGCAGGCCGGCAAGTCGACACGCCAGCTGGCCAGCGTGCAGCTGACCGACGCGCGTGACGAAGCGACCAAGAGCTACAAGGGAATTGCCGGACTCACGGCCACCCGCGAGGACGACCTGCGCCGTCAGCACGCGCTGCTCGACGCGATCACCGGCGCGGTCACGGCGCTCACCTCCGCCGGTGCTGTGGTCCTCGGCGTCGACCCGACGCCCCTCGACGTTGCACGTCAACGTCTCGCCGACGCAACGGACCGATTGTCGGCGGTGAGCGGATGAAGAAGATCTTCGCCGTTGCGTTGGGCATCCTGACGGCGATCGGCGGCTTCCTCGACATCGGCGACCTCGTCACCAACTCCGTCGTCGGATCGCGATTCGGTCTTGCGCTGGCGTGGGTGATTCCCGTCGGCGTACTCGGCATCTGTCTGTACGCCCAGATGGCCGGCCGGGTCGCCGCGGTCAGCGGCCGGGCAACTTTCGAGATCATCCGCGACCGACTCGGAGCCCGGGCGGCGCTGGCCAATCTCGGCGCGTCGTTTTTCGTGAACTTGATGACGATCACCGCCGAAATCGGTGGTGTCGCGCTGGCTTTGCAGCTAGCCACCGACGTCGGCCCGATGCTGTGGATACCCGTCGCCGCCTTCGCGGTATGGCTGGTGATCTGGCGGGTGAAATTCGAGACCATGGAGAACGTCACCGGCCTGGCCGGGCTTTCCCTGATCGTGTTCGCCGTGAGTGTGTTTCTGCTACACCCCAATTGGGTCGATCTCGGCAACCAGGCGTTGGCGCCGGTGATCCCGCAGTCGGAGTCGGCGGCCACGTACTGGTATTTCGCAATCGCTCTGTTCGGGGCGGCGATGACGCCGTACGAGGTCTTCTTCTTCTCCTCCGGCGCCGTCGAGGAAGGCTGGTCCGAAGACGATCTGGGTAAGTCTCGGCTCAACGTGCTTGTGGGCTTTCCCCTGGGAGGTGTGCTGTCGTTGTCCATCGCGGCGTGCGCGGCCCTGGTCTTCGCCCCGAAAGCCATTGAGGTGACGTCCCTTTCGCAGATGGTGACGCCGGCGGTGCTGGCCGGCGGAAAGGTGGCGCTGGCATTCGTGATCGTCGGCGTCGTCGCCGCCACGTTCGGGGCGGCGCTGGAGACCACGCTGTCGGCCGGCTACACCCTCGCCCAGTTCTTCGGCTGGCCGTGGGGAAAGTTCCGCAGGCCTTCGCAGGCGTCGCGATTTCACGTCGTGATGATCGTGGCACTGGTCATCGGCTCCGCGGTGCTGGCCACGGGTGTGGATCCGGTGATGGTGACCGAGTACTCGGTGGTGTTCTCCGCGATCGCGCTGCCGCTGACGTATCTGCCGATTCTGTTGGTGGCCAACGACCCTGAGTACATGGGTGACCGGGTCAACGGCAAGCTCACCAACGCGTTGGCAATGGTGTATCTGGTGGTGATCATCGCCGCGTCGGTGGCGGCGATACCGCTGATGATCGTGACGGGAGCCGGGGAATGACGAGAACTGTGGGGGAATTGCCCGCCAAACACTGGCCCGGACGCGTCATCGACGCACGACTTCAGCTTCTGGACCGCCAGATTCACGACATCCACGAGGTGCCGTCCGGCACCGTCGACGACATCGTGTTGGCTAATCTGCCTGTGGGCCAGGACATCCCACGCGGCACACCACCGCCCGCGGTGACTCACCTGGTCACCGGGCCGGTGCTGGCGACACGGATCTTCGGTGGCCGGCCGTCGAAGTCTCGACTGACCTACATCGACTGGGGGCTCGTCGAAAAGCTCACCACGGTGATCACATTGAAGGTCACGCTGGAAGACTTCGACTCCACGTGGGTGGAGCGCTGGCTGCGAGACAACGTGATCGGTCGGATTCCGGGAGGCCGCCATGCTCCTGAGTGATCTCTTGGGCTGCGACGTATACGACGAGCAGTCACATCGGCTGGGCACGGTCGTCGACGTGCGCTTGGCCGCACCGCCCGACGACCACCAGCAGGTACCCACGCACCTTCTCGGCTTCGTCGTCAGCCCGCACAGCCGATCGGCCTATCTCGGCTACGAACGCACCACTGTGAACGGACCGGCGTTGCTCGCACGAATTCTGCGGTGGCGTCACCGCGGCACGTTCCTGGCGGCGTGGGAGGACGTGGCGCGAGTGGAGATGAATTCGATCACTCTGCGCCCAAATTTCCGCAGGTATTCGGCGCGGCTGCCGGCTGCGCTCGGGCGTCAGGTTTAGTCCCGAAGGGTCGCGGGAAATAGCCAGGCAGCGACGGGCAAGGACGTCTGTCGTCGCGGGATGGGAGGCCATCGTCCGCAGCGCCGAGCGGTCGCGCTCGCATGAAGGTATCCAACAAGGAGGAAGTCAATGGCGGAGAACAGCGGGCCCGAAGAAGCCATCCGGGGCGTCGTCGAAGATGTCAAGGGCAAGGCCAAGGAAGCTGTCGGGACGGTGACCGGCCGCGATGACCTGGTTCGTGAGGGTAAGGCCCAGCAGGACAAGGCCGAGGCAGAGCGCGATGCCGCGAAGAAGGAAGCCGAAGCGGATGCGGCGCGCAGCAGTGCGAAGGCGGCCGAGAAGCGCCAAGAGGCAAACCAGTAACTTCATGACGCGCGGTGGGCCCAGTCCGAAATGGACTGGGCCCATTGCTGTTTCGACGATTGTTGCGGTACCCGCTAAGGCCGGCGCGTGGCTGCGTGATCGGCGTTTTCAGCGGCGACCCGAGCCACTCGCCTGCGTTCGCCGTACACCGACACCGCACCGACGGCCGCGGTGACGAGCGCGACCGCGCCCGCACCGATCGTCCAGTCCATCACGCCCCGGGCGGCCGCGCCGATGCCGATCACCAACGCCAGCACCGCCAACCCGAGCAGCGCGTAGCCGCCGAGGCTGCGATTGTCTTTCATCGCTTCGCCGACGCGCGGCCGCGCGGTACGGGCGTGGTCGCTGGGGTCGTTCTGCCGTTCCGGCATGCGCAATCTCCCTGTGTCAGGCGTGCTTTCGTCAGAAGGCCTACCCTGCCGCCGCGCATGCGAAACTGCCCGCGCTGCCTGACACCGCGCGTTACGCGGCGTGCCGGTGCGGCGAGGTGGCGGGATGTTGCGCGAGCCAGCGCGCTTCGATACGGCGCACGCGGCGCCGCTCGACGCTGAGCCACGACGCACCCCCGCCGACGGTCAGTGCCGCGGTGATCGCGGCCCAGACGAGCAGTTCCTGGTGTTTGTAGGCAAGTGCCGCCACGAACGCGACCAGCGCGACGACACCGACGGCGATCAGGAAAAAGCGCGGCCAGAAGTAGACGTCGATCATCGACTCGCCGGCGTGTGGTTGATATGTGCGGGAGTGATCCGTCGGATCGTGATGTGTGTCTCCCATCACCGTCTCCTTCATCGAGATGCCCTCGACGATACTCGGCATCCGTCGACTTGAAGAGGGCGAGAAGAGACCGAAAACTTGCGGTGGCCTGGTGTTACTTGTACGGCGGGTACGGCTGGCGGCGAAGCACATCTGCCAGGTGCACGGCGTTGCGCGCCGCGGCCGCGGTGGTTGTGTGGATCACCTCGGGCACTTGGTCGAGGTCCTTGAAATCGCCGCCCTGCATGGCTTCACCGTTCCAGTACGTGCAGCCCTGCGCCGGGATCGTGAACCCGATGTCGTTGAGTGCCTGGAAAAGGTCCGCGACGATCTTGTGCGCGCCGTCCTCGTTGCCCACCACCGCTGCGAGCGCCACCTTGCCGACCATGGACGGCCTGCCGTCGTCATCGGTGTTCGAGATCTCCGCGTCGAGTCGCTCCAGCACGCGCTGCGCCACGCTCGACATGTGGCCCACCCATGTCGGCGTCGACACCACCAAGATGTCTGCGGCGAGGATCTTTTCCCGCAATCGCGGCCATTCGTCGCCAGGCCCCATGTCGGCCTCCACACCCGGCAGCACGGTCAGGTCGACCACGCGCACCGACTCGCATTCGACGCCGGATTGCCGCAATTGCTCGAGCACCTGTCGGGCCATCAGGTCGCTGCTGGAGGCCGACGGACTGGCTTTGAGGGTGCAGACCAACGCGAGCGCTCGCAAAGCGTCTGCCTGCGGGTGGGACGACATGGCACCGCGAATACCCCGGGCGGGTTCGGCGAAAACAGCTACAGCAGCGCGACCGGCGCCGTCATCGTCAACACCACGAGCATGAGCACCAGCAGGAACCAGCCCGCGCCTTGCCAGATCCACCAGCCGCCTCGGGCGCGCCCGGTTTGATACGTGCGGACGAACGCCCAGACGCCGCCGGCGAAGAGCACGACGGCCGGACCGATCGCCAAGGTGTTGCGCTGCAACGCGGTGCAACGGTCGAGCGCACCCGCCCCGGTGCCTGTCTTGCACCCGTTCAGCCATGCCAGCGACGCCAGCAGCACCACCACGGCGATCGCTACGAACACGGCCGCCGCTTTCACCGCCGCGGCCAGCGTCGCGCGGTCGCGCCGCGGGTTGCCGGTGTCCGGCGCCATCTTCATCGGGCGCTAGCCTCCCGCGGGAGTCGGATACCGGTCGTTGATGTCGGCGTTGCTGGACTTGCGCGCGCAGTGGGCGCAACAGAAGATTGCGTCTTCGGTTTCCACGCCATGCCCCAGGATTCGGCAGCCGCAGTGCGCGCATTCCGGTGCCAGCTGCGCGGCGGCGCACTCGATGCTGTCGAACGTCGCGGTGCGCTCCCCCCAGCTCACCGTGAACGCCTTGTCGTACTCGTTGCCGCAGGTGTCGCAGATAGCCACGTCCATATCCCTTTCTCTACAGATCGCCACAGAGTTCCCGTCGGCTGCGACGCAGAAACTCGAGCCTCGATTCGACGGGCGCGGCGCAGGGTACGACCAGGGTTGAAGACGCGACAACGATGGGAGGTCACACGTGGCTCGGCACGTCGAGGTCGACGACGAACTGTGGGACGAGTTTCACCGCGTCGTGAACATGACATCGCGGGAGTTGTCCGAATGGCTGCGCACCCGCTCGGCACACGAGGACGCCGAGGAGTTGCCCGACCAGTCCGGGACGCCGACCGGCCGACGGGTGTTGCAGATCTTGCAGAAACGCCGGGTCGACCTCACCGACGACGACGAGCACGTCATGCGCCGAGTCGTCGACCGTGTCCACGCCGAACGCCGCGACGATCTCGACCCGACTGCAGGACAAGAGAATTGGCGTCATCGGCTGATGTCGATCGGTCACGATCCGCTCAAGCCGCCGCGCTGAGCCCGGCTCGTGTCGGTCCGTGAGCTGATCGTCCTCGGCACGTCAAGCCAGGTGCCGACCCGGCATCGCAACCACAACGGCTACCTGTTGCGCTGGGACGGCGAGGGGCTGACCATTCCGCCGACGCGATCGGCTACCGACTAGTCGAACCCGACGGCCGACGCATGCTTCCAGAATCGTTGCGCCACTTCGGGACCGACGGCCCTTGCGTGGGCGAATTGCAGCGATCCGGCGTCATCGTGGCGAACGGACGGACCATCCGGCTCTCTGGCCGACGGGGTGGACCTGCTGGTGATCGAGGCGACGTTGTTGGACGAGGACGCAAACCTTGCCGCGCAGTAAAGGCACCTGACCGCCCGGCAAGCGGGGATGGTGGCGCAGCAATGCGGAGTGCGGCGGTTGGTGCTGACCCACTTCTCCCAGCGGTACCCGACAATCGGCGGTTCCATGACGAGGCGGCCCAGGTGTATTCCGGCGATCTCGTGGTCGCCGAGGATCTGATGCGCGTCGCCGTGCCCAACCGGCGCTGACCGCGCCGCGGTTCGAACGCCCTGTCGCGGGTACCCGTCGGCATGCATGTGGTGGTCACCGGCGCAACAGGCAACGTCGGGACAAGCGTCGTCGAAGCTCTCGCCTCCGACGAGCGGGTGGACCGGATCGTCGGCGTCGCGCGCCGCCGGCCGCAGTGGCAGCCACCGAAGACGACATGGGTGCAAGCTGACGTGTCCTGCGACGATCTCGACCGGCACTTCCGGGGCGCCGACGCGGTGGTGCACCTGGCGTGGCTCTTCCAGCCGACGCATGACGAGCTGGCCACCTGGCGCAACAACGTGCTGGGGGCGATCCGCGTGTTCGACGCGGTCGCCCGCGCGGGTGTCGGCGCGCTGGTGTACTCGTCGTCGGTCGGTGCATATGCGCCCGGTCCCAAGGACCACGGCGTCGACGAGTCATGGCCCACTCATGCGCTGCCCACCGCAGCGTACGGGCGGGAGAAGTCGTATCTGGAGCGCGTGCTCGACACCTTCGAGCGCGACCATCCCGACGTGCGCGTTGTGCGGCTGCGTCCGGGTTTCATCTTCAAGCGCGAAGCCGCCTCGGCGCAACGCCGGCTGTTCGCCGGTCCGCTGCTGCCCGGCGCGCTGGTGCGGCCGTCGTTGCTGCCGATCGTTCCCGATCTGCCGGGCCTGCGGCTGCAGGCGCTGCACAGCGTGGACGCCGGAGAGGCGTTTCGGCTGGCGGTTGTGCAGCCCGTCCGGGGGGCGTTCAATGTCGCGGCCGACCCGGTGCTCGATCCGGTGAGCCTCGGCGGCTTGCTCGGCGCGCGGCCGGTCAAGCTTCCGCTGGCCCCCATCCGCGCGGTCGTCAGCGCCGCCTGGAACCTGCATCTGCTGCCCGCCAGCCCGGCGCTCGTCGACCTGGCCCTGAGCCTGCCGATCATGGACACCATGCGCGCCCAGACGGAACTGGGCTGGCAACCCTCGCACAGCGCACTGGACGCGATCCGCGACTTTCTCGACGGGCTCAGGGACAGCAGCGGCATGTCCACTCCCCCGCTGGATCCGGCGGCGGGCGGCCGGCTGCGCGGCAAGGAGTTCGCGACCGGCGTGGGACAGCGGGCCACCACGTAGAGCCCGTCGCCGCACCGGCTTGTCGTACCGGGTTGGCACGATGGTGAGGTGAGCGCTTCTGCCGATCCGCTGGGCCGCTTCAGCCCCGCCACCCGCGAGTGGTTCAGCGGCACGTTCGAGGCGCCCACTCCCGCGCAGGCACAGGCCTGGTCGGCGATCGCCGACGGCGACAACACCCTGGTCATTGCACCTACCGGGTCAGGCAAGACGCTCGCGGCGTTCCTGTGGGCCATCGACCGGCTGGCGCATCAACCCGGCGACGGCACGAGGGTGCTCTACATCTCGCCGCTCAAGGCTCTGGCCGTCGACGTCGAACGCAACCTGCGAACCCCGCTGACCGGCATCACCCGTACCGCGCAGCGGCTGGGCCTGCCGGACCCGCAGATCACCGTCGGCCTGCGCTCCGGCGACACCCCACCCGCGCGGCGACGCGAGCTGGTCAGCCGGCCGCCGGACATCCTGATCACCACGCCCGAGTCGCTGTTCCTGATGCTCACGTCGGCCGCCCGCGACACGCTGGCGAGCGTCGAGACGGTGGTCGTCGACGAGGTGCACGCGGTGGCCGGCACCAAACGCGGCTCGCATCTGGCGCTTTCCCTGGAACGTCTCGACGCGCTGCTGCCCCAACCGGCGCAACGCATCGGCTTGTCGGCCACCGTGCGTCCGCCGGAGGTGGTCGCGCGGTTCCTGGTCGGCGCAGCGCGGCCGGTCACCATCGTGGCGCCGCCGGCGGCCAAGACGTTCGACCTGTCCGTGGTGGTGCCGGTGCCTGACATGGCGAACCTCGAGAACAACACGATCTGGCCGGACGTCGAGCAGCGCATCGCGGATCTGATCGAAGCACACAACTCGACGATCGTGTTCGCCAACTCGCGGCGCCTGGCCGAGCGGCTGACGGCGCGGCTCAACGAGATTCACGCCGAACGCGTCGGGATTGCCCTCGAGCGGCCGCCGAATCCCGAAGTGCCCGGCGGGCCACCGGCGTACATCATGAGCAGTGGTCAGACGTTCGGCGCCGAGCCGCTCTTGGCCCGTGCGCATCACGGTTCGGTCAGCAAGGAACAGCGGGCCGCGGTCGAGGACGACCTGAAGAGTGGGCGGCTCAAGGCCGTCGTTGCCACGTCCAGCCTGGAACTCGGAATCGACATGGGCGCAGTCGATCTCGTGATCCAGGTGGAGGCGCCGCCGTCGGTGGCCAGCGGTTTGCAGCGCATCGGCCGCGCCGGACATCAAGTCGGCGAGATCTCCCGCGGCGTCGTGTTTCCCAAGCACCGCACCGACTTGATCAGTTGCGCGGTGACGGTGCAGCGGATGCGGGCCGGCCAGATCGAGAACCTTGCGGTGCCGGCCAATCCGCTCGACGTGCTGGCGCAGCACACCATCGCCGCATGCGCGCTCGAGCCACTGAGCGCCGACGTATGGTTCGACACCGTGCGCCGCAGCGCCACGTTTTCGACGTTGCCGCGCAGTGCATTCGAGGCGACACTGGATCTGCTGTCAGGCAAGTATCCGTCGACCGAGTTCGCCGAGTTGCGGCCCCGGCTGGTGTACGACCGCGACACCGGCACCCTGACGGCCCGGCCCGGGGCGCAGCGGCTGGCCGTCACGTCGGGCGGCGCCATCCCCGACCGCGGTCTGTTCACCGTCTATCTTGCCGCCGGCGCTGATTCTGAAAAGCCCTCGCGAGTAGGCGAACTCGACGAGGAGATGGTGTACGAGTCGCGGCCGGGCGACGTCATCTCGCTGGGCGCCACCAGCTGGCGGATCACCGAGATCACTCATGACCGCGTGCTGGTGGTGCCCGCATTCGGGGAGCCCGCCCGCCTGCCGTTCTGGCGCGGCGACGGCGTCGGTCGGCCCGCCGAGCTCGGGGCGGCGCTGGGCGCGTTCACCGGCGAGCTGGCCGGCCTTCCGCCGGAAGCGTTCGGACAGCGTTGCGCCGCAATGGGTTTGGATCCGTACGCCACCGAGAACCTGCGGCGGCTGCTCGACGACCAACGTGAGGCCACCGGCGCGGTGCCCACGGATTCCACACTGCTGGTCGAACGGTTCCGCGACGAGCTCGGCGACTGGCGGGTGATCTTGCACTCACCGTACGGACTGCGGGTGCACGGACCGCTGGCGCTCGCGGTCAGTCGGCGACTGCTCGAACGCTACGGCATCGACGAGAAACCCACCGCCTCCGACGACGGAATCGTCGTTCGCTTGCCCGACACCGAGGACGTGCCGCCCGGCGCCGACCTGTTCGTGTTCGACCCCGACGAAATCGAGCCCACCGTCACCACGGAGGTCGGCGGTTCAGCGCTGTTCGCGTCGCGCTTCCGGGAGTGCGCTGCCCGGGCGCTGCTGCTGCCACGGCGCCACCCTGGCAAGCGCTCACCGTTGTGGCACCAGAGGCAGCGAGCCGCGCAGTTGCTCGATGTGGCGCGCAAATATCCCGACTTCCCGATCGTGCTGGAGGCTGTGCGCGAGTGTCTGCAGGACGTGTACGACGTGCCGGCGCTGACCGCCCTGATGACCGGAATTCACCAGCGCCGCGTGCGAGTGATGGAGGTCGAGACCGCCACCCCGTCGCCGTTCGCGGCGTCGCTGCTGTTCGGCTACGTCGGCGCGTTCATGTACGAAGGCGACGCACCGCTGGCCGAGCGGCGTGCGGCGGCACTGTCGCTGGACACCACGCTGCTGGCCGAACTGCTGGGCCGCGTCGAGTTGCGGGAACTGCTCGACCCGGACGTCGTCGACGTCACACATCGCCAACTGCAACACCTCAGTACCGACCGACTCGCGCGCGACGCCGAGGCGGTGGCGGACCTGCTGCGCCTTCTCGGTCCCCTCACCGAGGAGGAGGTCGCTCAGCGCAGCACCACGGCGGATCCGGGCGGCTGGCTGGAGGGGCTGCGGGCGTCGCGCCGGGCGGTGACGGTGTCGTATGCGGGTGCGACGTGGTGGACCGCGGTCGAGGACATCGGCCGGCTGCGGGACGGCGTCGGCATCGCGGTGCCGCCCGGCGTCCCGGTGAGCTTCACCGAGCCGGTCGCCGACCCGCTGGGCGAGCTGCTCGGGAGGTATGCCCGCACCCGGGGCCCGTTCACGACCTCCGACGCGGCAGCGCGGTTCGGGCTCGGTGTACGCGTTGCCGAGGACGTGTTGAGAAGGCTGGCTGTCGACGGCAAGCTTGTGGGTGGCGAATTCATCTCTGCTTCAAGCGATTCCGGGCAGTGGTGTGACACCGAGGTGTTGCGCATGCTGCGGCGACGGTCGCTGGCGGCGCTGCGCGCGCAGGTCGAGCCAGTCAGCACCGCCGCCTACGGCAGGTTCCTGCCGGGCTGGCAACAGGTGGGCGGAAACACGTCGGGCGTCGATGGCGTGGCAGCCGTCGTGGAACAGCTCGCCGGGGTCGCCGTCCCGGCGTCCGCCCTGGAGCCGTTGGTGCTTGGGCAGCGGGTACGCGATTACCACCCGGCGATGCTCGACGAACTGCTGGCCTCTGGCGAAGTGGTCTGGTCGGGGGCCGGCGCGATCTCGGGTAGCGACGGCTGGGTCACGCTGCACATGGCCGACACCGCGCCGCTGTCGCTCGCCGCGCCGGTCGAGATCGATTTCACCGACCGGCACCGGATGATCCTCGACACGCTGGCGCCCGGCGGTGGCTTCTTCTTTCGGCAGCTGACCGACGGACGCGACGAGCGTGAGCTGAAAGAAGCACTATGGGAGCTCGTTTGGGCCGGCTGGGTGACCGGTGACACTTTTGCGCCGGTGCGGGGCTTGCTCGCCGGGTCGGGTCGTGGGCGGTCGGCGCCTGCGCATAGACAACGGCGGCGGGCACCGCGGCTGAGCCACTACAGCGTCGCGCACGCCCAGAACCGCGCATCGGACCCCACCGTTGCCGGCAGATGGTCGGCGTTGCCGCCTCCTGAGCCGGATTCGACTGTGCGCGCGCACTTTTCGGCTGAACTGTTGTTGGGCCGCTACGGCGTGCTGACGAAGGGCAGCGTGGCCGCAGAGGGAGTGCCGGGCGGATTTGCCACGCTCTACAAGGTGCTGACCGCGCTCGAGGACGCGGGCCGCTGCCAGCGTGGCTACTTCGTCGAGTCACTGGGCGGCGCGCAGTTCGCGGTCGCCTCGACCGTCGACCGGTTGCGGTCGCATCAGGACAGCGTCGACCCCGACCACCCCGCCTATCACGCGGTCGCGCTGGCCGCGGCCGACCCGGCGAACCCGTACGGCTCGGCGTTGCCGTGGCCCGTCGGCGAAGGCCGCCCGGGCCGCAAGGCCGGCGCGCTCGTCGTGCTCGTCGACGGAAAACTGGTGTGGTTCCTCGAGCGCGGCGGGCGCTCGCTGTTGACTTTCTCGTCGGACCTCGAGGCACAGCGGGCGGCCGCGGGCGCGCTCGCCGACCTGGTTGCCGGCGGGCGGATGGGGGGCATGGTGGTCGAGCGGGTGGACGGCGTGCCGGTGCTGGATCCCGGTCATCGCACGGATGTGGCGGTGGCGCTGGCCGATTCGGGATTCGCGAGGACGCCGAGAGGTCTGCGGCTGAGGGCGCGATGAGCGCTTGCGCGGGACAGTAGGGCTCGATGCCCGAGGGTGACACCGTCTGGCTGACCGCCGCCAAGCTGCGAGACGGCTTGGTGGGCAAGACGCTCACACGCTGTGATGTCCGGGTACCACGGTTTGCGACCGCGGATCTGACCGGCCACACAGTCGACGAAGTGCTCAGCCGCGGCAAGCACTTGTTCATCCGCGTCGGCCCGGCCAGCATTCATTCGCATCTGAAGATGGACGGCAGCTGGCGGGTGACGGCCAGGAACCGCGGCGTGCGGCCGAACGACCACAGGGTACGAATTGTTCTGGAAACAAACGACATTCAGGCCGCCGGCATCGACTTGGGCCAACTCGAGATCCTGCCGCGCAACCAGGACATGTCGGTGGTGGCCCACCTAGGACCGGATCTGCTGGGCACCGACTGGGACCCCGCGCGAGCGGCCGCCAACCTGACCGCCGACCCTGACCGCCCGGTCGGGGCGGCACTGCTGGACCAGCGCGTCATGGCCGGCGTCGGCAACGTTTACTGCAACGAATTGTCTTTTGTGTTCGGCATTTTGCCCACAGCTCCGGTGTCGCGACTTGCCGATCCGCTGCGCGTGGTCTCCCGTGCGCACGACATGCTCGTGGCGAACCGCGCTCGCTGGAACCGCACCACCACCGGAGATCGCCGACGTGGCAGCGAATTATGGGTATACGGCCGCGCCGGAGAACCCTGCCGCCGCTGCGGCACACCTATTCAGACTGATCGCCGCGGCGAGCGGGTCACGTATTGGTGCCCGCACTGCCAGAGCTAGCAGCGGGCGCTATCCCCCGAACAGCTGCGAATGGGCCGCGATGTACTGGTCGACTGTCTGCGGCGGCTGTCCGGTGATCTTCTCGAAGTCGTCGCTCATTCGGTCGTAGCGGCCGTCGCGGTGTAGCCGCGCGATGGTCGCGATGTGCTGTTGGACATGTTCGGGCAGGCCGGATACGCGCAAATACTGCCGAACCCAGTCGTCGTAGGGGGTGTCCTCGGCGGTGACCGGCCGGTTGAGACCGCGGGCGTAACGCTCGGCCAAGCCGTGGATGTCGAGGACTTCTGCGCCGGTCAGTTCATAGACGTCGCCGATGCGGTCCGCCGGATCGAGCAGCACCTCGACGACCACTCGCGCGATATCGGCGGCAGCGATAGGTGAGGTACGCCCGGTTCCGATCGGCAGCGGCAGCACGCCGCGCTCCCGCACAGACCGGCGGACCAACATCGCAAACAACGGGTTGTCCAGGAACACGGTCGGCCGGATATGTACCACCGGCACGCCGGACCAGTTCATGACCTGTTCGGAAAGCCAGTGCAACCACTGCTGGAATGATTCGCCGGTGCTGGTCAACCCCATTTCCGAGACCGTCATCTGCGACATGTTGACAATTACCTGGTAGCCGCCGACATCCCGCGCGGCCGCGCAGACGATCGCCGTCGCCTCGAGATAGTCCAGCGACACGCTCATGTTGAAGAACATCCGGTCGACACCGGTCATTGCGTCGACGACGTTGCGCGGATTGGTCAGATCCCCGATGACCACCTCTGCGCCGATTTCGCGCAGCCGCTGTGCCCGGGCGTCCTCGCGGTGCACCATGGCCCGCACCGGTTCGCCCCTCTCGATCAACATCTCGACGACCCAACGACTGACTCCGCCGAGCCTTCCGGCCGCCCCCGTGATCAGATACATGCCCTTAAGTTAGTCGCCGCGGGTGGCCGTCAATCACCGATCGACCACTTGGATGTGGCGATGAGGTGTCCGCGGTCCAGTGCAGCGGCGCGGTGTTCATGCACGTGCAGATATGCCTCGTCGGTGACCATGCCGATGAACGCGCCGGGCGTCGGATATTCGACGATCAGGATCGCGTCCCACCACGGCCGTTCACCGTCGCCGATCACCACCGTCGGCGCCGTTCCGCTGTAGCGGACGATGCCGCCGACCCGCTGAAGGTGTGGGGTCACTTCTCGTGCGTACTGTCGATAGCGCTCTGCTCCGCCGGGCTCTTTGAACTTCAGCAGATTGACCATCACCACGGGAGCATCCGGGGGCCGCGCCGCAAGCGCGGCGATCTGCTCGGTCGTCGGTTCGAGCTCTGACATCGTATCTCCTTGCGTTGCAATGGCTTCGGGTTCATCGTCGGCATGATGCGCGACCACCGCATCGAAGCGATGTCAAGCCATCTTTCCGCATTCGTGGGCACCAGTCGATGATTTCGCGTTGTGGCAACACCTACTTCGACCCGCAACGCAGGCTCGAAGGCGTTCGGCTCAGCTCACATTGATGAGCACCATCGGCGCGCATGGTAATGACGAGTGGCAAGGTCCCTGACCTAAGGGCTTGATGCGGCAAGCATTTGCGCTTCACTGCCTTGTCGGCTGTGAGCGGTCCGGGGTGAGGAGGCCTAGTTGTTGGTGGGTGGTGGTTGGGGTTGGAAGGGTTGGTACCACCACCACTGGGCGCGCTCACCGGTGGGCCCCGGACAGGGCGGCACCGCGGGCGGGGGTTGGGTTGGTGGGCGGGCCAGCGAGGCGGCGCTCAGTACTCGCCCAGCGTTGTCGGTGACGACGAGCGCGTCGGCGGGCCCGGTGATGGTGATCAGGCCGCGATGGTGCAGCCGGTGATGATGCGCGCACACCAACACCAGATTCGCCAACTCGGTGGCGCCGCCGTCCTCCCAATGCCGAAGGTGGTGGGCGTGCAAACCGCGGGTGGCCCCGCAGCCGGGCACCACACAGGTGCGGTCGCGGTGCTCGAGTGCGCGGCGCAGCCGCCGGTTGATCTGGCGGGTTGTTCGGCCCGCGCCGATGGGTTGCCCGTCGCGTTCGAACCACACCTCACAGGTGGCCTCACAGGTCAGGTAGCGGCGCTCGGCGTCGGTGAGCAGCGGACCCAGATGCAGCGCCGCGACACGGTCTTTGACATCCAGGTGCACCACCACCGTGGTGTGCTGGCCGTGCGGGCGGCGCGCCGCCTCGACGTCCCAGCCCGTCTCCACCAGCCGCATGAACGCATCGACGCTGCTGGGCATGGGCGGGGCCGTCTCTGACGCGCGCTCGCTGTTGTCGTGGTCGTGTTTCCACTCGCCGATCAGCGCCTCCAGATGCGACGCCAACGCCGCGTCGAACTTGGCCGCGTCATCATGCGGCAGCCTGATCCGATAATTGCTGCCCTGCTCGTCGCTGGTCTTGATGATCGAGCGCGCCGGGTGCGGCCGCGCAGGCTGCAGCTCGCGTTCGGGTCGCGGTTCGAGCTTGACCGCGGTACGTAACTGGTTGACCGTGGCCACGCTGGCCAGCTGCGCATAGTGCTCATCAGAGCCCTCGGCTGCGTGTGCGGCGATCACCCCGACCTGATCCAGCGACAGCCGGCCCTCGGCCAGACCCTGCACACACCGCGGAAACTGCTCACGCCGGCCCGCCACCGTGGTGATCGTGTGCGCATTGGCCGACGACACCCCCAGCTTCCAGGCCACCAACGCCGGCACCGACCGCGCACCCGTCGCGCCCCACAACCCCTCACCATCGATCTCAGCGACGATCTCCACGATCCGCCCATCAATCGCATTACGCTGACCGCTCAGCTCCGCCAACTCCTCGAACAACACCTCAAGACGCTGCGCAGGACTCACCGCAACAACGGCCGACGACGCGATCGAGGACATAACGACACCATCGCACCCACCACCGACAAGTCGAGGCCACGAGCCCCGCCCGCGGTGGCCCCTAGGCACACGGTGCGAATGTTGGTTGCCGAGACTGGACCCGTTCGACCCGCACAGGGTCCCCCACATGTATTACACCGGACCTGACCACGTCGACATACCAACCTGCACAAAGAGATTCGCTATTCGCGCCGATGTGCAGATCGCAACCGATCCAGTCGTCGTCGGCCGGCCCATCGCCCTCGACCGAGGACGTCCGGCCGCCGCTGGGGTGCCGGCTGACGGAGGCGCTTGTCATGCCGGAAGCGTCCGCCGGCTGACGAACCGCATCAGGGCACCGCGGCGCGGATCGTCGAATTCGATGCTGTGCGCGAGCAAGTGCAGCGGTGCCGAGAAATCGTCGGCGGCGACGTCGAGCACGGTGGGATACAACGGGTCCCCGACGATCGGTAGACCGAGCGACGCCATGTGTACGCGCAGCTGGTGTGTGCGGCCGGTGCGCGGCGTGAGCCGGTAGAGACCGTCCCCCAACGGCTCGACCGATGTCTCCGCATTCGGTTCACCGGGTTCGACGCTGGCTTGTAAACACCCGCGCCGCTTGACAATTCGGCTCCGCACCACCTGCGGCGCCTCCAGTTCACCCGACGACCTCGCCAGATACGTCTTCCGCACCGCGCCGCGGGCGAACAACGACTGAAAGAGCCCGCGCATCTCGCGCCGCGCGGTGAACAGCAGAATTCCGGCAGTCAGTCGGTCCAAGCGGTGTGCCGGCGTCAGCTCCGGCAGGTCGAGCTCCCGACGCAACCGCACCAACGCCGTCTGCGTCACGTGGCGGCCGCGAGGCATCGTCGCGAGGAAGTGCGGCTTGTCGATTACGACGATGTCGTCGTCGCGGTAGAGCACGGGGATGTCGAAGGGTACGGGCACCTCAGCGGGCAGCACGCGGTAGCAGTAGACGACCGAGCCCGGCGGCAGCGCGCTGCGCGCGTCGAGCACCGCGCCGTCGGCGTCCACCACCTCGCCCGCCAGAACCTTCGCCGCGCCGGCCGCCCCGAACCTCGCGGTGAACTCTTCGAGCACCGATCCACCGCGCACCCGCAACCGTGCCGGACCAAGCCCGTCACGAACCGGCAAAGGCGCAGGCCTCACGGCGTGATCAAGTCAGCGGGACCGGCTCGAGGATCTCCGCCCGCGCCTCCGGCGCCGCCTGGCGTAACGCGTCGGCTGACTCGTCGTCGGGCTGCTGCTGCGACCGCACCTCGGCGTCCACCCGCGCGATGTACGTGTCCACCTCCCGCTGCACATCGGCCTCGTCCCAACCCAGCACCGGCGCGACGATCTCTGCGACCTCCCTCGCGCAGTCCACCCCTCGATGCGGATACTCGATCGAGATCCGCATCCGCCGGGCCAGGATGTCCTCCAGATGCAGCGCCCCCTCGGCCGCCACCGCGTACAACGCCTCGACCTTGAGATACACCGGCGCTTCTGTGATCGGCGCCAACAACTCCGGCTTGGCTGCACCCGGCTCGCTGGCCATTGCGAGGACCTCGCCGATCAGCGATCCGTAGCGGTCCAGCAGGTGGCGCACCCGATACGGATGCAGCCCGTAGTAGGCGCCGACCCTTTCGGCCTGATTCACCAGTGCGAAGTAGCCGTCAGCACCCAGCAGCGGCACCTTCTCGGTGATCGACGGCGCCACCCGCGCCGGAATGAATTCGCTGGCGGCGTCGATCGCGTCCTCGCCCATCACGCGGTAGGTGGTGTACTTGCCGCCCGCGATCGCCACCAGCCCCGGTGCCGGCACCGCCACGGCGTGCTCGCGCGACAGCTTCGACGTGTCCTCGGTCTCCCCGGCCAGTAGCGGCCGCAGGCCCGCGTACACGCCGTCGATGTCGTCGTGTGTCAGCGGGGTGGCCAGCACGGTGTTGACGTGGTCGAGGAGGTAGTCGATGTCGGCCTTCGTGGCGGCTGGGTGGGCCAGATCGAGGTTCCACTCGGTGTCGGTGGTGCCGATGATCCAGTGCGTCCCCCACGGGATCACGAACAGCACCGACTTCTCGGTGCGCAGGATGATCGCTACCTCGCTGACGATCCGGTCGCGCGGCACCACGATGTGCACGCCCTTGGACGCCCGCACCCGAAACCGGCCGCGCTGCTTGGACAGCGCCTGGATCTCGTCCGTCCACACGCCGGTGGCGTTGACGACGACGTGCCCGCGCACGTCGGTCACCTCGCCGTTCTCGGAGTCGCGGACCGTCACGCCGATCACCCGGTCCCCTTCGCGCAGCAGAGCCACGACCTGTGTCGAGGCACGCACCACGGCCCCGTAGTGGGCGGCGGTGCGCACCACTGTCATCGTGTGCCGCGCGTCGTCGACGACCGTGTCGTAGTAGCGGATCCCGCCGATCAGCGAGTTGCGCTTGAGACCCGGAGCCAGCCGCAGCGCCCCTGCCTTGAACAGGTGCTTCTGCGCCGGAACCGATTTCGCGCCGCCAAGCTGGTCGTAGAGAAAGATTCCCGCAGCCACATAGGGCCGCTCCCACCACCGCTTGGTCAGCGGGTACAGGAACGGCATCGGCTTCACCAGATGCGGGGCCAAGGTGGTCAGCGACAGCTCGCGCTCGTGCAGCGCCTCGCGCACCAGCCCGAACTCCAGCTGCTCGAGGTAGCGCAGGCCGCCATGGAACATCTTGCTGCTGCGGCTCGACGTGCCCGACGCGAAGTCGCGGGCCTCCACGAGCGCCACCTTCAGCCCGCGGGTGGCCGCGTCCAGCGCCGCGCCGGCGCCCACCACGCCGCCGCCGATCACCACGACGTCGAACTGCTCGGAGCCCAGCCGTTCCCAGGCAACCGCGCGTTCGCGTGGGCCCAGAAACGTCTGCCCGTTGCCAGGGGCGGGGGCAGCCTCGATCACAGACACTCCCGGTTGAAGTTACTGGTCAGTACCACCAGGTTAACGGCAGTCAGTCCAGGTCGTCGTGCGCCACCAGCTGACGGGCCGCTTCGGTGATCGACCCGGTCAGCGACGGGTAGACCGACAGCGTCTGCGCCAGCTCGGCAACCGAGTTGCCGTTCTGCACGGCCAGCGCGATCGGCAGGATCAGCTCAGAGGCGACCGGCGCCACCACCACACCGCCGATCACCACGCCGGTGGCGGGCCGGCAGAAGATCTTGACGAAGCCCTTACGCAGGCCCGACATCTTCGCGCGCGCGTTGGTGTTCAGCGGCAGCATCACCGTCCGGGCGGCGACTGTGCCGTCGTCGATCTTGGCCTGCGGCACCCCCACCGCGGCGATCTCCGGCCGGGTGAACACCGCAGCGGCGACGGTCCGCAGCCGGATCGGAGTGACCGCATCGCCCAGCGCGTGATACATCGCGATCCGGCCCTGCATCGCCGCGACCGACGCCAGCGGAAGCAGCCCCGTGCAGTCGCCGGCGGCGTAGATCGTCGGCACCGAGGTCCGCGAAACCCGGTCCACCGGAATGTAATTCCCGCGCCCGAGGTCGATGCCCACGCGCTCGAGCCCCAGACCCGACGTGTTCGGCACCGACCCGACCGTGATCAGCGCGTGGCTGCCCTCCACGCAGCGCCCGTCGGTCATCTTCACCACGACCCCGTCCTCGCTGCGGGTCACCGACTCCGCGCGGGCGTTCTTCACCAGCGTCACACCGCGTTCGGCGAACACCTCCTCGAGCACGGCGGCCGCGTCGGAGTCCTCGTGCGGCAGGATCTGGTCGCGGCTGGCGACCACGGTCACGTCGACACCCAGCTCGGTGTAGGCGTTGACGAACTCCGCGCCCGTCACGCCGGAACCCACCACCACCAAATGGTCGGGCAGGTCGGTCAGGTCGTAGAGCTGCCGCCACGTCAAGATGCGCTGGCCGTCGGGCGTGGCGTTGGGCAGCACCCGCGGGCTGGCGCCCGTCGCGATCAGCACCACGTCCGCCTCGAGCACCTGCTCGCTGCCGTCGGGCTCGGTGACCTTGACGCTGTGGCGGGCCATGCCCTCCACCGCGTCGACGATCTCGCCGCGCCCGCTGATCAACCGCACGCCTTGCCCGCGCAGGCGCTCGGCGATGTCCTGCGATTGCGCCGCAGCGAGCCGCTTCACGCGGTCGTGGATCTGGGTCAGCGAGATTTTCGCGTCCTCGATGTGGATGTCGTAGCCGAGCTGGGGTGCCCGGCGCAGATCGGTCCGCACGCCCGTCGACGCGATGAACGTCTTCGACGGCACACAGTCGAACAGCACACAGGCTCCCCCGATGCCGTCCGAGTCGACGACGGAGACGTCCGCTTCGTGCGCTGCCGCGATCAGCGCGGCCTCGTACCCGGCCGGCCCTCCCCCGATGATCACGATGCGGGTTGCCACAGTGCTCACGGTAGCTACTCTTTCTCCGTGCCGCTCTACGCCGCGTACGGGTCGAACATGCATCCAGAGCAGATGCTGCAGCGCGCACCGCATTCCCCGATGGCCGGTACCGGCTGGCTGCACGGCTGGCGCCTGACGTTCGGCGGCGAGGACATCGGCTGGGAAGGTGCGTTGGCCACCATCGTCGAGGACCCCAATTCCAAGGTCTTCGTGGTGCTCTACGACATGACCAAGGAAGACGAGAAGAACCTCGACCGCTGGGAGGGTTCGGAATTCGGCATCCACAAGAAGATCCGCTGTCGTGTGGAGCGGATCTCGTCGGACACCACAACCGATCCCGTGCTGGCGTGGCTGTACGTGCTCGACGCGTGGGAAGGTGGCCTGCCGTCGGCCCGCTACCTCGGGGTGATGGCCGACGCAGCCGAAATCGCCGGTGCGCCACCGGAATACGTGCACGCGCTGCGCACGCGGCCCTCACGCAACATCGGTCCCGGCCACGGCGACTAGCACACCGCTAGAGCAAGGCCGCGGCCTGCTCGACGGTGTTCACCAGTACCCGCACCCCGATGGCCAGCGCGCGCTCGTCGAGGTCGAACGTCGGTTGGTGCAGGTCCAGCTGAGGCCCACGGCCCGACCACACTCCTAGCCGTGCCATCGCACCCGGCACCTCCTCGAGGTACCAGCTGAAGTCCTCGCCGCCGCCGGACTGCCGCGTCTCGGCCAGCGCGTCAGGGTCGACAGCCTCGATCGCGTGGCTGAGAATCCGCGTCGCGAGCTCTTCGTTGACCACCGGCGGCACCCCGCGCCGGTATTGCAGCGAATGCTCGACGCCCAGCGGCGCCAGCAGCGATGCCACCGTCTCCCGGACCAGCGACTCCAGGGTCAGCCAGGTGGCGTGGCTGGCCGTGCGCACAGTGCCCGCCAGCACACCGTTCTGGGGGATCGCGTTGGGCGCCATCCCCGCATTGACCGCCCCCCACACCATGACCGTGCTGTTGCGCGGGTCGATGCGCCGCGACAGCACTCCCGGCAAGCCGGTGATCAGCGTGCCGATGCCATACACGAGGTCGGCGGTCAGATGCGGCCGCGCGGTGTGCCCGCCCGGCGAATGCAGCGTGATCTCGATCGAGTCCGACGCGGAGGTGATGGGCCCTGCGGTGATCGCCACCTTGCCGACCTCCAGCCGAGGGTCGCAGTGCAGCGCGAAGATCCGTGAGACCCCGGCCAGCACCCCCGCGGCGATCGCGTCGATTGCGCCGCCGGGCATCAACTCCTCGGCCGGCTGGAAGATCAACCGCACCCCGATGGGCAAGTCCGGCACTCCAGCCAGGGCCAGGGCGGTGCCCAGGAGGATCGCGGTGTGGCCGTCATGGCCGCAGGCGTGCGCGACGCCCGGCACCACCGACGTATACGGCGCGCCGGTGCGCTCCGACATGGGTAAGGCGTCCATGTCCGCGCGCAGCGCGATCTTCGGCAGGTGATCGGGTCCGAGATCGCAGGTGAGGCCGGTGCCCAAAGGCAGCACCTTCGGATTGAGCCCGGCGTCGGCGAGCAGCGTCGCGACGAACTGCGTGGTGGCGAACTCCTGCCGGCCGAGTTCCGGGTGAGCGTGAATGTGCCTGCGCCAGCTGACCAATTCGTCATAGTGTGCCGCCAGCCAAGATTCGGCGGTGTCGGCAAGGCTCATGCGCGCATCACCCGTGCCCGCTCCGAGGGAGTTTCCGCCAGCCGAATCACGGTGCGCGCCAACATGATCGATCCGTCGACGACGGCTTGGTCGGCGCTGGGCGACACCGCGGCCGTAGCGAACTCCGGCTGGTGCAGCGACGCGCCGCCCGCCTCGACGCCGACGATGGGGTGGATCCCGGGTATTGCCTGAGTGACGTTGCCCATGTCTGTACTGCCCACCGGCAGCGCGCTTTCCAGCTCGGCGGGCACGGGACTGCGGCCGCACCGGATCATTTCGTCGCGAAACACGTTCGCCAGCCACGGATCTGGGCGCAGTTCGTCGTAGGCGGGCCCGCGGGCGTCGATGGCGCATTCGCATCCGGTTGCCAGAGCGCCGGCGCGGAAGCAGTCGAAAACCCGGCCCTGAAGATGATGCAGGGACTGCTTGTCGACGGCCCGCAACGCGTACGTCATCGAGGCGTGCCCGGGAACCACGTTCGGCGCCCGGCCGGCCTCGGTCACGATTCCGTGCACCTGCTGCCCCGGCCCGAGGTGCTGACGCAGCAGCCCGATCGCCACTTGCGCGACGGTCGCCGCGTCTGCGGCATTGACGCCGAGGTGCGGGGCCACCGAGGCGTGTGATTCGTGGCCGCGGAATCGCACGGTCACCTCCGACAGCGCCAGCGACCGGGTGGCCGCGATGTCAGCCGGTCCGGGGTGGACCATCACCGCGGCATGTACGTCGTCGAAGGCTCCGCCGTTGAGCAGCAACGCCTTTCCGCCGCCTGACTCCTCGGCGGGGGTGCCCATCAGCACCACGGTCAGGTCGAGCTCGTCGGCGACGTCGGCCAGCGCCAGCGCCGCACCGACCGCGGACGCGGCGATGATGTTGTGCCCGCAGGCATGTCCGATGTCGGGCAGCGCGTCGTATTCGGCGCACACCGCGACAGTGAGGTCACCGCTGCCGTAGTCGGCGCGAAACGCGGTGTCCAATCCGGCCGGCGCGGCGGTGATAGCGAAGCCCCGCTCGGCCACCAGCGCCTGCGTCTTGGCGCAGCTGCGATGTTCGGCGAACGCGAGTTCGGGCTCGGAGTGAATGTCGTGCGACAGCGCGATCAGGTCACCGCCGCGGTCCCGGACCACCTGCTCGGCCACGTCGGCAGCGGCGTGACGGCGCGGCGGCGAAGTGGCGGGCATCCTCGCAGTATCGCATTGCGGGCTAAGCTCGCTGACCGTGACTCGGGATGACGAGCTGGCCAAACAGGCCGCCGCGGCCATCGCCGATCACACCGGAGTCAGCAAACACGACGTCGCCGTGGTGCTCGGATCCGGGTGGGCGCCGGCCGCCGACGCGTTGGGCCGTCCCATCGCCACCCTGGACATGGCGGAGCTGCCCGGCTTCACGCCTCCGACCGCCGCCGGGCATCGCGGCACGGTGTCGTCCATCATGCGAGGCGACACCCGAATCCTATTGCTGCTCGGGCGAATTCACGCCTACGAAGGACACGAGCTGCGGCATGTCGTGCATGCGGTCCGCACCGCGGCGGCCGGCGGCGTGCGGGCGGTGGTGCTGACCAATGCCGCCGGTGCGCTGCGCGACGACTACCGCGTGGGGCAGGCCGTGCTGATCGCCGATCATCTCAACCTCACCGGCCGCTCACCGCTGGTCGGCCCGCGGTTCGTCGACATGGTCGACGCGTACTCCCCGCGGCTGCGCGCGCTGGCGCGCGAGGCCGATCCGACACTGCCCGAGGGGGTCTACGCCGGCCTGATCGGGCCGCAGTACGAGACGCCCGCCGAGATCCGGATGCTGCGCACTCTGGGCGCCGACCTGGTCGGCATGTCCACGGTGCACGAGACCATCGCCGCGCGAGCCGCGGGGCTGGAGGTGCTGGGGCTCTCGCTCGTGACCAACATGGCCGCCGGCATCACGGGCCAGCCGATCCGCCACGACGAGGTGCTGGAAGCCGGGCGTCAATCCGCAGCGCGGATCGGCGCCCTGCTGGGCTCGATCGTCGGCATGGTCTGAGCAGTGTGCTGCGAGAACCGCAGGAACAGCCGAGCCACCAACGGCGCGGTGAACAACATCAGCAGCACGCGAATCACTTGTGCGGCAATGACGAACGTGACGTTGGAGCCGGTCTCGACGCTCGTCGCCAGCACGGCGTAGATGCCGCCGGGACTGGTCGCCAGATAGCCGTCGAGCTCACTGATCCCTGCCACCTTCGACAGCACCACACCGAAGCCCGCCGCGGCGACGTTCAGCATCACGATCAGCCCGAGTGCGGCCGGCAGAATGCGCTCGATCGCGCGCAGCGACTCGCGGGTGAACGCCAGGCCGGCCTGCCAGCCGATCAGCATGTAGCCGATCTGCACCAGCACCGCGGGCACAGTCAGCCCGAACGAGAGCCCGGTGAGCTCGGCCGCGATCGTGAGCGCCATCGGACCCAGCAATCCAGCACCGGGCATCCGCACCAACCGCCCGGCCACAGCCCCTATGACCACGATCACCGACATCAGCGGGATGCTGAGATACCAAGGCAGCGAACCGGTTTCGGACACCAGAGTCTGGTGCGGCGCCTTGGTCGCGTGATAGACGAGCGTGACGACGACCGGCATGGACGCGGTGATCAGCGCGACGCGCAAGTACTGCACCACGGCCACCACGCGGTCGTCGCCACCCAATTCCCGCGCAATCGCCACCAGACCGGACGCGCCGCCGGCCACGAGTGCCAGCGCCCCGGTCAGCGGCGTCACGTCCCGGTGCAGACCCAGCAGCGCACCGCCGACGACGGACAGCACCAGCGTGCCGATTGCGACGGCCGCGACAACCGGCCAGTCCGAGCCCAGCGCCGCGAACGACTCACGGTGCACCATGGTGCCGATGTAGACGCCGAGCACGCCCTGGGCGGCTACTCCGGCCAGTCGCGGGACGCGCCGCGGCGCGAACGGCACCAGCGCCAGCGCAATGCCCACCACCAGCGCCGCGAACAACGCCGCCGACGGCACGCCTAGCCTGGCGAGCGGGACGGTCACGGCGACCGTCATACCCGCCAGAACCAGCCACCTCATTCTTCAAGTATGCCCTTGGCAATTTGGCGACTCAAAGTGCGTAGATCAGCGAAAATTGTCAAGGTATAACTTGCTTATGGGCGCGCAACGTTCCGCCGCCGCCACAGAACTGCGCGAGGCGATGATGGCGCTGGCCCGCCAGTTGCGACGGCATCGGCCCGACCACGGGCTCACGCTGAGCCAGTTGGAGGTGCTCAGCGAAGTCAGCCGCACCGGGGTCAGCACTCCCGCAGAACTGGCCCAACGACTGCATGTGCGAGTGCAGTCGCTGACGGACAGCATCAACGACCTGGCGGCGCGGAGGCTGGTGTCTCGCCGCGCCGACACCGCCGACAGGCGCCGCCAGCTCGTCGAGATCACCCTTGATGGCACCGCCCTGCTCGAGATCGATCGGGCCGAGAGGGACCGCTGGCTGCAGGAGGCGATGCGCGAGCACCTGACCGATCTGGAATGCGACCTGGTGATACTGGTCGCCCCGATTCTGCGCAAACTGGCCAGGGCAGAATCGAGGGAGTGACGCCCCAGGAGTGGATCGCGGAGTGGATCGCCCACGATCCAGAACCCGGCGCGGTGGCGGAGTTGTCGGCCTGCGGGCCCGAAGAGCTCGCCGAGCGGTTCAGCAGACCGCTGAGGTTCGGCACGGCCGGACTGCGCGGGCCGATGCGAGCCGGTCCGGCGGGCATGAACCTCGCCGTCGTGCTGCGCGCCACCTGGGCGCTGACGCGCGTGGTCGAGCCAGGCCCGGTGTTCGTCGGCTACGACGCCCGACGCCGATCGCGGGAGTTCGCGACTGCGGCGGCGGAAGTGCTTGCAGCCGAGGGCTTTTCGGTGACTTTGTTTCCGAAGCCGCTGCCCACCCCGGTGCTCGCGTTCGCCGTGCGGCGACGCGGCGCCGCGGCCGGCTTGCAGATCACCGCGTCGCACAATCCGGCCTCCGACAACGGCTACAAGGTCTACCTCGACGGCGGCCTGCAGATCGTCTCACCCATCGACCGCCAGATCGAGGCCGCGATGGCCGACGCCCCGTACGCCGACCACATCCGGCGGATTCCGGTAACCCCAACTGGCGCAGGCATTCTGGAGGACTATCTCCAGCGCACAGCGACTGTGCGCCGTGGCTCCGGCACCGTGCGCGTGGCGCTGACGCCGCTGCACGGAGTGGGCGGGCAGGTCGCCGTCGAGGCTTTGCGGCGGGCCGGTTTCACCGACGTGCATACGGTCGCAGGCCAGTTCGCCCCCGACCCGGACTTTCCCACCGTCGCATTTCCCAACCCCGAAGAGCCGGGCACAGTGGACATGCTGCTGGAGCTGGCTGCGGACGTCGGCGCGGACCTCGCAGTCGCGTTGGACCCGGACGCCGACCGCTGTGCGATCGCCATACCGGCAGAGCACGGCTGGCGCATGCTGTCCGGCGACGAGACCGGTTGTCTGCTGGGCGATTACATTCTGCGCTACGCGAAGCCGGGCGTGGCGGTGGCGAGCACAGTGGTGTCGTCGCGCATGCTGGCCGCGATCGCCGCAACCCACAACGCTCGGCACGTGGAGACGCTCACCGGATTCAAATGGCTGGCCCGCGCCGCCGGCGACGACCTGGTGTACGCCTACGAGGAGGCGATCGGCCATTGCGTCGACCCGCAGGCCGTCCGCGACAAGGACGGCATCAGCGCGGCGGTGCTGTGCTGCGACCTGGTCGCGGCGCTGAAAGCCGACGGGCGCTCGGTGGCCGACGCGCTCGACGACCTGGCCCGCCGCCACGGCGTGCACCTGACCGCGTCGATCACGGTGCGCACCGAGGACGCGGCAGCGCTGATCGCGCGCCTGCGCAGCGATCCGCCGGTAAGGCTCTGCGGCGTCGCCGTGACCGTCACCGAATGGGCCGAGGTGCTCATCTTCACCGGCGACGGCGTGCGACTGGCGGTTCGACCGTCGGGCACCGAGCCGAAAGCCAAGGGATACATCGAGATTCGCGTGGCAGGCGACGAGCTACGGGTGGCCCGCCGCCGGGCCGAGGAGATGTGCGCTCAGGTTCGGGCCGAGGCGACCGCGCTGCTTCAGCGTGGACCGAACTGACGGTCCCCGGCGTCGCCTAACCCTGGGACGATGTAGGCGATCTCGTTGAGGCGGTCGTCGACGGTGGCGGTGAAGACCCGCATGTCGGGTGCGATCTTCTCGAGTGCGGCGATGCCCTCCGGCGCCACCACCACGCACACCGCGGTGATGTCGGTGGCTTGGCGCGCCTGCAGCAGCCCGACAGTGTGGGCCATCGACCCGCCGGTGGCCAGCATCGGATCGAGCACCATCACCGGCTGGCGTGACAGATCGTCGGGAAGCGACTCCAAATACGGTGTGGGCGAATGGGTTCGCTCGTCGCGGGCGACGCCGACGAACCCGACGCGTGCCTCCGGTATCAGCGCGTGCGCTTGGTCCACCATCCCGAGCCCGGCCCGCAGCACCGGCACCAGAAGCGGCGGCTTGGCCAGCCGGCAGCCGGTGGTCACCGCCAACGGCGTGCGCACCGAGACCGTGTCCGTGGGCGCGCCGCGGGTGGCTTCGTAGACCAGCATCAACGTCAGGTCGCGCAACGCCGCGCGGAACGCCGCGTTGTCGGTGCGTTCGTCCCGCAATGTGGTCAACCGGGTCCGGGCCAGCGGGTGGTCTACGACGCGCACGTCCATGGCGCAGACATTAGCCCGGCGATTGCGGCGGAACCGGATCGTCGCGATGCCACGTCCAACACGGCATGCACGCCGACACCCACGCCATCCGCGGCTACGGGAGCGCTACCGCCTGCCTGGGCGCCGACCTTCACGCCGCGGCCACCACCCTGTCCGTCGACCTCGGCCCGACGATCGCTGCGGCGTTCGGCCCGATCGGCAGCCGGTTCGCCCACGCACTAGTCGCCGCCACCGAGGCGCTGGCGGTCGGATTGAGCAGCATCGCCGACGACGTGGCGGCGGCCGGCGCCGCGACGGCAGCAGCCGCCGGGCACTTCGACGACGTGGACCAACGGTCCCGGTCGCACCTCACGAGCCTGGCCAGTTAACGGTGCCCAGCGCCCTGGTCGCCGCGCTCGCGGCACCACTGCATGAATTGCACGCCGCCGTCGGTGCCGGCGTCTTCACCGGTGACGACCCAGCCCGGACACTGCTCACCGCCAGCCAGGTCGTCGCCGACGCGGCGTCCGCAGGCACAGCGGCGCTCGGGCAAATGGGTGCCGCATGGTCGGGTCTCGCCGCCGACGCGGCGGGGCAGGCGATTTCCACGGCGCTCACCGGCGCGGCCGACCTCGCGGCCCACGCGTCAGGCATGGCCAACCGCGTGGGGGCCGCATCGGACGCGGTCGCGCGCGCGAAGGCCCAGCTGCAGCGCATCATCGACGACTTCCACGCGACCGCTCAGGCGCTGGAACCTGCTCTGCCGAAAAGCGCGCCCGCGCTGGCCGATGCGGCACGACAGGCACTCGCGGAGGCCGGCCGCGTGGTCGCGGACCTGGAAGCCGAGCTCGACGGTCATGCCGCAGCTGTCGCGTCGGGACCAGGGGCGCCGTCGGCTGCCCAGGCTCCGACGACGTCACCCGCGGGGCTGTCGCCGGCCGTGCCGGCCACGATGGCTCCGGCCGCGTCGGGGATTCCCTCCGGGCTCTCCGGGCTTTCCGGACTCACGAGCCCGACCTCCGGCGCGTTGCCGACCACGACCGGTCTCGAAGACGTCGCCGAAGCGCCCATGCTGAACCCCGACGCGTTGGGCAGCGGGGTCGCGGTGCGCCTGCCCGACGGCAGCACGGCACTGGCACCGAACCAGGTGGCCGCCGAGGCCGTGCGGCATGCGCTCACGCAACTCGGCGTGCCCTACGACTGGGGCGGGACGTCGCCGGGCGTCGGGCTGGACTGCAGCGGCTTGACGCAATGGGCGTATCACCAAGCAGGACTTGACCTTCCGCGGCTGGCCCAAGAGCAGGACATCGGCGCCGCGGTAGCGCCGAACGCATTGCTGCCTGGCGACCTCGCGGTGTGGGACGGGCATGTGGCGATGGTCGTGGGCAACGGCATGATGATCGAGGCCGGCGATCCTGTTCAGCTGTCACCGATCCGAACCAGCAACGCCGGTCAGGGTTTCCAGGGTTTCTGGCGGCCGACGGGTTGAGCATGAGACCGCACATCGCTCTTGAAGCGCGTATCGACGAGCTTGTGATCAGTCGATGCTGAGCTCGCGACGCTGGATCAGCTCGGCGAAACCGCTGACGCCGAGCCGCTCACGAAACGCCTGGGCGGTGTATCCCACAACCGTCGCGTCGGTGCGGGCGCGCACCGTCGCCGACCGCGGCAAGTGAAACAGCACACCGATCTCGCCGAAGTAGTCGCCCGGACGGGCTATGCGCACGAATTCCTCACCGCCGTCGGCTAATTCACGCACAATCTCGAGTTCACCCTCGGTGACGATGTAGATGAGACTTCCCATCGTGCCCTGCTCGAACAGCACCTCACCGGCCGAGAGATGAGTCGTTTCGGACCGCTGGTTCGTCGGCACGACATCGGGAATCAGGTCGACGACCCGATCCGCCATCGGCAGAATCCGACTGTCATGGGTCGCGACGACCACCACACGTTGCCCCGAAGCGAGCGAGCGGATCAGCCTCAGCACCTCCTCGACCTGGATGAAGTCGAGGTGTGCGGTTGGTTCGTCGGCGAGGATCAGTGGTGGATCCAATGCGATGGCCCGCGCGACTGCCACGCGCTGCTGCTGACCGCCGCTCAAGTCACCCGGACGATGTCTCAGACGGTCCGCGAGACCGACCTGGGTCAGCAGCTTCGTGGCCGCCTCGCGCGCCGATGCGCGCGGGATTCCGGCAATGCGCATCGGGATCATGACGTTTTCGATCGCGGTGAGACTGGCGACGAGGTTGAACGCCTGGAACACGATGCCCACCGTCTGGCGCCGGTACTTCGCCAACGCACTGCCGTCGAGCCCGGTGATGTCGGCGCCGTCGAATCTGATCGATCCGGAATGCGGGCGCAGGATGCCGCCGAGACACGACAGCAGGGTCGTCTTCCCGCAGCCACTGGGACCCAGCAGGATCACCAACGACCCGGCCGCCACATCGAGGCTCAAGCCGTTGATCGGCCGCACAGCGTATCCGCCGCTGGAGTACTCGACCACCAGGTCCCGAATGCTCAGATCGCCCACTGCTCAGGGACCTCCGAAGGCAAGCGCCGGGTCCACCGCGACCGCACGCCGGAGCCCGGCAAGGCTGGCCAGCAGACCGATGACCACCGCGACCGCCGGCAGGGCGAGGTAGGCGCGCATCGGTACCACGACGTTCATCGGGAACAACGGTGCGAGCGCTTGGGCGAGCAGCATGCCCAGCGCCGCGGCCAGCAGCGCGACGACAACGGCCTGCACGGCCAGTCCCGCCAGAATCGACCGCGTCGGCGCGCCGATCGCCTTGAACACCGCGAAATCGCGCAACCGCTCGAGCGCCGAGAGGTACACAACTGACCCGACGATCAACGCCGCCACAATCCACAGCAGCACCGCGACAATGGTGATCGCGTCGACCGCCACCTTCATCGGGCGCATCAGGTCAGTCATGCCAGCCGCCCGATCGACGACCTGGTAGCCGGGCAGTACTTCTTGCGGTGTGCCGACGATCCCAATCGAGGTGACGATCGGTTGACCGTTGAAAGCCAACTGCTGCACACCCTCGGTCGTCATGAAGATGTTCGGCATCCGCGCCAGCGCAGTGGAATTGGGCACTATCCCGACGATCCGCAGGGTGCGCTTGCCGACCTGAAGATCGTCGCCGACGTGGCGTCCCAACGTGCTCGACACCGCGACCTCGTCGGCCCTCGACGGCGCGCGTCCCTCCGCGACGGCCGGCATGCCAGGGCCATGCTCCGGCGCCCCGAACGCGGTGGCGTTCTTGGTCGAGGTGCCCTGCCGGATCGTCACCGCGGCCATGGTCAGCGGAGCCGCGGCCACGACACCGGGCGTACTCGCCACCCGAGCGAGATCAACTGGGGCAAATGCCGTGGCGCCCATGAAAGGGCCATTCGCGCCCGCCTCGATGAGGAATCGATCGACACCCAGGGAATCGACGGTTCGTTGTGATTCGACCCGGAAGCCGTTGGACAGGCCGGTGAGAACCAGCGTCATCGCGAAGACCAATGCGGTGCTCACGATCGCTATGAAAAAGCGCCGTCTTCGCCACTGCATATCGCGTAACGCCGCGAACAGCATGGCGGCGACGTTACCGGCGTCAACCGGCGCGCGGCTGCGCTTTGGAAAAGCACCACTGCGGAGTTTGCTGACTGTCGCACAAAGAAGTAGTTCGATTTTGCTACGGGAGTGCTCCGAAAATGTCAGGATGTTCTCACCCACGGCGTCGGGGCGGGGATTCTTCGAGTTCCAACGCGGTGAGAATCGGTTTCGGCGCACCCAGGGAGGTCGGAATGCGCCCCTTCATCCGCGCCGCGGCAGTGGCTTTGCTGACGCTGGGCCTCACCTTCTTGCTGGCCGTCTCCACGACGATGACGTCGGTCGTGCTTGCCGCAACCGCGCTCATCATGGGCGGAACGAAACATCCGCTCAGTCGGCCGCAGGACACCCAGCAGTTCATCAGCGACTATGTGACCGGCGCCAACGACACCTACATCGACAACACTGGGTTCTGCGGCAACTCGCCCTGCACCCTCGTCGCGGTCTACACCCCCGAGCAGTTCCGGTTCGATACCGGGCTCACCGACATGACGTTCGACCAGTCCGTGGCGGCGGGGAAGGCAAACCTCGACCGTTGTATTCGCAACGGCGCCTGCCAAGCGACGGCGGCTCCCTATGACGCCACCAGCCCGAACCAAGACGTCACCGACACGAGCTATGTGGTGTACGGCTATTCGCAGAGCGCGACCATCGCGACGGAAGAAAAGCGCGACCTGATGGCCAACCCGGCCGGCGTTCCCGTGCACTTCGTGCTCGTCGGGAACCCGAACCGCCCCAACGGCGGCATCCTCGAGCGCTTCGAGGGTCTGCACATCCCGATCCTGGGAGTGACCGCTGACGGCGCCACGCCCACCAACAACCCGGACGGTACGCCGACGGACATGACGACCGTCGACGTCGCCCGCCAGTACGACGGGTGGACCGACTTCCCGCTCAACCCGCTGTTTCTGCTGTCCGACCTCAACGCCGCGATGGGCATCTACTACCTCCACGGCGGCAACTACACCGGCATCGGCACACCGCAACTGCAGGGACAGTACGGCGACACCACCTACTACCTCGTTCCGACGCCGGTGCTGCCGCTGCTGATGCCGCTCACGCAGATCCCGGTCATCGGAACCCCGCTCGCACAGACCCTCGACCCGGTGCTGCGGGTGCTGGTGGAGGCGGGCTACGACCGCACGATCAACCCCGGAGCTCCGACGCACGCCAACTTCTTGTACTTCGGCAACCCGATCACGACGCTGGTCAACGCGGTGCGTGCCGTCCCGGTGGGGCTGGACAACGGGATCAGTTACTTCACCGGCAGCCGGCCGCTCGGGACGACGGTTCCGACCTCTCCGTACGGGGTGGGCGGGCCACCGATCAACGCCGGCTGCGGCGGCGGCGCCAACTGCGGCAGTCCGACACCGTACGTGGCGACGAACCCGTCGGCCCAGCTCGCGCCGGCCACACCGGCAGACGATCTGTCGCCCACCGACCAGAAGCGCATCGAGACGCCGACGCTCAAGAACGACCCGCCGAAGACCAAGCCGGTCAAGCCGCCGAGGCTGACCAAGCCGGCCGATCTCGTCGCGGCGTTCCGTCCTGACGTGACCAAGCAGCCGACCACACCGCCCGCAGGCAAGACGGACGATCCGAAGCCGCCCCGCGTTCGGCTGCCGTCGCTGGCGATCAACAGGCACGCGCCATCCGGCAACGACACGTCCGACAGCAGTTCGGCATCTGCCGGGAGCGCCGCCGCGAGCACGAAGTAGCCGCCCGAGCGTCAATGGCTAGGCTGTGGCGCGTGGCTGACATCGTGCCGATCGAGCTGTCTCTTGACGACCGCGACGTGTTCACGCTGTACGCGCCGCGCTGGCGCGACGCCAACGACGAGTGGGAGGCGTTCCTCGGCAAGGACGACGACCTCTACGCGTTCGAGTCGGTCGCCGATCTCGTCGCGTTCGTGCGCTCCGACCACGACAACGACCTCACCGACCACCCGGCGTGGGAAAAGCTCAAAAGCGGGTCGGCCCACAAGCTCAACCCCAAAGACGACAAGCGCTTCGACCTGATCAAGGTCTACGAGCTGCTCGCCGAGAAGCCGACAGCGGAGTCCGTCGAAGAGCTGGCCGGGACGCTGGCCATCGCCTCGGCGATCGGATCGGTCTGCGAATTGCCTGCGGTGACCAAGTTCTTCAACGGCAACCCGGTGCTGACCGCGGTGTCCGCCGGGATCGAGAACTTCTCCGACAAGGCGGGGCTGCGGCGCTGGGACGAGATCGGCGCGGTCGTGGAGAAGGGCTGGGACAAGGTCATCGACGCGATCGAGGACGTCATCACCACCCCCGAGGTGGACAGCGCGGCCGCGGAGAAAGCCAAGGCCGAACTCGACGAACCGGCTCCCGAGGAGCCCGAAGAGGAAGAAGACAGCGTCGAGCTCGGCGCACAGACCGACGAGGAGACCTCTGAGGAACCCGAACCGGCTGCCGCGCACGATGTGGTGCTGGGTGGCGACGAGGACTTCTGGGCCAAGGTGGGCATCGACCCGGTTCGGATGATGACGAGCACCGGCACGTTCTACACGCTGCGGTGCTACCTCGACGACACGCCGGTGTTTCTGGGGCGCAACGGCCGGATCAGCGTGTTCGGCTCCGAGCGGGCGCTGGCGCGGTACTTGGCCGACGAGCACGACCACGACCTTTCCGACCTGGCGACCTACGACGACATCCGCACCGCCGCCACCGACGGCTCACTGCGGATCGACGTCACCGAGGACAACGTGTACGTGCTGACCGGCATCGCCGACGACTTGGCCGACGGCCCCGACGCGGTGGACCGCGAGCAGCTGGCGCTTGCCGTCGAGCTGCTTCGCGACGTCGGCGACTACTCCGAGGACACCACGGTCGACAGGATCCTCGAGCCGGACACCCCGCTGGGGCAACTGGTCGCGCATGTGCTCGATCCCGACGGCGTCAGCAAACCCAAGCCGCCGTACGTCAAGGCCGTCGACCAGTGGGGCGAGCTGGAAGCGTTCGTCGAGTCGCGCCTGCGCCAGGAGTAGCTACAGCTCGGTGGCACGATCGTGCCGCGGCTGGTACAGCCCGAGGCTGCCGCCGCCGGGCAGCGTGATCGTCGTCAAGATCCCCCAGCCCTCGTCGGTCGGCGGCGTGCAGCCGATCCCGCGCTCGGCAAGCGAGGCGATGGTGGCGTCGAGGTCGTCGCACATCAGGTACAGCTCATGGGCGCCCTGTCCGGCCGGATGCACCGCGACCTCGGCGGGCGGCAGCTTGAAGATCAGCCAGCCGCCGCCGGCGTCGACATGCGAATAGCCGAGGACGTCGCGGAAGAATGCGCGGTCGGCGTCGGCGTCGGTGCTGTAGATGATGACGTGGGCGCCGGTGATCATTGTGTCCTCCTACCCGATCAGCACCGCGAATCGCGGCTTGATGACGTCGTCGATGATCGCGAGCCGTTCGTCGAACGGGATGAACGCCGACTTCATCGCGTTGATGGTGAAGCGCTGCAAGTCGGCCCAGCCGTAACCGAAGGTCTCGACGAGCCGCAGCATTTCCTGGCTCATCGTGGTGTCGCTCATCAACCGGTTGTCGGTGTTGACGGTCACCCGGAATCGCAGCCGCGCCAGCAGGCCGAACGGATGCTCGGCGATGCTGCGCACAGCGCCGGTCTGCACGTTGGAGCTGGGGCACATCTCCAGCGGAATCCGCTTGTCGCGCACGATTGCCGCCACGCGGCCAAGGTGGTGGCTGCCGTCGGCCCGCTCCTCGATGTCGTCGACGATCCGCACCCCGTGGCCCAGCCGGTCGGCGCCACAGAACGCGATCGCCTCGTGGATGGACGGCAGGCCGAATGCCTCGCCAGCGTGAATGGTAAAGCGGCCGCTGTTGTTTCGCATGTATTCGAAGGCGTCCAGATGACGGGTCGGCGGATGTCCCGCCTCGGCGCCGGCGATGTCGAAGCCGACCACGCCCTTGTCGCGGAATCGGATCGCCAGCTCGGCGATTTCCAGTGAGCGGGCGGCGTGGCGCATCGCGGTGACCAGGCACCGCACGGTGATGGTCCGACCGTCGGCGCGCACGGCCTTCTCCCCGTCGGCGAACCCGGCCAGCACCGCGTCCACCACCTCGTCGAGCGACAGGCCTTCGTCGATGTGCAGCTCCGGCGCGAACCGCACCTCGGCGTAGACGACGTTGTCGGCGGCCAGGTCCTCGACGCACTCGTAGGCCACCCGGTACAGCGCAGCCTGGGTTTGCATGATGCCGACGGTGTGCGCGAACGGTGCGAGGTAGCGCTCCAGCGAGCCGCTGTGCGCGGAGGTGGCGAACCAGGTGGCAAGCGCGTCGACGTCAGTGGCCGGCAGGTCGCGGTAACCGCACTGCTCGGCGAGCTCGAGCACGGTCGCCGGGCGCAGGCCGCCGTCGAGGTGGTCGTGCAACAGGGCCTTGGGCGCCCGACCGATCGTGTCCAGGTTCAGCGGAGCCGTCATCCCACGATTCTGTCGATCACAAGCGGCCGGCGGGTGAACATCCCCACACGCCAGCCGTCGAGTTCGGCCAGCGCGGGCGCCAAGCGCTCCGCAGTGTCGGTATAGAGCGTGAACACCGGCTCGCCGGCGACCACCTGCTCCCCCGGCCGGCGGTGGATCCGCACCCCGGCGCCGGGCTGCACGGGATCGCCCGGCCGTGCTCGGCCCGCGCCGAGCCGCCACGCCGCCATCGCCACCGCCATCGCGTCGATGTCGCCCACGGTGCCGCTTCGGTCCGCGGTGACGGTCTCGGTGTGCGCGCCCAACGGCAGCGACTTGCCCAGGTCGCCGCCCTGCGCGGCGACCACCGCGCGGAAGCAGTCCATTGCCGACCCGTCACGCAGGGTGTCCGCCGGGTCGCGGCCGTCGAGGCCGGCCGCGTCGAGCATCTCGCTGGCCAGCGCCAGCGTCAGCTCCACGACGTCGTCGGGTCCGCCGCCGGCCAGCACCTCCAGCGCTTCGGCGACCTCGATCGCATTGCCGACCGCACGCCCGAGTGGGGTGTTCATGTCGGTCAGCAGCGCGCGGGTCGCCAGACCGTGGGCGGCCCCGAGCTCGACCATCGTGCGGGCCAGCTCACGCACCTCCGCCTCGGTCTTCAGGAACGCCCCCGAGCCGACCTTGCAGTCGAGAACCAGCGCACTGGTGCCCTCGGCGATCTTCTTGCTCATCACCGAGCTGGCGATCAGCGGCAACGACTCGGTGGTGCCGGTGACGTCGCGCAGCGCATAGATCTTGCGGTCGGCCGGGGCCAGCTCGCCCGGGGCGAAGATCGCTGCGCCGACATCTTGAAGTTGTTGCTGCACTTGATGTTTCGTCAGTTCAGCGGTGAACCCGGGAATCGACTCGAGCTTGTCCAGCGTGCCGCCGGTGTGGCCGAGCCCCCGACCGGCTGCCTGCGGCACGGCGCCGCCGCACGCGACGACGACGGGCACGACGGTGAGGGTGAGCTTGTCACCGACGCCGCCGGTGGAGTGCTTGTCGACGGTGGGCCGGCCGACGTCCGAGAAATCGAACCGCTGTCCTGAGGCCACCATCGCCGCGGTCCACTGGGCGATCTCGTCGCGGTCCATCCCGCGCAGGAAGATTGCCATCAGCAGCGCCGACATCTGCTCGTCGGCGACCTCCCCCGCGGTGTAGGCGTGCACCACCCAGTCGATCGCCTCGGCGGACAGCCGGTGGCCGTCGCGCTTGGCCCGGATCACCGTGGGCGCGTCGAAGCTCATCGCTGCAGGTCGTCCGGCCCGAACGCGTGCGGCAACAGCTCGACGAGGCGGCGCGCACCGCCGGGCGCGTCGACCAGCAGTTCCGGGCCGCCGTGCTCCATCAACAGCTGCCGGCAGCGCCCGCACGGCATCAGCGGCCGGCCGCCCCCGTCGACGCAGGCCAACGCGACCAGCCGCCCGCCCCCACCGCTGTGCAGCGCGCACACGACCGCGCACTCGGCGCACAGCGCCAGCCCGTACGAGGCGTTCTCGACGTTGCAGCCGGCCACCACGCGGCCGTCGTCCACCAGCGCCGCGGCACCGACCGGAAACCGCGAATACGGCGCGTAGGCACGGGCAACTAGGCTAGTTGCCTTGCCGCGCAATGCTTTCCAGTCGATGTCTGCGCCCACCGTCGCCGCTTCCGCCGTCGTCATCGGATCACGCCTTACCCTAGTGGCCCCGACGCATGGTTCGGGACGAAGGGGCGGCAGGGTTTACTGTCGTCATGAGCACCACGTCGATGGAGCGCAAGGCCGTCCGCCGCGGCGATCCGGGGATCTGGTTGTGGGTGCTGCACCGCATCTCGGGGGCGGCGATCTTCTTCTTCCTCTTCGTCCACGTCCTCGACACCGCGCTGGTGCGGGTCAGCCCTCAGGCTTACGACCAGGTGGTCGCGCTCTACAAGACGCCGGTCGTCGGCCTCATGGAGGCAGGACTGGTGGCCGCGGTGCTCTTTCACGCGCTCAACGGGATCCGCGTGGTCGTCGTCGACTTCCTGTCGCCGCGTGAGCGCTTCCAGACGTTCTTGCGGTGGGCCGTCGTCATCCTGTGGCTAGCCGCGGTGATTCCGGCACTGATCGTGCTGGGCGCGCACCTGGTGCAGCGATCGTGACGCCGGTGGATGCGCCCCGCTCTCCGCGGGGCCGGCGGTTCGAGAGGTCCGCGTGGCTTTTCGTGCGGTTCTCCGGGCTCGCGCTCGTGGTGCTGGCGGTGGGACACCTGTACGTCACGCTGATCGCCGACGACGGTGTACACCGGATCGACTTCAATTTCGTTGCTGCACAATGGCATTCGCCATGGTGGCGGATATGGGATCTGCTGCTGCTGTGGCTGGCGCAGCTGCACGGCGGCAACGGCATGCGCGTGATCATCGACGACTACGCCCGCAAGGACTCCACCCGGCGCTGGCTCAAGGGCCTGCTCGCGGTGTCGATGACGTTCACCCTGGTGCTCGGCACCTACGTGATCGTCACGTTCGACCCCAACATCTCGTGATTCGGCTGTCACACATCGGTGGGCTGCGGCGTCTAAGGGGTATGACCAACACCCGCATCCCGCCTCTGCCCCCTCACCGCGCCAATCTGCTGACCCGGCTGATGTACCGCTACGCCAAGCGCCGGTTCGGCGAAGTGCCCGAACCGTTCGCGGTCGCGGCACATCACCCCGGCCTGCTGACGGCCAATGCGGTCCACGAGACCGCGCTGCAGAAGGCCTCGACCAAGCTGCCCGCGAACGTCCGCGAGCTCGCCGTGTACTGGACCGCCCGCACCGTCGGCTGCTCGTGGTGCGTGGACTTCGGCTCGATGCTGATCCGCCTCGAGGGCCTGGATCTTGAGCGGCTCAAGCACATTGACGACTACGCCACGTCGCCGCTGTACAACGACGACGAGCGCGCCGCGATCGCCTACGCCGACGCGATGACCCGCGACCCGCACACCGTCACCGACGAACAGGTGGCCGATCTGCGACGCCGTTTCGGCGACGCCGGGGTGATCGAGCTGACGTACCAGATCGGCGTCGAGAACATGCGAGCCCGGATGAACACCGCGCTGGGCATCACCGAACAGGGCTTCAGCTCTGGTGAGGCGTGCCGGGTTCCGTGGGCGAGTCCCACAATGAAGTTGCTCTGACCACAAGCTGCCCGCCAGGTAGCAGCGGCCGGCGGGACTCCGGTTCAATGGACGTTCGCCGAGGAAGCAAGCGCAAATCTCGTCCGAGAAATGCTTATGCACGATTACCCGCAGATCCGCGTTGTTTGGGTCCCGCCACAGTAGGGGAACACTTTGACGAAATCGTATCTAGGGGCGTATTGGGGCGCTCGCGCAGAGTCGGTCGAGCAGTGTGCCGACAAGGTCGCAAGATTCCTTGGCGTCGTGGCTGAGATCGATCCTCTCCTAACTGATTGGCGCGGAAAAGGGCGCTCGCGACAGGAGGCGCTGAAGGAACCACTAGTTACCGCGGAGCGAACGGACCTCATTGATCGTCTCTTGGCGGGACGGAACAGCAAGGACGTCGGGCACGACGTCATGGAAGATCTGGGATATGCCCTGTATTGGTGGAACAGCCGCGACAACAAAGATGGTGGCGTCACGCTTTCTATGCATTTGAGCGTGACGTCCCAGTACGTCGGCAATAACGTGACGATCAACTTCCCCGATTCGTCGCGGTTCCCCACGCTCTACGCCCGGGACACCGCCATCTCGATACTGACAGCTGTCATTGCAACGTTTCAGCCGCAGCGCGCAGTGTGGTCCAGTAGCGCATTGACGAGAGCGCAAGCCGAGCCGGATCAACCGCTGGAGAATGGCGGTATCGCCTACGGGCAAGTGATTGGCCAGCCCGCCGGGTGGGCCACCTTCCTCGCGGACGATGACTCGATTCGCTTTGAGTGGCGGGCGCTTCCGCCAACGGCGACCGTCGAGCGGATCGATAACGGGTCGCTTGTTCTGATCGGCGACGATCCTGCCAATCCGCCCCTGAATGAAGTGTTAGCAGTACGGGCCGCGATGGGATACGCCGTGCCGCAACGAGAGACGTCACCCGCACCGCAGGTCGAGTCATCGTCAAGTGCTAGCTTTGCTCAGCTGCAAGGCGAAGATCGAGAGAGCTCGGCTTCGACTGCCTCAGATCGGCAGGAGCGCGGGCAAGACCCGCAACGTCCACTTGATACCTAGGCGCTGAGTGGCTGGACCCAAGTGCAAGACCAGCGACGGCAGGGAACGCGCTGGGGCACAAAGTCAATTGTGCCGCGCCAGCTACCGGCCATGCAGCGGCGAACCGGTGAACTTGTCCGGGTTGGCCACGTCCCAGACGGCCGCGACCTTGCCGTCGCGCACGGCGACCGCGATGATCCTCGGGTGCACGGGCTCGTGGCCGTCGCTGCCGGGGCTGCCGACCGAATAAGCGCCGAGTTCGCCGTTCACCAGCGCCAGCCGGCTCGACTCCAGCCAGCCGGGACCGTAGCGGCGGGCCAGCCCGAACAGGAACCGCGCCACCTTGTCCGGACCTGTGATCGTGTGAATTGCGGTGCGGGTCTTGCCATTTGCGTCGCCGACGAGCGTGACGTCGGGGTGCAGCAGTCCGATCACCGCATCCATGTCACCCTCGGCCATCGCGGCCAGCAGCCGGCCCACCACCTCGTCGTGCGACGCATCCACCGGCCGCGCAAGCGGCTCGTCGCCGACGATCCGGCGGGCACGCGACGCCAATTGCCGCGCCGACGCCTCCGTCGTGCCCAGAATCGACGCGATCTCCGAGAACGGCACCCCGAAGCCGTCGTGCAGCACGAACGCCACCCGCTGATCCGGCGTCAACCGCTCCAGCACCACCATCGCCGCGTACCGTGCGTCTTCGTCGGCGACCACCGCGGCCAGCGGATCATCGGTGCCGGGAGTGGTGACCACCGGTTCCGGAAGCCACTCCCCCACATAGGTTTCGCGCCGTCTGGCCGCTGACCGCAGCCGGTCCAGCGCCAGCCTGCTCACCACTCTGGTCAGCCAGGCCCGCAAGTCCTCGGGCTCGTCTCCGGAGTGCTGCCACCGCAACCACGCATCCTGTACCGCGTCCTCGGCGTCGGCCACTGTGCCGGTGAGCCGGTAACCCACCGAAAGCAGATGAGGGCGCAAAGCCTCGAACTCGTCGACCCGCTGCGCTGCGGTCATTCACCAGAGTCTATTAGCGGCCGGCCGACCACGCTTCGAGGCCATGATTATTCGCTCACCCAATCCGTTGCGTGCATCCGAAAGCCACGAGTCAAAGCGTTGTCTGGGTTGCCCACGACGACGGAATCCGTGCCAGAATCTTTCCCATGCCCAGCACCGACGGCCAACTCGACGAGCTGTCGAAAGCGATCATCGAGCAGCTGCAGGAGGACGGCCGCCGGTCCTACGCGGGCATCGGTAAGGCAGTGGGGTTGTCGGAAGCCGCTGTGCGCCAACGGGTTCAGCGGATGATCGACGCAGGGGTGATGCAGATCGTCGCCGTGACCGACCCGATGCAGTTGGGCTTCGCCCGCCAGGCGATGATCGGCATCCGCTGCACCGGCGACTCCGGCAAGCTCGCCGAGCAGCTGGCCGCATTGACGTCGGTCGACTACGTAGTGTTGACGGCCGGCTCCTTCGACGTGATCGCCGAAGTCGTCTGCGAGGACGACGACCACTTGCTGGATTTGCTCAACACCCAGATCCGGGCGCTGCCCGGCGTCACGTGCGCCGAGACACTGGTCTACCTCAAACTCGTCAAGCAGCAATACAATTGGGGGACGCGGTGACCATAAACGGTCCCGCCCAAGACATTTCGGCTGAGCTTTCGGCGAAGGCCGACCGCTACCTGTGGGGCCACTTCGCCCGGCACGGCGCCGGCATCACGCCTCCGATCATCACTCGCGGTGAGGGCGTGCGGATTTGGGACAGCCGCGGCAGCTGCTACCTCGACGGGCTGTCCGGACTGTTCGTCGTCCAGGTGGGCCACGGCCGCGCCGACCTGGCCGAGGCCGCCGCCCGACAGACCAGGCAGCTCGAGTTCTTTCCGCTGTGGTCCTACGCCACCCCACCGGCGATCGAACTGGCCGAACGGCTGGCGCACTACGCGCCGGGCGACCTGAACCGGGTCTTTTTCACCACCGGCGGCGGCGAAGCGGTGGAAACCGCATGGAAGCTGGCCAAGCAGTATTTCAAGCTGGTCGGCAAACCCCATAAGTACAAGGTGATTTCGCGGTCGATCGCCTACCACGGCACCCCGCACGGCGCGCTCGCGATCACCGGCCTACCGAACTTCAAGAAGCCGTTCGAGCCGCTGCCACCGGGCAGCTTCCGGGTGCCCAACACCAACTTCTACCGCGCGCCCGCGCCGGTGAACACCGACGTCAAGGAGTTCGGGCGGTGGGCTGCAGACCGGATCGCCGAGGTGATCGAATCCGAGGGTCCCGACACCGTCGCTGCGGTGTTCCTCGAGCCGGTGCAGAACGCGGGTGGGTGCTTCCCCCCGCCACCCGGCTACTTCGAGCGGGTCCGCGAAATCTGCGACGAGTACGACGTTTTGCTGGTGTCCGACGAAGTGATCTGCGCGTTCGGCCGGATCGGATCGATGTTCGCGTGTGACGACTTCGGCTACGTCCCCGACATGATCACCTGCGCAAAAGGCATGTCGTCGGGTTACTCGCCGATCGGCGCGATGATCGCCTCCGACCGGCTGTTCGAGCCGTTCGCCGACGGCAAGACGACGTTCCCGCACGGCTACACGTTCGGCGGCCACCCGGTCTCGGCGGCGGTCGCGCTGGCCAATCTCGACGTCTTCGAACGCGAGGGCATCAACGACCACGTCAAACACAACGCCGCCGCGTTCCGCACCACGCTGGAGAAGCTCCACGACCTGCCGATCGTCGGTGACATCCGCGGCGAGGGCTACTTCTACGCCGTCGAGCTGGTGAAGGACAAGGCCGGCAAGGTGACGTTCACCGACGAGGAGAGCGAACGGCTGCTGCGGGGCTTCTTGTCGTCGGCACTGCTGGAGGCGGGGCTGTACTGCCGCGCCGACGACCGCGGCGATCCCGTGGTGCAGCTCGCGCCGCCGCTGATCAGCGGCCAAGCCGAGTTCGACGAGATCGAGCAGATCCTGCGCCGCGTGCTGTCGGAGGCGTGGCGGCGCCTGTAGGCGATGTGGCAGACCTGTGACCGGCAAGCGGCGGGTCATGACGGCTGCCGTGACCTTCGTCCCGTAACCTGCGGTCTCGATGGGTGGGTTGACGAAGGCCGGCCGGCGCGTACTGTGCGCGGCTTCGGCAGCGGTGTTGATGGGGTTTCCGACGCTGGGCGGCATGCCGCCGGCGTCCGCCGAGCCGGTCGCTGCCCCTGACACGCCTTCGTGCCCGTACCGGGTGGCCACCCCGCCTGCCGTCGACGAATCCGAGGTGCCGACCGCCGGCGAGGCGCCCCAGCCGTTGCCGGTTCCGGCCAAACCGATGGGCGGTGACGCACTGAGCGGCTGCGGGGTGGTCGTCGCGCCCAACACCCCGCCCCTGCCCAACGACATCTCCGCCGACGCGTGGCTCGTCGCGGACCTCGACACCGGCGCGGTCGTCGCCGCGAAGGATCCGCACGGGCGGCACCGGCCAGCCAGCATCATCAAGGTGCTGGTCGCGATGCAGGCGATCAACGAACTCGGCATCGGGAAGGTGGTCACCGGCACCGCCGAGGACGGCAACGCCGAAGGCACCCGCGTCGGCGTCGACCAAGGCGGCACCTACACGGTCTTCCAGCTGCTGCACGGGCTGCTGATGCACTCCGGCAACGACGCCGCGCATGCGCTCGCGATGCAGCTCGGCGGCATGGACGTCGCGCTCGGCAAGATCAACGCGCTGGCGCGCAAGCTCGGCGCCACCGACACCCGCGCCGCCACCCCGTCCGGCCTGGATGGCCCTGGGATGAGCACGTCGGCCTACGACATGGGCCTGTTCTACCGGTATGCCTGGCAGAACCCGATCTTCGCGCAGATCGTCGCCACCAAGACGTTCGAGTTCCCCGGTCACCCGGCCCGGCCCAACGTTCCCGGCGACGAGCCGCACCCCGGCTACACGCTCGAGAACGACAACCAGCTGCTCTACAACTATCCGGGCGCGATGGGCGGCAAGACGGGCTACACCGACGACGCCGGCCAGACGTTCGTGGGTGCGGCCAACCGCGACGGCCGGCGCCTGATGGCGGTGCTGCTGCACGGCACCCGCCAGCCCATCCCGCCGTGGCAGCAGGCGGCGCATCTGCTGGACTACGGGTTCGCGACGCCGCCGGGCACGATGGTGGGCAAGCTGGTGGAGCCCGACCCGTCGCTGGTGCCCAAGACCGCTTCTGACAGCAGCGCCCCGTCGGCTGCGGCGGGCCTGCCGGGTTCGATGAACGACCTGCCGGTGCGCGTCGGTGTCGCGATCGTGGGCGCGCTGATCGTGTTCGGCTTGATCCTGGCCGCCCGCTCGATCAACCGCCGCGCCCAGACATAGTCCTTCGCCGAGCGTGCGCTGGCTGCGACGATCCGGCCGGATTCTCGCAGTGAGTTCACATTCGGCGCGTGAGCCTTGAAATCCCCAGCGCCCCGAGGGCTCCCAGCGCTCCTGCCACCAGCGCCCCACGCAACCCGACGCCCTCGGAGGTACGTGGCGCGATGATCGCGGCGTCGGGCGGCACCACCGGCGCGGCGGCGAGGTTTTCCGACGACGTCGCCGCCCACGCCGTCGCAAACAACACCAGTCGCGCCGTGATGTAGGCGAATACCAAAAGACCCAGCACCGGCCCGAACGTCGCCCCCGCCGGCCCATGCATGACCGTCGCCAGATACAACGAGCCCAACTGTTTGAACACCTCGAAACCCACCGCGGCGATCAGCCCCGCGCGCAGCGAGCTGCGCACGCTCAGCGACTCCCGCGGCAGCCGGGCGATCATCCACGCGAACAACAGCCAGGAAACCAGCACCGACGCCAGCACCGAGGTGATCTGCAGTGCTACGCCGACCCCCGGAAGGTGAGCAATGCCCAACCAGCGCAGGATGTTTCGCATCAGCGGACGGCTCGACAACGCGGACAACCCGATGGTGACGACGAGTGCGAGGAACACCGACAGCAACGCGCCGAGGTCCGACAGCTTGGTACGCACGAAACCCCCGGCTTCATGCCGTTGGTCCCACATCGCACTCAGCGCCTCGCGGATGTTGGCCATCCAGCCCAGCCCCGCCCACAGCGCGGTGGCCAGGCCGATGACGCCCACGGACGTCCGCGACTCGATCGCCGCGGCGATGAGTTCGACGACCTGGCGGCCGAATTCGCCCGACACCGTGTGCTTGACGCGATCCTCGATCTGTGTGAGCAGCTCCGGCTGGCGCGACAACACGAACCCGGCGATAGCGAACGCCACCATGAGCAACGGAAACAACGCGAACACCGTGAAGTAGGTGATTCCTGCGGCGAAGAAGTCGCCGTTGGCGTCGCGGTAGCGCTGCTGAGCCCGCATCACGTGGTCGAACCAGCCATAGCGCGCCCGCAGCCGATCGAGGATGCCCGGCTTGTCCGGCATGGGCCGTCTCCTATGAGGAAATCTGCAAGAACCCTAGCCGCTCATAGACATTGGCGATCGTCTTTGCCGACACCTCGCGGGCCCGGTCGGCGCCCTTCTTGAGAATCGCTTCCAACTCGGTTGTGTCGCTCAGCAATTCGTCGACACGCGCCCGGATGGGGGTGACGAACTCCACGACCGCGTCGGCGGTGTCGCGCTTGAGGTCGCCGTAGCCGCGGCCCGTGTAGCCCTCGACCAGCTTGTCGACGTCGGTGCCGGTGATCGCCGATTGGATGGTCAGCAGGTTCGACACCCCAGGCTGGTTCTGCGGGTCGTAGCGGACCTCGCGGCCGCTGTCGGTGACCGCCGAGCGGATCTTCTTCGCGGTGAGGCCCGGATCGTCGAGCAGGTTGATCAACCCGGCCTCGGTGGGTGCGGACTTGCTCATCTTCGACGTCGGGTCGCTCAAGTCGTAGATCTTGGCCGTCGCCTTCGGGATCAGCACCTCGGGCACCACGAACGTGTCCGGGAAGCGGCTGTTGAAACGCTGCGCGACATCACGCGCCAGCTCCAGATGCTGACGCTGATCCTCACCGACCGGCACCAGATCGGTGTCGTACAACAGCACGTCGGCAGCCATCAGTACCGGATACGTGAACAGCCCGACCGTCGTCGACTCGGTGCCCTGCCGTTGAGCCTTGTCCTTGAACTGCGTCATCCGCGACGCCTGCCCGTAGCCGGTGAAACAGCCCAGCACCCAGGCCAATTCGGTGTGCGCGGGCACGTGGCTCTGCACGAAGACGGTGCTACGGGCCGGGTCGATTCCCAGCGCCAGATACTGCGCGGCGGTCACCAGCGTGCGCCGGCGCAGCACATCGGGGTCCTGCGGGACGGTGATCGCGTGCAGGTCGACCACGCAGAAGAACGCGTCGAACTCGTCCTGCAGCCCCACCCAGTGCGTCACCGCGCCCAAGGCGTTGCCAAGGTGCAGCGAGTCGGAGGTCGGCTGGACGCCGGAGAAGACGCGTTTCTGCTTGCTCATGGTCGGCCAATCTTTTCACCCGCAGGCGTCCAGCGCGCTTGCGGTACCGGCGGTACCGGCTTTATGGTCGCCATCATGCGCGAGCGTGCCCCCATCCATCTCGGCTCCGGCGAACCGATGCTTCTGCTGCACCCGTTCATGATGTCGCAGAACGTGTGGAAGAAAGTCGCCCCGCGGATCGCCGACACGGGCCGCTACGAGGTGTTCGCGCCGACCATGGCCGGCCACAACGGCGGCCCGAAAGGCAGTTGGAAGCTCGACAGCGCCACGCTCGCCGATCATCTGGAGCGCCAGCTCGACGACCTCGGCTGGAAAACTGCGCACATCGTGGGCAACTCGCTGGGCGGCTGGGTGGCGTTCGAGCTGGAGCGCCGGGGCCGGGCCCGCACGATCACCGCGATCGCTCCGGCGGGCGGCTGGCACCAGTGGTCGCCGGTGAAGTTCGAGATCGTCGCCAAGTTCCTGGCCGGCGCACCGCTGTATGTGCTGGTGAAATTGCTCGGCCCGCGGGTGCTGAGCCTGCCGTTCAGCCGATATCTCGCGCACTTCCCGATCAGCGCATCTCCGGAAACTCTGCCCGAGAGCGACCTGCTGGACATCATCGACGACGTCCGCAACTGCCCGGCCTACTACCAGCTGTTGATGAAGTCGCTGATGGCGCCCGGCCTCTTGGAACTGGCCGAGACCTGCACGCCCACCCACCTGGTGATCTGCGAAAAGGACCGCGTGCTGCCGCACCCGCGCTACACGCGGCACTTCCACACCCACATTCCGGAGATCAACAAGGTCACCGAGCTCGACGGCGTGGGTCACATCCCGATGTTCGAGGCACCCGAGCGCATCGCCGACGTGATCGTGAATTGGGTCGACGAGTACATCGGCACGCCGCCGGTGAAGTCGACCGGTTAGGCCTCGGCGAGCGCCTTCTGCAGGTTGTCGTCGAGGGCGGCCATGAAGTCCTCGGTGGTCAGCCACTCCTGGTCCGGACCGATCAGCGCCGCGAGGTCCTTGGTCATCTGCCCGCCCTCGACGGTGTCGACGACCACGCTCTCCAGCTTCTGCGCGAACTCGATCACCTCGCGGGTGTCGTCGAGTTTGCCGCGGTGCTCCAGCGCCCGGGTCCACGCGAAAATTGACGCGATCGGGTTCGTCGACGTCGGCTTGCCCTGCTGGTGCAGCCGGAAATGGCGCGTCACGGTGCCGTGCGCCGCCTCTGCCTCGACGATCTTGCCGTCGGGAGTCATCAGCACCGACGTCATCAATCCCAGCGACCCGTAGCCCTGCGCGACGGCGTCCGACTGGACGTCGCCGTCGTAGTTCTTGCACGCCCAGACGTAGCCGCCCTCCCACTTCAGCGCCGAGGCGACCATGTCGTCGATCAACCGGTGCTCGTAGGTCAGGCCGTTGCGCTCGAACTCGTCTTTGAACTCCTCGTCGTAGATTCGCTGGAACTCGTCCTTGAACATCCCGTCGTAGGCCTTGAGGATCGTGTTCTTGGTCGACAGGTAGACCGGGTACTTCTCTTTCAGCCCGTACTTGAACGACGCGCGCGCGAAGTCCTGGATCGAGCGCTTGAAGTTGTACATGCCCATGATCACCCCGCCCTCGTCGGGAATGTGGACGACCTCCTGCTGGATGGGCTCGCTGCCGTCGTCGGGAGTGAACGTGATCGTGAACGTGCCCGGCCGGTCGAACGCGAAGTTCTCGGCGCGGTACTGGTCGCCGAAAGCATGGCGGCCGATGATGATCGGCTTGGTCCAGCCGGGCACCAGGCGGGGGACATTGTTGATGACGATCGGTGCACGAAAGATGGTGCCGCCCAAGATGTTTCGGATGGTGCCGTTGGGCGACAGCCACATCTTCTTGAGGTTGAACTCCTTGACCCGGGCCTCGTCGGGGGTGATCGTGGCGCATTTGACGCCGACGCCGTGCTTCTGGATCGCGTGCGCGGCGTCGACGGTCACCTGGTCGTCGGTTTCGTCGCGGTGCTCGATGCCGAGGTCGTAATACTCGAGGTCGATGTCCAGGTACGGCAGGATCAGCGTGTCCTTGATGGACTTCCAGATGATCCGGGTCATCTCGTCGCCGTCGAGCTCAACGACCGTGCCTTCGACCTTGATCCTGGACATGTGAGCCACACTACAAGGGCCGAATGCCGCGAAACTGCGCTCAGGCTTGGGCGGCCTCCAGCGTCTGGTTGAACGTCTTGCTGGGCCGCATCACTGCGGTGGTCTTTTCGGGGTCGGGGTAGTAGTAGCCGCCGATGTCGACCGAATTGCCTTGCGCGGCAGCGAGTTCCGACAGAATTGTGTCTTCGTTCTCCGACAGCGACTTCGCCAGCTGCGCGAAATGATCCGCGAGCTCTTGGTCGTCGCTCTGCTCGGCCAGCTGCTGCGCCCAGTACAAAGCGAGATAGAAGTGGCTGCCCCGGTTGTCCAGCTCGCCGGTCTTGCGCGACGGGCTCTTGTCGTTCTCCAGGAAGCAGCCGATCGCCCCGTCGAGCGCTTTGCCGAGAACCGTGGCCCTCTTGTTTCCGGTTTTCGTGCCGATGTCCATCAGGCATGCGCCCAGCGCCAGATACTCGCCGAGCGAATCCCACCGCAGGTGGTTCTCCTCGACCAGCTGCTTGACGTGTTTGGGCGCCGAGCCGCCCGCGCCGGTTTCGTACATCCCACCGCCGGCCATCAGCGGCACGATCGACAGCATCTTGGCGCTGGTGCCCAGCTCCAGGATCGGGAACAGGTCGGTCAGGTAGTCGCGCAGGATGTTGCCGGTGGCCGCGATCGTGTCTTTGCCGCGCACCACACGTTCGAGCGTGTACCGCATCGCCCACACCTGCGGCATGATCTGGATGTGCAGGCCCTCGGTGTCGTGGTCCTGCAGGTACTTTTTGACCTTTTTGCGTAGCTCGACCTCGTGCGGGCGTTCGATGTCGAGCCAGAACACCACGGTCATACCGGAGTCGCGGGCCCGGGTGACGGCCAGCTTCACCCAGTCCTGGATCGCCGCGTCCTTGGTGACGGGCATGCGCCAGATGTCGCCCTCTTCGACGTTCTGCGTCATCAGCACTTCCCCGGTCTCGTTGTCGACGATGTCGGCGACGCCGTCCTCGGGGATCTCGAAGGTCTTGTCGTGGCTGCCGTACTCCTCGGCCTTCTGCGCCATCAGCCCGACGTTCGGCACGGTGCCCATGGTGGTCGGGTCGAACTGGCCGTGGGTCTTACAGAAGTTGATCATCTCCTGGTAGATGCGGCTGAACGTCGACTCGGGGTTGACCGCCTTGGTGTCCTTGGTCCGGCCGTCGGCGCCGTACATCTTGCCGCCGAGGCGGATCATCGCAGGCATCGAGGCGTCGACGATCACGTCGGACGGCGAGTGGAAGTTCGTGATGCCCCGCGCCGAATCGACCATCGCCAATTCGGGACGATGCTCGTGCACGGCGTGGATGTCGTTGATGATCTCCTCGCGCAACGATCCGGGCAGCGCCTCGATCTTGTTGTAGAGGTCGACCATGCCGTTGTTGACGTTCACGCCGAGTTCGTCGAGCACGTCTTGATGCTTGGCGAACGCGTCCTTGTAGAACACCTTGACGCAGTGGCCGAACACGATGGGGTGGCTGACCTTCATCATCGTGGCCTTGACGTGCAGCGAGAACATCACGCCGGTCTTGTAGGCGTCCTCGATCTGCTGCTCGTAGAACGCGCACAGCGCCTTCTTGCTCATGAACATGCTGTCGATGACGTCGCCCTCGTCGAGCTTCACCTCGGGCTTGAGCACGATCGTCTCGCCGCGCTTGGTCTTCAGCTCCATCCGCACGTCGCGTGGGCGGTCCAGCGTCATCGACTTCTCGCCGTGGTAGAAGTCGCCGCTCTTCATCGTCGCCACATGGGTGCGCGAGGCCTGCGACCACTCGCCCATGCTGTGCGGGTGCTTGCGCGCGTACTCCTTGACCGCCTTGGCCGCGCGCCGGTCCGAATTGCCTTCCCGCAGAACGGGATTGACGGCACTGCCGAGTACCTTCGCGAAGCGCTCCTTGAGCGCCTTCTCCTCGTCGGTCTTGGGATGCGCCGGATAGTCGGGCACTGCGTAGCCCTTCTCCTGCAGTTCCTTGACCGCGTCGGTGAGCTGCGGCACCGAGGCGCTGATGTTGGGCAGTTTGATGATGTTGGTGTCGGGCAGCTGCGTCAGCCGGCCCAGCTCGGCGAGGTTGTCCGGCACGCGCTGATCCTCCTCCAGGCAGTCGGAGAACTCCGCCAGGATGCGGGCCGCCAGCGAGATGTCACTGGTTTCGACTTTGATGCCCGCCGGCTCGGTGAAAGTGCGGATGACCGGCAGCAAGGCGTAGGTAGCCAGCAGCGGCGCTTCGTCGGTCAGCGTGTAGATGATGGTCGGTTGCTCATTGCTCATGTGTTGGGTGTCTCCCGCCATCGGTTCGGACAAGCCGAGTATCAGTATTCCGTCGAGGCACCCGTCGTGTCAGGGGTGGGTCCGGTAGCGAGGTCAGCGCGGGCGTCTGCGATGCGAACTCGGTGGCAGTCGGCTTGCGGCATGCGATACTCTTCTCATCGGTCAAGAGCGCCAGCGCCAAGCCCCGGCTCGCTGGCCGGCAACCCTCCAACCGCGGTGGGGTGCCCCGGGTGATGACCAGGTTGAGTAGCCGCCAGCGGCTACACGGCAAGCGCGGGTCCGTGATGACGGGCCCCGGACCGGACGGCCCTCACCACAGGAGCACATCGATGACGAACGAACAGGACGATCCCAGCAGCCGCTGGGCGTTCGAGACCAAACAGATTCACGTCGGCCAGGTCCCGGACGCCGCCACCAACGCCCGGGCGCTGCCGATCTACCAGACCACGTCGTACACGTTCAACGACACCGCCCACGCCGCCGCACTGTTCGGCCTCGAGGTCGAAGGCAACATCTACACCCGGATCGGCAACCCCACCACCGCGGTCGTCGAGCAGCGCATCGCCGCGCTGGAGAACGGCGTGGCCGCGTTGTTCCTGGCGTCCGGGCAGGCGGCGGAGACGTACGCGATCCTCAACGTCGCCAACGCCGGCGACCACGTCGTGTCCAGCCCTCGGCTGTACGGCGGCACGTACAACCTGTTCCACTACTCGCTGCCCAAGCTGGGCATCGAGGTCAGCTTCGTCCAAGACCCCGACGATCTCGAGTCGTGGCGGGCGGCTGCGCGGCCGAACACCAAGGCGTTCTTCGCCGAGACGATTTCCAACCCCCAGATCGACATCCTCGATATCCCCGGCGTCGCGGCGGTGGCCCATGACGTCGGCGTGCCGCTGATCGTCGACAACACCATCGCGACGCCATATCTCATCCAGCCGATCAGCCACGGCGCCGACATCGTCGTGCACTCCGCCACCAAGTACCTGGGCGGCCACGGCGCGGCGATCGCCGGAGTGATCGTCGACGGCGGCACGTTCGACTGGCGCAACGGTGACTTCCCTGGCTTCACCACGCCAGACCCCAGCTACCACGGAGTGGTGTTCGCCGACCTCGGCCCGCCCGCCTTCGCACTGAAGGCGCGGGTGCAGCTGCTGCGCGACCTCGGTTCTGCCCCTTCGCCTTTCAACGCGTTCCTGATCGCGCAGGGACTGGAGACGCTGAGTTTGCGGGTGCAGCGCCACGTGGAAAATGCGCAACGCGTCGCCGAATATCTGGAGTCCCACCCCGAAGTGGTGTCGGTGAACTACGCCGGGCTGCCGAGCTCGCCGTGGTACGAGCTGGGAAAGAAGCTGGCGCCCAAGGGAACCGGCGCTGTGCTGGCGTTCGAACTGGCCGGCGGCGTGGAGGCCGGCAAGGCGTTCGTCAACGCGCTGACCCTGCACAGCCACGTCGCCAACATCGGTGACGTGCGCTCGCTGGTGATCCATCCGGCATCCACTACGCACAGCCAGCTCAGCCCCGAGGAGCAACTGGCCACCGGCGTCACGCCGGGCCTGGTGCGCCTTGCCGTCGGCATCGAGGGAATCGACGACATCATCGCCGACCTCGAGCGCGGCTTCGCCGCCGCCAAGCCGTTCAGTTCGGCGCGGGGTGCCGACCCCCAGTCGGTGGGGTCGCTGTCGTGACGGATTTCGACGTCCCGACCACCCAGCTGCCCGCCGAAGGGGAGGTGGGCGTCGTCGACATCGGCCCGCTGCGACTGGAGAGCGGCCGGGTGATCGACGACGTGTCGATCGCGCTGCAACGCTGGGGTGAGCTGTCGCCGGCACGCGACAACGTAGTGGTGGTGCTGCACGCGCTCACCGGCGACTCGCACGTCGCCGGGCCCGCGGGCCCGAACCATCCGACCCCCGGCTGGTGGGACAGCGCAGTCGGTCCCGGCGCGCCGATCGACACCAACCGCTGGTGCGCGGTGGCCACCAACGTGCTGGGCGGCTGCCGCGGCTCGACCGGGCCCAGCTCACCCGCACCCGACGGAAAGCCTTGGGGCTCACGGTTTCCCACGATCACCGTGCGCGACCAAGTGGAGGCCGACGTCGCAGCGCTGGCGGCAGTGGGCATCACGGAGGTCGCCGCGGTGGTCGGCGGTTCGATGGGCGGCGCGCGGGCGCTGGAGTGGATCGTCGGCCATCCCGACAAGGTGCGCGCCGCGCTGGTGCTGGCCGTCGGCGCACGCGCGACCGCCGACCAGATCGGCACGCAGACCACCCAGGTCGCCGCGATCAAAGCCGACCCGAACTGGCAGGGCGGCGACTACTACGGCACCGGCCGAGAACCCGTCGACGGCATGGACATCGCCCGGCGCTTCGCCCATCTGACCTACCGCGGCGAGGTGGAACTGGACCGGCGCTTTGCCAATCAGCCGCAGGCCTCGGAGAACCCGCTGACCGGCGGCCGGTACGCGGTGCAGAGCTACCTCGAGTACCAGGGCGCCAAGCTGGTCGACCGGTTCGACCCGGGCAGCTACGTGGTGCTCACCGACGCGCTGTCCAGCCACGACGTCGGACGCGGCCGTGGCGGTGTGCCGGCGGCGCTGAGTCGATGTCAGGTTCCCGTGGTGGTGGGCGGCATCACCTCCGACCGGCTGTATCCGCTGCGGCTGCAGGAGGAGCTGGCCGACCTGTTGCCGGGCTGCCCCGGGCTGAACGTCGTCGACTCGGTGTACGGGCATGACGGGTTCTTGATCGAATCCGAGGCCGTCGGAGATTTGATCCGGCAGACGCTCAAGCTCGCATCGGCATGACCGACCAGCTGGCCCGCTCGCTGTCGTTCGGCGCCGAAGCGGCCGCATACGAACGCGGCCGGCCGTCGTACCCTCCCGAGGCCATCGACTGGCTGCTGCCGCCAGATGTGCGCGACGTGCTCGACCTCGGTGCCGGCACGGGCAAACTCACCACCCGGCTCGTCGAGCGCGGGCTGTCCGTGGTGGCGGTCGATCCGATCCCGGAAATGCTCGAGCTGCTTCGCCATTCGCTGCCCGACACGCCCGCGCTGCTCGGTACCGCCGAGGAGATCCCCCTGTCCGACGACAGCGTGGATGCGGTGCTGGTGGCGCAGGCCTGGCATTGGTTCGACCCCGCCCGCGCTGTGGCCGAAGTGGCGCGGGTGCTGCGGCCCGGCGGGCGGCTCGGCCTGGTGTGGAACGTGCGCGACGAGCGGATGGGCTGGGTACGCGAGCTGGGCCGCATCATCGGCCATGAGGACGATCCGTTCAACAACCGCGTCACGCTGCCCGAGCCGTTCGTCGACGTCCAGCGCCATCAGGTGGAGTGGACGAATTACCTGACGCCGCAGGCGTTGATCGACTTGGTGGCGTCGCGCAGCTACTGCATCACCTCGCCGACAGAGGTGCGTACCCGGACCCTCGAGCAGGTGCGCGAGCTTCTGGCCACGCATCCCGCATTGGCCAACTCGACGGGCCTGGCCCTGCCGTACGTGACAGTGTGCATTCGGGCCACCCTGTCGACCTAGCGCGCGTCGTCGTATTGGCTAAAATGTCCAATATGGCTACTTTGACGTTCCGCAACCGCGACGGTGTGCTGGTCGACGTGCCGACGGTCGCTGCCACCCGGTTCAAGAACGAGTTCGGCGCGGTCTTCGAAGAGGCGTCGCGCCGCGGCGCAGTTGCGATCACCAAGCACAACACACCGAAGGCGGTGCTGTTGTCGTACGACGAGTTCGAGGCGCTGACGAAGGGCAGTGTGCCGGCACTGGACGAGTTGACCGCAGACTTCGACCAATTGTTGGAGCGCTTGCAGACGTCAAAGGCCAAGGCAGCTATGGCCGCTGCGTTCGACGCGACGCCTGACGAGCTCGGCCGGGCCGCCGTCGAGGCCGCCCGTCCGAAGCGCCGACGCTGACACCGCCACGGCTTTATGTTGTTGCCGGCGTCAACGGCGCCGGGAAGAGCAGCATCGTCGGCGCGATGATCCGCGCGGCCGGCGCCGACTACTACAACCCTGACGAAGCCGCGAAGGCCTTGACGGCCGCGAACCCCGGGCTCGATCAATTGAAGGCCAATGCTGCCGCGTGGCATGAGGGCAAGCGACTGCTGGAGCGGGCGATCGAGCAGCGGCTCGACTTCGCGCTCGAGACCACTCTGGGCGGCAACACCATCCCGCGCTTGATCACGGACGCGGCATTGGATGGCTTCGAGGTGCGCATGTGGTACGTCGGGCTCGACAGTCCCGAAACACACATCGCGCGGGTGCGGCATCGTGTCCGGGCAGGCGGTCACGACATCCCCGAGGCTGTCATCCGGCGCCGGTGGCGGCACAGCAGGCAAAACCTGATACGGCTGCTGCCCGCCCTCACCGAACTGCGGGTATACGACAACTCAGCCGACGCCGACCCCGCGACCGGCCGCGCACCCCGTCCATCGCTGGTGCTGCACGTGGCGCGTGGTGCGGTGGTCGGGCCGGACGACCTGACGTCGACGCCGGAGTGGGCGAAGTCCGTTGTCGCAGCGGCTCATTCGCGCCGAGTGTGGACTTGAGCCACGCTCCGCTGCGCCTGCCAAAAGCGTGGATCAACCCAACACTCGGGCCAGCAACTATCGGGTGCCCAGCGGATCGATCGTCCACGCGATGTAGATCACCACCGCGCTGACCACCGCCATCGTCACGAAGTCGGTGAGCCGGCTGCGGACCACCAGCAAGCCCGCGCGACTGTCCGACAAGACCAACCGCAGCACCGCAGCAACCGCGACGCCGATGCCGATCAACAACGACCCGCGCCGCCAGAAGTCCGCGACCACGAGCACGAATGCGGCCGCAAAGATCAGGAACACCAACAGGATCGGCCACTGGGTGCGGACGACCTGACGGGCGGCGTCGCGCGTGCTCATCGCGACTCCGCACGCTCCACGACGTTCGTCAGCAGGAACGCCCGGGTCAACGGCCCCACGCCGCCGGGGTTCGGCGACACGTAGCCCGCCACCTCCCAGACGTCGGGATGCACGTCGCCGGTGAGTTTGCCGTCCACTCGGCTCACCCCGACGTCCACGACCGCGGCCCCCGGCTTGACCATGTCGGCGGTCACCATGTGCGCAACGCCGACCGCCGCGACCACGATGTCGGCCTGCTTCGTCAGCGCCGGCAGATCACGAGTTCCGGTATGGCACAGGGTGACTGTGGCGTTCTCCGACCGTCGGGTGAGCAGCAGGCCGAGCGGGCGGCCGACGGTCACACCGCGGCCGATCACCACCACGTGCGCGCCGGCGATCGGTACGTCGTAGCGGCGCAGGAGGTGCACGATCCCGCGCGGCGTGCACGGCAGCGGTGCCGCCTTGCCCAGCACCAGCCGGCCGAGATTCGTCGGATGCAGGCCGTCGGCGTCCTTCTCCGGGTCGATGCGCTCCAGCGCGGCGTTCTCGTCCAACTGACCCCGCGGCAGCGGCAGCTGCACGATGTAGCCGGTGCACTCGGGGTTCTCGTTCAGCTCGTCGATGGTCTCGTCGAGCTTGGCCTGGCTGATGTCGGCGGGCAGATCCCGGCGGATCGAGGTGATGCCGACCTTCGCGCAGTCGGCGTGCTTGCCGCGGACATAGGCCTGCGAGCCGGGGTCGTCGCCCACCAGGATCGTGCCCAGTCCGGGAGTGCGCCCGGCGGCTGTCAGCGCCTGCACCCGCTGCGTCAAGTCGGCGAAGATCTCGTCGCGGGTGGCCTTGCCGTCGAGCACCGTCGCAGTCACGAACCTCAGTCTGACAGGCTTGTGGCACGCTTTGAGCCATGGCCCCGACGAGCGTGTTCTCCCCGGCCAAGCTGGGGCCGATCACGCTGCGCAATCGGATCATCAAGGCGGCGACGTTCGAGGCGGCGACCCCCGACGCGCTGGTGACCGACGAACTCGTCGAATACCACCGGTTGCCTGCGGCCGGCGGGGTGGCGATGACCACGGTCGCCTATTGCGCGGTGTCACCGGGCGGCCGCACCGAGGCCGGCCAGCTGTGGATGCGACCCGAGGCGGTGCCGGGGCTACGCCGACTGACCGAGGCCGTGCACGCCGAAGGCGCCGCGGCCAGCGCGCAGATCGGGCACGCCGGGCCCGTCCGCGTGGGCCCGGCCGACAAGTCGCCGGCGCTGGCGCCGGTCCGCAGCTTCAACCCGATCGTTCTGCGGTTCGCGAAGAAAGCCACCCGCGAGGACATCGACAGGGTGATCGCCGACCACGCCGCGGCGGCCCGGCTGGCCGTCGACGCCGGCTTCGACGCCGTCGAAATCCATCTGGGGCACGGCTACTTCTGCAGTTCGTTCCTCAGCCCGCTGGTGAATCGTCGTGACGACGAGTTCGGCGGCTCGCTGCACAACCGCGCGAAGGTGGCCCGCAGAGCGGTGCAGGCCGTGCGCCAGGCCGTGGGCAACCAGATCGCGGTGACCGCGAAACTCAATATGGCAGACGGGATTCGGACCGGCATCACCGTCGACGAAGCGCTCACCACTGCCACGTGGCTGCAGGATGACGGCGCCCTCGACGCCCTGGAACTGACCGCGGGCAGCTCGTTCGTCAACCCGATGTACCTGTTCCGCGGCGACGTTCCGATCGAGGACTTCGCGAAGATCTTCAAGCCCCCGACGAGCTGGGGGCTGCGGCTGGTGGGCAAGAAGATCTTCCGCGAATACCCTTACCGCGACGCGTATCTGCTCGACTTGGCGCGCACGTTCCGGGCCGAGCTGTCGATGCCGCTGATCCTGCTGGGCGGCATCACCAACCGCGAAACCATGGACCTCGCGATGGCGGAGGGGTTCGAGTTCGTCGCGATGGCCCGCGCGCTGCTGGCCGAACCGGATCTGGTCAACCGGATCGCCGCGGGCGGCACCGCGGTGCGATCGGCCTGCACGCACTGCAACAAGTGCATGCCCGCCGCTTTTCGCTCGCGGCCCACCGTGCGCACCCGATGCGTCGTCACCGGAGCGCCCGGCTAACGCATCGGGACGCCGCTGTCCTTATAGAGTGACGGCTAATGAGCCGACCATCACCGCCCGCGCTGACTGTTCGGACCGACGGGTCGCAACGCACCTTCGCGCCGGGCCACGACGTGGTCATCGGCCGCGATCTGCGCGCCGACGTCCGGGTCGCTCATCCACTCGTCTCACGCGCGCACGTGCTGCTGCGGTTCGACCGCGGCCGCTGGGTGGCGATCGACAACGGCAGCCTCAACGGGATGTTCGTCGACCACCGCCGCGTGCCGTCCGTGGAGATCCGCGACGGGCAGAGCATCAACATCGGCAACCCGGACGGCCCGCGGCTGACATTCGAGGTCGGGCGCCACCAAGGTGCTGTGGGCCGGCCCCCGCAGACCACGTCGGTGCCGGCCCAAGCCCGCGGCGCGGCCGCCCGGCAGGGCCACCAGCAGTCCATGTCGCATGCCCCCGCGGGGTATCCGCCGAGCACGCCGCAGCCGTCGTACCCGCCGACCCAGCCGCCGCACACATATCCGCCCGGCCCATCCAGTGGCCCGCAGACGCGGCCGCCCAGCACGCCTGCGCCGGCGTCCCGGGTGCCGTCGCCGCCTGTGTCGCAGCCGGACACTCAGCCGCCGCCGACGCAGATCCGGCCGACGGCACGTCCCACCGGCGCCGACGGCCAGAACCTGGCGACCAGCATGATCCGCATCCTGCGTGGCGGCGCTGCGCCTCCGCCGCCGGGAGCGACGACGATCGGCCGCGCCACCGACAACGACATCGTGATTCCCGACGTGCTGGCGTCGCGGCACCACGCGACGTTGGTGCCGACGGCCGAGGGCGTCGAGATCCAGGACGCGCGCAGCATCAACGGCACGTTCGTCAACGGCAACCGGGTGGACCGGGCGCTGCTGCGCGACGGCGACGTCGTCACGATCGGCAACGTCGACCTGGTGTTCCAGGGCGGCACGCTGGTCCGTCGCACCGAGACCGAAGCCGCCACGCGCACAGGCGGTTTGGAGGTTCGCGACGTCAGCCTCGAGATCGAGCACGGCCGCACGTTGCTGGACAACATCTCGTTCTCGGCGCGGCCCGGCACGCTGACCGCGGTGATCGGCCCGTCAGGCGCCGGCAAGTCGACGCTGGCGAAAGTGATTGTCGGGGCCAGCAATCCGACCCGCGGCAGGGTGCTGTTCGAGGGCCACGACGTCCACGCCGAATACGCGTCGTTGCGCAGTCGTATCGGGATGGTGCCGCAAGACGACGTGGTGCACGGTCAGCTGACCATCGAGCAGGCGCTCGGCTATGCGGCCGAGCTGCGGCTGCCGCCGGACACCACCAAGGAAGACCGGCGTCAGGTGATGATGAACGTGCTCGAGGAGCTCGAGCTCACCCCGCACGCGGGCACCCGGGTGGACAAGCTGTCCGGCGGACAGCGCAAACGCGCCTCGGTGGCGATGGAGCTGCTCACCGGCCCGTCGCTGCTGATCCTCGACGAGCCCACCTCGGGTCTGGATCCGGCGCTGGATCGCCAGGTGATGACGATGCTGCGCCAGCTGGCCGACGCGGGCCGCACCGTGATCGTCGTGACCCATTCGCTGACCTACCTCGACGTGTGCGATCAGGTGCTGCTGCTGGCCCCGGGCGGCAAGACCGCGTTCTGCGGGGCGCCCAGCGACATCGGCTCGGCAATGGGCACCACCAACTGGGCCGACATCTTCAGCGCCGTGGCAAGCGACCCCGAGGGCGCGAAGCTGCGGTTCCTGGAACGCCATCCGGCCCCGCCGTCACTGCCGGAGACCGAGAAGCCGACGGACTTGGGCAAGCCGGTGCACACCAGCTTGTGGCGGCAGTTCTCTACGGTCACCCGCCGGCAGGTGCGGCTGATCGTCGCCGACCGCGGCTACTTCGTCTTCTTGATGCTGCTGCCGCTGATCATGGGTGCACTGGTCAAGGCGGTGCCCGGCGACGTCGGGTTCGGGATTCCGAACCCCTACGGCGACGCACCGAACGAGCCGGGCCAGATTCTGGTGCTGCTCAACGTCGGAGCGATCTTCATGGGCACCGCGCTGACCATCCGCACGCTGATCGGCGAGCGGCCGATCTTCCTTCGCGAACAGGCGGTGGGATTGTCCACGACTGCCTACCTGTTGGCGAAGATCTGTGTGTTCACGGTGTTCGCGGTGGTGCAGTCGGCGATCGTGGTGGCGATCGCGGTGTGGGGCAAGGGCGCTCCCACCCAGGGCGCAGTGCTGCTGAAGAGTCCGGCCTTCGAGCTGTTCGTCGACGTGGCGTTCACCTGTGTGGCCGCGGCGATGGTGGGCCTGGCGCTGTCGGCGCTGGCCAAGTCCAACGAGCAGATCATGCCGCTGCTGGTGGTGGCGATCATGTCGCAGCTGGTGTTCTCCGGCGGCATGATCCCCGTGACGCATCGCGTTGGGCTGGACCAGCTTTCGTGGTTCACGCCGGCGCGCTGGGGATTCGCCGCGTCGGCGTCGACGGTGGATCTGATCAAGCTCGTCCCCGGTCCGCTCACGCCGAAGGACTCGCACTGGCACCACACGTCGAGCGCCTGGCTGTTCGACATGGCGATGCTGGCCGCGATCTGTGTCGGCTACGCCTCGTTCGTGCGCTGGAGGATCCGGCTCAAAGGCTCGTAGCGTCGGCCCGGTTCCTCCGGGAAACGACTACTCGGGCGGAGGCGGCACCACGGGACGACACACGTTGGCTACCGGGTCCCACCAATTGCCCCAGCCGCAATCCTGCGGAGGCGGCGGCACCACCGGCCGACACACGTTGGCTGCCGGATCCCACCAATTGCCCCAGCCGCAATCCTGCGGAGGCGGCGGCACCACCGGCCGACACACGCTCGCCACCGGGTCCCACCACGTACCCCACTCGCAGTCGGCGTGACTCACCGCTGGCGAGACGACCGTCACGTACGCCAAGGGCGCCAATGCAACGGCAATGGCGCCGGCCAAACGAGGAAACAACTTGCTCATCAAAGGCCCCTCCATCCGCAAGCGTGCAGTCCCCCGGCGCCTGTCTTCTTCCCACAGACATGCCCCGCGAAACGTGCCACCTCCCGTACGCCAGAGCCAGACACGGGACAGACGGCGAAGATACGGCCGCACCGGCCGCTATGCGACACTGCATGCGGAACGCGACTGGAGGGACTGTATGCCGGGCCGGACGAAGAGAAGTCTCTTGACGGTGTCGAGGGCGGCCGTAGTGGCTTCACTCGTGGTTTCGGCGTTGGCATTGAATGCGGCTCCCGCACTTGCAGATCCGGATCCGGCCGTGCCTGACCCAGGGGTCGTTGCGGGGCCGGCCGCAGGGCAGGACCCGACGCCGTTCACCGGCACGCCGCCGTTCGGACCGCCGAGGATCGTCCCTGCCAACGGCTCCACGGTGGGCGTGGGGCAGCCGATCATCATCAACTTCCCCGGTCTGGTCGACGACGCCGTCGCAGCTGAAGGCGCCGTGCACGTCTCCTCGGTCCCTCCGGTTCCGGGAAAGTTCTACTGGATGACACCGACGCAATTGCGCTGGCGTCCGCTGAGCTTCTGGCCCGCCCACACCGCGGTGACCGTCGATGCCGGCGGCACGGTGTCGAGCTTTCGTACCGGTGACGCGCTGGTCGCCACCGCCGACGACGCCACACATCAGCTGACCGTCACCCGCAACGGAGCCGTCGTGAAGACGATGCCGATGTCGATGGGTATGTCAGCCGGCGGCCATCAGACCCCGAACGGCACCTACTACGTCCAAGAGAAGATGCCGTCGGTGGTGATGGACTCCTCGACCTACGGCGTTCCGGTCAACTCCACCTACGGATACAAGACGACGGTCGAGCTCGCGGTCCGGTTCGACGACAGCGGCGACTTCGTGCACAGCGCTCCGTGGTCTGTGGACGACCAGGGTAAGCGCGACGTCAGTCATGGCTGCATCAACATCAGCCCGTCCAACGCCAGGTGGTTCTTCGACAACTTCGGACCCGGCGATCCGATCATCGTGAAGAACTCCAGCGGCGGCACCTACTCCAGGCACGACGGGTCCAACGACTGGCAGATGTAGCCGGCACCTGCCGCCGCTATCGGCGTTGCACGGCGTAATTGCTTTCTGCGCAATGACTTAGAGCTTTCTCGATTGTGCTCCGCGGACGCGCTGAAGCGCGTAGCGTCGCATCGCCAGGACATCCTGCTGGTCAATGTCGACCACTCCCCGATCACCGTGCAGTCCCGGTTCGTCACCTGAGAGGAAGTCGTCGTGAACGAGGTGCTAGCACGCGCCGGCATTTTCCAGGGGGTGGCGCCCAGCGCCGTCGGCGCGCTCACCCAGCAGCTCGAGCCGGTGACCTTCCCTCGCGGACACACCATCTTCCGCGAAGGCGATCCCGGCGAGCAGCTCTACATCATCACCGCGGGCAAGGTGAAGGTCGGGCGCCGCACTCCGGACGGGCGCGAGAGTCTGATCACGTTGCTGGGGCCGGCTGACATGTTCGGCGAGCTCGCACTTTTCGACCCTGGACCGCGCACGTCCACGGTCACCACCTTGACCGAGGTGCGCGCGGTGATGATGGACCGCGCCGCGCTGCGCTCGTGGATCACTCAGTATCCGGATATCGCCGAACAGCTGCTGCGGGTGCTGGCGCGGCGGCTGCGGCGCACCAACGATGCGTTGACCAGTTTGATCTTCACTGACGTTCCCGGCCGGGTCGCCAAGCAACTGCTGCACCTCGCGCAGCGGTTCGGCACCCGCGAAGGCTCGGCGCTGCGCGTCGACCACGACCTCACCCAAGAGGAGCTCGCTCAATTGGTCGGCTCGTCGCGCGAGACGGTCAACAAGGCCCTCAGTGACTTCGCCAAACGGGGATGGATCCGAGTCGAAGGCAAGAGTGTGCTGATCGACGACCCGGAGCGGCTCGCTCGGCGTGCCCGGTAGCAGCCGTCTGTCGCCTAGCCGCCGAAAGTCCGCTTCTCCCACCACAGAACCAGCCGGACGTGCGCGCGAGGGAGGAGCCGAACCAGCAGGTCGACACCCTTGGCGTCTCTACCTACCAGCACCCGGCTCCGGTTGGCCTCGACGCCGTCGAGGATGATGTCGGCGGCTCGCTCGGGAGACATTTTGAGCAGCTTGCGGTTGTACGCCTCGGCGCGTCGGCGCTGCGCGTCGGTGATTTCTCGGCCGGCGCGCTCGGCCTCGGTGAGGGCCGACGTGGCGATGTTCGTCGCGATCCCGCCCGGGTGCACGACGGTGACTTTCACCGGATATTCCGCCGACAACATCTCGGCACGAAGCGCCTCGGTGAATCCTCGCACGGCGAATTTGGTTGTGCAGTAACCAGTCATCGACGCTTGGGCCATCAGGCCGTTGAGGCTGGAGATGTTGACGACGTGTCCGTCGCCGGACTCGATCAAATGCGGCAGGAACTCCTTGGTGCCGTTGATGACGCCCCAGAGGTTGACGGCGATGATCCGCTCATAGGTTTCGTAGTCGCAGTCGATGAGTGGCGCTGCCCCGCTTGCGATTCCAGCGTTGTTGTAGATCTGGTGGACCACTCCGTAGTGTGCGGCGACTGACGATGCGTAGGTCTGCACCGCCGAGCGGTCGCTGACATCGAGAAGTTCGGCATGCGGCTCACCGTTGAGCGCGGTGACCATCTCAGCGGTTTCTGCCAGCCCCTCTTCGTTGACGTCGGAGATCGCCACCCGCGCGCCCCGGCGCGCCAGGCCCAGCGCAAGCGAGCGTCCGATGCCGGAGCCCGCGCCGGTGACCACCGCTACTTTGCCTTCGAACGATCCCACCGTGTTCTGCCTTCCCGACGAGTTGCGTTGCGCTGCAGATCAATTCGCGTCGCTGAGCTGACGCGCCGACGTCTCGTACGCGTCGACGTCGAAGTGCTTCGTCTGTGCGCGGAACCGGAACGTGAAGTCAGGCCACAGGGTCGTGTTGTTGCCATGGGCGTCCAGATACCAGCTGGCGCAGCCGCCGGTCATCCACACGGTGCGCGCGAGCTTGCGCTGCAGCTGCTCGTTGTAGGCGTCTTGGACGTTTCGGCGAACCTCGACGCGGGTGAGCCCGCGCGCTTTCATGGTCTCGATCGCATCGACGACGTAATTCAGTTGCGACTCGATCATGTACACCATCGACGTGTGCCCGAGCCCGGTGTTCGGCCCGACGAGGAAGAACGCGTTGGGAAATCCCGCGATGGTGGTGCCCTTGTAGGCCTGCATGCCCTTGTCGGCGAAGGATTGCGCCAGGCTTCGCCCGTCGCTGTTGCAGATGGTCTCGAACATCGGCGAGTCGGTGACGTGGAAGCCGGTCGCCACGATGATCGCGTCGACTTCCCGCGCTGTGCCGTCCTTGGTGACGATGCTGCGGCCGTCCACCCGCTCGATGCCGTCGGTGATCAAGTCGACGTGGTCGCGGTCCAGCGTCGGATACCAGTCGTTGGCGATCAGCATGCGCTTGCATCCGATGCGGAAATTAGGCGTGACCTTGCGTCGCAGGTCGGGGTCGCGGATTTCGCTGCGGATCTTGGCCTGCGATATCAACTCGAAGACCTTCATCAGGGGCGGATACTTGGCCAGCCCCACCACCTGGGTCTCGCGGGCGGCGTAGATCCCGAACCGGGCGAGCCACAGCACACCGGGCACATTGCGGAACGCCCACCGCTCGACAGGGGTGAACGGCCGGTCGAATCGCGGCAAGAGCCAGGGGGCGGTTCTCTGATAGACGTCGATGTGGCCCACCGTGTCCGCGATGGCCGGCACGATCTGGATCGCCGACGCGCCCGTGCCGATCACAGCGACGCGCTTTCCGCGCAAGTCGGCCGCGTGGTTCCACTGCGCCGAGTGGAAGAGTTCGCCGTCGAAGGCATCGATCCCGGGTATGTCCGGCAGTTTGGGCTCCGCCAGCGCGCCGAAGGCGCCGATCAGCACGTCGGCAGTCATCGTCCCGCGTGACGTCGACAGCTCCCAGTGGTTGCGGCGCTCGTTCCATGCCGCCCTTTTCACCTCGCAGCCGAACACATGCCGGTCGAGGACACCGGCCCGGCGAGCGACTCCGCGCAGGTAGTTCTGGATCTCCTCCTGCCTCGAGAACGACCGCGTCCAGTCCGGGTTCAGGGCGAACGAGTACGAGTACAGGTGCGACGGCACGTCACAGGCGGCGCCCGGGTAGGTGTTGTCGCGCCAGGTCCCGCCGACGTCGGTGCCGCGCTCGAGTACGACGAAGTCGCGGTGACCGGCTTCGTCCAGCTTGACGGCCGCGCCCAGGCCGGAGAAACCGCTACCGACAATCGCGACGCCGACGTGACGCGGCAATCGATCCGGATGCGAGGGACTGGACGACACCTGCGTCACGGTCTGCTCCTTCATCTGTCGACGGTTCCAGACCGCTCTAGTTAATCGCCCCACAAGGGCGAACGCACCTACCTACGTTAGCGTAGGTTACCGAATAGTAACCGGCCGGGCGCTCACCGCGCCGGCGTCAGCTGCTCCAGCGCGTACTCCGCGAGCGCAATCAGCGCCTGTTTTGCCGAATCCCGTTGTCGCGCATCGACATCGATCACCGGAACGCCGGGCGGCAGCGAAAGCGCTTTGCGCACCTCGTCGGCCGGGTAGCGCGGTGCGCCGTCGAACTGGTTGACCGCCACCAGAAACGGCAGTCGGTGCGCTTCGAAGAAGTCCACGGCCGCGAAGCTGTCTTGCAGCCGGCGTACGTCCACCAGGACGATCGCGCCGATCGCACCGCGCACCAGGTCGTCCCACATGAACCAGAAGCGGCGCTGCCCTGGCGTGCCGAACAGGTACAACACCAGGTCCTCTTCTGCCAAGGTGATGCGGCCGAAGTCCATGGCCACCGTGGTGGTTCTCTTGTCGGGCGTGCCGTCGAGTTCATCCACACCCACCGAGGCCTCGGTCAGGATCGCCTCGGTGCGCAGCGGCATGATCTCGGACACCGAACCGACGAAAGTGGTTTTGCCTGCGCCGAATCCGCCGGCGATCACGATCTTGGTGGAGGCTTGGGTCTCAGAGTGTGCGGAGGCCACGCAGCGTCCTTCCGATCAACTCACGCCGCTCCTCGACCGACGAGTCGTCGTCGAGCGTGGCGAGTACCCGCAGGTGCCCGGATTCGATTAGGTCAGCCACCAGCACCCGCGTCACGCCGAGCGGCAGGCTCAGCTTCGACGCGATCTCCGCAACGGACGGCCTTGCGGCACAGAGCTTCACGATGTCCTCTCGTACGTCGTTGGGAAGCCAGCCGTTGGCGTCGGCGGACCGGCATAGCGCAATCGGCGCTTCAAGCGGCAGCGCAATGCTCGCGCTCGTCCGCCCGGCCGTCAGAGTGTACGGCCGGACCAGGTTCGGTTCACTGCGGGGGTTCACTACGCCTCACGACTGCTGCGTCGCTCGCCGTGCCGACTTCACCACTGCCCCAACGCGTTCCACCAAGACCGCCATCTCGTAGCCGACTTGACCGATGTCGCACGACGTGGACGCCAGCGCCGCCAGGTGCGACCCGTCTCCCACCCGCATCAGCAGCAGGTAGCCGTTTTCCATCTCGACCACCGACTGCAGCACACGGCCGCCTTCGAACAGTTGCGCCGCGCCTGTCGACAAGCTCGCCAATCCCGAACTGACAGCGGCCAATTGGTCGGCGCGTTCTGTCGGCAGATGCGCACTGGCGGCCACCAGTAGGCCGTCGGCGGACACCAGGATCGCATGCGACACGCCGGGCACGTCCCGGGCGAACGCCGACACCAGCCAGTCCAGCGACTGGTTGCGCGCGGGACGCGTCATTCGTCGTCTCCCGCGTCGTCTTCGCGCGCGTGCGACCGGCCGGCGCGCACCCCGCTCCAGTGGCTGGACAGCGACGCCCGCACGGCTTCGGGGTCACGCTCGGCCGTCGCATCCACGTCGCGGTCGTCGTCCGGTTTGCGGTGTGCGGCGCCGTTCGGCCGCCCGGTGGAGGCCTGAGCCGAGCCGGGCACCAGCCGTGCGCCGGGCTCGCGCACCGGCAAGCCATGCTCGGTGCGCTGTTCGACCGGCACCTCTTCGGCCTGCGCGGCCGCCTCCCAGCCGCTGTCCCATACCGATTCCCACGACTGGAACGGCTGCATCAACTCCTGCGGATCGATCAGCCACTCCGAGACCATCTTCTGGAAGATCACGTCGGTGTCGCCCAGCGGTGACGACGGCGGCCGGGTGCGGGCCGCAGGCTCCTGCGGTTCGGCGGCCTGCTCACGGGAAGCGAAGTACGCCGACGTGTCCGCGGGCGTGCGGGGCTCGGCTGGCTGCTCTAGCTGCTCGCCCGGCAGCGCGACGATGCCGCTGGCGCCGGGAGCCCGCCGCGGTAGCAGCGAGTCCTGGTCGTCCTGCGCCGGAATGTCGTTGCGGTGCGATGGTTCCGCGAATGCAGGGCGGGTGGCAGCCTGGCTGATGGCCGCCGTCGCGTCGTCGCTTTCCAGGGTTTCGTCGTGCTGCTCGGGGCGGGTCCAGCCCGTCGCGCCCGGCCGTTCGATCAGCTCGGCGGGGATGAACACGCCGGCGGTCAGGCCTGAGCCCGGCTCGCCGGCCACCGAGCTGCGCAGCCGCACCACCAGCCCGTGCCGCTGGGCCAGCCGCCCGACCACGAACAGCCCCATGTGGCGGGCGGTGTAGGGGGTCACCTCGCCGCCGGACTCCAGGCGCATGTTGGTCATCCGCAGGTCGCCCTCGGTCATGCCGAGGCCGCTGTCGCTGATCTCGATGACCAGCCCGCGCGGACCGGTGCGCACCGCAGACACCCGAACTTCGGAGGTGGGCGGCGAGTAGCGCAGCGCGTTGTCGATCAACTCCGCGAGTAGGTGCACGACGTCGGGTGCCGCGGAGCCGACGACCGCGCTGTCGGGCACCGTGGTGATGACCACCCGTTGGTAATCCTCGACTTGCGAGGTCGCCGCCTTGACGACATCGGCCACCGCCATCGATTCGGCGTGCTCGCGGCGAGGCTTCGCCCCGGACAGCACCAGCAGGTTGCTGCCGCTGCGGCGCATCCGCGCGGCCAGGTGGTCGAGCTTGAACAACGCCTCCAGCCGCCGCGGGTCGTCCTCGTTGCGTTCGAGCTCGTCGATCAACGACAGCTGCTGGTCCACCAGCGAGCGGGTGCGCCGCGACATCGTCTCGAACATGTCGCTGACGTGCAGGGCAAGCCGCGACTGCTCGGCCGCCATCATCAATGCCTGCTCGTGCAGGTCGTCGACCGCGTGGGCGACCTGGCCGATCTCCTCGGTGGTGTAGACGGGAATCGGCACGACGGGCTCGGGCTCGTGGCCGGCGCGGATACGTTCCACTTCGGCGGGTAGGTCTTCGTGGGCCACCCGCAGCGCGCCCTCCCGCAGCCGGCGCAGCGGCTGGACCAGCGACCGAGCGCCCAGGACCACGGCGACAATGCCGAGCAAAAGCGCGACCAGGACGATCGCCGCATCCCGGATCGCGGCGGCACGCGCCGCTGACGCCTGCTGGTCCACCGCGGCGGTCACCGAGGGCGTGGTGTCACTGATCACCTTCTTGGCGATGTCCTCGGTGGCCTGCAGGGACTGCAGGAGGTCGGGATTGCCGGCGAGCACGGCGTTCGGATCGGACATGACGGCCATCCGGCTGACCATCTGCTGTTGCAGTGCCTTGGCGTCCGCGGAGCCGACGCCGAGCACCTGGTTCATGCCGAACAGCGTGGAAGGCTCGGTGCCGGCCAGCGTGATCATCGACGTGCGCAGCTCCGGCTCCGGCAGCTCGCCACCACGGTTGACCAGAAGTTTCTGCATCGTCATCTGGCCGCGCGCCCCGACGGCGCGGCTGAGCCCTTGGGCCTGTGCGCGGATCTGTTCGTCGTCAACCCGCACCGACCCGTTGATCGCGTCTTCGGCGGTCAGCAGGATCGGTGCGTACGTGGTCACGGTGTCGCGAACTGCCATGCTGTTCGACGCGGCCTGGTCGAGTAGCGCAGGACCGCTGTTCAACAGCGTGGTGATGCCGGAGCGGACGTCCGCGTCGACGTCGGTGCCGGCCAGTTTGCGCTCCAGTGCCGCGCGGGAGTCGTCGAACGCCTTGCGGGCGACCGGGCCGTCAGGACCCGATGCGTAGGCCAGCAGGGCGCTCTCCAAGGCGCCGGTGTAGTCCTCGATCGGTGCGACGAGGTCCGCGCGGGCGGCGGCGGCGCGCAGATTCCGGGCGTCGTTGACGCTGTGATACACGCGCAGACCGCCGAACGCCACCGCCAGCGCGATCGGGATGACGACGATCGCGAGTACCTTCCAGGCCACCGGCCAATTCGACGGCGACCACGACGGCGGACGTTTGGGCGGCGCTTCCGGCGGACTTTCTTCCGCGTCGTCGGGCAGCACCGGCTGCTCGAACATCGTCATCGCTGCACGCTGTTTCGAATGTGCGCCTGGCTCATAGACTTTCCTGCTTTTGTCGACCCCGACGTCGGGCGGCGCGGTAACCGCCTGCAGAACAAGCGCAGTTCAGAGGCGTTTGCCGCGCTGGAATTCTACGCGAGTGAATTCGGGTGTCCGCAGGACGGCTGGTTTTTCTTTCGGTTGTGCGCTGTTCGCATTCGTGCGCCTGTCCTTTTGCACACTGCGATCCGAATTTCTGCGTTGACGCTCGTCCGAGTCCGGCCCGTCGCCGGAGGCGAATACGATCGGATGCAATGCAAGTGACGACCTCGATCGTGCTCAGCCGTTGTTCAAGGTGATGTTCTTCTCGCCGCGGATCGCGCCGAACACAGGCAACGCAATTCGGATGGTGGCGGCCACCGGCTGCGAGTTGCACCTCGTCGAGCCGCTCGGGTTCGACCTGTCCGAGCCGAAGCTCCGACGCGCCGGGCTCGACTACCACGACCTCGCATCCGTCACTGTGCACGCATCCCTGGCCGACGCATGGCGGGCGGTTGGGCCGGCACGCGTGTTCGCCTTCACCGCCCACGCGACGGCGTCGTTCGCCGATATCAGCTACCAGCCCGGCGACGTGCTGTTGTTCGGCCCGGAGCCGACGGGGCTGGACGCGCAGACGCTGACGGACCCGCATGTCACCGCCGCAGTACGGATTCCGATGATCCCCGGGCGCCGATCGTTGAATCTGTCCAACGCCGCGGCCGTCGCCGTGTACGAGGCGTGGCGCCAGCACGGGTTTGCCGGAGGCCGCTGAGTTTCGAGGCCGACCGCGCTCGGCGTCACCAACTGTCGAAATGCACGATCTGCTCGACCGGCAGCCGCTTGGCCGGCTTGAAGTCGGTGCCCTTCGTGTAGGCGATCGGGAAGAGCCCGCCCTGGCGGTAGTCCTCATAGGGGATGCCGAGCAGCTCAGCGGCCTGCTCTTCGCCGCCGTTGATCAGGTGCAGCGTCGTCCACGCCGACCCGAGCCCCCGCGACCGCAGCGCCAGCATGTAGCTCCACGCGGCCGGAAGCAGCGACCCCCAGAACGACGCCGGGCTCTGCGACGCGTCTTCGACTGTGCCCTGCAGGCACGGGATCAGCAGCACCGGCGCCTCGTGCATGTGCTCGGCCAGATACATGGCCGACGAGACCACTCGGTCGCGCCGCTCGGCGCGGGTGTCGCCTTCGGCGTACTCGGGACCGGGCTGCGCGCCGTACCACTGGAAGTTCTTGCGGTAGATGTCGGCGAGCGCCTTCTTCTTCTCGGCGTCCTCGACGAACACCCACTGCCAGCCCTGCTGGTTGGAGCCGGTCGGCGCCTGGATTGCCAGCTCGAGGCACTCCAACAGCAACTCCCGCGGCACCGGCTTGTCGAAATCGAGGCGCTTGCGTACCGATCGTGTGGTGGTCAGCAGTTCGTCGACGGAAAGATTGAGGGGGGCCATCTTGTGGAGACTACATTCGCTTCATGGCCGAACTGACACCAGAAGTCACCGACAGGCTCTCCAACGACCACTACGGGTGGTTGACCACCGTCGCGAAGTCGGGGCAACCCGTCCCGCGGCTGGTGTGGTTCTACTTCGACGGCGACGACCTGATCGTGTACTCAATGCCCAACGCCGCCAAGGTTTCCCACATCGAGGCGCGGTCGCGAGTGAGCCTGAACCTGGACTCTGACGGCAACGGCGGCGGGATCGTCGTCGTCGGTGGCAACGCGGTGGTCGACGAGGTGGGCGTCGACCCCCGCCAAGACGGGCCGTATTGGGAGAAGTACCGCGCGGACGCGGAGCAGTTCGGGCTGACAGAGGCGATCGCCGCGTACAGCACACGGCTGAGGATCAACGTCGAGCGGGTCTGGACCACACCGACCGCCGAGTAGCGATTTCGGTGCGCTAACGTGCGCTGAGCGCCGGTTAGCGCACCGAAATCACCGGAAGTCGCGGGACTTCGAGCCGATCGCCAGCTCGATGCGGCCGATCCGCTCGGCCACCACGGTGACCGCGCCGGTGGCGTTCTGCAGCTGGCCGCGGATCAGCATGGCCGGGGCGGTCTGCGCGACGCGACGGTGCCGTGCCCACACCCCCGGCGTGCACAGTACGTTGACCATTCCGGTTTCGTCCTCGAGGTTCAAAAAGGTCACTCCCCGTGCAGTGCCGGGCCGCTGACGATGCGTCACAGCCCCGGCGATCAGCACCCGGGTGCCGTCGGGCACATTCAACAACTGGTCGGCGGGAATGACGCCGAGCGCGTCGAGATCCTCGCGCAGGAACTGCGTCGGATAGCTGTCCGGGGATATCCCGGTGGCCCACACGTCGGCCGCCGACAGCTCCAGTTCCGTCATGCCCGGCAGTGACGGGATGTGCGACGACGACCCGACGCCCGGTAGTCGATCGGGCCGTTGCGTGGCCGCCGCCCCGGCTGCCCACAGCGCTTCTCGGCGGCTGACCCCGAAACAGCCCAGCGCGCCGGCCGTGGCCAGCGCCTCGGTCTGCGGCACACTCAGCTGCACGCGCGACGTCAGGTCGAGAAGAGAAGCGAACGGCCCGTTGGCTTTTCGCTCGTCGACGATCGCCTGCGCCAGCTCGTCGCCGATATGGCGGACCGCCCCCAGCCCCAGCCGCACCTCGGTGCCGCGGTTTTCCAGCGTGGCGTGCGCGAGGCTGGCGTTGACGTCGGGTGAGTGGACGACGACCCCGTGCCGACGGGCGTCGGCGACCAGTGACTGCGGGGAGTAGAAGCCCATCGGCTGCGCGCGCAGCAGCGCCGCGCAGAACGCCGCCGGGTGGTGCAGCTTGAACCACGACGAGTAGAACACCAGCGACGCGAAGCTCAGCGAATGGCTTTCCGGGAAGCCGAAGTTGGCGAACGCCTCCAGTTTTTCGTAAATCCGGTCGGCGACCTCGCCGGTGATGCCGTGGCGCTGGCGCATGCCGTCGTAGAACCGGCCCTTGAGCCGCTGCATCTTTTGGGTGGAGCGTTTGGAGCCCATCGCACGTCGCAGCTGGTCGGCCTCGGCAGCGGTGAACCCGGCGCAGTCGACCGCCAGCTGCATCAGCTGTTCCTGGAACAGCGGCACTCCCAACGTCTTTCGCAGCGCCGGCTCCATCGACGGGTGGTCGTAGGTGACGGGCTCTTCGCCGTTGCGGCGTTTGATGTACGGGTGCACCGAGCCGCCCTGGATCGGGCCGGGCCGGATCAGCGCCACCTCGACCACGAGGTCGTAGAACATCCGGGGCCGCAGGCGCGGCAGCGTGGCCATCTGCGCGCGCGACTCCACCTGGAACACACCGACCGAGTCGGCCTTCTGCAGCATCTCGTACACGGCGGGTTCGGATAGATCGAGCTTGGCCAGGTCCACGTCGATACCCTTGTGCTCGCGCACCAGATCGATCGCGTAGTGAAGCGCCGAGAGCATGCCGAGGCCGAGCATGTCGAATTTCACCAAACCGATTGCTGCACAGTCGTCTTTGTCCCATTGCAGTACACTGCGGTTCTCCATGCGGGCCCATTCCACCGGGCACACGTCGGCGATGGGCCGGTCGCAGATCACCATGCCGCCGGAGTGGATGCCCATGTGCCGGGGCAGGTTGGAGATCTGCAGCGCAAGGTCGATCACCGGCTCAGGAATGTCTGCCACATCGGGGGACTGTGCCCCATTTTCTGGGCGAACCCCGTTCCACCGGCTGATCTGCTTGCTCCACGCATCCTGCTGCCCTTGCGAAAACCCAAGCGCGCGAGCCATATCCCGTACCGCACTGCGGCCGCGGTAGGTGATGACGTTGGCCACCTGCGCGGCGTAGTCACGGCCGTAGCGGTCGTAGACGTACTGGATCGCCTTCTCACGCAGGTCCGACTCGATGTCGATGTCGATGTCGGGCGGCCCGTCGCGTTCGGGTGACAGGAACCGCTCGAACAGCAACTCGTTGGCCACCGGGTCGACGGCGGTGACCCCGAGCGCATAGCAGACCGCGGAGTTGGCCGCCGATCCCCGGCCCTGACACAGGATGCCATTCTGGCGGCAGAACCGTGTGATGTCATGCACCACAAGGAAATACCCCGGGAACTTCAGCGCCTTGATCACCTCGAGCTCATGTTCGATCTGCGCGTAGGCCCGCGATGCCCGCTCCGGCGGTCCATACCGCTCACGTGCTCCTGCCATGGTCAGATGCCGCAGCCAGCTGTCCTCGGTGTGCCCGTCGGGTACGTCGAACGGCGGCAGTTGCGGTGCGATGAGCTCCAGCGCGAACGCACACTGCTCGCCCAGGTCGGCGGCGGCCGTCACCACCTCTACGGGAAACAGCCGGGCCATCTCCGTACCGGAACGCAGATGCGAACCCCCTAGCGGCGCAAGGTATCCGGCGGCCTCGTCGAGTGAGTGCCGAGCCCGGATCGCGCCCATCGCCATGGCCAGCCGCGCGCGGGACGGTTCGGCAAAGTGTGCGCCGGTGGTGGCGACGATGCCCACCCCGGAGCCGCCTGGCCGGCGACATCCAAGCCCGAACTTGGGTGCCAGCGCCGCCAGCGCCGCGTTGTGTTCGTCGTCAAGCGGCTGACCGTGCGTCGTCAACTCGATACTGACTCGCCTCTGCCCGAACCGGTCCACCAGATCGGCCAGCGCCTTTTCGGCCGCCTCCGGTCCATGGGCCCTAAGTACCTGGCGCACATGGCCTTTGCGGCATCCGGTGAGGATGTGCCAGTGCCCGCCCGCGGCCTCGGTGAGCGCGTCTAAGTCATACCGCGGTTTGCCTTTCTCGCCGCCGGCCAGATGCGCTTTGGACAGTTGGCGTGACAGCCGCCGGTACCCTTCGGGTCCGCGGGCCAGCACCAGAAGGTGCGGTCCGGGCGGGTCCGGGTGCTCGGTGCGCGGGGTGTTCGACAGCGAAAGTTCCGCACCGAACACCGTGCGCATGCCCAGTTCCTTGGCGGCTTCGGCGAAGCGCACCACACCGTAGAGGCCGTCGTGGTCGGTCAGCGCGATGGCGCGCAGGTCCAGCCGGGCGGCTTCTTCGACCAGCTCTTCGGGAGTGCTGGCGCCGTCGAGAAAGCTGTAGGCGGAGTGAGCATGCAACTCGGCGTAGGGCACTTGAGATGACGCCGGCTGGACGTCGGGCCGAAGGTAGGCGCCGCGTTTACGAGAGGCGGCCGGTCCGCCGAGGTCAAGGGGATCCTCCAACGGCGCGCCGGCGCGGCGGGGCTTGCTGTTGAGCACCCGCTCGATCTCGCCCCAGCTCGGCCCGGTGAACCATCCCACCGAGCCATGGTATCGAACTGATGTTCGACCACAAGCACACACGGGCGATTACGGTGCGTTTTCGTGCGCTGAGCGCCGGAAAACGCACCGAAATCACCGCAGATCGCGATGAAAATGGCGCTTTCAAGGGCCCGAAGGCTGGCCGAAGAGGCCCACGTACTCCGGCTGGCTGGACTCCCCGACGATCGCGCAGCGCTACGGGCAGGGCTAACCGAACGTCACCGACGGCGATCGGCGATGATCGTTGCCGTGGCCGAGACGCTGACCGACATCCTGGCGCTGCTCGACCTGCAACCGGCCGGTCACGACGCGTTCATCGGCCCACAGCCCGCCGACACCCGCAACACGCGAGTCTTCGGGGGCCAGGTGGCGGCGCAGGCGCTGATGGCGGCCGGGCGCACCGCGCCCGACCGTGTTCCGCACAGCGTGCATCTGTATTTCCTGCGCCCAGGTGACCCGCGAAAACCGTTGCAGTACAACGTCACCCGGCTTCGTGACGGCGGCACATTCTCGGCTCGCGCGGTTGCGGTCACCCAGGGCGACGACCGGGTCATCCTCGAAGCGCTGGCGTCGTTCAGCGAGCCCGTCGACGGCATCGACTATCAGCAGCCGATGCCCGCCGTGCCACCGCCAGAAGCGTTGCAGCCGTTGGAGATTCAGCTCGCTGATTACGCGGACGTGCTCGACGGATTCTGGGTGCAGCCGAGGCCGGTGGAGATGCGCTACGTCGACCCGCCGCCGTTGCTGGCCGCGGACCTCCCCGCCGCGCCGGGCCCGCAAGCCCGACTGTGGTTTCGTGCCCCGGGCGACGTGCCCGCCGACCCCCTGACCGCATACGGTCTGCTCGCCTACATCAGTGACTGGTCGATCCTCGATCCGGTGCTGTATCTGACGCGACGTCCGCCGGTGGCAGGCAGCATCGCCTCACTGGACCACGCGATGTGGTTTCACCGCGCGCCGGACTTCTCGGATTGGCTGCTCTACGAACAACATTCGCCCAGCGGCATCGGCGCACGCGGGCTGTCCAACGGCGCGATCTACAACAGGGCCGGACAACTTGTCTGCACGGTGGTGCAAGAGGGATACCTGGGCCGGCGCTGAGCTCAGCCGCCGTACTCGGCGGTGCCGTCCTCGAGGACGACCCGGGCGTCTGACCCGTCGGGATTCGAGGCCTCGGTGCGGAACACCGCGCGTCCCGGGTCGGTCCGCCAGATCGACGTCGTCAGCGTCTCACCGGGAAACACCGGCTTCGTGAAGCGCGCACCGACGGCGGTGACCTTGTGGGCGTCGCCACCTCCGAGTTCGGCGACCAGCGCGCGGCCCGCGAAGCCGTACGTGCACAGCCCGTGCAGGATCGGCTTCGGGAACCCGGCCATTTCCCGGGCGAACCAAGGGTCGCTGTGCAGCGGGTTGCGGTCGCCGGAGAGCCGGTAGATCAACGCCTGATCATCACGCGTCGGCAGCGCGATCCTCGCGTCCGGCTCCCGGTCAGGAATCGGCGGCGCGACCGGCCGCTGGCCGGGCTGCCCGCCGAAGCCGCCCGCGCCGCGGATCACCGCGGTGGTCAGCGTCTCGGCGAGAGCCGTGTTGGTGTCCGGGTCGGTGCCAGTCGCCTTGAGCATGACGATCGCGTTCTTGCCCTCGCCCTTGTCCTGGATGTCGGCGACCTCGGAAACCACGCTCAGTTTTCCGGCCGGCGGCAGCGGCGCGAACAGCCTGATCTGCTGCGAGCCATGCAGCAGCATCGCGAAGTTGAACGTGCCGATCTTGGCTGCCGCGGCGAACGGTAGGCACGCGATCACCGCGTAGGTGGGCAGCACCTGCTGCTCGATACCGTGACTGTTCTCCGTGGTGAACGCCAAGTCGTCGACGCCCGCGCCGACGCCCAGCGCATAGAGCAGGGTGTCGCGGTCGGTCCATTCGAAGACTGTCGGATCCGTCTTGGCGCCCACGGCGTTGGGGTCGAGCGGCATGGCTGCGAGCCTAAGCGCTTAACCGAGCCCGTCACACACCATTGACCCTGCCGACGCGGGAGACGACCATGGCTCCCATGCGCTATGTCGTTACCGGCGGTACCGGGTTCATAGGCCGCCGTGTGGTGTCGAAACTGCTGGAGACGCGACCCGACGACGAGGTGGGCGTGCTCGTGCGCCGCACGTCGCTGTCGCGGTTCGAACGGCTCGCGGCGGACTGGGGCGAGCGGGCGAAACCCGTGGTGGGCGATCTCGTCGCGCCGGGTCTGGGGCAAACCGAAGAGACCCTGGCGACCCTGACCGACGTCGAGCACGTGGTGCACTGCGGCGCGATCTACAACATCACCGTGCCCGAGGCCGCGCAGCGCGCCGCCAACGTCGAGGGCACCCGCTCGGTGATCGCATTCGCCAAGCGGCTCGGCGCGACGTTGCACCACGTGTCGTCGATCGCGGTGGCGGGAGATTTCCGCGGCGAGTACACCGAGGCCGACTTCGACGTCGACCAGACGCTGCCGTCGCCGTACCACCGGACCAAGTTCGAGGCTGAACAACTCGTCCGCGACGAGCGCGGCCTGCGCTTCCGTATCTACCGGCCCGGCGCGGTGGTCGGCGATTCCCGCACCGGTGAGATGGACAAGATCGACGGGCCGTACTACCTGTTCGGGCTGCTTGCCAAACTCGCGAAGCTGCCGTCGTTCACGCCGATCGTGCTGCCGGACACCGGCCGCACCAACATCGTGCCGGTCGACTACGTGGTAGATGCGCTGGTGTATCTCATGCACCTGGCAGATCGCGACGGACAGACGTTCCACTTGACATCGCCGCAACCCATTGGACTGCAAGGTATTTACCGCGGCGTGGCCAGGGCTGCCGGGTTGCCGCCACTGGTGGGCAGTGTGCCGGGCACGCTGGCCGCGCCGGTGATGAAGCTGCGCGGGCGAGCCAAGGCGGTCCGCAATGTCGCTGTCACGCAGCTGGGTGTACCCGCAGAACTGCTCGACGTCGCCGACCTGCCCACCACGTTCACCTCCGATGCGACTCGGGAAGCGTTGCGCGGCAGCGGCATCGAGGTGCCAGAGTTCGCATCCTATGCGCCGGTGCTGTGGCGGTACTGGGCTGAGCATCTGGATCCCGATCGGGCCCGTCGCGACCACCCGGACGGCCCGCTGGTCGGCAGGCACGTCATCATCACCGGTGCGTCCAGCGGCATCGGGCGGGCGTCGGCAATTGCGGTCGCGAAGCGGGGTGCGACGGTGTTCGCGCTGGGCCGCAACGCGGCGGCGCTCGACGACCTCGTGGCCGAGATTCGTGAATCCGGCGGTCAGGCTTATGCTTTCACGTGCGATGTCACCGATTCGTCGTCGGTGGAGCACACGGTCAAGGACATTCTCGGCCGGTTCGGCCATGTCGACTATCTGGTCAACAGCGCCGGCCGGTCGATACGCCGCTCGGTGGTCAACTCCACGGACCGCCTGCACGACTACGAGCGGGTCATGGCCGTGAACTACTTCGGCGCGGTCCGCATGGTGCTGGCGTTGCTTCCGCACTGGCGCGAGCGGCGCTTCGGCCACGTGGTCAATGTGTCCAGCGCGGGCGCGCAGGCACGCAACCCCAACTACAGCGCGTACAACCCGAGCAAGGCCGCACTGGATGCGTTCTCCGACGTGGTGGCGTCCGAAACGCTTTCCGACCACATCACGTTCACCAACATCCACATGCCGCTGGTGCGCACGCCGATGATCGCACCGTCGCAGCGCCTGAATCCGCAGAAACCGATCAGCCCTGAGCGGGCGGCGGCGATGGTGGTGCGTGCGCTGGTGGACAAGCCGCCGCGCATCGACCACCCGTTCGGCACGATCGCCGAGGCCGGCAACTACTTCACCCCCAAGCTCGCACGGCGAGTGCTGCACCAGATCTATCTGGCATATCCCGACTCGCCGGCAGCCCGCGGAGTGGCCGAGCCGCAGCGCGATCCACCGCCTCCGCCGCGCCATCCGAAGCCGCCCTCGCGGGCAGTGCGCCGGTTGCGGGTGCCGCGGCCGGTCAAGCGGGCAGTGCGTCTGGTGCCCGGCGTGCACTGGTGACCGCGCCGATCTTCGCCGACGTCGACACCGGCGTCGACGACGCGATGGCACTGGTGTACCTGCTCGCCAGCGCCGAGGCGCGGCTGGTGGGCATCGCTTCGACGGGAGGAAACGTTGCGGTACACCAGGTCTGCGAGAACAACCTCGGTCTGCTGGAGTTGTGCAAGGCCGATGACATTCCGGTGTCGAAGGGCGCTGAGCAGCCGCTGAGCTGTCCGCTGCGCACCGCGGAGGACACGCACGGACCGCTCGGCCTGGGCTACGCAGAACTGCCTACGAGCCGGCGTCCGGTCACCGACTACGACGCGGCAGGGGCGTGGGTGCGCGCCGCCCGCGCCCATCCAGGCGAGTTGATCGGATTGGTGACCGGCCCGATGACGAACCTGGCGTTGGCGTTTCGGGCCGATCCGGAGTTGCCGCGGCTGCTGCGCCGGCTGGTGATCATGGGTGGCTCGTTCGAGTATCGCGGCAACACCGACGTGGTGGCGGAGTGGAATGTCAGCGTCGACCCGGAGGCGGCCGCCGAGGTGTTCGCTGCCTACTGCGGGGCACCGGAGTTGCCGATTGTCTTGGGGCTCAATCTCACTGAGAAAATCGTCATGACTCCGGCGATCTTCACGCGGCTGGCCGAAGCGGCCGACTCGGCCACGGTGGCGATGAGCGTGCTGGACGCGCGCGGTACCCGGTCGGTGGCATCCAATCCACTGATCCGGGTGCTCGAGGACGCCATGCGGTTCTACTTCGAGTTCCACTACGAGCAGGGCGAAGGGTATTTGGCGCATCTGCACGATCCGCTGGCCGCCGCGGTCGCGCTGGATCCCTCCGTGGCGCTCACGCGCACGGCGACAGTCGATGTGGAGCTGACCGGCACGCTGACGCGAGGGATGACGATCGCGGACTGGTCAGGGCGCTGGGGGCGGCAGCCGAATGCGCGGGTGGGGGTCGACGTGGATCCCGGCGCGTTCTTCGACCGGTTCATCTCGCGGGTGGGGGCATTCGCACGCCGGCTCTACTCGTAGACCCCTTCCAAATGCCAGCGCCGCTGCCGGTAGCACAGCAAGAACGCGTCGCCGGGATCGCCGTCGACGAGCACCTGGGCCCGGGCCGTCCTGGCGGCTGTGACGCTGGGATCCCACCAGCGTTCGTCGACCGGCCACGGTCCGGCCCACCAGCGCAGCGGCCCGTCACGGCCGTGTGCGACCAGCCGCGCCGGGTCGGCGGAGAACAACCCCCGACTGGTGACTCGCACTGGATTGCCTTGGGCGTCAAGGAGTTCGACGGGATCGTCGCGCAGCACGGCCGGGGACGGCTCCGGTAGTTGCCCCGGCCACGGCTGTCGCGGGTCGGCTCGGGGTACGAGTTCGTCGCCAAGCGGCACCAGGGTGATCCGCTCGGCCGGGCCACGCCCACCCGACAGCACCGGAACCTGGACCGCCTCCGGTCCGAGCAGGCCCTGCACCCGCACCAGCGCCCGTCGCGCTCGCAGCCGGTCTTCTTCCCCGATACCGCCCCACAGCGGCAGCTGCAGCGCCTCGGCCGAGACCACCTCAACGGGCTGCAGCCGCAGTGTCGTCACCGGTGCCGTGGGCCGGTCACCCGTACGGCTGTTGAGCCAGCCGTCCAGCTGCCAGCGCACCCGGTCTGCGGTGGCGTCCTCGGTCAGCGGCTCCGCACATCGCCAAACACGTTGCAGCTCTTCGCCGTTAGCGGTAACGGCGTGGATGGCCAGCCGGGTGCAACCGACGCCGGCGGACATCAACGTCTGATGCAACTGACTGGCCAGCGATCGACCGGCGAACGCCGCGGCGTCCACGCGGTCGATCGGCGGATCGCAGGTCATCACCGCGTCGAGCTCGGCCGGCGGCTCGCGTCCCGACGGGCCGCGCTCCGGCTCGCCGCGAGCGAACCGGTGCGCCACCACCGCGTCGGCGCCGAACCGGGATGCCACGTCGGTGCGCGAGAGTGTCGCGAACTGGCCGATGGTACGAATACCCAACCGCCGCAACAAGTCTGCCAAGTCGGCACGGCCGTCGCCGGATAGGCTCGGTTCGGTGGCCAGCTCGCGGATCGACAGGCCGGCCAAGAATGCGGCGTCAGCACCGGGCTCGACGATGCGTCCGGCGCGGGCGGCGAACACCGCGGTGGGCAGCTGGTCGGCGATGCCGGTCTGGCACTCGGCACCCGCCGCTGACACGGTGTCGACCAGCCGCTCGGCGGCGGCGGATTCCGAGCCGAAGTAACGGGCCGCGCCGCGGACGGGCAGCACCAGCAGACCGGGCCGCAGCACCTCCGCGCGGGGCACTACGTCGTCGACGGCGGCCGTCACCGGTTCGAAGAACCGCGCGTCACGACCCGGATCGGCGGTGACCACGTGCAGATCCGGGCAGCGGGCCTGCGATTCGCGACGGCGCAGCCCGCGACGCACGCCGGCCGCGCGAGCCGCCGCCGAGCACGCGACCACGCGGTTGGCCAGCGTCACCGCCACCGGGGCGGTGGCGGGCAGGCCGGCGGCCTTGGCGGCGGCGACCGCGGGCCAGTCCATGCACCAGATTGCCAACACGCGGGACATGACACCGCGTCAGCCCGACTGGCCCCAGGCCGCTCGGCCGGCGGTGATCTCCAGCCGCACCTTGCGGATGCGACCGCCTACCTCGTAACCGCTGACCCGCGCCTCCAGCCGCGCCTTTGCCCCCTGCCAGTCGCCGCCGGTGACCAGAAGCGTGCAGCCCTTGTTGCGGGCCCGCGCCGTCACGGCTCGGGCCCGAGACAGCGGCACCGACCGGTCGCCGAGACCGAGCACCACCAGATCCATTCCATCCAGCAGCACCGCGGCCACCTCGACGGGATCGGTGCCCGGATCGGGCACCAGCGCCAGCCGGTTCAGGTCCGCACCCATCTCCACGGCGGCCAGCAGGCCGACATCGGGCTGCCCGACCACGGCGGCATGACCGCCCGCCGCCGTTACCGCCGCGACCACTTGCAGCGTCAGCGATCGCGCGCCTGACGCCACCACTACCGAACCGCGCGGCAAAGCCCCCACCCCAGGGATCGCCAGCAAACTTTTTGCGTCCGGCATCACCCGCTCGGGCCGAGGCGGTGCCGCGTGACCGCGGGCCACCTTCCCGGACACCGCCGCGATCTGCCGGCGCAGGCGTTCTACCTGTTCAGCGCGGTCAAACGCTCGCTGATCCAGGCTTGCCGCTGCTGTCACAGCAGCACCTCCCGCACCATCCGTCACTCCTTGGTTTCGAACTGATGTTCGATACAGTGAGTAAACACCTCAGGGCTGAGGACCGTCAAGGGCGGGACGTGTCGAAGCGACCGGTCGCGGCACTGCCCGCACGACGCTGCCTGATGCTTCCGCAAAGGGCAACAATTATGAATTCAGCATGAAATAGGTGACTTCACGGTGGCTCGGCACAACAATTGCGAGCATGGCAACAGATCCGCCACCTGATCAGTTATCGCGCCGTGTAAGAACACCAACCTGATCGCGAAGACACCCGCCTCACCAGCTCTTTTCGGCTCCGACGCGTTGAATTCAGCGCATACCGATATGTCCTGAATTCGGCCGCCGACATTTCCGGCATGCCGGAAAAAATCCCTGATCCAGCACCGAAAGGAATGACATGATCGGCAAACGTGTGGGTACCGTCATGGTGGCGACGGCGTGGGCAATCGGCGCCGTCGTCTTCCTGCCGAGCTATGGCGCCGCCCAGGCAACCACATGCGCTTGTCCGGACGGTACTGTTGCGCTGCCCCCGGGCGGATTCGAAACCGTCTATCCGCGTGACCACATCATCGGCGGCGCAAACCCGTTCGTTCCGTACGGCACCAACCCCTTCGTGCCCTACGGAACGTGGGCGGGGCTGGAGTACTGACACTGTCGATTGCCGGCTGCGCTACTCCCATTCGATGGTGCCCGGCGGCTTGCTGGTGACGTCCAGCACCACCCGATTCACCTCTGGCACCTCGTTGGTGATCCGGGTCGAAATACGCTCCAGAACCTCGTAGGGCACCCGCGTCCAGTCGGCGGTCATCGCGTCTTCGCTCGACACCGGCCGCAGCACGATCGGATGTCCGTACGTGCGTCCGTCGCCCTGCACGCCGACCGACCGCACCTCGGCCAGCAATACCACCGGGCATTGCCAGATCAGGTTGTCCAGGCCGGCCGCGGTCAGCTCCTCGCGGGCAATCGCGTCGGCCCGCCGCAGCGTCTCCAGCCGCGCCGCGGTGACTTCACCGACGATCCGGATGCCCAGACCCGGACCCGGAAATGGTTGGCGCGCAACGATTTCCTCAGGCAGCCCCAATTCCCGGCCGACCGCGCGGACCTCGTCCTTGAACAACAGCCGCAGCGGTTCGACGAGCGTGAACTTCAGGTCGGCCGGCAGCCCGCCGACGTTGTGGTGGCTCTTGATGTTCGCGGTGCCGCTTCCCCCGCCGGACTCCACGACGTCGGGGTACAGCGTGCCCTGCACCAGGAACTTGACCTCAGAACCGCCCTCTGCCACCAAGTCAGCCACCGCGCCGTCGAACGCGCGGATGAATTCCCGCCCGATGATCTTGCGTTTGCCCTCGGGGTCGTGCACTCCGGTCAGCGCCTCGAGAAAGCGCTCCGCGGCGTCGACGGTGACCAGCCGCGCACCCGTCGCCGCCACGAAATCGCGCTCCACTTGGGCGCGCTCGCCTGCACGCAACAAGCCGTGGTCGACGAACACGCACGTCAGCCGGTCGCCGATCGCCCGCTGCACCAACGCCGCGGCCACCGCGGAGTCCACCCCGCCGGACAGCCCGCAGATGGCGCGCCCCGCGCCGATCTGCGCACGCACCTGCTCCACCAGGGTTTCGGCGATGTTGGCCGGCGTCCACACCGAGTCGATGCCGGCGAACTCGTGCAGAAACCGGCTCAGCACCTGCTGGCCGTGCGGGGTGTGCATGACCTCGGGGTGATACTGCACGCCGGCCAGCCCGCGAGCCCGGTTCTCGAACGCCGCCACCGGGGCACCGGCGCTGCTGGCCACCACGTCGAAGCCCTGCGGCGGCGAGGTGACGGCATCGCCGTGGCTCATCCACACCGGCTGCGTCTCCGGCAGCCCCGAATGCAGTTCTCCCCCAACGACTTTCAGCTCCGTGCGGCCGTACTCGCTGGTGCCGGTGCGGGCCACGGTGCCGCCCAGCGCCTGCGCCATCGCCTGAAATCCGTAGCAGATCCCGAACACCGGCACTCCGAGGTCGAACAGCGCGGGATCAAGCTGCGGCGCCCCGTCGGCGTACACGCTGGCCGGCCCGCCCGACAGCACGATCGCCTGCGGCTCTTTGGCCTTCAGCTCCTCGACGCTCGCGGTGTGTGGAATGACCTCGGAGTAGACCCTTGCCTCACGCACGCGACGGGCGATCAGCTGCGCGTACTGCGCCCCGAAGTCGACCACCAAGACGGGTCGACCGGGTGCGTGCGGTTTTGTCACGCGGGCCAGTCTATGGGCGGCCCGCGCCCTCAGTCCTTGCGGCGCAGCATCCAGGCCGGCACCCAATGCGTCACCGGACGGCTGTTGGCGCCGTAGCTGACCGGATATGTCACCAGCCCCCACCAGTGGCCCTGCTCGCACAGCCCCCAGCAGCACAATCGGCCCTCGACGACTTTGTGCATCTGCAACCCGGCCGGGTGATAGCCGCCGCGACGGTGCGGCTCCCGGGGAAACAGCGCGGCCAGGTCGATCATCACCGCAACAGGCGGCTCCACCGGACGAAACGCCTCGGGCACCGGTTGACCGCTGTAGCTGATCCCGCGAAGATCACCCACCCGATCGATCATACGTTCGAATCACTGCGTGCGGGAGTGAAAGAACCGCTCGGGCGGGTACCGGTAGCGGAGAATGCTTGGCGGACGAAGGAGGCGGTGTGCTGGGTCTGCCTGACACGATTCGGGCGTGTCTGTTCGACCTCGACGGTGTGCTGACGGACACCGCGAGCGTGCACCGCAAGGCGTGGAAGGCGATGTTCGACGAATTCCTGCGCCAACGGGCCGACCGCACGGGCGAGCCGTTCGTGCCGTTCGACGCGGCGGCCGACTACCAGACCTACGTCGACGGCAAGAAGCGTGAGGACGGCGTGCGGTCGTTTCTTCAAAGCCGCGGCATCGATCTCGGCGACGACGCCGTGATCGAGCTGGGCGACCGCAAGAACGCCATGTTCCAGCAGACTCTGGCCGAGGACGGCGTCAAGGTGTTCGACGGATCGCGCCGCTACCTGCAGGCGGTGCATGCCGCCGGCCTGTCGGTCGCGGTCGTGTCGTCGAGCGCCAACACCCGCGAGGTGCTCGAGGTCACGGGGCTGGACAGATTCGTGCACCAGCGAGTGGACGGAGTGACGTTGCGCGAGGAGCACATTACGGGCAAGCCCGCCCCTGACTCGTTCCTGCGAGCAGCCCAGCTACTCGGCGTGGCGCCGGCGGAAGCGGCCGTGTTCGAAGATGCGCTTTCGGGAGTGGCTGCCGGACGGGCCGGCAACTTCGGCCTGGTCGTCGGCGTCGACCGCGTCGGACAAGCAGAAGCGTTGCGGCGCAACGGCGCCGACGTCGTCGTCACCGATCTGGCCGAACTGCTCTAGGGTCCCCATGATTCCTCACGAAGCCTTCCCGGTCGAACCGTGGCACGTCCGCGAGACGCGGCTCGATCTCGAGCGGCTGGCGCAGTCGGAGTCGTTGTTCGCATTGTCGAACGGACACATCGGATTACGCGGCAACCTCGACGAAGGAGAACCGTACGGGCTGCCCGGCACGTACCTCAACTCGTTCTACGAATGCCGCCCGCTGCCTTATGCCGAAGCGGGTTTCGGCTATCCGGAAGCGGGCCAGACCGTCATCGACGTCACCAACGGCAAGATCATCCGGCTGCTGGTGGACGACGAGCCGTTCGACGTGCGCTACGGCCAATTGCTCTCGCACGAACGGGTTCTCGACATGCGCGCCGGCACGCTGACCCGCAACACGCGCTGGGAGTCACCGGCCGGCAAGAAGATCGAGCTGCGGTCCACCAGGTTGGTGTCGCTGGCCCAACGCAGTGTGGCGGCCATCGAGTACGTGGTCGAGGCGCTCGACGACTTCGTCCGCGTCACAGTGCAATCCGAGCTCGTCGCCAACGAGGACCAACCACGCACCTCACGCGATCCGCGGGTGGCCGCGGTCCTGAAGAACCCGCTCGAGGCGGTGCAGCACGAGACCACCGACAACGGAGCAATCCTGTTGCACCGCACCAGGTTGAGTGAGCTCGTCATGGCGGCCGGCATGGACCACGAGATCGAAGTGCCGGGGCGCGTCGAGTCGCACACCGAAGCCGCCGAAGACTGGGCCCGAACCACCGTGATCTGCGGGCTGCGTCCGGGCCAGAAGTTGCGGATCGTCAAGTATCTGGGCTACGGCTGGTCGAGCCTGCGCTCGCGGCCTGCACTGCGCGACCAGGCCGCTGCCGCGCTGGCCGGCGCCCGCTACAGCGGGTGGCAGGGATTGCTCGACGGCCAGCGGACCTACCTCGACGAGTTCTGGGACGCCGCCGACGTCGAGGTCCAAGGCGATGCCGACTGCCAACAGGCGGTGCGGTTCGGGCTCTTCCACGTCCTGCAGGCCAGCGCGCGCGCCGAGCGTCGTGCGATTCCCGGCAAGGGACTGACCGGCACCGGTTATGACGGCCACGCGTTCTGGGACACCGAGGGATTCGTGTTGCCGGTGCTCACCTACACCGCTCCGTCCGCGGCCGCCGACGCGCTGCGGTGGCGCGCCTCGACGCTGCACTTGGCCCAGGAGCGCGCCGCCGAGCTGGACCTCGAAGGTGCCAGTTTCCCGTGGCGCACCATCCGCGGGCAGGAATGCTCAGCCTACTGGCCCGCCGGCACCGCGGCATGGCACGTAACGGCCGATGTCGCAATGGCTTTCGAGCGGTATCGCATCGTCACCGGCGACGACTCACTGGAAAAGGAGTGCGGTCTGGCGGTGCTCGTCGAAACCGCTCGGCTGTGGCGCTCGCTCGGGCATCACGACCGCAACGGCGTGTGGCATCTGGACGGCGTCACCGGTCCCGACGAGTACACCGCGATCGTGCGCGACAACGTGTTCACCAATCTGATGGCCGCCCACAACCTGCGCACGGCGGCCGAGGCGTGCGCGCGCCACCCCGACGCCGCCCGCGCGATGGGCGTCAGCACCGAAGAGATGGCGGCCTGGCGCGACGCCGCAAACGCCGCGCACATCCCGTACGACGAGGAGCTGGGCGTGCACCAGCAGTGCGAGGGCTTCACCACCCTGGCCGAGTGGAACTTCACCGAGAAGACCACCTACCCGCTGCTGATGCACGCGCCGTACGTGCGGCTGTATCCCGCGCAGGTGTGCAAGCAGGCCGACCTGATCCTGGCGATGCATTGGCGAAGCCACGCGTTCACGCCTGAGCAGAAGGCCCGCAACGTCGACTACTACGAGCGGCGCACGGTGCGTGACTCGTCGCTGTCGGCGTGCACGCAGGCGGTGATGTGCGCAGAAGTAGGGCATCTGCAGCTCGCGCACGACTACACGTATGAAGCCGCGATGGTGGACTTGCGCGATCTGCACTCCAACACCCGCGACGGCCTGCACATGGCTTCGCTGGCGGGAGCGTGGACCGCGCTGGTCGCCGGATTCGGCGGCCTGCGCGACGACGAGGGCGTCCTATCGCTCGACCCTCACCTTCCCGAAGGCATCTCGGGTCTGCGATTCCGCTTGCGGTGGAGGGGATTTCGGCTGACGATCAGCGTCACCCACGACGACGTCACCTACGCGTTGCGCGACGGACCCCACGGTGAACTGACCATCCGCCACGCGGGCGACGAGCTGAAGCTGAGCACCGATTCCCCGTCGACCGTCGCGATCAAGGAACGCCAGGCGCTGCTGCCGCCTCCGCCGCAACCGGTGGGCCGGGAGCCGAGTCGGCGCCGCGGCTGATCTCAGCCCGCCGAGCTGACCGGCTCGATCGGCAAGCGCCGCAGCGCCGCCGGCGCGTCCGCAGGAACCACCGGGTGTTTCGGCGGCACCGGGTCGAGGCGCCGATACGGCTCACCTTGCGCGGGCCGCAGGTCGGTTTCCCCCTTGTTCGGCCACAGCGACGCCGCCCGCTCGGCCTGCGCGGTGATCGAAAGTGACGGATTCACACCGAGATTCGCCGAGATCGCAGCGCCGTCGACCACCGACAGCGTCGGATATCCGTACACCCGGTGGTACGGGTCGATGACGCCGGTCTCCGGGCTGTCGCCGATCGCGGCGCCACCCAGGTAGTGGGCGGTCAGCGGGATGTTGAACAACTCTCCCCAGGTGCCCCCGGCCACGCCGTCGATCTTCTCCGCGACGCGCCGGGTGACGGCGTTGCCGACCGGGATCCACGTCGGGTTGGGCTGGCCGTGGCCCTGCTTGCTGGTGACGCGGCGGATGCCGAGCTTGGTGCGCTTGGTGAACGTCGTGATCGAGTTGTCCAGGTGCTGCATGACCAGCATGATCATGGTCCGCTCGCTCCAGCGCCGGGCGTTGAGCAGCCGAATCGTGCCGCGCGGGTTTGCGGCGACCTGCTGGAAGAACTGCTTCCAGCGCGGCACGTCGGTGCCCTCCGGCCCGTCGCCGTCCGTCATCAGCGTCTGCAGCAGACCCATCGCGTTGGAGCCCTTGCCGTAACGCACCGGCTCGATGTGGGTGTCCGGGGTCGGGTGGATCGACGAGGTGATCGCCACGCCGTGGGTGAGGTTCAGGTCCGGGGTGACCTTGTAGCGGCCGGCCCCGACGATGGATTCGGAGTTGGTGCGGGTCAGCACGCCCAGCCGGTCGGAAATCCTGGGCAGCTTGCCCTTGTCGCGCATCTTGAACAGCAGTCGCTGGGTGCCGTAGGTGCCTGCGGCCAGCACGAGGTGGCGCGCGGTGAACGACTTTCGCTGACGGCGCACCCACCGGCCGGTGACGACGGTGTCGACGCGCCACGAGCCGTCGGGCTGTTCTTCGAACCCGGTGACCGTGCGCATCGGAAACACCTGCGCCCCAGCAGATTCCGCGAGGCCAAGGTAGTTCTTCACCAACGTGTTCTTGGCGCCGTAGCGGCAGCCCGTCATGCACGAGCCGCATTCGATGCAACCGGTGCGGTCGGGCCCGGCGCCACCGAAGTATGGATCGGCCACGGTCTTGCCGGGTGCCTTTTTGCCGTCGGGACCGAAGAACACCCCCACCGGCGTCGGGGTGAACGTATCGCCGACGCCCATCTCGTCGGCGACCTCCTTCATGATGCGGTCGGCGTCGGTGAACGTCGGGTTGGTGACCACGCCGAGCATTCGCTGCGCCTGCTCGTAGTGCGGCATCAGCTCGGCTCGCCAGTCGGTGATGTGCGACCACTGGCGGTCGGCGAAGAACGGCTCCGGCGGCACGTACAGCGTGTTGGCGTAGTTCAGCGAGCCGCCGCCGACGCCGGCACCACCCAAGATCATCACGTTGCGCAGCAAGTGGATGCGCTGGATGCCGTACATGCCCAGCTTCGGCGCCCAGAGGAATTGCCGAAGATGCCAGGACGTCTTGGCGAACTCGTGGTCGGCGAAGCGCCGGCCGGCTTCGAGCACGCCGACGCGATACCCCTTCTCCGTCAATCGCAAGGCGGTGACGCTGCCGCCGAAACCGGAGCCGATGATGAGAACGTCGAAGTCAGGCTGCATAGAGCCAGTATTGCCGTACCCATGGGTAACAAACCAGAGCGGGTTGGCGGTTGATCTGCGCGAGCAGACACCAACTCGCACGGATCGGCCTCGGTTAACGCGATTGCGCGTCTGCTCGCGCAGGCGTCAGCGGCCGACGGTCAGGCCCACCTTCTGGAACTCCTTGAGGTCGCAGTAGCCGGCCTTGGCCATCGACCGGCGCAGCCCGCCGACCAGATTCAGCGACCCGAACGGGTCGTCGGAGGGGCCGCCCAGCACCTGCGCCAGTGACGGCCGGTCCCCCACCGCGACCTGGAGCAGCGCGCCCCGAGGCAGCGACGGATGCGCGGCCGCCGCCGGCCAGAACCAGCCCTCGCCCAACGCCTCGGCCGCCACCGCCAGCGGGGTGCCGAGCACCACCGCGTCGGCGCCGCAAGCGATCGCCTTCGCCAGATCCCCGGATGTGTGGATGTCGCCGTCGGCCAGCACGTGTACGTAGCGGCCGCCGGTTTCGTCGAGGTATTCGCGACGGGCCGCGGCGGCGTCGGCGATCGCGGTGGCCATCGGCACGCTGATGCCCAGCACCTCGTCGCTGGTGGTGACTCCGCTGGTCGAGCCGTAGCCGACGATGACGCCCGCCGCGCCGGTGCGCATCAGGTGCAGCGCGGTGCGGTGGTCGAGCACGCCGCCGGCGACCACCGGCACGTCGAGTTCGGCGATGAACGTCTTGAGGTTCAGCGGCTCGCCGTCGCGGGCGACCCGCTCCGCGGACACGATCGTGCCCTGGATGACGAGCAGGTCGATGCCGGCCTGCAGCAGCACCGGGGTCAGCGAGCGCGCGTTCTGCGGGCTGACCCGCACTGCGGTGGTGACGCCCGCGTCGCGCACCCGCGCGACCGCCGCGCCCAGCAGATCCGGATCCAGCGGCGCGGCGTGCAGCTGCTGCAGCAGCCGGATCGCGGCGCCAGGCTCCGGCTCCTTTTCTGCGGCCTCGACGACTTGCGCGATCTTGGCCTCGACGTCGGCGTGCCGGCCAATGAGCCCTTCGCCGTTGAGGATTCCCAATCCGCCGAGCCGGCCCAGCTCGATCGCGAACTCCGGGGAGGCCAGCGCGTCGGTGGGATGCGACAGCACCGGGATCTCGAACCGGTACGCATCCAGTTGCCAGGCGGTGGAGACGTCCTTGCTGGAGCGGGTGCGCCGCGACGGCACGATGTTGATGTCGTCGAGCTCGTAGGTGCGGCGGGCGGTGCGGCCCATGCCGATCTCGACCATGTCTCGCATGCGTTAGTCCCGGGTCTCGGCGAGAGTGACGTATTGCAGAGAACGTGCGAGAAGCAGCCTGCAAAACGTCACTCTCGGCGCGTTGCTCATCGAAAAGTGTGCCTCAGCGGCTGTAGTAATTCGGCGCTTCGACGGTCATCGTGATGTCGTGCGGATGGCTTTCCTTCAAGCCGGCCGCGGTGATCCGCACGAACTGCGCGTGCTGCAGGTCCTCGATGGTGGCCGAGCCGGTGTAGCCCATGGCCGCACGCAAGCCGCCGGTCAGCTGGTGGATGACCGTGGCCAGCGGGCCGCGGAACGGCACCCGGCCCTCGATACCCTCGGGCACCAGCTTGTCCTCGGAGAGCACGTCGTCTTGGAAGTAGCGGTCCTTGGAGAACGACTTGTTGTCGTCGCGCCCGCGCATCGCGGCGATCGACCCCATGCCGCGGTAGCTCTTGAACTGCTTGCCGTTGACGAAGATGAGGTCACCGGGCGCTTCAGCCGTGCCGGCCAGCAGCGAGCCCAGCATCGCGGTGGATGCGCCGGCAGCCAGCGCCTTGGCGATGTCACCCGAGTACTGCAGGCCGCCGTCGGCGATCACGGGTACCCCGACGGGCGCGCAGGCCGCGGCCGCTTCGAGGATCGCCGTGATCTGCGGCGCCCCGACGCCGGCGACCACGCGAGTGGTGCAGATCGAGCCGGGCCCCACCCCCACCTTCACCGCGTCGGCGCCTGCCTCGACCAGCGCGGCGGCCCCGCTGCGGGTGGCGACGTTGCCGCCGATGACCTCCACCTTGTCGCCGGCCTCGGCCTTGAGCTTGCCGACCATTTCCAGCACCAGGCGGTTGTGCGCGTGGGCGGTGTCGACCACGAGCACGTCGACGCCGGCGTCGACGAGCGTCATCGCGCGCACCCAGCCGTCGTCGCCGGTGCCGACGGCGGCGCCGACCAGCAGCCGACCGTCGCTGTCCTTGGTGGCCAGCGGATGCTGTTCGGTCTTGACGAAGTCCTTGACCGTGATGAGCCCCGTCAGCCGGCCCTGGCCGTCGACAATCGGAAGCTTTTCGATCTTGTTGCGCCGCAACAGGCCTAGCGCTGCGTCGGCGGAGACGCCTTCGCGGGCGGTGATCAGCGGCGCGCGGGTCATGACCTCTGCCACGCGCTTGTTCTGGTCCACCTCGAAGCGCATATCGCGGTTGGTGATGATCCCGACGAGCGCGCCGTCGTTGTCGACGACGGGCAGGCCTGAGATCCGGAACCGCGCGCACATCGCGTCGACCTCGGCCAGCGTATTGTCCGGCGAGCACGTCACCGGATCGGTGACCATGCCCGCCTCGGACCGCTTGACCATTTCCACCTGACCGGCCTGTTCGGCGACCGCGAGATTGCGATGCAGCACACCCATGCCGCCGGCGCGGGCCATCGCAATCGCCATGCGCGCTTCGGTGACGGTGTCCATCGCGGAGCTCACCAGCGGCACCTTGAGCCGGATCTTCTTGGTGAGCTGACTGGAGGTGTCGGCGGCAGCAGGGACGACGTCGGAGGCGGCCGGCAGCAGCAGCACGTCGTCGAAGGTCAGCCCCAGCATGGCGATCTTGTTCGGGTCGTCACCGCCGGTGTACACCGGCGTGTCGTCCCGAAGCGAAGCAGCCGAACTCACCGTGGTACGGCCGTCTGTGATCGACATGGAAAGGCCTCCATCGGCGCCGGGGGCTAGGCGCCCATCCTATCCGTACGGACCCGACCGCTGCGGGCGGCGCGGCTGGCGGAATATCGGACAGTCCCCGTAATGTAGAGACGTGCGCGACCATCTTCCCCCGGGTTTGCCGCCCGATCCCTTCGCCGACGATCCGCTGGACCCGTCGGCCGCGCTGGACGCCATCGAGCCCGGTCAGCCGCTGGATCCCCAGGAGCGCACCGCGGTCGAAGCCGACCTGGCCGACCTCGCGGTGTACGAGGCGTTGTTGGCGCACAAGGGAATTCGCGGCCTGGTGGTGTCGTGCGACGAATGCCAACAGGATCACTACCACGACTGGGACATGCTGCGCGCCAACCTGTTGCAGCTGCTTGTCGACGGCACCGTGCGGCCGCATGAGCCGGCTTACGATCCGGAGCCCGACGCGTACGTCACCTGGGATTACTGCCGCGGGTATGCGGACGCCTCGCTGAACGAGGCAACTTCTGATTCCGACAACTACCGCTGAGCCGCCGCTAGCGGACGATCGGACCCTCCGACGTTTGCGGAGAGGTCGTCGGCGTCGCTTGGGACTGTGTGGTCGCTGACGCCTCGGACGGCGTGGGCAGCGACCGTGCTGACGTCGAGTTGGTCGTCGGTGCCGCTGTCGTCGGAGTCGCCTTCGCCGTGGGCGACGGAGCCGCGGTCGCCGACGCTGTCGCGGTGGGTTCCGGGTTGCCGACCTGCGGCAGCTGCGACGTCGGCACCGGACCCGTGGGCGTGGGCAACGGTGCGCTCGGCGTCGGCAGCGGACCGGTGGGCGTCTGTGCCGGCAACGTCGCGGTCGACGACGGACCCGTCGGCCTGGACGTCGGCGTCGGCCTGGACGTCGGCGTCGGCCTGGACGTCGGCGTCGCCTGCGAACTCGTCGGCGACGGACTCGTCGGAACTGTAGTCGTCGGCGTCGGCTGCGGCGTGGCCTCGCCCGGTGTGGTCGGCGGCAGCGACGACGTCGTGGGCACCTCCACCGCGGGCACCGGCAGAAGGGTCAGCGGCGATGAGGGCAGCGGCGGCAACGGTTGTCCCGGCGGCGGCAGTGCGGCCTCGGGATCACGCTGAATCACCTTGACAGTCAACGCGTTGTATTGCTCGACCAGCTGCTGCTTGCTCGCGACGTCGTCGACGCCCTGCACGGTGGAGGACAGCGTGGACAGCTTCGCCTGCGCCTCGCCCCACTTGCCCTGCTGCACCAGCTGCTGCACCTGTGCCAACTCGGTTTTCGCCGCCAGCACCACCGCGTCGTCGCGGGTCTTGGTCGACTCGCCGAACAGCATGGTGTGCAGGCCGTAGAGCGAATCGCCGGGCTTGGCGTCGTACACCACGGCGCCGAAGCCGCCGACGCCCAGCACCGCGGCCGCCGCTGCTCCTACCACGGCGAGCCCAAAGCGGTTGCGGCGCGGCGCTTTTCGGGTACCGGCCAGTGCCGCGACGGCCTGGTCAAGTGTCACGACATGCGCGTCGGGCCGGCTGCGCACCTCGTCGCGCCACGCGCCGAGCATCGCCGACAGCGGATCGACCGGCGACATCCGCGCACCGGACGACAGCGCGTCGACAAAGCGATCGGTGCGCACGACGGCCTCGAAATCGGGCTCGGCGGGCCGATTGAAGTCAGGCATAGCCCGCCCCGATCATCTCTTCGCGCAGCCGTGTCAACGCCCGATGCTGCGCGACCCGCACGGCACCCGGCGAGCTGCCGACGGCTTCAGCGGTCTCCTCAGCTGACAGCCCGACGACCACCCGCAGAATCAAGATCTCGCGTTGCTTCTCGGGCAGGACGGCCAACAGCGCGTTCATCCGGGCCGACGCTTCGGCGTCCAGGGCCATCTGCTCAGGACCGGCCTCGAAGGTGGGGCGTTCGGGGATGACGTCGGTGGGTTCGGCACGGTTGCGCGCGACAGCCCGGTGGGCGTCTGCCACCTTGTGAGCCGCGATGCCGTACACGAACGCCAAGAAGGGCCTCCCCTGGTCCCTGTAGCGAGGCAACGCCGTGATGGCGGCCAAGCACACCTCCTGAGCCACATCGTCTGCTGACAGACCGCTCCGCTCCGCCGCACCCAACCTTGCGCGGCAATACCGCACGACGATCGGCCGAACGATCTCCAGCACTTCCCGGAGTGCGCCACGATTACCTGCCACCGCGTCAGCAACGACAGCTTCGAGGCGATCTCCCGAATTTGTCATCGACGACGGCGTCCCCAACGTTACGAGCCGAGCGCTTCTCGGCGACTTAACGACAATAACGATCCAACAACGTTCGACCGCTTCAGCGACGCCAAACCCCACCGGCGCGGCGCACGAAGGCAGCGCAGTCGTCGCGGATCGCGACCATGTCGGCCCGTGGGACGGTATCGCCGCCGATATCCGCGAGCAAACTTGCCACCGCCCACCGCAGCGGCACGAGCTTGAATTCGCCTGTCGCGGTGAGGGCCTCGACGGCGACGGTGCGCGCGTGCGGTATCCGGCCGGCGCTGCAGAGCGCGGCGGCATGCACGATCTGGGTTTTCACGCGGTGGCGCACCGACGGTAGAGCGGACGCCAACTCGACAGCGTGCTGGGCGTGCTCGACGGCCTGCGCACCGTGTCCGCGGGCCATCGCCAACTCGGCGGCCACCCACTGCCAGCGCAACGGCAACCGGGCCGGCAGCGACGGTCCGTTGAGCGCGTCCGCGGCCCGGTCGAGCAGCGCTGCCGAGGCGGCGAACCGGCCGACGCCCAATGCGTCGGCGGCCAGCCCGAGCAGGGCGTCGACGCGCGCTTGTGGATCGCTGCCGGCAAGCGCCAGCGCCCGGCCATCCCAAGCCCGGGCCTCCCGGTGCCCGCCGAGCTGGCGGATGAACGACGCCTGGGTGCTGTGCACCAGCGAGGCCAGCGGGCCGCTCGAGACGTCACGGCGCAGGGCCGCCAGGTCAGCCGTTGCGCTGCCGTAGTGGCCCTGGCCGCCGGAGGCGACGGCACGCAGCCAGCGGTCGTGGGGCGTGGTGGCAGCGGGCAGCGGCCAGCGACTCGGGTGGTCGCCGAATGCCGCCGCGGTCAGCACGGGATCGCTCATGCGTGGTTAACAGTTTGTGGTCGAAGTGTTAACACCGTGTCAACTGCCTGCCCGCCGAGTGGAATGCCGCCGCGACACAGCCGTGAGCCCAACAGCACAAATCTGTCGACGGGCACTTCCTGCGTTGTCGTGGATAGCACGGCGTTGGTTGTTGTTGGGTCGCAATGATGAACGTGATGTAAATTCTGGGCCTGCTGTTATGCAGTTGCGCACACTACGTAGCTATTGACGCGCTTTTGTAAGCACCCCTACCTTGTCAGCACGAGTGGTCATCGGCGACATGTCTCGATCGTTTCGCACCCGAGCGTCCAGTGAAGCTTCGCGAATTGGACTCGGCGAGAGGGGTTTTCCATGCCGCAGCCGCAACAGCTACCCGGACCCAACGCAGACATCTGGGACTGGCAGATGCACGGCCTGTGCCGGGGCGTTGACTCGTCGATGTTCTTCCACCCGGACGGCGAACGTGGCCGCGCGCGGGCGCAACGCGAAATGCGAGCCAAAGAGATGTGCCGCCGCTGCCCCGTGATCGCGCAGTGCCGGGCGCACGCGCTGTCGGTCGGAGAGCCCTACGGCATTTGGGGCGGACTTTCGGAAACCGAGCGGGAACTGTTGCTGAAACGCGGGATCCGCCGCAGCGCCTGACGATCCGCTAGCGCGCGCCGGCTGCCAGCCACTGGTCGAATGTCGTCGGGGCGATGCGAGCGTTCTCACCCGGCAGCAGGACACTGCCGGCCATCGACTCGTCGAACGGACCGGCCCAGGTGGGTACCAGCTTGACCGCGCGGCCTCGAACGTCGTTGGTGCGTCGCGCCATGTCGACGAGGTCTTGGGTCTCTGGACCGGCGACGTCGACGTGGCGCCCCTGCGGTCTGCCGACGGCGACCTCGGCCAACACCTCGGCGATGTCGTCGGGCGCGATCGGCTGCACCAGAAGCGGAGCGATCGTCGCCACTCCGTCGTGTTCGGTCCAGCTACACACCATCGCCGCGAAGTCGTGAAACTGCGTCGCCGGCACGATGGTCCACGGCACAGGCCCTTCTTCGACCAACCGCTCTTGCTCGCGCTTGCCCGCGTAGTGCGCACTGCCGCCCTCGATTCGGTGAATCCCGACGATCGACAGCAGGACGTGGTGCCGCACACCTGTCCGCTCTTCGGCGCCGAGAAGATTCCGCGTGGTCGTGCCGAAGTAATTGCGGGTTTCCTCGATGCTCATCGGCGGGGCGCTGATGGCATCGACCACGGCATCGACCCGTTCGAGCGCCGAGTCCAGCCCTTCACCGGTCATCAGGTCGACCCCAAGGGCGCGACTGATCCGGACGACCTCGTGCCCCTGCCGCTCGAGAACCGCGGCAGTCCGGGCACCGATGTTGCCGGTTCCTCCGGCGACAGCAACTCGCATGATGCACCTCCGCTGACACGCTAACGGAGCTCTCGGCTGCGAGTGGACGCCGTCCGCCGGGCTGGTCTGGTCACGCTCGACCGCCTGGTCAACGTGCTCGGAAGTTACGGGGTCCGCCTGCGGTTCTGCCCGATACCGCGGTCCACCGAATTGCGCAGCGTCGTCATGCACGAACACAGCGGAGGCCGGGCCGTCGTCGGATTTGTTCGCCCTCGCCGACGGTCGGGCCGATGCGACCGGCGGTGCGGTGATTATCGAGGACCGCCTCTCACGGGTACTGGCCTACTCGTGACCGGGAGCATGCCGACTCAGCGCGGGTGCGGTCGGTCGTGAATTGCCAAGCGCCGCAACGATTTCTTTTGCGCGACAGATCATCGCGCTAATCAGTGACTGACGACTTTGAGGCCGACGACGCAGCCGATGGTTGCGAGAATGAGAACGACCTTGATCACCGAGGCCGGCTCTTCGCCCGTCAGCATCGAGTAGGCGACGGTGAGTAATGCGCCGATCCCCACCCAGATCGCGTAACTCGTGCCTAGCGGCAGTTGACGCAGCGCGGTCGCGAGGCCGATCATCGACAACACCAACGCCGCGACGAACACCACCGACGGCACAAGACGGCTGAATCCTTCCGACTTGTCCAGGGCGACCGCCCAGACCGCTTCCATCACACCGGACAGCACGAGGATCACCCAAGCCATCTCATCCTCCGAACGCATACCGCCGCAGGACGACAACGCGCAGCCGTCCGGTTGTCCGGTACCGGCAACCGGTTCCGAGGCTACTTACGCCACGCTGGAACGTGACATACATAGCAACCTACAAGCGCTGCGTGAGCTCAACCCGTGCGCCGAATCAGCCACTGATCAACCCTCAGGCGTCTCCCGAATTGCCTTGCAGCGCTGGGAGTCCGACGGACGAGCAAGCCACGCGGAGCTGGACCGTCACGTGACGACCACTGTTGCCACTCCAGCTACGACGTCGACACCGACTTGCCGATGTCCCCGCAAGCAATCGGTGCGACCAAGGGCGTCGGCGGGCTGTTCGACGGGATCTGAGCCGACGACCCGACTTGCACTTTGAGATACCACCCGCCTGAGGAAGGCGGCGGCTGGTCGACGTCTTGCACGACCGTGGTCTGGTAGGCGGTGCCGTTGGGTGAGGCGACCAAATCGGTCAGTGGGTACTTCACCGCGCCCTGGGCCGCACACGTGCCCTGCCCGATGCTCTGAGCGTGGACGCTGCCCGGCGCCACGCCGCTCAGGGCCGTGGCCACGATCAACGTCTTGTTGCCCGCGTTGTACGTCAGGTTCGCCCAGCCCTCGGGCCGTTGGCCCACGGGCGCCACGTTGAGATCGGCCGTCACGACGGCGGCGTTGATGTCTGCGCAGGCGAACGGCGCGGCGCTCACGTCGGCGGGACCGGCGGGCTCCGCACCTGCCACCGGGCGCACAGTGAACGTCGTGCCGGGAAGCAGCCCTGCCGGGGCAGGCTTCTCACCGACGACGGTGGTGCTGAGGGTTCCGCCGCTGTCGGCGCTCACGGCCGGAAACGGGACTGTCACATCGCCGATCGCGGCGCAGGTGCCTTTGTGGATCTCGGCCGCGTACAAGGCCTTCGGCACGAATCCGGCGATCTGAAGCTTGGCGGTGACTTTGCGGCTTTGCCGATCCCAGCTGAGCGTTGCCGTGCCGCTCGGCTGGTAGGCCAGGTTGACCTTGACGCGCGACGCTTCACCGGGCGCCATCGGCCGCGACGACTGCATCAGCCGAGGGTTGCAGCCCGCGACGGATACGGCGATCAGCGCGGCACCCGCGACGGCCCTTAGGACGCCCCACTTGCTCATGCTCACCATCATGGAACTGCGCACTCGACAGCCCCACTTGGGCTTGTGCCGGTCGATGAGATCACCAGCCACCCCCTTGTCCTGGGTGAACGGTAACTCGCGGTTGCGGCAAATGGTTCGCGGGCAGACCACACACGTCGATTACGTGATGGTGCAGTCATCCAGTTGATACGAAACACCCCCGGGCCGTGACGCGACTGGGCGCGCAAAAGTATCCTCAGCGACCGTCAGCGCGCCGAAATCCCAGTGCGTAGTGCCTAATGTATGGGGATGGCGGTCGGCGAGGTGGCCCAACTCTGGCGTTATCCGGTCAAGTCTCTGGGCGGTGAACAGGTCGAACAAGCGGAGGTCGGCCCTCGCGGAGTGCGAGGCGATCGGCTCTGGGCTGTGCGAGACCTGCAACGCGACATCACTGCGTCGGCGCGCCGTTTGCCCGCGCTGTTGACCGCCACGGCCCGCTATCCCCGCACCGTTCCGGCCGACGCCGGCCCAGGGAACGTGCCCGACGTCGACATCACTTTCCCCGACGGTACGGTGCTGTCCAGCAGCGACTCCGAGGTGCACGCGAAGCTGTCGGAGTTGGCCGGCCGGGAGGTGCGGTTGACGGCACTGCCCCCGGCAGACGACACGAGCTTGCATCGGCTGCGCCGCGACCACCGGACGGACGGCCTGTCGGCTACTTCGCTGCGCTCGGACTTCGGCGTTGCCGACGGTGACAAGCTCCCTGACCTGTCGATGATCCCGATGGCCGACCTTCTGACCCTCGGCCGTTACTCCACACCGCCGGGAACATTCGTCGACCTGGCGCCGGTGCATGTGCTGTCGACGACGAGCTTGGCAACCATCGGCGCGGAGGTCGGCGACGAACTCGACGTTCGCCGTTTCCGGCCCAATGTGTTTGTGGCCGTGGAGGATTCGGACGACGAGCTCCCCGAGACGCAGTGGGTCGGGGCGCACCTCGTGTTCGGCGACGTCACCCTGAACGTCTCGATGCCGACGGTGCGCTGCGTCGTTCCCAGTCGCGCGCAACCGGGTCTCGACGTCAATCGGCAAGTCACCCGGGCGGTAGCCGCGAGGGCCCAGCGGTGCCTCGGTGTGTACTGCAGTGTCGAGCGCACGGGCACGGTGAGAGTGGGAGATCGATTCACCGTCCGCGCTGTCGCTTCGTCGCGGCCACGGCGATTGCTAAACGATGCCGCCCGGCGCACGAAGCGGTTCGCATTCGCACTTGCGACGGCGGCTGCGGACCGGCTGTCCCGCTAGCAGCGGCTGCGTTAGAGAGCGAGCAAGCCCAATTGCCTCGACTTCAGGCTCCGTATGCCGTGTCGGCACCGTACTGAGCCTCGCTAGAAGTGAAACCGTCGAACTGCAGTTGGTCAATCAGACCTTGCTTGGAGAACGAGGTGTAGCCGAGGTAGCTCTTGGCCTTCTTGACTGCCTGCTCATTCCAGTTCACGCTTCCATCTGACTCGAGATGTTCGACGGCGAAGGTAGCGTCTTCCGTGCTGAAATGGTCGAACTCCAGTTGCTTGATCAGCCCTTGCTTGGAGAACGCGGTGTACCCCAGGTAGCTCTTGGCCTTCGCAATTGCGTTGTTTTGACCAGGAGTGAAGTCGGGCTTAGCGGTGGTTGGGGTTTCAGCTGGCGTGGGCGCGATGTTCACAGCCCTAGTCGTGGTGGCACTCGTGGAAGAAGACGAAGTTTTCTCGCCGTTGCCGATGGAGCCGAGGACGATCAACGCCAAGACTGCCGCTCCTACGCCTATGCCGATCTTCAGTCCTGTGGACATGCCCCGCTTTGCGGGTTGGCCGCTGCCATGTGGCGGCGCAGCGAACGGGGCGTAGTTCTCGGTCCACGCTTTGCCGTCGAAGTACCGCTGGCGGCTCGGATCAGATGGATCGGGATACCAACCCGCGGTTGGCTGCGTCATAGAGTCCCCCCTCGCTGGTTTGCTGCCCTATCTTCAGGCGGGGCAAAGCATACCCACAGCATCCGACAAGCTAAGGAGCGCTCCCAGCAATCCCTTATTGCCTAACGAGACACGGGATCAACCCAGCCCAAACGAGAAACACCCCCGGCCTAGACGACCGGGGGCGCTCCTGTCAGTCGCTAGTGGTGGTGATGACCGTGGCCGTGGCCGTGGTCGTCGGCCTCCTCGGCCGGCTTCTCCACAACCGCCGTCTCGGTCGTCAGCACCATGCGTGCCACCGATGCCGCGTTGAGCACCGCCGAGCGCGTCACCTTGACCGGATCGACGACGCCTTCAGCGACCAAGTCGCCATAGGACAGCGTCGCGGCGTTGAAGCCTTGGCCCTTCGGCAGCTCCGCAACCTTGTTCACCACTACGGAGCCGTCCAGGCCGGCGTTCGTCGCGATCCAGTACAGCGGCGCAGACAGCGCGTCGGCGAACACGTCGACACCCAGCGCCTGGTCACCAGACAGGCTGGACCGCAGCTCGTCGAGGGCGCCCCGCGACTGCACCAGTGCAGAACCGCCACCGGCGACGATGCCCTCCTCGACGGCCGCCTTGGCCGCCGCGACCGCGTCCTCGACGCTCTCCTTGCGCTCTTTGAGCGCGGTCTCCGTCGCGGCGCCGACCTTGATCACCGCCACGCCGCCGGACAGCTTGGCCAACCGCTCCTGGAGCTTCTCGCGGTCCCAGTCGGAGTCAGTGGTCTCGATCTCGGACTTGAGCTGCTTGGCCCGCGCCTCGATGGCCTCTTGACTGCCGCCCCCGTCGACGATCGTCGTGGTGTCCTTGGTAACGACGATGCGCCGCGCGGTGCCCAGCACCTCCAGGCCGACCTCACGCAGCAGCAGGCCGACGTCGGGGTTGACCACCTGGCCGCCGGTCACGATCGCGAGGTCTTCGAGGAACGCCTTGCGGCGGTCGCCGAAGAACGGCGCCTTGACCGCCACGGCCTTGAGCGTCTTACGGATCGCATTGACCACCAGCGTCGACAGCGCCTCACCCTCGACGTCCTCGGCGATGATCAGCAGCGGCTTGCCGGCCTGCGCGACCTTCTCCAGCAGCGGCAGCAGGTCGGGCAGCGAGCTGATCTTCTCGCGGTGCAACAGCACGTAGGCGTCTTCCAGCACCGCTTCCATCGCGTCGAAGTCGGTGATGAAGTAGGCCGACAGGAAACCCTTGTCGAACTGCACACCGTCGGTGATCTCCAACTCGGTGCTCATCGTCGACGACTCCTCGACGGTGACGACCCCGTCGTGGCCGACCGTGGTCATCGCCTCGGCGACCATCTCGCCGATCTCCTCGTCGCGCGACGAGACCGTGGCCACCTGCGCGATCGCGTTCTTCTCGGTCACCGGAATGGCCGTCGCGAGCAGCGCCTCCGAGATCGCGTCGGCCGCCTTGCCGATGCCGGCGCCCAGCGCGATCGGGTTCGCGCCCGCCGCGACAAGTCGCAATCCGCCTTTCACGAGTGCCTGCGCCAGCACGGTCGCCGTCGTGGTGCCGTCGCCGGCGACGTCGTTGGTCTTGGTGGCCACTGACTTGACCAGCTGCGCGCCGAGGTTTTCGAACGGGTCTTCCAGGTCGATCTCGCGGGCGATGGTCACGCCGTCGTTGGTGACCGTCGGGCCGCCGAACGCCTTGGCGAGCACCACGTGGCGGCCGCGGGGCCCGAGCGTCACCCGGACGGCGTCGGCGAGCTTGTCGACCCCGGATTCCATTGCCCGGCGCGCGGTTTCGCTGTACTCAATCTGTTTGCTCATCTGAGTTCCTGTCTAGCGCGCACCGCCCCGGTAATCCGCCGCGGTGTGCGGTGGATCGCCGGGGCGGACACGGGTGATTACTTGTTGACGACGGCCAGCACGTCGCGGGCCGACAGGATCAGGTACTCCTCGCCGTTGTACTTGATCTCGGTGCCGCCGTACTTGCTGTAGATCACGGTGTCACCCTCGGAGACGTCCAGCGGAATCCTCTTCTCGCCGTCCTCATCCCAGCGGCCGGGACCAACGGCGACGACGGTGCCTTCCTGCGGCTTCTCCTTCGCGGTGTCAGGAATGACCAGACCGGATGCGGTCGTGGTCTCGGCCTCGTTGGCCTGGACGAGGATCTTGTCCTCGAGTGGCTTGATGTTCACCTTCGCCACGATGTGAGCCCTCCACTTATCTGGGTGCGGCCCGGCTTGTTCCGGGCATTCGGCATTACAGGTTTCGGCATGCGCCACCGCCGTTGCGCCGTCGTCGCGGGTGCCGACCCAAAGAGCAGCGCGCCTGCCACCTAGCACTCTATACATGAGAGTGCTAGCACTCAAGCACGTCCTAGAACACTTGCGACGTGACCACCGGCAGCCCCGGATCGGCGGCTGCGGTCAGCGCCGACGGGCGCGCCCCGGCGGCGATCAGATGCGCCGCCAGCGACGCGATCATCGCACCGTTGTCCGTGCAGAGCCGCGGTCGCGGCACGCGAAGCACCAGTCCGGCTGCCGCACAACGAAACTCGGCGAGCTCACGCAGTCGCGAATTTGCCGCCACCCCACCGGCGATCAGCAACGTGCCGACGCCGAGGTCGGTCGCAGCACGCACCGCCTTCGCGGTCAGCACGTCGGCCACCGCCTCCTGGAAACCGGCGGCCACGTCGGCGGCCACGTAATCCGGATTGCGGTGCAGATACCGCGCCACCGCGGTCTTGAGGCCCGAGAAACTGAACGAGTAGGGGTCGTCGCGCGGCCCCGTCATGCCGCGCGGAAACACCACCGCCTCCCGGTTCCCGGTGCGGGCCAGCTCGTCGAGCACCCGGCCACCCGGATAACCCAGCCCTAACAGGCGGGCCACCTTGTCGTAAGCCTCGCCCGCCGCGTCGTCGACGGTCGCCCCCAACTCGATCACCGGCTCCCCCAGCGACCGCAGATGCAGCAGGTTCGTATGCCCGCCTGACACCAGCAGACCCACGCATTCCGGCAGCGGACCGTGCTCGTAGACGTCGGCGGCGAGGTGCCCGCCGAGGTGGTTGACCGCGTAGAAGGGCACGTCCCACGCCGCGGCGTAGGCCTTCGCCGCCGCGACACCGACCAGAAGCGCGCCGGCCAGTCCCGGGCCGATCGTGGCGGCGACGGCGTCGGGCCTGTCGATTCCGGCCGATGCGAGTGCGCGGCGCATCGTCGGCCCGAGCGCTTCCAGATGCGCGCGTGAGGCCACCTCGGGCACCACGCCGCCGAAGCGGGCGTGTTCGTCGACGCTGGAGGCCACCTCGTCGGCGAGCAGCCTGACATCGCCGTGGGGGCCGACCTCGGCGATGCCGACGCCGGTCTCGTCGCAGGAGGTCTCGATGGCAAGAACAGTCGTCATCTCGGTTGTCTCCCTACTGAAGTCGGGTGACGATCCCGTTTCATGGTGTACGCGTCCGCGCCGCTGACCCGGTAATAGCGTTTGCGCAGTCCGACTTCGACGAACCCGGCACTGCGGTAGAGCTCGATGGCGCGGGTGTTGTCGGTGCGCACCTCGAGGTAGACGGCACCGCCGTGGGCGTACTCGAGCAGCGCGTCGAGCAACTGCCGACCGATGCCCTGCCCCTGAAACGCCGGATCGACCCCGATGGTGTGGATCTCGTACTCGTACGGCGGAAGCAGGCCCAGTCGTGCAATACCGGCGTAGCCGACCAGTTTGTCGGCAGACCGCGCGGCGACGTAGCGGTTGTGCCGGCCCTTGAGCTCAGCGATGAAAGCTGTTGCGGGCCAAGGGTCATCGCCCTCGAACAGCTGGGCCTCCAACTCTGCGCAGCGGGCCGCGTCCGCGGGGGTCAGTTCGTCGATCGTCACCGTCATCGCGGCACCGCCGCTTCGCGTTCAGCCAGAGTCTTCGCGTCGGGGCGCCGAAGGTACAACGGCACCAGAGGTTGGGGTTGCGCGGTCAAGTCGGCGACCGCGCGCACCAGCCCGACCGGCGTCGGATACGTCGCGTCGAGCCGCGGCAGCGGGAACAGCTCCGCGTGGTCCGGCGAGCCCGCCACCGCGGCAGCGCCCTGGTATGGCACGTCGGACGGCGCGCTGACCGCGGGACCTTGGGTGCGAACGCCGTCGCGGTAGCGCGCCCAGTACACCTCGCGCCGACGCGCATCGGTGACCACCAGAACGTCGCCCGTGGTGCAGACCCCCACAGCGTCGAGGCTGCAGACGCCGTAGACGGGGATGTCCAGCGCGTGTCCGAGCGCGGCAGCGGTCGCCATGCCCACCCTCAGGCCGGTGAACGGGCCCGGGCCGCAGCCGACGACCACCGCGTCGAGGTCGGCCATAGACAGTGCTGAATCAGCAAGCACCGCAACGATATTGGGCGTCAACGTCTCGGCGTGGGCGCGCGCGTCGACGGTCACCCGCTCTGCAAGCAGACTTCCGTCCCGCACCACTCCGGCCGTCACCGCGGGGGTCGCGGTGTCTATCGCCAGCGCGATCATGGCTGACTCCACTGCCAAGTCGCGGTCCGTACGTCGGAGTCGTCGTCGTAGTGAAGGCGGACGTCGAGGTGGCGGTCGGAGAGTCGTTCGGCCAGCCCTTCACCCCATTCGACGACGACCACCGCGTCGGCGAGGTCGGTGTCGAGATCGAGTGAGTCCAGTTCGGCGAGCAAATCAGTGGCGTCTTCGAGCAGCCGGTACATGTCCACGTGCACCATCGCCGGCGCTCCCGCACGCCGGGCCGGATGCACCCGCGCCAGCACGAACGTCGGCGAAATCACCGCACCGTCGACGTCCATTGCGTGCGCGATTCCCTTGGCCAGCACTGTCTTTCCGGCCCCCAATGGCCCGGAGAGCACCACCACGTCGCCGGCGCGCAACTCAGCCCCCAGCCGAGCGCCCAGCTTGAACGTATCCTCTGCCGTAGGCAGCCGCTCCGAATCAGCCACTGCGGCGCACCTTTTCGCGCACCTTCCGGGCCAGCCTCACCAACTTGGAGGGCGTGGCCCGCTCCACCAGCCGCACCAGCGCGTCGTCGATGATGTCCGGCTGCTCCAGCTGCACCAGGTGGCCGGCACCGGACACCACCACCAGCTCACACTTCGGCAAGGCCGCCGCCATCTCGCGCGAATTACCCACTGGCGTCAACAGATCACGGTCGCCGCACGCGACCAGCGTAGGGACCTTCGCGACCACGCGCAGGGCGGCTGCTTCGTCGTGCACTTCCAGCGCGTGCAGGAACTCGACCATGGTGTCGATCGGGGTGTCGTGGATCATCTTCTCGGAGAACGCCACCACGGTAGGGCTGACCTGCTCGTCGCCGTAGGAGGCTGCACGCAGGATGGGCCGGATCAGTGCCCGCGCCGAGCCGCGGGCCCGCAGAACGAGTTTGGGCGAATAGCGGGCAGCGAACCGCACGGCTTCCAGCGCAGGGTTCTTGAGGATCTCGCCCAGCGGTGACCGCGACACCCCCTCGGCTGCCGAGGAGATCAGCGCGACGCCGACCACCCGGGTGCCGTAATGCTGCGGGAACTGTCGCGCGTGCGACAGCACCGTCATTCCGCCCATGGAGTGGCCGACCAGCACGACGGGCCCACTCGGAACCGTCACGCTCAGTACGGTCTCCAGGTCCCGGCCCAACTGCTCGACGGTGTAGGTTTCCACCGGCGCCCGCCCCGACTGGCCGTGCCCGCGCTGGTCGTAGAACACCATGCGAACCTGATCGCCCCACTCCTGTTCGAGACGGGCTCGCTGGAAGTGAAAGGCGCCCATACACATACAGAAGCCGTGGGCGAAGACCACCGTCAGCGGTGCATCGGGCGGGCCCACCTCTCGAACCGCCAACGGCACCCCGTCGAGCGTGGTGACGACGCTGCCGCGGTCCGCGTCGAGCAGCGTGAAATCCTCAGCGGCGTGCGGATCGTCGACCGGAGGGTGCTTGCCCATCGAGCGGGCAGCCGACACCCCTGCGACGGCGCCCACGGCAGCCAGTCCGGTGACACCCGCCAGCCACCGGGCATCCTTGAAGCGTCTGCGCTGCGGCTGTTCTCCGCTCGCCAAGCGGGCGAGTTTCTCGGCGTTCTTCGCAGCCGTCTTCGCGAGCCGCTCGTCGAGGCTGCGCTTGGTGCGGCCCTCGGAAGCGTTGTCAGCCAACGGTTTCACCCTCACGGTAGACGCGGACGACGCGGCCACGCGGACTCGTCACTACCTCGTAGTGGATGGTGTCCAGCAGGTCGGCCCACTCTTGAGCGGTCGGCTCTCCCGACATGCCCGGCCCGAACAGGATCGCGACGTCACCTTCCCGCACGCTGGTTTCCTCCGGACCGAGATCGACGACGAACTGGTCCATGCAGACTCGGCCGACGCTGCGTCGGCGCCGGCCGTTGATCAGTACGTCGAACCTGCCGCTGAGCCTGCGGTACACGCCGTCGGCGTAGCCGATCGGAATCAGCGCCAGCGTGGTGTCCCGCTCGGCGATCCACGTGTGCCCGTACGACACACCCTCTCCAGCGCGCACCGGCTTCACCAGTGCGACAGGGCATTTGAGCGTCATCGCGGGAATCAAACCCATCTGCCCGCGCTCGGGCAGTGGACTGAGCCCGTACACCGCGATGCCCGGCCGGATCATGTCGTAGGCCAGGTCGGGTCGCGACATCGCGGCCGGCGAGTTCGACAGGTGCGCGATCTCGTAGCGCACGCCGGCCGACCGCGCTTGCGCCAGCATGTCCGAGAAACGTTGCGCTTGATGGTCATTGGTGGGGTGTTCGGGGTCGTCGGCGTGGACCAGATGCGACATCAGCCCTCGCACCCGCACCGACTCGTCGGCCTGCGCGCGCAGCAGCGCGTCGAGCATCGCCGGATACTCCGCGGCGCTCACCCCGTTGCGGTTCAGCCCAGTGTCGATCTTGACCGTCAGCACCGCCGTGATCCCAGTGCGTTCGACGGCGTCGAGCAGCTCACGAAGCTGCCGCACCGATGAGACCGCGATCTGGACGTCGGCGGCCAGCGCCGGGGCGAAATCGGTGCCCGGGGCATGCAGCCAGGCCAGGATCGGCGCGGTGATCCCGTCGGCGCGCAGGGCCAGCGCCTCGTCGATCGTGGCAACCCCCAGCTCGGCGGCACCTGCGGCCAGTGCCGCCCGGGCCACGGGGGTGGCGCCGTGGCCGTAGCCGTCGGCTTTCACCACGGCCATGACCTGAGCGGAGCCGGCGTGTTCACACAGGACGCGCACGTTGTTGGCGATCGCGTCGAGGTCGACGACGGCCTCGGGCGCTGGCGTCGACGTCGTGCTGGGCGGGATCGTGTGCATGCTGGCACCGATTGTCCCAGAATCCGGGGAGCGCACGGTCGACGCCGCGAGCGCGGGCTCAGGCTCAGTGCGCGAAGTGCTGCTGGTCGTCGAACGCGCCGCCGGGCTTCAGCTCGTCCATGTGGCCGATCACCTTCGCCAGGTCTTCGTACAGCGAACGCGCCAGATCGGCCGAGAATCCTTCGCGGACCACGACGCGCAGCACGGACACGGTCTCGGCGCCTTCCGGCATGGTGTAGGCGGGTACCTGCCAGCCGTACGCGCGAAGCCCGGCGGAGACGTCGAACTCGGTGTACCCGAAGTCGCCCGACAGCCGGAACGCCACCACCGGAATCGCCGAGCCGTCGGAGATCACCTCGAAGTGCTTGGTTGCCTCCAGTCTGTCGGCAAACCACCGCGCCGTCGTCTGCAGAGCACCCATGACCTGCCCGTAGCCGCCGCGACCCAGCCGCAGGAAGTTGTAATACTGGCCGACCACCTGGTTGCCCGGCCGGGAGAAGTTCAGCGTGAAGGTCGGCATGTCGCCACCGAGGTAGTTGACCCGGAACACCAGGTCGTCGGGTAGGCAGTCGGCGTTGCGCCACACCACGAACCCGATCCCCGGGTAGGTCAGCCCGTACTTGTGGCCGCTGACGTTGATCGAGACCACCCGGGGCAGCCGGAAATCCCACTCGAGATCGGGGTGCAGGAACGGGACGACGAAGCCGCCGCTGGCCGCGTCGACGTGCACCGGTACATCGTGACCGCCGCCCTTTGCCAGCTCGTCCAGCGCCGCGCAGATCTCGGCGATCGGCTCCAATTCGCCGGTGTAGGTGGTCCCCAGGATCGCGACCACGCCGATGGTGTCCTCGTCGACGGCCTCGAGCACCTGCTCGGGGGTGATGGTGTAGCGGCCCTCGGCCATCGGTAGGTACCGCGGCTCGACCTCGAAGTAGCGGCAGAACTTCTCCCAGACCACCTGCACGTTCGAGCCCATCACCAGGTTGGGGGTGCGCGTGCGCCAGCCGTCTCCCGCGCGTTGTTTCCACCGCCATTTCAGCGCCAGGCCGCCGAGCATCACCGCCTCGCTCGAGCCGATCGTCGACACGCCGACCGCGCTGAACGGGTCGTCGTCGCGCAGGTTCTCGGCATGGAACAGGTCGGCGACCATACACACGCAGCGCTGCTCGATCGCCGCGGTCGCCGGATATTCGTCCTTGTCGATCATGTTCTTGTCGAACGTCTCGGCCATCAGCTTCTCGGCCTGCGGGTCCATCCACGTCGTGACGAACGTCGCCAGGTTCAGCCGCGAACTGCCGTCGAGCATCAGCTCGTCGTGGATGAACCGGTACGCCGCTTCGGGGTCCATCGGGTCGTCCGGCAAGCGCAGCGACGGGATCGGCGTGCATGCCAGCCGGCCGGTGTAAGCCGGGGCAATCGACGGCGAGGGATGCGAAACACGCGGCACGGCAGAACCTTTCGTTACAAAGCGGCGACGGCTGAGCGGATGTGGGCCAGGATCCGCGACGCCGACGTGGGCGCCGGCGCCGGACCCGGGTCGGCGGCCGAGAGGTTCGCGGCGCGGGCGTGGACGAACGCGGCCGTGGCGGCGGCCTCGGCGGCGGGCAGCCCGTGGGCCAGCAGCGCACCGATCATCCCCGACAACACGTCGCCGGAGCCTGCGGTGGCCGCCCATGCCGCGCCCGCCGAGTTGAGGTAGACCGGGCCGCCCGGCTCGGCGATCACGGTGACATAGCCCTTCAGCAGCACGGTGGCGCCGAACCGCTCCGCGAGCCGGCGGGTGGCGCCGACACGGTCGTCGCCGGGGGGTTCGCCTGCGAGGCGGGCGAATTCGCCGGCGTGAGGAGTGAGGACAGTCGGCGCCTTACGATTCGTGACGGCCTCGGGGTGGTCGGCCAGGATCGTCAGCGCATCGGCGTCGACGATCACGGGCAGCTCCGTGTTCAGCGCGAACCACAGCGCACCGGCGCCGGCGTCACCGGTGCCGATACCCGGCCCGACCACCCACGACTGCACCCGGCCGGCAGCTTCGGCGGTGGCTGTGGCGATCACCTCCGGCCAGTGCGAAAGCACTTGTGCCGCAGCACTTCCCGCATACCGGACCATGCCTGAGGTGGCAGCGACGGCAGCACCCGTGCACAGCACGGCAGCACCGGGATACGTGGCGGACCCTGCAAGAATTCCGGTGACACCCTGGGTGTACTTGTCGTCATTGCGGTGCGGCACCGGCCAGCGTGTCCGCGCGTCGTCGGCCTCGAAGCCGAGCACGTCCGTCGGCGGCAGATCCAGTCCGATGTCGACGAGTTCGACACGCCCGCAATCGCCCAGAGCGTGCACAGGTTTGAGTCCGCCGAACGTGACGGTCAGCGCCGCGTGGACGTGCGGGCCGGTTGTCGCGCCGGTGTAGACGTCGACGCCGCTGGGGATGTCGACAGCCACCACGGGGATGCCGGCGTCGTCGACCGCGGCGAACACCTCGGCGGCCGCCGGCCGCAGCGGCCCGGAGCCGGAGATGCCGACCACCCCGTCGATCACGAGATCGGTTGCGGCGGGGACGGTTTCGACGATGCGGCCGCCGGCTCGCAGGAAGGCCGCTAAACCCTTCTTGTGCGCCTTGTCGGGGTTGAGCAGCACCGCCGCGGCCGTTACTCCCCGGCGGAGCAAAAACGTCGACGCCCACAGCGCGTCGCCGCCGTTGTCTCCTGAGCCGACGACCGCGCAGATCTTTCGGCCCGCGACGCCGCCGGTACGGGTCCGCAGCTCCCGAGCGACCGCCACCGACAGCGGATAGGCGGCGCGGCGCATCAGCGCACCCTCGGGCAGGCTGGCCAGCAACGGGGCCTCGGCGGCGCGGATCGCCTCGACGGTGTAGTAGTGCCGCATCAGCTCCCGTTCTAGTCGATCAGCTCACGCCGGACGCCCGAGTGTGCAGTTTCGTACGGTCACCTCGGCGTGTCGCGTACAGAACCGCACAGTCGGCGCAATGGGGTGCGGGCTACTCGACGGTGACGGACTTGGCCAGGTTCCGCGGCTTGTCGACGTCGTAGCCGCGGGCCTGCGCCACCGACGCCGCGAAAACCTGCAGCGGAATGGTGGACAGCAGTGGCTGGTAAAGCGTTGAGACAGCTGGGATTTCGAACAGATGGTCAGCGTAGGGCCGCACGGTGTCGTCGCCCTCCTCGGCGATCACGATCGTGATCGCACCGCGCGCCTGAATCTCGCGGATGTTGCTCAGCAGCTTGGCGTGCAGTTGCGCCGAGCCCTTCGGCGACGGCATCACGACGATCACCGGCAGACCGTCCTCGATCAGCGCGATCGGCCCGTGCTTCAGCTCGCCGGCCGCGAAGCCCTCGGCGTGCATGTACGCCAGCTCCTTGAGCTTGAGCGCTCCTTCCAGCGCCACCGGGTAGCCGACGTGGCGGCCGAGGAACAGCACCGTCGGCGACGACGCGAACCGGCGTGCGACGTCGGCGAACGGTTCGACGCCGGCGAGCACCCGCGACACCAGCTCGGGCATCGCCTCGAGTTCGTGGTACTCGCGTGCGACTTCATCGGCGTATTTGGTGCCGCGCGCCTGGGCCAGCGCCAAGCCGACCAGGTAGTTCGCCGCGATCTGCGCGAGGAACGTCTTGGTGGACGCCACCCCGATCTCCGGTCCGGCGCGGGTGTAGAGCACCGCATCGCATTCGCGCGGGATCTGGCTGCCGTTGGTGTTGCAGACCGCCAGCACCTTGGCCTTCTGCTCTTTGGCGTGCCGCACCGCCTCCAACGTGTCGGCGGTCTCGCCGGATTGCGAGATCGCGACGACCAGCGTGCTGCGGTCCAGCACCGGGTCGCGATAGCGGAATTCGCTGGCCAGCTCCACTTCCACCGGCAGGCGCGTCCAGTGTTCGATCGCGTACTTGGCCAGCAGCCCGGAGTGGTAGGCGGTGCCGCACGCGACGACGAACACCTTGTCGACCTCGCGCAGTTCCTGGTCGCTCAACCGCTGCTCGTCGAGCACGATGTGCCCGTCGACGAAGTGCCCGAGCAGGGTGTCGGCCACTGCGGCGGGTTGCTCGGCGATCTCCTTGAGCATGAAGAACTCATAGCCGCCCTTCTCGGCAGCCGACAGGTCCCAGTCGATGTGGAACTCGCGGTAGCCGCCCACGTCCTCGCCCGCGAAGTCCGTGACGCGGTACCCGTCGGCAGTGATCACCACCGCCTGGTCCTGGCCCAATTCGACGGCGTGGCGGGTGTATTCGATGAACGCGGCGACGTCGGAGCCGATGAACATCTCGCCGTCACCGATGCCGAGCACCAACGGCGTGGACCGGCGCGCGGCGACGATGGTGCCGGGTTCGTCGGCGTTGGCGAACACCAGCGTGAAATGGCCTTCGAGGCGGCGCAGCACGGCCAGCACCGACGCGACAAAATCGCCTGCGGTGTCGCCGGAGTGGTACTGCCGTGACACCAGGTGCACCGCGACCTCCGTGTCGGTGTCGCTGGCGAATTCGACGCCGGCACCTTCCAACTCCCGGCGCAGCGTCGCGAAGTTCTCGATGATCCCGTTGTGGACGACCGCGATTTTGCCGGTGGCGTCGACGTGCGGGTGGGCGTTGCGGTCGGTGGGCCGGCCGTGCGTGGCCCAGCGGGTGTGGCCCAGGCCGGCGTGACCTCGCAATGCGACCGGGTCGGTGCAGTCCAGCGCCTCGCCCAGGTTGGCGAGCCGACCCGCGCGCCGGTGCACGGCCATGCCGCCGTTGCCGTCGAGGATCGCGATGCCGGCCGAGTCGTAGCCGCGGTACTCCATGCGGTGCAGTGCCTGCACGACGACCTCGCAGGCAGGACGCTGCCCGACGTAGCCGACGATCCCGCACATAGGTGACCAGGGTAGTGGAACCGTGGGGTCCGGCGGGGTCCGCTACCGTTCACCCATGGCCCGGACCCGCAAACTCTTCAGCGCGCTGACCCGCCGCGGCCCCCATCGGGTTCTGCGCGGTGACCTGGCGTTTGCCGGGCTACCGGGGATCGTCTACACGCCTGAGTCGGGCTTCAATTTGCCTGCGGTGGTGTTCGGGCACGACTGGCTCACATCCGCCGACCGCTACCACGGCACGCTGGAGCACCTGGCGTCCTGGGGAATCGTCGCTGCGGCCCCCGCCACCGAGCGGGGGATGGCACCGTCGGCACTGAACTTCGCCTACGACCTGCGCACAGCGCTGGACATCGTCGCGGGGGTGCGCCTCGGCGCCGGCAAGATCAGCGTGCATCCCAACAAGCTCGGGCTGGTCGGACATGGTTTCGGCGGGTCGGCAGCGGTGCTGGCCGCCGCCGGCCGCTCGCAGGGATCGCGTTTCACACCCAAGGCGGTGGCCGCGCTGTTTCCGACGGTCACCCGGCCGGCCGCCGAGCAAGCGGCCACGAGGTTGACGATCCCGGGGCTGGTGCTGACCGCGCCCGGGGATCCGCAGACCCTGCGGTCCAACGCGGCGGAGCTGGCCCGGGCGTGGGACGGCGCTGTGCTGCGGATCGTCAAGAAGGCCAAGCCGGGCGGGCTGATCGAAGGACGGCGGCTGGCGCGCGTGGTGGGGCTGCCGGCTGCCGACCGCAGCACGCAGAAGGTGGTGCGCGCGCTGCTGACCGGATATCTGCTGCACGTGCTGGCGGGAGACAAGACGTACCGCGAGTTCGCGGACCCCGACGTGGTGCTGCCGAAGACCCAGCCTGTCGACCCCGACGCCGATCCGGTGGAGATCGAGGACAAGGTCGTCGCGCTGCTCAAGCCCTAGCACCGAAGGTCGGCGCGCTGCAGCGCCGCTGCCGGTCGGCGGGTTTGAGGATCCGGCCGTCGCGCGTGTCGGTTCTCGGCGTTTCTGCTGGCCGCTCGAGCTGGCGGATGGTGTCGGTGTATTCGGCGAGGATGTCGGCCAGTCGGCCGTTGACGTCGGTCACTGCCCGGCCTGCGGCAGCTCGTCGGCGGCGATCTCACACGGTGTGGCAGTGCCGGGCGGTGCAGGCGCCGGAGCCGGCGGTTGCGGCGGTTCGGGAGCTGGCGGTTCAGGCGGTTCCGGCCCTGGCTCCGGCGGGTCCGGCCCCGGCTCCGGCGAAGCAGGCGGCGGCTCCGGCGACGCAGGCGGTGACTCCCCCGGCGGCGTTTCTTCCGCCGGCTGCTCACCCGGCGCTGTTTCCTCCGTGCTGTCCGCTGTCGGCTCCGGATTCCCTTGCTCATCGTCTTCCTCTGCGCTGCAAGGGTTTTCGTCATCCACGCCCTCGTCAGAAGGTGGCGTGTCGTCCGGCTTTTGGTCCTCGGTGTCCTCTGACCCCTGGTCGTCAGCCTCGGGCGCGTCGTCGAGCGCCGGCAGATCCGACAGACCCGCATCGTCCGCCGATGGCAGGAGCCCGCCGAGAACGTCGGCGAAGCGTTGGCCGAGCCCGTCGAGGCCGGGCGCGGCCAATGGTGCCGTCGCCGGCGACGCTGTCGGGGTCGGCGCCGCGGGAGTCTCCGCCGGCATGGCGCCCGGCATCGAGGCCGGCATTGAGGCCGGCATGCTCGCGGGCATCACGGCTGACGGCGGATACGACGGCGCGGAGGCCGGATACGACGGCGCATACGACGCTGGCGGCGGTGGTCCCGGCGCGGCGGGCGGGGCCTGCGCCGATTGGGTGGTGGGAGCGGCATCGTGGGCGTGCATGTCGTCGGTTTCTGGATCCGCCGCCGGCGGCGGCGCCGGCTGCGGCCCCAAATCGCCCGGCACGTCGAACCGCACGGGTGCCGCCGATGTCAACCCGGAGATCGCGGCGTCGTAACTGCTGTCGACGGATGCCATCGCCGTTCGCACCGCTGTCAGCCAGTCGACGCGAATGTCGTTGTCCACGAAAGGTTTCACCTGCCGGTCGAGCAGTTCACTGGCCGCCGCGCGGTCACCGACACCGGTGATCACGGTCTGCGCGGCGGCCAGCCAGGCCGGCCGGTCGCCGCCGCGGCGCTCGTCGATCGCACCCACCGCAGCCACCTTGGAATCCACCAGCTTCCACAGCGTGTCCCTAAGGCCACTAAGGGCATCCGCCGCCGTGCGCGTCATGGCTGCCACGCTGTCGGCCGCGTCGCAATGCCCACGCACGAAGTCCTCGGCGGACGCAGCACCGGCTCCCTGCCATGCCCCGGCGAGCCGGCTCAGCTGTTCGCGTTGCCGCCGCAGCGCGCCCTCGGCGGTTGTCGCCACCTCCTGCAACGCAGACCGGTCCGCGTCGAGCACCCGCAAATCCATGCCGTCCTCACTGGAGAACCAGTCGCGGATCTGCGCCGGATGCAAAGTCAGGTCGGGGTTCTGATAGTCCACGAGGTGGCATGCCCACACGTACGTCTGGGTGTCGTCGACAGCTTGGCGTGCTTCCGCCAGCCTGGCGGCGACGTCGAATTCGGCGCCCATGGTTAGTCGAACCGGGCAGCGCTGTGCTGGTCGGCGCTCACATAGCGGTCGGCACTCGCGCGCAGTGCGGCCGCGATCTCCGAGGACGCACGCGCCCACGCGGTCAGCCCGTCGGCCACCGGGTCGAGCGACGCGCGCAGCGCGTCACCGCGCGCGGCATGCATTCGGCCCGCGGTGGCACCACCGAAACCCAACCGCCACAGATGCATTCGCACCGCCGCCTGCACGTCCTCGGCCGTCGCGTCGAATTCCGCTGCGATGTCACGCACCGCGTCCGCGTCGACCCGCGCACTGTTTGATCCCATACCGGCTACGACGCGCGGCAGGGTGATGCGGTTCCGGCTAGTTCTGCTCGCTGACGCAGGTGGCCACGCGAATCGCAACCTGTTTGGCGGTGTCTTCGTCGGGAGCTTCCACCATCACGCGCACGAGCTGTTCGGTTCCGCTGGGGCGCAACAGGATTCGTCCAGTGTCACCGAGCTCGGCTTCTGCGTCGGCGACGGCCGCCTGCACGGAAGGCGCTGCCGCCACTGTGGTCTTGTCGGCGACCTCGACGTTGATCAGCACCTGCGGCAGCGTGTGCATGGCCGACGCCAGTTCGCGCAGCGGCCGGCCGGTTTGCGCCATCCTCGACATCAGCCGAAGACCGGTCACGATCCCGTCGCCGGTGGTCGCCAGCGCGGGCATCACGATGTGACCGGACTGCTCGCCGCCCAGCGCATAGCCGCCGGCGCGCAGTTCCTCGAGGACGTAGCGGTCGCCGACGGCCGTGGTGCGGACCTCGATTCCGGCCGCCCGCATCGCCAGGTGCAATCCCATGTTGCTCATCACCGTCGCCACCAGCGTGTCGGAGGTCAGTTCACCGGCCTCGCGCATCGCCAGCGCGAGGATCGCCATGATCGCGTCCCCGTCGACCGCGTCGCCGTGCGCGTCGACGGCCAGGCACCGGTCGGCGTCACCGTCGTGGGCCAGCCCCAAGTCGGCCCCATGGCGCAGGACAGCGGCCCGCAGCGCATCGATGTGGGTGGACCCGCAGCCGTCGTTGATGTTGAGACCGTTCGGCGCGGCGTTGATCGCGAGGACGCGCGCGCCGGCGGCCTGGTATGCGCGAGGCGCTGCCGTCGAGGCAGCTCCGTGAGCGCAGTCGACGACCACGGTCAGCCCGTCGAGCCGGGTGGTGACGGCCTTGCCGACGTGGCGCAGGTACCGCTCGAGCGCGTCTTCGGCGTCGACGACCCGCCCGATGGCCGCGCCGACCGGCCGCTCGGCAGGGTTGGTGGAGACCAGGCGCTCGATGTCGTCCTCGGTGGCGTCGTCGAGCTTGTGGCCGCCCGGCCCGAAGATCTTGATGCCGTTGTCAGGCATGGGGTTGTGCGACGCGGAGATCATCACACCGAACTCGGCGTCGTAGGCGCTGGTCAGATAAGCCACCGCTGGGGTGGGCAGCACGCCGACGCGCAGCGCATCGACGCCCTCACTGGTGATACCGGCGATCACCGCGGCCTCGAGCATCTCGCCGCTGGCCCGCGGATCGCGGCCGACCACCGCGACGCGGCGGCCGTGGCGCGAGGCGGCGCCCAGCCGGCGCGCGGCCGCGGATCCGATGGCCAGGGCAAGCTCGGCGGTCAGCTCACGGTTGGCCACGCCGCGGACACCGTCGGTGCCGAAGAGTCGAGCCATGCGCACAAACTTCTCACAGTCGGACGTGGAAGACACAAACAATGAGGTCGTCAGCCATGTTGCCGCCTGATCGCTACCCCGGCGATACCCCGGACAGCACTCACCGCCCGCACCTCGCGGGCGCGGGCGGTGAGGTTCTGCCGGTTAGCTCGACGGCGTCACGCCACCCGACGTCGGCGTCATCTGAGCCGTGTTCGGCTGGCCTGCCGGCGCCCCGTTGGGCTGCTCCGAGACGTTCTCGGTGTTCGGGCCGGCGTTGGTCGCGTTCGGCGTGCCCGCCGGGGCGTTGTTGGCGTTCGGATTGCCCGCCGGCTCAGTGCTGCCGTTCGGGTTGCCCGCCGGCGTGTTGGTGCCGTTCGGCGTGTTCGCCGCCGGCGCGTTGGTGGCGTTCGGCGAACTCATCGCATTGTTCTGCGCGATCGTCACGACACCCTGCGGACTGTCACAGGTGGTCGTGGGCAGCAGCCCCGCGTCCACCTGGTTGGCCAGTGCGGTGATGTCGCGGACGTTCACCGTGGACTGGTTGTTGGCCACGCCGGTCACGTTCGCGCCGTTCGAGTTCGGCGTGTTCGCCGTCGGCGTGTTCGCGTTCGGACCGTTCTCGGCGGTGCCGCACAGCAGTCCCGCGATCTGCGACGCCACGTTGACGTTCACGTCCTGCAGGAAGTTCTGGTCGTTGCCCACACCGAGGTTGACCAGCTGATCGTTGATGACGTTGGCACCGGGCGCCGCAGTGGCGATCGCAAGTCCGCCGGTACACACCAGCGATCCGGCGAGCACCGCGCCCGCGCCAACTCGCTTGAGGTTGTTTCGCATGGATAACTCCTTTTCGTCAGGAAGCAGCGATCCGGACACCGTCGTGCTTGGTAGCACCGGTGGCAGGGTCGGCCTGCCTGGCGCGAAGAAACGCCCCCTGCTCCCGCAGAGGGGGTTTCCACACTTGGCGGCGAAGCCAAACCTCGATTGCGGAATTACCCCAAAAAATCAGGCGCCGAGCGTGATTGATGTCACACGTCCGGCGCCTGATAGAGCTGCTGGGAAATCAGCGCTTCGAGTACTGCGGCGCCTTGCGGGCCTTCTTGAGGCCGTACTTCTTGCGCTCGGTCGCACGCGGGTCACGAGTAAGGAACCCGGCCTTCTTCAGCGCAGGCCGGTCTTCGGGCTGCACCAGGATCAACGCACGGGCGATCGCCAGCCGCAGCGCCCCGGCCTGCCCGGAGGGGCCGCCGCCGTCGAGGTGGGCGTAGATGTCGAAGCTGTCCAGCCGGTCGACGGTCACCAGCGGCGCCTTGATCAGCTGCTGGTGCACCTTGTTGGGGAAGTAGTCCTCCAGGGTGCGCCCGTCCAGGTTGAACTTGCCGGTGCCGGGCACCAGCCGGACGCGCACCACGGCCTCTTTCCGACGGCCGACGGTTTGGATGGGGCGGTCGATGACAACCGGCTCGCGCGCCGCCGTCTCCTCGGTGGTCTCCACGGTCGTGTCAACTGGCTGGGTCACTGGCTCACCTGCTTGATCTCGTACGGAACCGGCTGCTGGGCCGTGTGCGGATGCTCCGGTCCGGCGTAGACGCGCAGCTTGCGCTTGATCTGGCGGCCCAGCCGGTTCTTGGGCAGCATGCCGACGATCGCCTTCTCGACGACGCGGTCGGGGTGCTTTTGCATCAGGTCGCCGACGGAACGGGCCCGCAGGCCGCCGGGATATCCCGAGTGGCGGTACGCGAACTTGTTCTGCAGCTTGTTGCCGCTGATGGCGACCTTGTCGGCGTTGACGACGATGACGAAGTCGCCGCCGTCGACGTGGGGGGTGAACGTCGGCTTGTGCTTGCCGCGCAGCAATGTGGCAGCTGCGGCGGCAAGGCGGCCGAGCACGACGTCCGTGGCGTCGATGACGTACCACGTGCGCGTGGTGTCACCGGCCTTCGGCGTGTACGTGGGCACAGCGCTTACCTCTCGACTCGGGTGGATCCCGGATGACCCGGGCGCCGGTCACGGCGTCGCGGCAGGGCATGCTCTCGGCGACCGACATTGACCCGAGGCCCAGTTGGCGTACCGCGCGCCAACCGAGCAGCCTACCTGTGCGCGTAATCGCTGGTCAAAACGCGCGTCGGCGCGGGCCGCCCGGCTCCCGGTGAGCCGAAACACGGAATTTACGCCGAGGACTCACCACCGCGACAGAAACGTCCGACGCTCTTACCTGTCAATCGACAGGTATTCCTCACGCGTCAGGAGCACGGATGAGCGCACCGGAACTCACCGCACCGTCCCGGCCGGATGGCAGCCCAGCCCGCGGTCATGTCCATACAGGCTACCAGCAGGAGCTGCGCCGCGGCGTCGGATCGTTCGCCTCGTTTGCGGCCGGCTTCTCGTTCGTGTCGATCCTGACCACTGTGTTCCAGCTGTTCGGGCTCGGCTTCGGGCTCGGCGGCGCGGCGTTCTTCTGGACCTGGCCGGCGGTGTGGGTGGGCCAAATGCTGGTGGCCCTGTGTTTCGCCGAACTGGCGGCGCGGTGGCCGATCTCCGGCGTCATCTTCCAGTGGTCGAGTCGCCTCGCCGGCACCACGATGGGCTGGTTCGTCGGCTGGACGATGATCATCGGCCAGATCCTCACGGTCGCGGCGGCCGCGATCGCCACCCAGGCCGTGCTGCCGAGCATCTGGTCGGGCTTTCAGATCGTCGGCGGCTCGGCGGCCGACCCGGCGCTGACGTCGCCCACCGGAGCGCAGAACGCGGTGCTGCTCGGCGTGGTCATGCTGGTGATCGCCACGCTGGTGAACGTCTCTGGCGTGCGGCGGATGGCGGTGTCGACGAGCGTGGGGGTGGTCATCGAGATCGCCGGTGTCATCGCGCTGGTGCTGCTGCTGTTCTTCCTGCCCGAGCGCGGCCCGGACGTCGTTCTCAGCAACGAGGGCTGGTCCGGCGGCGGCTACCTGTCGGCGTTCCTCGCCTCGTCGCTGATGGCGGCGTACGTGATGGTCGGCTTCGACTCGGCCGGTGAGCTCGCAGAGGAGACGCACCGCCCCCGCAAGACCACTCCGCGCACGATCCTTCGCGCTCTGGTCATCTCGGGCATCGGCGGCGGGCTGCTGATCCTGGCGGCGCTGATGTCGGCCAGCAGCCTCACCGACGGCAAGCTGGCCACCGGCGGGCTGGCGTGGGTGCTCACCGACCGGCTCGGCGAGGTCCCCGGCCGGCTCTTGCTGTCCTGTGTCGCGGTGGCGATCTTCGCGTGCACGCTGGCCGTGCAGACCTCGGGCACCCGGATGATCTACTCGATGGCCCGGGAGCGGGCGCTGCCGCTGCACCGCTACCTCAACCGGGTATCGCCCCGCACCGGAACACCGATCCTGGCCACGATCGTGGTGGGCGCCGGCGCCGCGATCGCACTGCTGGTCAACATCAAGCAGGCCGCGATCTTCACCGCGCTGTCGAGTCTGTGCATCGCGATGCTGTACCTGGCGTATCTGGGTGTCACGCTGCCGCTGCTGGTGCAGCGGATCAGGCACCGCAACACCGACCGGTTCCCCAGCGGCGTCGACGAAGACGGCGCGCCCCAGTTCTCGCTCGGAAAGTGGGGTGTGCCAGTCACATTCGCGGCCGTGATCTACCAGATCGGCATGGTGGTCAACCTGATGTGGCCGCGCCGGGAGATCTACGACCTGACCGGTGACACGTGGTGGCTGCAGTGGAGCGCGCTGCTCTTCCTCGGCGTGTCGCTGGCCGTCGGCGCCGTCTATTTCGTGCTGCGGCGCCTGCACCGGCGCATCGAACTGGCCCACATCCCCCACACCCACGTGCACGCCCGCGTGCCGGAAACCGCGTGAGGACACCGATGACGATCTCGCATCACCAGCCTCCGGCACGCGAGGCCCGCCGCACCGACAGCGTCGGCAACGCCCGGGCCGACGCGCGCGCCCGGGCCGGCCAGACCAGCCAGTGGATGCCGTACCTGCCGGCCTCGTCGAGCCCGTACTGCCCGCCGGGGGTGACGCCTGAAGATCTGGTGTGGGCCGAAACCGTTGCGCCGGGCGGATACACGCACAAGGTGCTGGCTCGCGGCACCCGGCTGCGGCTGGACGACCCGACCGGCGACGCCTGCGCGCACCTGCTGGTGTTCAACGCGCTCGAGCCCGTCGAGCGGCTCAACGTCGCCGACACCACCAAGATCCCGTGGCAGGCCTACCTGGGCGCCGATCACCCGCTGCTCTCCGGCGACGGCCGAGTGCTGGCGACGATCAGCGCGGACACCTCGGGTCGCCACGATGCGTTCTGCGGCACCTCCACCGACTCGTGGAACCTGCGCAAATACGGCGACGCCCGCGCCCACGGCCCCTGCCCGTCGGGCCGGGCGCTGTTCGTCAAGGCCGCAGCCAAACACGGCCTGGGCCGGCGCGACCTACCACCGAGCGTGTCGTTCTTCCAGGGCGTGCGGGTGGCTGCCGACGGCGAGCTGGTGTGGCACGGCTCTGCCGGGCCGGGCACGCACGTCGAGCTGGTCGCCGAGCTGCCTCTGCTGGTGCTGCTCGCCAACGTCGCGCACCCGCTCGACCCGCGACCGGACTACGTGGTAGGCCCGCTGCGGGTGCACGCCTGGCGGGGGCGGCCCACCGGCCCGCAGGACGAAAGATTCAGTGCCACACCGGAACTCAACCGCGCCTATCTGAACACTATCGACTATGCGGAGGCCCGAGGACTGTGACCAACTCGACCGTTCCCGTCGGCGCGGCGTGCGCCGACGACACTGCGCTCGACTGGGGCGAACCCATGGTCCCCGGACGGATAGTGCTCGACGACCGCGTCCCTCCCAACGGCCCGTGGTCGGCGGTCGTGCGCGCCGGGCAGGTGCTCACGATCGTCGACGTCGGCGGCAACCAGTCGGCGGACTGCCTGATCTACAACGCCGCAGACACCGCCGAGCGCTACAGCGTCCCCGACACACTGGCCTGGCAGCGCAACGCCTACGTCCGCACCGGCACGGTGCTGCGCAGCAACGAGGGCGCAGCCCTGATGACCGTGGTCGGCAACGAGATCGACCGCCAGGACACGATCGGCGGTGCCTGCTCCAAGGAGTCGAACACCCTGCGCTACGGCCACCACGTGATGTTCCATCACGGTTGCCGGGAGAACTTCCTTTCCGAGGCGATCCGCCACGGTCTGGGGCTGGCGGATTTGGTGTCGAACCTGAACTGGTTCATGAACGTTCCGGTGGAGCCCGACGGTGCGCTGGGCATCGTCGACGGAATGTCTGCGCCCGGCAAGCGGGTCGCGCTGCGCGCCGAGATGGACGTGCTGGTGATCGTCTCGAACTGCCCGCAGATGAACAACCCGTGCAACGACTTCAACCCGACGCCGCTGCGGATGCTGGTGGTCGAATCGGCATGAGTGCGACGAACTCCGGCACCGTCCTGGTGGCCAACCGCGGTGAGATCGCCCGCCGCGTCATCCGCACAGTGCACCGCATGGGAATGCAGGCGGTGGCTGTCTACTCCGACGCCGACCGCGCCGCGCCGCATGTGCGTGAAGCCGACCACGCGGTGCGGCTGGGGCCGGCCCCGGCGCGCGACTCGTACTTGCGCGGTGAGGCGATCGTCGAGGCCGCGTTGGGCAGCGGCGCCACGATCATCCACCCCGGTTACGGATTCCTTTCGGAGAGCGCGGCTTTCGCCCAGGCCGTGGAGTCGCAGGGCATCCGGTTCGCGGGGCCGACGGCGCGCCAGATCGCCGCGTTCGGCGAAAAGCACACCGCCCGCGCGCTCGCCAGCGCGGCCAACGTGCCGCTGCTGGCCGGAACTTCACTGCTCAGCGACGCCGACGAAGCGGTGGCCGCCGCCGAGGCGATCGGTTTCCCGGTGATGGTCAAGGCCACCGGTGGCGGTGGCGGCATCGGCTTGCAGGCCTGCGCCGACGCCGACGAGGTACGGGCCGCGTTCACACGGGTCGCGGCGATGGCCGAGGCGAACTTCGGCTCCGCGGGCGTGTTCCTCGAGCGCCTGGTGCGGCCCGCCCGGCACGTCGAGGTCCAGGTGTTCGGTGACGGAACGGGACGGGTGGCCGTGCTGGGCGACCGGGACTGCTCCTTGCAGCGGCGCAACCAGAAGGTGATCGAGGAGGCTCCTGCCCCGGCGCTGCCCGACCACGTGCGGGAGCTGCTGCACACTTCGGCGCGCGACCTGCTCGCGTCGGTGCGCTACCGCAGCGCCGGCACCGTCGAGTTCGTCTACGACCCGATCCGCGAAGAAGCCGCCTTCCTGGAGGTCAATACCCGCCTGCAGGTGGAGCATCCCGTCACCGAGGAGATCTTCGGAGTTGACCTGGTGGAGTTGATGCTGGCGCTGGCCCGCGACGGCAGCGTCGACGACGACGTGTTCACCCGCACCTGGGTTCCCAGCGGGTTCGCGGTCGAGGCGCGCGTCTACGCCGAGGACCCGGCCAAGGACTCACTGCCGTCGTCGGGCCTGGTCACTCAGGCGGTCTTTCCCGGGCAGGGCGCCGACGCGATCCCGGGTGTGCGCGTGGACGGCTACATCGAGGCGGGACTTGAGGTTTCGCCGTTCTACGATCCGATGCTGGCCAAGCTCGTCGCCACCGGGCCGACCCGCGACGACGCGCTGGACCTGCTGCGCGAGGCGCTGGCAGCCAGCCGCGTGGACGGCATCGTGACCAACCTCGGGCTGTTGCGCGTGCTCACCGACGACACCGCGCTGCGCGCGGCGGCGCACTGCACCTGCAGCCTCGCGGGCAGCGGTGATCCCGACCCGCGCATCGACGTGCTCGACCCCGGCCCGCTGACCACGGTGCAGGACCTGCCCGGCCGGCTCGGCTACTGGCACGTCGGCGTGCCGCCGAGCGGCCCGTTCGACGCGGTCTCGTTCACCGAGGCCAACGTCGCCGTCGGAAATCCCGCCGGCGCGGCCGGGCTCGAGGTCACCGCCGGCGGTCTGCGCGTGCGTTTCTCGGCGCCGTCGGTGGTGTGTGTCGCCGGCGCACCCGTGCCGGTGAGTGTCGACGGCCAGCCGGTCGCGATGTGGGAGCCGTTCGACGTTCCCGGCGGAGCCGTGCTGGCGCTCGGCGTCTCAGCGGGCCCGGGCCTGCGCACGTACGTGGCGATCCGCGGCGGCATCGACGTGCCGTCGTATCTGGGCAGCGCGTCGACGTTCACCCTCGGCGGGTTCGGCGGGCATGCCGGCCGGGCGCTGGTGTCCGGTGACGTGCTGCGCACCCGCTCGGCCGACTCGGCGGAGAACGCCAGCGGGCTGGGCCGCATCGCCGGATCCACCCCCGCGCACCGGCGCCCGGCGATCCAGAACCATTGGGAGATCGGGGTTCTCGAAGGACCGCACGCCGCGCCGGAGTTCTTCACCCGCTCCGACATCGACGTGTTGTTCACCACCGACTACATGGTGCACCACAACTCGGCGCGCACCGGGATCCGCCTGATCGGGCCGAAACCCGAGTGGGCGCGCCGCGACGGCGGCGATGCGGGCCTGCACCCGTCGAACATTCACGACACCGCGTACGCGGTCGGTGCCATCGACTTCACCGGCGACACGCCGATCATCCTCGGCCCCGACGGCCCGTCGCTCGGCGGCTTTGTCTGCCCGGCGGTCGTCGCAAGCGCGGAGCGCTGGAAACTCGGCCAGCTGCGCCCCGGCGACACGGTCCGCTTCGTCGCCGTCCGCGAGTCCGATGCGAGTTCGCTCGCCGCGCAACTCAATTCACCCACGGTACGCAGCCGTGGCGGAGACGGCGACGACGGGGTGATCGCCCGTCTCGACGCCAGCGACGACCGCCCCGCCGTGACGTATCGGCGCGACGGCGACGTGAACCTGCTCGTCGAGTACGGGCCGATGGAACTCGACCTGTCGCTGCGCATGCGGGTGCACGCCCTGCAAGAGACGCTGGCCGAGCACGCCCCGGCCGGCATCGTCGACGTCACCCCCGGCATCCGGTCGCTGCAGATCCACACCGATCCCAGCCTCTTGTCGCCTCGCGCCCTCGCCGCGCTGCTCGCTGAGCTGGAGGACGAGGTGCCGCCCACCCATGAGCTCGTCGTCCCGTCCCGCACAGTGCGGCTACCGCTGAGCTGGGACGACCCCGCGACCCGGCTTGCGATCGAGCGGTACATGGCCGGCGTGCGCGACGACGCACCGTGGTGCCCGGACAACATCGAATTCATCAGGCGCATCAACGGATTGGAGTCGGTCGACGACGTGCACCGCATCGTCTTCGACGCCAGCTACCTGGTGTTGGGGCTGGGCGACGTGTACCTGGGCGCTCCGGTGGCCACGCCGCTGGATCCGCGCCACCGTCTGGTCACCACGAAGTACAACCCGGCGCGCACCTGGACCGCGGAGAACTCGGTCGGCATCGGCGGGGCGTACCTGTGCATCTACGGTATGGAGGGACCCGGCGGGTACCAGTTCGTGGGGCGCACCGTGCAGATCTGGAACCGGTTCCGCTCCGGCGGCCTGTTCCGCGACAACCCGTGGGCGTTGCGGTTCTTCGACCGCATCGAGTGGTACCCCGTCGGCGCCGACGAACTGCTGGAGCTGCGTGCCGAAACCGCGGCCGGGCGCGCCGAATTCGACACCGTCGATTCGGTGTTCGCCCTCGCCGACTACACCCGGTTCCTCGCCGACAACGCCGACTCGATTGCGCAGTTCCGGGCCCGGCAGTCGGCCGCGTTCGAGGCGGAAAAGCAGCGCTGGCGGCGGTCCGGCGAGTTCGACCGCCGAGACGAGCCGACGGACGCTGCGCCGCAACAGGTTTCGGTTCCCGACGGTGCCGCCCCGGTCACCGCGCCGTTCACCGCGACGGTGTGGCAGGTGCGCGCCGACGTCGGCAGCCGGGTGACCGAGGGCGACCTGCTGTTCTCGTTGGAGGCGATGAAGATGGAAAGCCACGTCACCTCGCCGGCCAGCGGCACGCTGGTCGAGGTCTACGTCAAGGCCGGTGAACAGGTGGCGCCGGGCCAGCTGCTGGCCGCGGTGCGCTGATGGACCCCCGGGATGCCGTCGCGGCGGCGTTCGAGCGGATCCGCGCGGCGGACCGCCCTGAGGTGTGGATTACGCTGCGCGACCGCGGCGAGGCACTGGAGGAAGCCGGCGCCGTCGACCCGGGCCTGCCGCTGGCCGGGCGGGTGTTCGCGGTGAAGGACAACATCGACGTCGCGGGGCTGCCGACGACGGCGGCCGCCCCGTCGTTTCGCTATGTGCCACAACGCGATTCGACGGCGGTCGCCCGGCTGCGCGCGGCCGGGGCGGTGGTGCTCGGCAAGACCAACCTGGATCAGTTCGCCACCGGGCTGGTGGGCACCCGCAGCCCGTACGGTGCGGTGCGCAACGCGTGGGACCCGTCGCGCATCGCCGGCGGCTCGTCGTCGGGGTCGGCGGTCGCGGTGGCGCTGGGCATGGTGGACTTCGCGCTCGGCACCGACACCGCCGGGTCGGGGCGGGTGCCCGCCGCGCTCAACGGCATCGTCGGCGTCAAGCCGACACGGGGTCTCATTCCGGTGACCGGCGTGGTGCCGGCCTGCTACCGGCTCGACTGCGTCAGTGTCTTCGCCCGCGATATGGCGCTGGCCCGCGCCGCGGCCGAGACGATGACCGGTCCCGACGGCTCCCCGTTGTGCCGCACCGAATCCCCGATCCCGCCCGCGCCGGCACGCCCGCGCATCGCGGTTCCGGCGGCGCACCAGCTGGACGGGCTCGCCGACGGCTGGCAAGAGGCCTTCACCGCGGCGGTGAACCGGTTCGCGGCAGTCGGCGCCGAGATCGTCGAGACCGACGTCACCGCGCTGCTGCAGGCCGCCGCGCTGCTGTATCGCGGGGCATTCGTCGCCGAGCGCTACGCGGCGGTCGGCGCACACATCGAGCAGCACACCGACCTCGTCGGCACCACGCTCGACCCCACCGTGGCGGCGATCATCTTGTCCGCCCGCACCAAGACCGCCGCCGACTGGGCAGCCGACACCGCCAAGCTGGCGTACCTTGCCGCAGCGGCCCGCGCCGCCCTGGACGGCTGCGCAGCACTGTTGACCCCGACCACCACGTGGCATCCCACGCTGGCTCAGGTGGCCGCCGATCCCGTCGGCGCCAACGACCGCATGGGCAGGTTCACCAACTTCGCGAACCTTCTCGACTTCGCGTCGCTGGCCATTCCCGCCGGCTTCGTCGACGGTCTGCCGTTCGGCGCGATGCTCACCGGGGACGCGTTCAGCGACCGGATGCTCGCCGAACTGGCCCAGCGGTTCGCCAATCCGGCGGTCGAGCTGTTCGTCGTGGGTGCGCATCTGAGCGGTCAACCGTTGAACCGTCAGCTGGTTGAGGCCGGCGGCACGCTGGTCGGCCCGGCGGCGACGGCCCCGCAGTACCGGCTGCACGCGCTGCGCACGGTGCCCGCTAAGCCGGGTCTGGTGCGCGTCGGCGGGGGCGGGATCAGCGTGGCCGGGGAACTGTGGCGGCTGCCCGCCGCGGGGTTCGGAATGTTCGTCGCCGCGGTGCCGGCACCGATGGTGATCGGCAGAGTGGCTCTGGCCGACGGCGGCGAGGTCAGCGGCTTTCTCGTCGAACCGGCCGCGGTGGCCGGTGCGCCCGACATCAGCGACTGCGGTGGCTGGCGCAACTACCTCGCGGCCGCCGCGACGTGACCGGCCCGCCGAACGTTCGTGCGAAGATGAGCGACATGGTGTCGCGGCCACGGCTCGGACGACCCCGCCACACGCCGGAGGAGCCCGATGCCGACACGTCGCCGCGCCAGCAGATCCTCGACGCTGCCGCCGCGCTGTTCGTCGAACACGGCTTCGCCGCGACCTCCACCCGCATGATCGCCGAACGGGTCGGTATCCGGCAGGCGTCGCTGTACTACCACTTCGCCGGCAAGGATGAGCTGCTGATCGAGCTGCTCACCACGTCGGTCAGGCCCAGTCTGGAGGCGGTGGAGGCGATCGAGGCGCTGGTGCCGCAACAGGCGAGCGCCGCGGCCGCGCTGTACCTGCTGGCCACGGTCGACGTCGGCACGCTGACCCGCATTCCCCACAACGTCGGCACCCTCTACCTGCTGCCGGAGATTCAGCACGAACGCTACGACAGCTTCCGGGCCGAGCGACGCCAGCTGCAGGACGCCTATGCCCGGCTCGGAATGCTCGCGGCCACCCCGTCGGTGCGCGCGGGCGTCACGGCGACGCAGCTGGGCGAGCTGCTGATCCAGCTCACCGAGGTGGTCATCCAAATTCGCCGGGCACGCGACCCCGACCAGTCCGACGCCGGTGTGATCGGGGCGGCGTGCCTGCGAGTGTGCGGACTTTCCGACCGGGCCGTCGAGGCGGCCCGAACCGAGGCTGCCGCGCTGGCCTCGCTCGTCTGACCGCGGGCATGCCTGTGCGGGTCCCGACGGCTCCCCTCCATCGAGACCCGCACAGCGGTCTTCGGGCTCAGCGCCCCCAGGCGTTCGCGGCCCGGCGGTCGGTGGCGGCGACATCGTCGGCGCCATCCCGGACGGCGTTGGCCAACCGGAACAGGATGTCGTTCAGCGCGGCGGCCGACGAGTCCCACATGGACTGCTCGACCTGGTATGCGTCGGCGGCCTCGCGTGTCCAGACCTGGCGCAGCGGCGTGATCTGCGCCCGCAGGTCGTCGAGCGCGGCGTTGAGGCGCCCCGCAGTCGCATGGATGTCTTGGCGCACCGAGAACTCGATCTCGGCGAAGTTGTACGAGAGAACGGGATCCATCACGTCTCCTAGAGGTTTCCGCCGATGGCGCCGATCTGCTGCGAGTGGGTCTCGCCCGCATCGCGCAGCACCCGCTCGTTGGCGCGGATGGTTTCTGCAATGCCTTGCAGCGCCTGGTGCAGCTTCATCGACTCGCTGTTCCAGCGGTCGACGACGCCCTTGAAGGCCGTCGCGGCGGTGCCGCCCCAGACCGACGCGGGCACGTTCGTCATCCGGTCGATGAAGCCACGCAGCATGGTGCGGATCTCGTCGTTGCGGGCGTCGATCTTGCCCGCGACGTTGTGCATCAGGTCGAAGTCGGTGGTGAGACTGCCCGGCCCGGGTGAGGTCATGTCGGTCCTTTCAGGTCGTTATGTGGTGTTGGACTGTGGCTGCGGCGCAACGGTTCCCGCTCTTTCGCCGGCATCTCGAGCGGTCGCCACGGCCCGCTCGCACGCCGCCCGCACCGCCTCCTCGGATCCGCGGGGGCTCTGGCAGCCGATACTGATCCGCACCCTGCCGTCGAGCAGCACTGTCCAGCGCACGTCGTGGCCCGCCCGGACCTCGGTGTACGTGACCGCAGGCCGGCCCGCCCGGCGGCCGGCCGCTTCGAAGCGGACGAAGACCCCCGGTGGTTCATCGAGCAGTGCACGACGCAACGTGTCGGCGGTGGCCTGCAACGTCTCGCCCGGCGGCACCGGCGACTGCGTGAGATGCACGGCGACGTGCGGATCGGCCGGTGACGTCACCTGTACCCGTGCCGAACCCGGGCCGCTCGTGATGCGCCGCGCGGTCCAGTCCGCCGGCACTTCGACCACCACCCTGCCCTCGACCAGCATGGTCGGCGCCGGCGCTGACGGCCCGCCCGCGACGACGACGATCGCCCCCACGGCGAGTGCCGCCGCCACGGCCGCGCCCATGGTCTGCCACAGCCGGCGCGACGGCCGTCGCGACGCGGGCGGCACGTCGACCGGCGCTGGCGAGTCGTGACGGGCGGCTCGTTCCCCGGCCGCAGCCATCAGCCGGTCGTCGTCGACGACGGTGACCTCGAACGCACCCGCGTCGGCGATCAGTCGGCCGAGTTCCGCCGCCCCGTCGACGCCCTCGGCGCAGTCGACGACAACCGCGCCGTGTCCACCGGCCAGTGACCTCACCGCATCCGCCACTTCGGCGGCGACCTCGGCTGGACTCCCCACCCGCGAGACGGCCCGGGCCGGCCTGTCATCGGCCGGACTGCTCAGCGCCACAAGCGATTCGGCGATCTCGACGACCACCGCCGGGTGCCGCCGGACCGTGGCTGCCAGCACTGCCGCCCGGCGGATCACCTCGACTTCGGACACCACGCTGCATGCGGCATCCTGAATGGTGGCAATGCGACGTTGCGGCCACCACGACGGGCAGATCAGCACCGCGGCGCCGTCGAGCATGGCGGCGAACACATCATGCCACAACGCCGCCACGGCGACGGGTTGTCCGTCGACCGACACGAAATCGTCGTCGATGCTGTCGACGGCCACTGCTGCGCGATGATCCGACGTCCCTGCGCTTTTCACGACGCGCGGGCCGACGACGACAACAGTCACGGGCCTGGCACCCAGGCCAGTTGCACGACCCGTTCGCTCCCGCGGGTGATCAAACGTGCGCGTCCCGGCGGCAGCGGGCCCGGTCGCGAGGTGCCCAGCAGCACACCCTCGTCGGGGCTGGCGCTCATCATCAGCCCGATGCACCCGAGCTCACGCATCCGCGCGAGCAGCGGGTCGAACAGTGCCCGGCCCGCTCCTCCTGAGCGCCGCGCCACCACCAGATGAAGGCCCACATCTCGTGCGTGCGGCAGCAATTCGACGACCGGTGCGAATTGAGCGGCCGAGACGAGGTCGAAGTCGTCGACGATCACGTACAGGTCCGGACCCGACCACCACGACCGCGAGCGCAATTGCCGTTGGTTGACGTCCGGCCCGGGCAGGCGCGCCCTCAACCGCTCCACGAGGGCGGACAGCTGTGCCGACAACACCGGTTCTGACATCACGTATCCGGCCAGGTGCTCGGATTCGACCACCCCCAGCAGCGTGCGCCGGTAATCGACGATCAACAGCTGCGCGTGGTCGGCGCTGTGATTGCGGACGAGTTCAGTGCATAGCAGCCGAAGCGTCGCCGTCTTGCCGCATTCGCTGTCACCGAAAATCAGCATGTGCTGTTGCTGACTGAATTCCAATGCAACACAATCGAGTTCGTCTTCGTCGAGGCCGAGCGCCATCGCGTCGGGCAGCTGTTCGACGATCGCGCTGTGGTCGACGCGCTGCGGCAGCAGCCGCACTTCAGGCGCGGTGAGGGCGGGGTGCCGGGTCCGGATCGCCGCGGCCGCGTCCGCGAGCGCCGCGGAAAGGTCTGCGGTGTCGTGCTTGCCGTCGAGCCGTGGCAGCCCGACGAGCAGATGCATGCCGTCGGCGGTGATGCCGCGCCCCGGCCGGCCCAGCGGAACCTGTTGAGCCGCACGGCGATTGACCTCCGAGTCGCCCGGCTCGCCGAGCCGTAATTCGACACGGGTGCCGAGCTGATCCTTCAACGCAGGCCGGATCTCCGCCCAGCGAGAGGCCGTCAGTACGACGTGGACGCCGTATGACAGGCCGCGCGTCGCCAGCGCAGTGATCGCAGTTTCCAAGCCGTCGAAATCGTCACGCAGGCTGCCCCATCCGTCGACCACCAGGAAGACGTCACCGAACCGGTCGTCGGCGACACCAGGGTCGCCAGCCGTGCGGCGCCGGCGGTATTCGGCCATCGAGTCGATGCCGAGCCGGTGAAACACCGTCTCGCGTGTGCGCAACACCGCGGCCAGCTCGGCGACGGTCCGGCGAACGACGTCGGTATCGGCTCTGCCGGCTACCGATCCCACGTGCGGGAGCGCGGTGAGCGGCGACAGCACACCGCCGCCGAGGTCGATGCAGTAGAGCTGCACCTGATCCGGTCCGTGGGTGGCGGCCAATGCGGTGACCAGCGTCCGCGCGGCCGTCGACTTGCCCGCCTGCGGCCCTCCGACGATCGCGACGTTGCCGGCGGCACCGGACAAGTCGACGAGCAGCGGGTCGCGGCGCTGCGCGAACGGGCGGTCGACCACGCCGATCGGCACGGTGAGCAGTCCGCCCGAGTGGCCGAGCAGTTGGTCGAGCGGCGGCGATTGAGTCAACGGTGCCAGCCACACCTTGTGCGCGGGCGTGCCGTGTCCGGCCAGCCGGTCGAGCACCGTGTTCATGACGGTCTTGCCGCCCGCCCGAGCGGCCGGCGGCTGAAGGGTGACCGTCGGGCCCATCGGTGCCGCGGTGAACACACGCACTCCACGTGCAACCTGATGTGTTGGGGCCGCATCCGAGATGCGGGACGGCCCCGACACATACGCGGTCTGAAACGCCACCGGCTCGTTGGATCCGACCTTCAGGAAAGCTGCGCCGGGTGTGGCGGGTAGGTGGAAGGCATCCGGACGGCCGATCACCGCACGGGACTCGTTGGGCGAGAACGTCTTCAAGCAGACCCGGTACGACAGGTGGGATTCCAGGCCGCGTAACCGGCCCTCGTCGAGCCGCTGACTGGCCAGCAGCAGGTGCATCCGCAGTGAGCGGCCCAGTCGGCCGATCGCCACGAAGGTCTCGGCGAAATCGGGATGCTGGCTGAGCAGTTCGGAGAATTCGTCGACGATCACCACGAGAGTCGGTAGCGGGGGAAGCGAGGCGCCGGCCTGCCGTGCTCGTTCGTAGTCGGCGACGCTGGAGTAGGCGCCGGCCGCCCGCAAAGTCTCTTGCCGCCGGTTCATCTCACCGGCCAGCGCGTCCTTCATGCGTGCGACCAAGTGCGCCTCGTCGGACAGGTTCGTGATCACCGCTGACACATGCCGGGCGCGGTCCAGGCCCAGAAACGTTGCGCCGCCCTTGAAGTCGACGAGCACGAGGTTCAGCGACTCGGGCGGGTGCGTTGCGATCAGCCCGAGGGTCAGCGTGCGCAAGAACTCGCTCTTGCCTGACCCGGTGGCACCCACACACAGCCCGTGCGGGCCCATGCCGTTCTCCGCGGCCTCTTTGAGGTCCAGTTCAACCACGTCGCCGGACGGTGTCACACCGACGGGCACACGAAGTCTGTGCCGGGGCAGGCGCTCTCGCCAGGCCGTCGAGGGGTGGATTGTTCGAGGGTTGTCCATGCCCACCAGCTGTGCCCAATCGTGTGGCTGGCCCTCGACGGCGCGCGTGCCGGTGGTGTTCCGGTACGACGCCAGTCGCCGTGCACACACGTCGGCGTCGACAACGGTCATCGCATCGGGCCGGGCGACCACTTCACGGACATCTGCGAGCACCGCTACCTCGTCGGCCGAGACGTCGAGCCGAAGGCAGGCCGCCGCATGGCACCGGTTGCCGTGCTCCAGGATCGTCACGTCGCCGCGCTCGAGGCGGCGGTCCGCCGCGGCCACATCTCCCCCGTCGACCACCACCACCGTGTGCCGGGCCGGGTAGCCTTCGACGGACTCGATGCTGCGGTAGTGCAACCGCGCCGTGCCGCCGGGATCAGTGGCGCTTGAATGCTGATGGTGCGGAAGCCACTTCAGCCAGTCCCATTCATGAGCTGCCGTGTCGTCGACCACCGCAGCGATCGCGACCGACTCCGGTCCGTGAAGAACGCCGAGTTGGCACACCATCGCTCGCATCAGATCCCGGGCATGCCGTGGCGCCCCTTGCACTGACACCACGCCGAACCTCTTGAGCGCCAGGGTTATCGGCAGCTCTGCGACGACGGAGTGGACGCGCAGGAAGTTGCGCAACGCGATTGCTGCCACGGGCTCGAGCTGGTCGACCGGGCTGAGGTCGGGTGCGGTTATCGCGGCGGCGGCTCGCTGGCTGCCCAGCCCGATGCGGACGTGGCAGAAATCCGAATCGGCGCTGCGGCGTTCCCACATTCGTCGTGTGCCGGCAAGCGTCCACAACGCCGGAGGGTCGGGATGCTGCCACCGCAGCGATTCCCACTGCCGGTGTGCGTTGTCGGCGACGTCGCCTCGCAGCCGGTCGAGGTATCTCACATAGTCTTTGCGGGTTTCATCGACCTCGGCGGCGCGGGCGCCCCCGCCTCGGCTCTGCGCGATCATCCCGATCGACGACATCGCCATCATTGCCGGAAAGAGCAATGCCGACGGATTGTGAGCGGCGCCGGCACCTGACCTGAGGAACAACACTGTCATGCCGGCCATCCCGACGAACATCACGATCGGTAGAAGCCGCGTGAGCGGGTGCACCGGTGACGGCCGCGGCGGATCCTCGGGCGCTTCGACGACGACGTCGCCGTCGGGTAGTGGTGGCCCCGCAGCGCGGGCGCTCGATTGCCAATCCGGCATGCGGCCAACGTTTGCGCCGCACCCGCCGAGCCGCAACCGACTATCCACAGGCGGCTGTGCACTATCCGCCGCAGTCCGCATCCGTCGGTTAGCGTCAGTCTCGACGAGGGGGAATGGCGATGTCGAGGACCGTCATGGCCGATGTGTGCCGCATCGGTGTGCAATTCGAAACGCAGCGAACGGATTTCGCGCTTCCGGCGGATGCCGGGATCGCGGGGCTGATGCCCGCGATCGTCAACCAGGTGACGGTTGACCGGCATTATTGGGCCGACGTGCCCATGGACTGGCACCTTGCCCGCGCCGACGGCCGACCGCTGACACCGTATCTTTCGCTGCGCGACAACGACATTCACGACGGCGATCTGCTGTGGCTACGTCGCAGCAGCCTGCAGCCGCCGGCACTGCCGATCGACGACACGACCGCCTTGGTCGCAGCGGCGGTCGCGGCCACGCCGCGCTGGAATTCGGCAGCGACGCGCGTCGCCGCATGCGCTGCCACGTTGTGCGGGACCGCGCTGGCAATTTACGGAGTGTTGCGGTCGACCTCGGCCGCCGCCCCCGTGGTGGCGGCAGTGCTGTGCACCGGCGCGCTCGTCGCCGCGGTGGTGTGCGCACAGCTGTATCGAGAATTGTTCGCCGCATTGATCTTCGGTTGCTGTGCGGCCGCGCTGGCATCAGCAGCGGGCTATCTGGCTGTGCCCGGGACCGTGCTGCCGCCCAAACTCATGCTCGCAAGTGCGCTGGGCGCAACGGTGTCGGTGGTCACCGCCCGCTGCACCCGCACCGGGCTCGCTGTCTTCACTGGTGCTGCGGCGTTCGGGTTTCTCGCCGCGGCAGCTGCCTGCATGCAGGTCGTCGCGGTAGGTGAGGTCACCGCAGCCGGGGCCGTGCTCACCGCCGCAGCGGCCGTGCTGCTCGCCGTCACTCCGCGGTTGGCCATCTGGCTGGGGCGTCTGCCGGTACCTCGTCTTTCCCACGAAGTCCACCCCGATGTGGTCGCTGCCGCGTCACGCCGCGCGCACGGCATGGTCAACGGACTGGTGTGCGGGTTCGGGGCGGCAGCAGCTTTGGGCGTCTGGCTGGCGGTTCAGGGCGAGTCGGCCTCCGGCGCGGCCTTGGCCGCCGTCGTCGGCGTTGCGCTGACCTTGCGCGCTGAACTTCATGCCGGCCTGGTACAGGTTTCGGCCTTACTTGCCTGTGGCGCAACGGCGTTCGTAGCGTGGGTGGTCTGGACGGTCGGCCAGTGGCCACAGCATGCGCACTGGATAGGGGCCGCGGCAGCCATTGCCGCCGCGACACTGGCCACGGCATCATCCCGACCAATGGCCGGCTCGCCGGTCAACCGCCGAGCCGTCGATGTAGCTCAGTACGTCGCACTTGCCGCGGTCATCCCGCTCACATGCTGGGCCAGCGGCGTATTCGCCTACACCCGCGGATTGGCGCTGTCATGACCATGGTCCGGCTCGTCGCAGTCACTTCCCTGACACTTGGCCTGGCTGGCTTGCCATCCGCGCCGGTCGCCTCCGCAGTGCGCCCGCCCGCAGTCGACCAGTCCGAGCTCCCGCCCGCTGCACCGCCGCGGCCGCCGGCGCCCACCCGCAAGCAATCCGACTGCACGACAGCCGTTTTCGACCGTAACCTACACGCGGCGGCCACTCAGCTGGCACCGTTCGACATGCGCCCGCTGTGGGCGCTGTCCACCGGCGAAGGCCAAACCGTCGCGGTGATCGACACCGGGGTATCGACGCATCCCCGGCTGCCGCGGCTGATCCCCGGCGGCGACTACGCCTCGACGGGCGACGGCCGCGAGGATTGCGATGCCCACGGGACGCTGGTCGCCGGAATCATCGCGGCGGCAGCCGACTCCGACGGGTTCGCCGGCATCGCTCCCGGTGTGTCGGTGCTGACGATCCGGCAGACCAGCGTGAAGTACGGCCCGGTCGGCGCCCACGACTTCGGTACCGGGACCGTGGAGACGCTTGCGATGGCGGTGCGCACCGCTGCCGATAAGGGTGCAACGGTGATCAACATCTCCTCGGTCGCGTGCACCGCCGGTGCGGCGTTGCGCGACCGGGCACTCGGCGCCGCCGTCGCCTATGCGGTCGACGTCAAAGATGTGGTCGTGGTGGTCGCTGCGGGGAATGTCGGCCCTGGCGGCAACTGCCCGCAACAGAATCCGGCGCCCGCGCAGCTGCACGAACCCGATTGGGAGACCGCCGATGTCGCGGTGAGCCCGGGCTGGTACGACGACTACGTCCTCACGGTCGGCTCCGTCAGCCCCGACGGGTCGCCGTCGCCGTTCAGCCTGGCCGGGCCGTGGGTCGACGTCGCGGCACCCGGCGAGGCAGTGGTGTCGCTGAATCCCAACCACACCGGACTCGCGAACACCTACCGCGGCGCCAGCGGCTCCGCCATTGCCGGGACCAGCTATGCGGCCCCAGTCGTCAGCGGGGTCGCCGCATTGGTGCGTGCGCGATTCCCCGACTTGACCGCGCGGCAGGTGATGCAACGCATCGAAGCCACCGCACACCGGGTGTCCGGCGGCTGGAATCCTAACGTCGGCAACGGCGTCGTCGACCCGCTGGCCGCCCTGACCGACGGGCGCCAGAGCGCCTCACCGGCGTGGGCGCAGCGCCCGCTGGCACCTGCGGCACCGGCCCGGCTTCCCGGAAGCAACGGGCGCGCAACGGCTTTCGTCGGCCTTGCCGGGTGTGCAGCGTTTCTGGCTGCCGCACTGGCGCTGCTCGCGCCCGCGAACCGGCTAGCGCGGCGCCGCCGCAGTGCCCTCACTGGGCAGCGCGACACCGCCGCGGTCGGGGGCGATTCCGTCGTGCGCCACTGATGCGGCGGCGCGGCTGAGTTCGGGTCCGTCGGCGAGCAGTTTGAGGATCGGCCAGTATGCCGGCACAGGTGCCGACGGAAGGCCAAGGGCTGCCGCGCTTTCGACGTCGCGCACCCCGAATCGGACGCCGGTGTCGGTGACCAGATATCGGCCCGTTGCCTCGACGTAGAGGCAGCGCCCCGGCGGCACGAACACCGCGTCGGCGTTGGGGCCGGCACCGTCTGCCTGGGCCAGCGCGACAGGCACCTGCCCCGCGGTCACCGGCAACCCCGACCCGGCTGCCACAGTGACCCCGCGATCCGGTCCCCAGTGCGCGCACACGACGCGCTCGCTCACCGGTGGTGTCACCACGTCGGGAAACGTTGTCATAGCCAGGCTCTCCAGTTGCGGCAGATTGCTGATCGCGTCGCCGGTGACCGCGGTGATGTCCGACGAGCCGTGCGAGTCGCTGAACCGCAACAGATCCGCGCCCACATGCCCGATCCGCTGCACACCATCGGCCAGCACGACGTACAACTCGTCGCCGTCGGCCCTCGCGACCCGCACCACCGAGCCGACGGGCGCCCCGCCCAGCGATGCCGGCCCCGGTGAGCCGGACGACGGAATCACCGGCGCCATGATCGCCGGCGCCTCGGGGATTGCATTCAACACTGCCGACGCCACCTCGACCGGCTCGACGCCCTCCAACCGCAGCGCTTTTGCGACCGCGAGGTCGGCCAGGCTCACGCGGGCCCGGCGCCCGTCGTAGAGAAGATATGTCGCCGAGTCGCTGCGCGAGCGGACGAACATGGTGCGGTCACCCTGCAGCGGCCGATTGTCGCCTACCGGCCCGACGATCACGGTTGACGCAGTCGCGTCGTCGCACACTTCCCACTGCGCTTCATCGGCTGCGAGCGGCTCCGGCAGTGTCGCCGGTGCGCCCGGAATGCCAAGCGTTGCTCCGAGATTTGCCCTGCGCAATTCGGATTCCCTGACAACTCGGGGAGCGGCCGGCCTGCCGGTGATCAGGCGCGCCGACGCGAGATTGAGCACCGGATGCAGCGTGTCACCGACACGGGCGTACAGCGCACCGGATTCGCGCACCATCACGATCGGGGCGTCGCCGAGCGCGCCCTGAGGGCGCACCAACGCGACGACCGCGCACGCCGCCAGCGCCACCACGGTCAGCACGGCGCCGGTCACCATCGACCTGGCCTGTGCGCGCATCGGTTCGTCGATCATCCGCACATCCCGACGCACCAGCGCATTCTCCATGCGCCGCAACAGAAATCGATGCCCGCTGACCGCGAGCCGGGTCGTCGGTTGCCGAGCCACTGTCCCCCCAATGTGCCGCCGGCTTCAACCTAACCCGCGAGAGCAAGGTGTGCGGCGGCAATTTCACCGCCTGCGTTCGCGGTAGGCCGCGACGTGCTGACGGTTGGCGCAGTTCCCGGTGTCACAGAAGATCCTCGATCGATTGCGCGACAGATCCATCACCGCCGCACGGCAATCCGGTGCCGCGCAGATCTTGAGCCGCCGCAGTTCACCCGCCCGGATCACGTCGGCCAGCGCCATCGCCATCTCGGCACCCATGCGCTGCGCCAGCGGATCGCGCACCGACGCCAGATGCAGATGCCACTCGGGCATCTCCGGATGCCGGGTCAGCCACGGCGCGGCGTGCGTGTCGGACAGCAGCGCGTTCACCTGCTCGACGGCCCGCTCCTCGTCGTCGGCGGACTCCCAGATGCGGCCCAGTCGTGCCCGCAGCTTGTGCACTGCCGCCAGCTCGGCGTCGTCGTGGTCGCGCCGCCCCGTCCAGCCGTAGGAGTCCAAGTACTCGTCGAGCGCCGCCTGAGACCCCAGCCGCTCACCGTCGACGCGGTCGCTGTTGATCAGCGAGCACGCAGCCCGCAGTGTGACCTCTGTGTCATGACTGAAAAGCATTTGACTCCTGACGGCGCGCGCTTGTAGCGTCAGTACCAAAGCAGATTTTACTCGTTACCAGCTGAAGGGGTGTCATGGGCGCGCAACGCACCTTCCGGCTCGGCGTCGCGTTCGCGCTCGGGTCGGCCGTCACATTCGGCATGTCCGGGCCGTTCGCGAAGGCGCTGATGGCTGCGGGCTGGTCGCCCAACGCGGCGGTGACGATCCGGCTTACCGTCGGCGCCGCGGTGATGGCGTCGTTCGCCACCCTGACCCACCGCCGCTGGCTGCGCGAAGCCGTCCAACACGCCAGGACTGTGGTGCTCTACGGGGTGGTCCCGATCGCCGGCGCGCAGCTCTGCTACTACAACGCCGTCTCGCGGCTGTCAGTCGGCGTTGCGCTGCTGCTGGAGTATCTGGCACCGGTGCTGGTGGTCGGCTGGCTCTGGGCGACCACTCAGCGACGCCCCGGCGCCGCCACCTTGGCCGGCGCGGCGCTCGCGCTGGCCGGCACCGTCATAGTGCTCGACGTGTTCTCCGGCGCGCATGTGGATCCAGCCGGGGTGGCGTGGGCGCTCGGCGCCGCGGTGTGCGCCGCCTGCTATTTCCTGCTGTCGGATCGGGTGGCCGCCGACGGCAGCGGCTTGACGTCGACAACCCTGGCGGCCGGTGGCCTGATCGTCGGTGCCGCCGCCGTGGCGGCACTGGGTGCGACGGGCGCGCTGCCGCTGACGTTCACCGCCCAGCACACCGTCGTCGCCGGCCACCAGACACCGATCTGGGTTCCCGTCCTCGCGCTCGGAGTGGTCTGCACCGCGGTCGCCTACACGCTCGGCATCAGCGGCGTGGCGCGGCTGCGCCCCAGCTACGCGTCGCTGATGGGCCTCGGCGAAGTGCTGTGCGCGGTGCTGGCCGCATGGATCCTGGTCGGCGAGGCGATCACCCCGGCACAGGCGTTCGGCGGCGCCGTGGTGTTGCTGGGGTTGGCGTTGGCCGGTCGTGAGCACGCCCGGCCCGTCGACGTCGTCGCGGAGGCCGGCTGGCCGGAGGTAGGCCCCGCAGACATCGTCGACCAGCCCGGCCGCGACCGTACCGACGGGCCGGCGCTGGCCGCCGGTTTGCCGGCCACCGAGTCCGGTATGTGAGGATGACCGGCGTGAGTCTTCGTCGTTTCTTTGCCGCCGCGCTGACCGCGGCCGGCGCGCTGGTCTGGCTGCCCGGCGGTGTCCCCGTCGCGTCAGCTCAGCCGTGCCCCGACATCGAGGTGGTATTCGCTCGTGGCACAAGGGAACCCGCTGGGGTCGGTGAAGTCGGTCAGGCGTTCGTCGATGCACTGCGCGAACAGGTCGGCGGCCGCAGCGTGAGCGCATACGCGGTCAACTACCCCGCCAGCTATGACTTCCTCGCCGCGGGTGACGGAGCCGCCGACGCGAGCGCTCACGTCATCGACATGGAGAAGACATGCCCGTCCACCAAGCTTGTGCTGGGCGGCTTTTCGCAGGGCGCGGCAGTGGTCGACATGCTGTTGAACGTTCCGATCCTCGGCACGAACATCGGTGTGCCGCTGCCGGCGTCGGCCGCCGACCACGTCGCCGCCGTCGCGGTGTTCGGCAATCCGTCGACCAAATTCGGCAAGCCGGTGTCGTCGGCCGCCCCGCTTGTCGCCGGCAAAGCCATCGACTTGTGCAAAGACGGCGACCCGATTTGCTCGGGCGGCCGCAATCCGTTCGCGCACCACGACTACGTGACCGCGGGCCTGACGAACGAAGCCGCGAATTTCGTTGCCGGACTGGTGTAAGAGCCCCTGATCGGGCAAGCGGACGACGCAACCGGCGATCATCGCTAACATCGTCACGATGAACGCCTTGCATCCGCGTCAATGGTTCGTCGCCGTTCTCACCGCTGTCTTGGCGGCGTGCGCACTGATCGTCACGCCGCCCGCCACAGCCGTGAACTGCCCGAACGTCGAGGTGATTTTCGCACGCGGCCGTGAAGAACCTGCGGGCCCAGGCGTACTCGGTACCGCATTCGTCAACGCCCTGCGCTCACGGGTCAAGGGCAAGTCGGTCGGCTTCTACGCGGTCAATTACCCGGCCGATTACGAGGTCGACCTTGGCGCCAACGACATGAGCCAGCGCATTCAGTACAACGCGACCAATTGCCCGAATACCCAGCTGGTGCTCGGCGGCTACTCACTCGGCGCCGGTGTGGTCGACGTCGTACTCGCCGTGCCCGCACCGGTGTTCGGCTTCAACAACCCGCTTCCGCTGGGTTCCGACGCCCACATCGCCGCGGTGGTGATGTTCGGCAACGGAACTCGCCGGGTGCTGGGACCGTTCTCCGACTTCAATCCGGCCTACGGCGACAAGACAATCGACCTGTGCCATGCCAACGACCCGATCTGCTCCAACAGCGATCTCGGCGATGCCAACAAGAACTGGCCGGATCACAGTGCCAATGCGTACATTTCGGCGGGGCTGGTGAACCAGGCGGCGGACTTCGCCGCCGGCCGGCTCTGACTGCTCACCGCCAGCGCGCCCATACGTAGGGCACCAGTGCGCGCAGAAAGTCGAGATCGGGCCCGGGCTGGGCGTCGGCGAACGCCTGCTCGAAGTACTCCTCGGCGACCAGCAGGATGCCTTCGGCGTATTCGCTTGTGAATTGGATGCTTCCGTAGTCGTCCATCAGCGCGCGCACCGCCGCCACCATTTGCGGTGTGCGCGTAGAACGGTCGCGCCGAAGGTAGTCGCGCACGAACGCAGCGTCGGCGCCATTCACGACGCTGAGCAGGTGGACAAGCGTCAACGTGCGTTTGCCCTCGTACAGATCACCCAAGATCTCCTTGCCGTACATCGCTTCGTCGCCAACGAGATTCAGCAGGTCGTCGCGGATCTGGAAGGCCGCGCCGAAGTGAAAGCCGAACCGCACCAGCGGGCGCAGATCAGCGGTGCCGCGCGAACCGACCATCGCGCCCACCCGCAGCGGGTGGATGATCGTGTACCAGCACGTCTTGTGCATGATCAGGTGCAGATAGTCTTCGGGGCGCAGCTGCTCCACGTTGTCCAGCCGCCAGCCCAATTCGGTGGCCTGGCCCTCGAGCGTGCGCATCGCCATCGTGTCGAATTCGCCCCAGACGAGGTCGGCCAAGTCGCGGTCGAACCGGCGGGTGGCGCGGCGCAGCACCTGGCCGGCCACCACCGCCAGCCCGTCGCCGGCGTTCACCGCGGCGCCGATTCCGTAGGTGGCCGCAAGCGTGGGGCGGCCGCGACGCATCTCGCTGCCGTCGGCCACGTCGTCGTGGATGAGAAATGCGTTGTGCAGCAATTCGATGGCCACCGCCAGGCCCACGAGATCGTTCTCGTCGGCGCCGAACGCCCGCCCGGCGGAAAGGCACAGCGCGGGACGCAACGCCTTACCCGGGCGCGACGGATATTCGCGCATCGGCGCGTACAGCCACTGGTTCGGCTCGCCGTCCGGCATCGCGTCCAGCATCGACCGCCGGACCAGCTTCGCCACCGCCCGGAGGCGGCCCTCGACGGCCGAAACCAGATCGGTTCGATCCGCAGTGCTGGTCATGGCGCCGCTGCGCTGACGGACAGCACCACCGGCGACCACAGCTCGGGATGGCCGCTCACCAGCATGGTGCCGCGGTAGGTGTTAGGCGATAACGCTTGGGGCACTTGTACTTTCACGTGGATTCCGCGGCTGCACCGTGGCAGCAACGGAACCACGGCCGGGTCGAACGTGACGCGGTCTGAGGCGATCAACGAACCGTCGTGCGCCAGTAAGTCGCTGCAGCGCAACACGACCTGCCCGAGATCGTCGTCGCCGCGGTTGTGCATCCACACTTCAGCGCATGCCGTGCCGCCGGCCGTTGCCCGAAGTGACACTTCACCGTCCGAATGTGTCAGGTCGACAGCGCAGGAAGCGCCCGGCGCAGCTCTGAGCAGGAACTGCCCGACGGCCGACCACCACGCCCGGGTGAGTTTCTCGGCATCCGACGCCGACGACGCCTCGTCGCCGTTGCCCAGTGCCGGCGTGCCCGTCGCAGGCGATCCGCTGGGCGTGACGATCCGGACGAACCGATCGACGAGTTGGCTGGCGGCGCGGAAGCCTTCGGCCTGAATGGCGCTGAGCGCACGGGCGTTGGCGGCCGGATCGAACACCGACGACCACGGCAGATCGTCGGTGCCGCCATGGTCAGCCCGATGTGCCACCGACGTCCTCCCGCCTACTTCTGCCTGGTGGCGACCAGCCGAACGCAATGCTAGGGCAGCACATGCAGGGACGGCGGTCCATCGGAAAAGTCGCCTTGCCGCACGAGAGTGAGCAGCACCGATCGTCGCGATGACATGTGGAAACACTCCGCTCGCCGGTATGCTAACCAGCCATACCGGCTGGAGGACGCGATGGCGGCGGTGCAATCTCTGATGGCGCTGTACGGCGCCATGGATCGGCTGGTCGCCGAATCGGAAGATCCCACCACAGCGGCCGTCGTCGAGCAGTACCTGCCCGGCACTACGGGAGCGCACGGCGGCTGGTTCGCCGAAATCGAACAGTTCTTCGACGACATGCCGGGCCGGACGCTGGCCTTCCCGAGCGTGCGCGGCGCGATCGGCGACCTGGTGGAAGGCAACGGCATGCCGATCGACCAAGGCGGCGAGCCGCTGACCAAGCCGCAGCTGTCTCGGATGGTGTACGCGCTGGGAGCGTTGTGCCACCTGGAGGGCGGGCCGGTCGACGCCTCCGAAGAGGACTACGTGACCGCACTCGCGATGGCTACGCCGGCCGACGACCGCAGCGGAACCGCCGAAGTGCGCGCAGGAGAGCTGTTCGATCTGCTGCGGTCGGAGTTCGCGTATCGCGGCGACTGGCAGCGCGTGATGCGGATCGCCATAGAGCGCTCTCTGATTGACCCCGTGGTCGCCGAGATCCCCCTCTGTGACCACACCTTGCGCCAGATCTGCGGTCACACCTGCGTCGTGCTCACCACTGATTTCACCAGCACCAGGGCATCATTCAACGAGGTGAAAGACGTTGCGGATCCCCGTAATTGGAACCGGTGCCTGCCGTTCTTCTGCACCATGGAACCGCACGGCATTCATCCCGACGACGGGTGGAGCTGGACGCTCGAACACGTCAGCATGAGTTGCAAGGTGGCCGGCTCCCCGGTGATGAAGACACCGCTTCGGTATTGGAAGGGCGAAGATCCCGCGGGCGCCTCCACCGGGTTCGCGACCGCCTGGGTCAATTACGAACTCGACGAGCACCCCGATCCGACCGCTGCGGGAGACGGCTTGACGCTGGTCGACGAGGGCTTCATCCGGATGGTCGCCACGGCCGCCGACCCGTCGACGCGGGGCGTGCGGGTGATCACCCGAAAGGTGGTGGCGTTCCGCAACCTGTCGCCCGTCGCCATCGAGAAGCTCGCGTGTATCTGCGGATACGCCGATCAGGGAATGGAGATGCTGCTCGGCGGCGTGGAGCAGCGGCGCCAAAGCGCCGCGGGATGGCAGAACTGGACGGCGTCCCGGGCGCCTCAGGCGCCGGCGACACCGCCCAAGCCTCTCGATCCGTGCCGAGCGCTCGGCGCCGCCCCGTCATGTCAAACCGACGGCGCCAGCCGGCAGGCCGTCACCGTCGCCGTCGACATGCTCACCGAGTGCATCGACGACATGTCGAAGAAGAGCATGGCGCTCGCGCAGAAGTGCGCCGGCGGAGTGGTGCCCGTCCCGGAAATGATGGCGTTCGGTGCGGAATTCGCGGCGCGGCTGGCCACCGACCCCCTGCGGTACTTGCAGAGGTTGCGCGAATCGACCGAAGGAGGTGGCGCGTGACCTCGCGCGCGGCGCACATCTCCGCGAGCATTCAGCAATGCGCGGATATGTACCGGTGCCTGATCACCCGGGCCGGTGAGGTTGCCACTGAAGCGAACGACCACATCGACGACGGCACATACGGAGCCGAGCAGTGGGCGCAGTCCATTCGTGCGCTTTTCGACATCGCCGTCACCGCCGGGCTGCACACCGCATCGGAAATGATGTCGGCGCCGTGCGGACCGGCGGGATGCGCGGCTGGGTGCGGAACATGTTGTGCGACAGGGACTGTAGAATCTGCCGACATCGTGATCGCCGGCGCCGATTACCCCCGCGCCCTGTCGATCGCGAAACCCTTTGCCCGAGAAGGTGATTCGTCGTACAAGATCCCCGACCACCTGGTCACGTTCCTTCCGCCGGTGTTGGCCAAGTCCGCGACGACGTTCCGTATCGCAGTGGCGTGGCCCGAGGTGAGAAGCGCGACGTATCGCGGGCAGGTGCGGCTGACCACCGCCGGTCAGGCCGGCGCAGCGCCCACTGACGAGACGATAACGGTCCTCATCGACCTGTGACTCCAGCCGCGCCCAGATCACCCATCGGAGAGCTGCTTGACCGGGCAGTTCAAGCGATCAACCGCGGCGATCGCATCACCGCCGCCGAGCTTGCCGAACAGGTGCTCGAGGTGGACCGCCACAATCCGGAAGCCGAAGACATCCTCGCCGCGCCGCCGGGGCGCGGCGAACTTCGGCGGCTGACAATTCTTTTCGCCGACATCGTGGGTTCGACTGCGCTGTCAACGCGGGTGGAGCCGGAGATCTACCGCACGGTGATCGGGCGGTACCGCGATCAGGTCAAGCACATCGTCGACCACTACGAAGGCCACATCTTCTCCACCAAGGGCGACGGGCTGCTAACCGTCTTCGGGCACCCGATCGCGCACGAGAACGACGTCCGCCGCGCCGTGCAAGCCGGGCTTGACATCACCCGCGACGTCGCTGCGCTGAGCGAAAAGGTAAGCAAGCGTTTCGGTTTCGGGATCGCGGTGCGGGTTGGTGTGCACCGCGGGCTGGTCTACCTCGACCGCTCCCAGGACGACGTGTACGGGCTGGGAGCCAACATGGCCGCCCGGGTGTCAGAGCTCGCGCCGCCGAACTCCGTCGTCGTCTCCGCGGCCATCGGTGGCCTGATTGCCGACGACTTCGAACTCGAGGCGCAGCCGGCCCAGACAGTGAAGGGCATCGAGGAGCTCATCGAGCATTACCGGGTGGTCGCCGAGCGCAGCGGCACCAGAGCCCCGCTCGGGCCCTTGATCGGCCGACACCGCGAAATCGCCTACCTGCAAGACAGTTGGGCTAAGGCGCAGGCCGGCACGCTGGACGTCGCCGGCGTCGGATTCTTCGGCGAGGCCGGCATGGGCAAGAGCCGCCTGGCCGCTGTCGCTACCGATCTGGCGCGCCAGTCAGGTGGCCCGGTGCTGACACTCATCGGCTCTCCGTTCCATGCAGACGCCGGCCTGCACCCGGTGCGCAGACTGCTGGAACGTCGCTGCGACATCGACCGGCTGACCGAGCAGGCTGAGCGGATTCGCCGCCTCGAGGCAGATCTTCGGGCGTACGGGCTCGACGTCGACGCCACCCTGCCGCTGCTGGCACCGGTGCTCGGCATCGGCGCAGAGTACGGCTACCAGCCGGTGCCCACCGAAGGCACCAAGCTCTACGACCAGATCGTCGGGGCCATCAGTGACTATCTGGTGGCGTGCCTGGGCGGCGCACCTGGGGTGGTGCTCGCCGAGGACGTGCAGTGGTTCGACGCGTCGACCCTCGACGTGCTCGACGCGCTGCTGGCCACCGATACTGGTCGGCTGCTGGTCGTGCTGACCGCCCGCGACGCAGCATGTTTCCCGAATCTGGCGAACGTCAAGACATTCGAGTTGCAGCCGTTGACGGCAGCCGAGACCGACGAACTCAGTGCCGCGATCGATCCCGACCTGTCCGAAGAGCAGCAGGCCGAAGTCCGCCGCCGCTGCGACGGCGTGCCGTTGTACATCGAAGAAGTGGTCACCAAGATCCACGAGCAGCCCACCGACGAGTTCCGGTGGCACCGCGTTCCCGATGCTCTCTACGAGCCGCTGTTTGCCCGACTTCGGGCCAGCGACAACGTGATCCCGGTGGTCGAAGCCGCCGCCGCGATCGGCCGCGAATTCGACCGCAGCCTGATACTCGCGGTGCTCGACATGGCCGACGACGATTTCGCCGCCGCCGTCGCCGAGCTCGAGCAGGCGCACGTGTTCGAGCCGACTCGCACCGGCTCCTGGCGGTTCCGTCACGAGCTGTTGCGGGAGGTCGCCTACGAGCTGGCGCCACCAACCGTGCGGCGGCGCTTGCACGGCCGCGCCGGCGACGCGCTGGTGAGCGCGCACGGCGGCAGCGATCCCGACTGGCATCTGGTCGCGCTGCACTACGACCAGGCGCTGCGGTACGAGGACGCGGCCGTGGCATACCAACAGGCGGCCACCGACGCCCGGCGCCGCGGCGCGTTGGAGGAGGCCCGCACCTATCTCACTCGGGCGGTCGAGCAGATCGAACGAATGCCGCCCAGCCCCGCACGCGATCGTCGGGAGATCGCGCTGCGTCTGCGCCGCGGATTCCTCGCGTCGGCGGCCGAAGGCACCGCAAGTCCGGGTGCGGCCGCCGACTTCGAACGCTGCCTGGAGCTGTCGGGCACCGATCTGCGCGAAGACGAACTCGTCGCGACGCTCGTCGCGCTGTGGGCGTACTTCTTGCCTCGCGCAGACCTGCACCGCGCCGCACAGGTCTCCGAGTCGTTACGCGGCAACCTCGACAACGCCAAGGAATGGTTTCGGTCGGAAAACGACGCCGCCATGGGCATGTTGGCCTGGTACGCAGGCGATTTCGAGGCGTCGCGGCGCCTGCTCGAGCAGGCCACCGAGTCGGTGGCGCAGGTGCAGATCGACGACTTCGACACGGTGTGGTTCGTGCCCAACGAGCCGGTCGCGTCCATGCACACGCATCTGGCCCTGGCCCGTGCCGTGCAGGGCGACTTCGCCGGCGCGGAAGCCGAATTCGCCGAAACCGAGCGTATTGTCGAAGGGCTCGACTTTCCCCAGGGTCCGTTCAGCCAGGCCTACGCGCGCTCCTACGAAGCATGGATGCGACTGGAGGCGGGCCAGCTCGACGCGGCGGCGCGGCTCGTCGAATCGCTGGCCGCGCAAGCCGAGCGGCACGGATTCGACTTCTGGGCCATGGTGGCGGCCACCGAACAAGCAACCGTCGCAGCGTTTTTCGCGTTGAACGCGGATCCGGTCGACGTCGACGAGCTGCAGAACCACATCGCGGTCATGGCCATGTTCGTCGACGCGTGGCGCGAGGCCGAGGCGCGGCTCTTCGTCACCTTCTACGACGGGGTGTTGGCACGGCTGCTGATCGCGGCCGGCCGCACGCAGGAGGCCGCGGCGCGGTTGGACACGGCACTGCGGCTCGTCGACGACACCGGGGTATGCTTCTACCGGTCAGAGCTGCTGCGGCTGCGGTCGCGCACCGCCGCCGACGACGACGCGCGGGCCGCCGACCTGCGTGCCGCGCTCGACGTCGCCAGGCGCCAGCACGCGCAGATCTTCGAATTACGAGCTGCTGTCGACGATTTCGAACTGCGTCATGATGCCGCCCGCGCGCAGCTTGTCGACGCGATCAGCAGCTTCCCCGCCGACAGCACCTGGCCGGAGCTCGACCGGGCGCGCGCGCTGCTGGCGTGAGCAGGCCCGGCGGCAAGGTCGCGATCCTCGGCGGCGGCATGGCCGGCTTGAGCGCCGCCTGGCGACTCAGCGAGCCCGGCTGGCGTGACCGCTTCGACGCGATCACGGTCTACCAGCGCGGCTGGCGACTCGGCGGCAAAGGCGCGTCCAGCCGCGGCGAGCACGGCCGCATCGAAGAACACGGTCTGCACATCTGGCTGGGCTCGTACGAGAACGCATTCGGCCTGCTGCGAGAGTGCTATGCCGAATTGGACCGCATTGCAACTGATCCCGGCGCACCGATCCGCACCTGGGATCAGGCGCTGATACCCGGCGACAACCTCGGGCTGGCCGACCGGTTCGGCAACGACTGGCTGATGTGGCTCGGCACGTTCACCCGCAACACGGGCTCACCCGGCGAGCCGGACAGCACCGGCCGGGAGATGACCGTCATCGAGTTCACCCGCCGTGCCGTCCAGCTGGTCCGCGACTTCGCCGAATCCCAGCGCAGCGCAAGTCCTTCCGGGCTCGTGCTGTCCTGCTGCCCCGAGCCGCCAGCCGCCCAGCGCTGGCTCACCACGGTGGCCGACAGCGCCCTCGCCGCACTGCTGGCCCTGGCCGATCCTCGGCGCGGCCCGCGCAGCGCCACCCGCATGATCGACGACGCACTCGACGCCGTACGCCACGCGCTCGACTACGAGCGCCGCGCTGACCACAAGCGGTCGTGGCTGTTGTTGTCGCTCATGACCGCCGTCATCCGAGGCATCCTCGCCGACAACCTGGTCACCGATCCCCGCGGCTTCCGCGCCATCAATGACGAAGACTTCGGCGACTGGATCCTGCGCCACGGCGCGCATCCCGACGTGCTCGAGTTCTCGCTGGTGCGAGGACTTTACGACCTGGTGTTCGGATACGAGGACGCCGATCCGGCGCGGCCAGCCTTCGGTGCCGGGCTCGCGGTGTTCCTCACAGGCCTGGTGCTGTTCGGCTACAAGGGCGCCATCTTCTGGAAGATGACAGCGGGCATGGGCGACATCGTGATCGCGCCGTTGTACCAGGCGCTGCGACAGCGCGGCGTCGAGTTCGAGTTCTTCCACCGGCTCGACGCGCTGCACCTGGACGAGCACCGCCAAGGCATCGCGGCGATCTCGATGGGACGCCAGGTCCGGCTCGCCGACGGCGTCGAGCACTACGAGCCGCTGACGCGGGTGCGCGGGCTGCCGGTGTTCCCTTATCGGCCGCTGCTCGATCAGCTTGCCCCCGGTCAGCATGAGCCGGCAGGCGGCTGGCACGCCCTTGAAACGCATTGGGCCGAGCCCGCCGACGCTGAAGCACGGGTGCTGCGCCGCGGTGCCGATTTCGACCACGTGGTGCTCGCGGTGTCGGTCGGCATGCTGCCCGTGGTCGCAGAAGAGCTCATCGCCGACCGGCCCGAGTGGCAGGAGATGACGACCCAGATCCGCACGGTGGCGACGCAGGCGTTCCAGATCTGGTTGCGGCCAGACGAACCGGAGCTCGGGTGGGCTGAGCCCGGTGTCACGATCAGCGCCTACCTGCGCCCGTTCGAGACGTGGGCCTCGATGCCGCAGACGTTGTGGGCCGAGGACTGGCCCGACGAGCAGCGTCCCGGTGCGGTCGCGTACTTCTGCGGCACGCTGAATGCGCTGTGGCCCACTACCGAGACCGGCGCCGGCTACGCGCGCCGCTACCGCGACGTGGTTCATACGGAAGCGGTCAAGTACATCGATCGTCACCTGAGGCCTTATTTCCCACGCGCATTCGACGACCACGGCTTCAGGTGGGATCTGTTGAGCGGCGCCGACGGCCAGCGAGGCCGGGCGGCGCTGGCCACTCAGCACGTGAGCGTCAACGTCGACCCGTCGGATCGCTACGTGCAGTCGGTGCCGGGAACCGAGCGCTACCGACTGCGCCCGGACGAAAGTGGTTGCGATGGTTTGATATTGGCCGGCGACTGGACCGACTCCGGGATGAACGCCGGCTGCATCGAGGCCGCGGTGATGTCCGGGCTCGAGGCGGCCAATGCGCTGCTGGGCCGCGGACGCTACCACCGGATTCGCGGATTTTACATGCCCTGACCGCCATGCACTGTCACACTCGACTGGTGAGCGGAACCGAGCCGGCGCCGTCGATCGAGGCCCTCCTGGACCGGCCGTGGATGCGATGAACAAGGGCGGTCGAGCAACCGCCGACGTCCTGGCGCAGCGTGTTCGGGCAGTTGACCAAAGCAACATCGACGCCGAAGACTTACCCGCGCCCACTGACCACGGCGAGATACGCCGAATGGCAATCCTTTTCGCTGACTTGGTGGATTCGACCGCGCTCTCGACGCGACGCGCGTCGAGAGCGTTGGCTTCCCACGTGGCAGATCCGGCAACGGATCCCGCGACGGCCGTTCCCTAACGTCATCCGCAGGAAGGATAGTCGAGTGATGAAGTCAATAAGCTGCGCGATGGCGATGCCTCTTTTGGCGGGCGGTTTAATAGCAGCAACGCCGCAAGAACCACAATTCAACCCATTGCCGATACGGGCGATACAGGTTCAGTTAGTGGTGACATATACCCTCGAACCGCTCGACTTCGACCACGTAATTACTATCATGAATGTCACACAAAATCAGCTCGGCGGCAAACTGTGTACTGCGGCGAGCCGTTGCGTCAAGATCGCCTACCCGGCGACCGCGTTACAGAACAAGGATGGTGTCAACGCGATCAAAGCCGCTGTAGCGTCCGGGGCGCTGAAGAGCGGTGACACCCTGAGTGGATACAGCAACGGTGCAGTAGTAATCGGCGCGTGGCTCAATAGCGGCAGTCCGGTCCCTCCCGGCCTGCGGATCATTCTGATGGGGATGGACACCAGCAGGTACGGCCAGCTGACCGTGCAGGGCGCCGCCTCCCTCTGGGGTGGCACTGTGAAGTCAGCGCCGACGACCGATCAAACGGTGATCATCATCAACCAGTACGACGGACTCGCTGCATACCCTACCGACACCTTTGATGTCGGCTACCAAATGGCCGTACAAAACGCGACGAATAACGGTCAGCACGATTACAGTAATCCAAACATTCTCGATAACCCGAACAACATCACATGGACTCAGAATGGCATCACTTACCAATTGGTACCGGCAGCAACCCTGCCGATGAACAACTGGCTCCGCGCTATTGGATTGTCATCAGTAGCGGACTCGCTTGACTCTTGGGAAAGGCCACTGATTGACCAGGCATACGGGCCATTAACGCCGATGATGCTGGCGGCGTCCGCACGAGCCAAGACAGCCGCCACGGCTGCTGAACAAGTGCCGACAAAAAGCGCGCCACAGAGACCAGAGCCTGTACTTGGCGATGGAATTGACGTTCCATTCGGCGCCACCACGACTACGGCGACAACGAGGGTGACGCTGGACCAGCCAGCGAGTCCGACGAGACCAGTACTAGACCCGCGAAGGAGCCAGCCGACGGTCAAGACCGTCAGGCCGACACTCGTGCTCCGGGTGCCACGCACAGCACAAGACGCGCCTTCGGTGATGGCGGCACCCGAGACGAAGCCTGCGTCCAAGCAGCCGCCGTTAGGCGATGTCGTCAACAAACCAGGTGAGAAGCACGATGCAGAAGCCACGCATCGAGGTCAGTCGGCCCGCGCGGCCAGCGCACCGCGCGCCGACCATGACACTGCACCGAACGACGCGGCGGACAGCACACCCGACAGGCATGACAGCGCAACGCATTAGCGGAGCTGATCGTGGCCGGAGGTGAACCGGGCGGGGTTACTGATCGGGCTGTCCTGAACTACTCGCGGGTGCGCAGGTCACGGGTGATCAGTATCCGGGCCGCGAGTTCGCCGTCGGGCGGGTAGTCGACCCCCGCCAACGTGAGGCCACGCGCAGGTGCGGCTGCGAACGCACTCGACCGCCGGATCGAATTCAGCAGGCTTGCAAGCCATTCCGCGCTGCGGCGGCCGTCACCCACCGCCAGCAGTGCCCCGACCAGCGATCGCACCATCGACCAACAGAACGCGTCGGCGCTGACGTGGGCGGTGACGAGGTGGCCGTCGCGGGTCCACTCCAGCCGCTGCAGATCCCGGATTGTCGTCGCACCGGCGCGAGGCCGGCAGAATGCCGCGAAGTCGTGAAGTCCCAGAAGTTGTTTCGATGCCGCCGTCATCGCGTCGACGTCCAGTTGCCGCGGCCAGGCCGTCACATACCGCGACAGTTGCGGTTCGACGCCGTACGGTGCGGTCGACAACCGGTACTCGTAGTGGCGGCGCAGTGCCGAGAAGCGGGCGTCGAATCCGTCGGGCGCACGGACGATGTCGCGGACGCGCACGTCGTCGGGTAGGAAGCGGGCGAGCCGGCGCACCAGGGGAAGGAACTCGGGCTCACCCGCGGATATCCGGCGCGGCCGGGCGTGACCGAGCGCGCTCGCGGGTACGTCGACGTGCGCGACCTGGCCAGTGGCGTGCACTCCGCTGTCGGTGCGACCGGCGCCGAAGACCCGCACCGGCCTACGGAACACCGTCGACAGCGCCTCGTCGAGCACTCCGGCGACCGTGCGGTGCTGGCCCTGCACCGCCCAGCCGGTGAAATCCGTTCCGTCGTAAGCAATGTCGAGGCGAAGACGAACGAACCCGCCATCGGTTTCGATGGCGGGTTCGTCGCGCATGACGTTAGGACTCGTCGTCGGTTTTCTGCTCCTCGGCCGAGGCCTCGTCGGAAGCCTCGTCGGCCGCTCCGTCTGCGGCTTCGGCCTCCTGAGCCTCCTCGATCGCGGCGTCTTCTGCCTCGACGTCAGCCACAGTCTCGGTCTGCGGACCAGCCGTCGCCTCCGGCTCCACCGCCGCCTGCGGTGCGGCCGCAGCGGCAACCGGCGCCGCCTTCTTGGCGGCCTGTGACGCCGCGGCCCGCCTGGCGCGATCGGCCTCCGACGTGACCGTCTTCTCCCGCACCAGCTCGATCACCGCCATCGGCGCGTTGTCGCCCTTGCGCGGCTCGACCTTGATGATGCGGGTGTAGCCGCCGTTGCGGTCGGCGTAGAACGGCCCGATCTCGGCGAACAAGGTGTGCACGACGTCCTTGTCCCGGATCTTCTTGAGCACCTCACGCCGGTTGTGCAGCGTGCCCTTCTTCGCGTGCGTGATCAGCTTCTCCGCGTACGGCCGCAGCGCCCGGGCCTTGGTCTCGGTGGTCTTGATGCGGCCATGCTCGAACAGCGAGGTGGCCAAGTTGGCCAAGATCGCCTTCTGGTGCGAGGACGACCCGCCGAGGCGAGGGCCCTTGGTGGGCTTGGGCATTGCTCAGTCTCCTTGTTGCAAAGCGGATTACAGCTGCTCGGTTTCGGCGTAATCCTGGTCGTTGTCGAAGTCGTACGACGCCGAATCACCGTGCCAGGTGCCGGTGGCTGCGTCGTAACCGGCGACCTCGGACGGGTCGAAACCGGCCGGGCTGTCCTTGAGCGACAGGCCCAGCTGGTGCAGCTTGACCTTGACCTCGTCGATCGACTTCTGGCCGAAGTTGCGGATGTCCAGCAGGTCGGACTCGGTGCGGGCGACCAGCTCGCCGACGGTGTGGATGCCCTCGCGCTTGAGGCAGTTGTACGAGCGCACCGTCAGGTCGAGGTCGTCGATCGGCAGCGCGAACGACGCGATGTGGTCGGCCTCCGCAGGTGACGGCCCGATCTCGATGCCCTCGGCCTCCACGTTGAGTTCCCTTGCGAGACCGAACAATTCGACCAGCGTCTTGCCCGCCGACGCCAATGCGTCGCGGGGGCTGATCGAATTCTTGGTCTCGACGTCGAGAATCAGCCGATCGAAGTCGGTGCGCTGCTCGACGCGGGTGGCCTCCACCTTGTAGGTGACCTTGAGCACCGGCGAGTAGATCGAATCGACCGGAATGCGGCCGATCTCGGCGCCCGACGCCTTGTTCTGCACGGCCGGCACGTAGCCGCGGCCCCGTTCGACGACGAGCTCGACCTCGAGCTTGCCCTTGTCGTTGAGCGTCGCGATGTGCATGTCCGGGTTGTGCACGGTCACGCCGGCAGGCGGCACGATGTCACCGGCGGTGACGTTGCCAGGGCCCTGCTTGCGCAGATACATCGTCACGGGCTCGTCTTCTTCCGACGAGACCACCAGGCCCTTGAGGTTGAGGATGATGTCGGTGACGTCCTCTTTGACGCCGGGCACGGTGGTGAACTCGTGCAGCACGCCGTCGATGCGAATGCTGGTCACGGCCGCGCCGGGAATCGACGACAGCAGCGTGCGGCGCAGCGAATTGCCAAGTGTGTAACCGAATCCCGGCTCCAGCGGCTCGATGACGAACCGCGACCTGTTGTCGGCGACAACCTCTTCGCTCAGTGTGGGTCGCTGAGAAATCAGCATGTGTTTCTTCCTCCTTCACGGCACCCGCTATTTGATGCCGCGTCCCTTCCCCGCGAGCGGGGAAATTTCGGCCGCCATCCGGACGGCCGAAAGTCCTTTACTTCGAGTAGAACTCGACGATGAGCTGCTCGGTGAGCGGCACGTCGATCTGCGCGCGCTCCGGCAGCTGGTGCACGAGGATGCGCTGACGCTCCCCGACCACCTGCAGCCAGCCCGGAATCGGCCGGTCCCCTGCGGTTTCCCGCGCGATCTGGAACGGCACCGTGTTCAGGGACTTGTCGCGCACGTCGATGATGTCGTACTGCGACACCCGATAGCTGGGCACGTCGACCTTCACGCCGTTGACGGTGAAGTGCCCGTGGCTGACCAGCTGGCGGGCCATCCGGCGGGTGCGTGCCAGCCCGGCGCGGTACACGACGTTGTCCAGCCGGCTCTCCAGGATCTGCAGTAGCTCCTCGCCGGTCTTGCCGGGGCGGCGTACCGCTTCTTCGTAGTACCTGCGGAACTGCTTTTCCTGCACGCCGTAGGTGAAGCGCGCCTTCTGCTTCTCCTGCAGCTGCAGCAGGTATTCGCTTTCCTTGATCCGCGCGCGGCCGTGCTGGCCAGGCGGATAAGGCCGCTTCTCGAACGCTTGGTCGCCGCCGACGAGGTCGACGCGCAGACGCCGCGACTTGCGAGTGATGGGTCCGGTGTAACGAGCCATGAAGTCCTTCTCCTCCTACCCCAGGCCCTAGACTCTCCGCCGCTTCGGCGGCCGGCAGCCGTTGTGCGGCTGCGGGGTGACATCAGCGATCGCGCCGACCTCCAGGCCGGCGGCCTGCAGCGAGCGGATTGCGGTTTCGCGGCCCGAACCCGGGCCCTTGACGAACACATCGACCTTCTTGACGCCGTGCTCCTGCGCCTTGCGGGCGGCGTTCTCTGCGGCCAGCTGCGCGGCGAACGGGGTCGACTTGCGGGACCCCTTGAAGCCGACATGTCCCGATGACGCCCACGCGATCACGTTGCCCTGCGGGTCGGTGATCGTGACGATCGTGTTGTTGAACGTGCTCTTGATGTGCGCGGCGCCGTGCGGGATGTTCTTCTTCTCCCGGCGGCGGCCCTTTTGACCCTTCTGCCCCTTCTTCGGAGCGGTCGCGCCCTTTTTTGCTGGTGGCATCGGTTACCTGGCCTTCTTCTTGCCGGCGATGGTGCGCTTGGGGCCCTTACGGGTGCGCGCGTTGGTCTTGGTCCGCTGGCCGCGCACCGGAAGTCCGCGCCGGTGGCGCAGACCCTGGTAGCAGCCGATCTCGATCTTGCGGCGGATGTCGGCCTGCACCTCGCGACGCAGATCGCCCTCCACCTTGAGGTTGGCTTCGATGTAGTCACGCAGTTGCGTCAGCTGCTCGTCGGTGAGGTCCTTGGTGCGCATGTCCCGGTCGATGCCGGTGGCGGCCAGGATTTCGTTGGAGCGGGTGCGGCCGATGCCGTAGATATACGTCAGCGCGACCTCCATGCGCTTGTCGCGCGGCAGGTCGACGCCCACAAGACGTGCCATCAGGCGGTGTCCTTCTTCTCTAGCGGAGGTCTGATCCCAGCCCGTTCCCTGCTCTGCAGGGGCCCGGCCTCCGGTCCGGACGTGCATGAGCGCGTATCGCTCACTGGTGCTGGGAGGTCTGCATTCAGTTGTTGGGCAGCGAGGGCTTGACTAGCCCTGTGCTCTGGTCTTCGCGCAAGCGCTCATCCCTGCCGCTGCTTGTGGCGTGGATCGGAGCAGATCACCATGACCCGCCCATGCCGACGGATCACCCTGCACTTGTCGCAAATCGGCTTCACGCTGGGGTTGACCTTCACGGCTGTATTCGATCCTTCTTGCTTTGTCGGTGACTCGCGCAAGGGCTCGTCACACCCAGTTTGTCGGGTTACTTGTACCGGTACACGATGCGGCCGCGGGACAGGTCGTACGGAGACAACTCCACGACCACCCGGTCCTCGGGCAGGATGCGGATGTAGTGCTGCCGCATCTTGCCACTGATGTGGGCGAGCACCTTGTGACCGTTCTCCAGCTCAATGCGAAACATCGCATTGGGCAAAGGCTCGACCACGCGACCCTCGACCTCTATGGCGCCGTCCTTCTTTGCCATAACCTCCGCAATCCCTAACTCCGGCTGCGATGGGCGCTCCGTGGGGAGCCTCCCATCAAGTGCAGTTTTCGCCCCGACTTCGAAACGTGGGCGGGACGCGGAATCATTCCGGAATTCCGCGAGATGCCAGGGCACGCAGGAGCCGGCGCGGTTGCCGCACCGTTGCTCCACGATACCGGGTCGACGGGCGCAAGCCAAAATTGTCCCGCGGCGGCCGCCGCGGCGCTTCTACCTGGACGCCCCGGCGTTCCCGCGACCGCCCAGGCGCCCCGTCACAGCAGGTTGCTGTACTGGGGGCAGCGCGTCGAAACCACCGTGTCGATGACGTTGTGCACGTCGAACGAGCTGGTTCCCGCCTCGACGAGCATCCGCGCGGAGATCGGGCGAGCCGCCCCGCGAATCACCAGCCCGGACGCTTCGGCGCCGTACGCGTCGCAGACCGCCTGGTACGGGTCCAGGGGCATCGCGTGCCCCACCGACGGTGTCAGCAGCCCGGCAGCTGTCAGCGAGCCCGCGGCCGTCAGGGCTGCGATGGTCTTTCTCATCGCGGTTCTCTCTGTCGTCGGAGGCAAACGACCCGATGCCGCTCGCTCTCCTCGAGATTAAAGCAGCCCGCACCACGCTCGCGTCGCTTCGCTGCCTTAGGCCGACGGCCCCGGGCAGGCCGGCGAACGAGAGGGCGCGTGGGCGCATACTTGACAGCGATGACTGGACCTTCCCAGCCCCGTAAACCCGTCATTCTCACCGTCGACGACGATCCCGCCGTGTCCCGAGCGGTCGCCCGCGATCTCCGCCGTAAATATGGCGAGCACCATCGCATCATCCGCGCCGAATCCGGCCCGGACGCGCTTCAGACATTGCACGAGCTCAAGCTGCGCGGCGACACCGTGGCAGTTTTCGTCGCCGACTACCGCATGCCGCAGATGAGCGGCATCGAATTCCTCGAAGAGGCGATGGACATCTACCCACTGGCACGACGGGTACTGCTCACCGCCTATGCGGACACCCACGCCGCGATCGAGGCCATCAACGTCGTCGACCTCGACCACTACCTCCTCAAACCGTGGGACCCGCCGGAGGAGAAGCTCTACCCGGTGATCGACGCGCTGCTCGACGCGTGGCGGGCAGCCGGTGACCGGGTGATCCCCCACACCAAGATCATCGGTCACCCGTGGAATGCGAGATCGACGCACGTGCGCGAGTTCTTGGCGCGAAATCAGTTGTACTACACATGGTTTCGCGCCGACGAACCCGAGGGGCAGCGCCTTCTGGAAGCTGCCGGCGAGGACGGTATGACGCTACCGGTGGTGATCACCGAGCAGGGCGAGACACTGGTCGACCCCGCCGATGCCGAGCTCGCGGCGACCCTCGGGCTCACCACCACGCCGGCCGAGGATTTCTACGACTTGGTGGTGATCGGCGGCGGCCCGGCGGGGCTGGCGGCGGCGGTGTACGGCGCGTCCGAGGGCCTCAAAACCGTGCTGATCGAACGCACCGCGACCGGCGGCCAAGCCGGCCAGAGCTCGCGGATCGAGAACTACCTCGGCTTCCCCGACGGGGTTTCGGGTGCCCAGCTGGCGGACCGTGCCAGGCGCCAGGCCGAGAAGTTCGCCGCGGAGCTCATCACCGCCCAGGAGGCCGTCGCGTTGGAGGTCAAGGGCGCGGCCCGCAGCGTCAGACTGTCCGACGGTCGCTCAATCGGTGCGCGGGCGGTGATCTTGGCCACCGGGGTGTCGTATCGCCAACTGCCCGCCGACGGCTGCGATCGATTGACCGGCGTAGGGGTGCACTACGGGGCGGCGACGTCGATCGCCGCTGAATGCGACGGCGAAGAGGTGTACGTCATCGGCGGGGCCAACTCGGCCGGCCAGGCCGCGGTGAACCTGGCCAAGCACGCGAAGTCGGTGACGCTCGTCGTGCGCGGTCCGTCGCTGGAGTCGTCGATGTCGTACTACCTGATCCAGCAGATCGACGCCATCGACAACATCAAGGTCAGGACCTGCACGGTGGTCACACAGGCATGCGGCGACGACAGACTCGAGAAGTTGGTGCTCGAAGACCGGCGCACCGGCGCGATCGAGGAAGTGACGTGCGGGCGGATGTTCATCTTCATCGGTGCCGAGCCGCGCACCGACTGGCTCGACGGCGTGGTGGCTCGCGACGACCACGGCTTCGTGCTGGCCGGCCCCGACTTGAAGAACGTGTGCGGCTGGACGCTCACCCGCCCGCCGCACCACCTGGAAACAAGCGTGCCCGGTGTCTTCGTTGCAGGTGACGTGCGAGCCCAGTCCGCCAAGCGTGTGGCGGCCGCTGTCGGCGAAGGCTCGATGGCCGTGATGCTGGTGCATCGATACTTGGCCGAGGCGTAGGAGAGACAGCATGGGTGAGAACTGCCTGCCCGACGAGCTGCGGACGCTGTTCTTGTTCGAGGCGCTGTCCGACGAACAGCTCGCGACCCTGTGCAAGGACGGCCACATCGAAACCTTCGAGCCCGGCCCGATCTGCGTCGAAGGTGAGCCGGCCACATGCTTCTATGTGCTGCTCGACGGCGAGCTGGTGATGTCGAAGCGCTCCGGCGGCGTCGACATCGAAACCAACCGCACCTCGCAGCGCGGCGTGTACTGCGGGGCCTGGTCGGCGTACGTGCCCGGTGAGGAGCACGTCTACGAAGCGTCCGTGCGCGTGACCCGCCCGTCGCGGTTCTTCGTCCTCGACGCCGACGCCTTCGCCCGCTTCATGCAGGCCGAGTTTCCGATGGCCGTGCACCTGCTCGAGGGGCACAAGGTCGGCGGGCTGCGGCAACGCCAGATCATCGGTCAGCGTGAGAAACTGCTCGCGCTGGGCCAGATCACCGCCGGGCTGACCCACCAGCTCAACAATCCCGCCGCCGCGATCACCCGTGACGTGGCCAACCTGCGCGACAACGTCGGCAAGATGCGGCACAAGCTCGCGATGCTCGCCGACGGCAAGTTCACCCCGGAGGCACTGCGCGTCTTGGTCGGCATCCAGGAGGAGGTCGCCGAGCTGGTCGCCAAAGCCAAGCCGGTGGAGCTCACAGCGCTGGAGACCTCCGACCGTGAGGACCAGATCGGCGACTGGCTCGAGACTCACGGCATCGCCGGTGCATGGGACTACGCGCCGACGTTCGTCGAAGCCGGCCTGGACATCGACTGGCTGGAGCGGGTGTCCGCGTCGATCGAAGACGTGGACGCGACGGCGTCTCTGCAGGGGGCAGTCGGTTGGCTGAAATACACGATCGACACCGAGCTCGCGGTGAACCGGATCACCGAGGCCAGCAAGCGCATCTCGGTGCTGCTGGCCGGGGCCAAGCAGTACTCGCAGATGGACCGGGCGCCGTATCAGGCTTCCGATGTCCACGAGCTGCTGCACAGCACGCTGATGATGTTCGGCGACCGGGTGGGCAAGGACAACCCGATTCGGCTGGTCAAGGAATACGACAAGTCGCTGCCTGAAATCCACTGCTACCCAGGCGATCTCAACCAAGTCTGGACCAACATCATCGAGAACGCGGTACAGGCGATGGACGGCGCCGGCACGCTGACGGTGCGGACCATGCGCGAGAACGACGACCACATCCGCGTCGAGATCTGCGACGACGGACCCGGTATCCCGGACGAGATCGTCGACCGCATCTTCAACCCGTTCTTCACCACCAAGCCGTACGGCGAAGGCACCGGGCTCGGCTTGGACCTGGCGTGGCGGATCGTCGTCGAGAAGCATCACGGCAACCTGCGCGTCGAATCCGAGCCGGGCAACACGCGCTTCATCATCGTGTTGCCGTTGGTGGCGCCCGCACCTGATGCGCCCAATCCTGAGTAGTCCCCGCCATTCAGATGAAACTGACCCGCCGTCGACGGGATTCTCGGCGTCCAAGCCGTCGGCTGCGAGGACGTCGGTCAGCGCGTCGGTGAAGCTCGCGGTGACAATGGTGTCCGGTCATACGCAGTTCACCCGAATGCCTTCTCGTGCAGGGCTTTTCGCGAGATTCTTGGTGACGCCGCTCAGTGCGGCCTTGGATGCGGTGTAGGCGACGACCGCCGGTCACGACCGTGGCGCCGGCCAATCCGAGGTCCACCCAGTCTCCTTTCCGGTGAAGCGCTAGTCGTCCAGGACCGACGCAATCACGTCGGGTGTGACGCCGATCCCGCGCAAAAAGAACTGCTTCGTGTGCCGACGCGCCCCACCGCCCGTCCGGTCACCGGTGATCCACTGCCGCTGGGTGCACACCCACACCACGCCGTGAATGGCCTCCGCGTCGGCCTCGGGATCCACGCCACGGAAATATCCTGTTTCCCTTCCCTTTTCGAGTTGCTCGATGAGCGGTCGCAGCATTTCGCCGAACGCCGCCGCGACCTTGTCGGGCGAGGCGAACATCTGCGATTGCGCCTCGATCGAGAAGTGGCGCAATTCGGACGTGTTGCGCTCGTCGAACGCCGGGTCCAGTCGCGCGTCGATCCACATGCCACCGCCTCAACGGGATTGGCAGCGGCTGCCATGCGGGCTCGAAGCCGCGACGTTTCGGCCCGCGCCGAGATTCGTCGATGCCGCGCTGCACATCGACTGGCGCGGGCGGGTGTCGGTCGTTCGTCGACGACGTCGGCGCGGCGTGGTTAGCAGGGCGCGATCGGGCGGCTGCGATGCACGATCGAGCACGTGACGATGGCAGCGGAGGTCACGCGGATCGTGACGACGGCACTTCGAGAAGGCCGTCGGTGAGGTCGGGCGGCGAGGCGGACCCTGCGGTTGATGCGTCGACTGTGGACGAATTCCGCTGTGTGCCAATCAGTTACGAGTCGACGCGGTGGCGATGCCCGACGCTGGGCGACATACGTCAGTTGTTTGTCGGTGGTGGTTGGGGTTGGAAGGGTTGGTACCACCACCACTGGGCGCGTTCGCCGGTGGGTCCGGGGCATGGTGGGACCGCGGGCGGGGGGTGCTTGGGTGGGCGGGCCAGCGAGGCGGCGCTCAATGGTCGGCCGTCGCTGTCGGTGACGGTCAAGGCGTCGGCGGGTCCGGTGATGGTGATGGCGCCGCGGTGGTGCAGCCGGTGATGATGTGGGCAGACCAGCACCAGGTTGGCCAGCTCGGTGGGGCCGCCGTCTTCCCAGTGCCGGAGGTGATGAGCGTGCAAACCGCGGGTGGCCCCGCACCCGGGCACCACACAGGTGCGGTCGCGGTGCTCGAGTGCGCGGCGCAGCCGCCGGTTGATCTGGCGGGTTGTTCGGCCCGCGCCGATGGGTTGCCCGTCGCGTTCGAACCACACCTCACAGGTGGCCTCACAGGTCAGGTAGCGGCGCTCGGCGTCGGTGAGCAGCGGACCCAGATGCAGCGCCGCGACACGGTCTTTGACATCCAGGTGCACCACCACCGTGGTGTGCTGGCCGTGCGGGCGGCGCGCCGCCTCGACGTCCCAGCCCGTCTCCACCAGCCGCATGAACGCATCGACGCTGCTGGGCATGGGCGGGGCCGTCTCTGACGGGCGCTCGCTGTTGTCGTGGTCGTGTTTCCACTCGCCGATCAGCGCCTCCAGATGCGACGCCAACGCCGCGTCGAACTTGGCCGCGTCATCATGCGGCAGCCTGATCCGATAATTGCTGCCCTGCTCGTCGCTGGTCTTGATGATCGAGCGCGCCGGGTGCGGCCGCGCAGGCTGCAGCTCGCGTTCGGGTCGCGGTTCGAGCTTGACCGCGGTACGTAACTGGTTGACCGTGGCCACGCTGGCCAGCTGCGCATAGTGCTCATCAGAGCCCTCGGCTGCGTGTGCGGCGATCACCCCGACCTGATCCAGCGACAGCCGGCCCTCGGCCAGACCCTGCACACACCGCGGAAACTGCTCACGCCGGCCCGCCACCGTGGTGATCGTGTGCGCATTGGCCGACGACACCCCCAGCTTCCAGGCCACCAACGCCGGCACCGACCGCGCACCCGTCGCGCCCCATAGCCCGTCGCGATCGATCTCAGCGACGATCTCCACGATGCGCCCATCAATCGCATTACGCTGACCGCTCAGCTCCGCCAACTCCTCGAACAGCGCCTCAAGACGCTGCGCAGGGCTCACCGCAACAGCGCCACCAGAAGCGGAAGAAGACATGACGCCAGCATCGCACCCACCACCGACAAAGTTCCGGCACCAATTTTCTGCCGGCGCCCCGGACCAGCCAAATGTCGACGTGGAATAGCGGCCGACCGAACCAGGGTTGGAGGTGTCATGACTGAGCTGAACCTTGGCAAGTTCGGATCGTTCGGACGCGGAGTGACCCCCGAACAAGCAGCGCAGATCGAGAAACTCGGCTATGGCGCCGTCTGGGTCGGCGGCTCTCCCCCGGCCGAGCTCGAGTGGGTGGAGCCGATCCTCGAGAAGACCACCACGCTGAAGGTGGCCACCGGAATCGTCAACATCTGGACCGCCGCGCCCGGGCCCGTCGCCGAATCGTTCCACCGCATCGAAAAGGCCTATCCCGGAAGGTTTTTGCTCGGCATCGGCGTCGGACACCCCGAGGCGCACACCGAGTACCGCAAACCCATCGACGCGCTCACCGAGTACCTGGACAAGCTCGACGAGTACGGCGTGCCCAAGCAGCGCCGAGTCATCGCCGCACTCGGCCCGAAGGCCCTGAAGCTGTCTGCCGAGCGCAGCGCCGGCGCCCATCCGTACCTCACGACGCCAGAACACACCGCCAAGGCGCGTGATCTGATCGGCCCACAGGCGTTCCTGGCGCCCGAGCACAAGGTGGTTCTGACCACCGACGCCGAGAAGGCGCGTGCCATCGGCCGCAAGGCCCTCGACATCTACCTCAACCTGACGAACTACGTGAGCAACTGGAAGCGCCTGGGCTTCACCGACGACGACGTACGCCGCCCGCCTAGCGACAGGCTCGTCGACGCGCTGGTTGCCTACGGAACGCCCGACGCGATCGCCAGGCGGCTGACACAACATCTGGACGCCGGCGCCAACCATGTTCCGATCCAAATTCTGGGTAACCAAGACCGACTGATTCCGACGCTTGCCGAACTGGCCGGTCCGCTCGGACTGGCCACGCGAAGCACTTAGAAAGGGACACCATGACCGACCCATCACTGCTCAAGCCCGACGTCGGCCGCTACGGCGTCTGGACCGGCGGACCGGTGAAGCCTGAGCAGGCGGCCGAGATCGAAAACCTCGGCTACGGCGCCATCTGGGTGGGTGGGTCACCGGCCGCCGAACTGAAGTTCGCCGAACCGATCCTGGACGCTACGGAGTCGATCACGCTCGCGACGGGCATTGTCAACATCTGGTCGGCGCCCGCGGACGAGGTCGCGGAGTCGTATCACCGCATCGAGAAGGCTTACCCCGGGCGGTTTTTGCTCGGCATCGGCGTCGGGCATCCCGAACACAGTCAGGACTACAGCAAGCCCTACGACGCTTTGGTGGCCTACCTCGATCGCCTCGATGCGGCCGGCGTCCCGACCAGCCGACGGGTACTTGCGGCGCTAGGCCCGAAGGTGCTCGAGCTGGCCGCCCGTCGCAGCGCCGGCGCACACCCGTACCTGACCACCCCCGAGCACACCGCCCAAGCCCACGATCTCGTCGGACCGTCGGTGTTCTTGGCGCCCGAACACAAGGTGGTGCTGACGACGGACGCTGACGAGGCGCGCGAGATCGGCCGCAAGACGGTGGAGTTCTACCTTGGCCTGAGCAACTACGTGAGCAACTGGAAGCGGCTCGGCTTCACCGACTCCGACGTCACCAAACCGGGCAGCGACAAGCTGATCGACGCCGTGGTGGCCTACGGCACGCCGGAGCAGATCGCCGCACGGCTGGGCGAACACCTGCGAGCCGGGGCGGATCACGTCGCGATCCAGGTGTTGGGCGGCTCCGAGCGGCTGATCCCCACGCTCGCCGAGCTCGCCAACCCCCTCGGGCTCGCGAGCGACTGACGACCGTTACTGTTTGCCCATGCGGGTGTTGGTGACGGGCGGCGCAGGCTTCATCGGCGCCAATTTCGTCCGCGCCACCGTGCGCGAACGCCCGGACGTGTCGCTGACGGTGCTGGACGCATTCACGTATGCGGGCAGCCGCGAGTCGCTGGCCGGCGTGGAGCACGCGGTCAAGGTGGTCCAGGGCGACGTCACCGACACCGGCCTGATCTCTGCGTTGGTCGCCGACGCCGACGTGGTGGTGCACTTCGCCGCCGAGACGCACGTCGACAACGCACTGGCCGACCCGGAGCCGTTCTTGCGCAGCAACGTCATTGGCACGTTCGCGGTGCTGGAAGCGGTGCGCCGGCATGGGGTCCGGCTGCACCACGTCTCCACCGACGAGGTGTACGGCGAGCTCGCACTGGACGATCCGCATCGGTTCACCGCCGACACGCCCTACAATCCGTCGAGCCCATATTCGTCGACCAAGGCGGCCGCCGACATGCTGGTACGGGCGTGGGTGCGCTCGTACGGCGTGCGAGCCACAATCTCCAACTGCTCCAACAACTATGGGCCGTATCAGCATGTGGAGAAGTTCATTCCGCGCCAAATCACCAACGTGCTGACGGGCCGACGTCCGAAGCTCTACGGCAACGGCGCCAACGTGCGGGACTGGATCCATGTCGACGACCACAACGCTGCGGTCTGGCGGATCCTCGAGGACGGTAGCATCGGGCGGACCTACCTGATCGGCGCCGACGGCGAACGCGACAACCTGTCAGTCATGCGGTTGATCCTGACCGAAATGGGCTGCGAGCCGGACGATTTCGACTACGTGCCGGATCGTGCCGGCCACGACCTGCGCTATGCGATCGATCCGACGCCACTGCGCTCTGAATTGGGTTGGACCCCAATACATGCCGACTTCACCGAAGGTCTGCGCACCACGATCGACTGGTATCGCGACAACGAGTTGTGGTGGCGGCCACTGAAGGACGGCGTCGAGGCGCAATACGCCGAGCGCGGCCAATGACGGCGCGCGAGTTGGCGATTGCGGGCGCGTGGGAAATCAGCCACCCGTTGTATCCCGACGACCGCGGGCTGTTCTTCGAATGGTTCACGCAGCGAGAGTTCAGTGGTTTTGCGGGGCACCGCTTCGATTTCCACCAGGCCAACTGTTCGGTGTCGGCGGCCGGCGTGCTGCGCGGTCTGCACTTTGCCCAGCTGCCGCCCAGTCAAGCGAAATACGTGACGTGCGTGCGGGGGGCGGTGTTCGACGTGATCGCCGACATCCGGGTCGGCTCACCGACTTTCGGCAAGTGGGATTCCGTACTGCTCGACGACCGGGATCGCCGATCGGTGTATCTGTCGGAAGGGCTGGCGCACGGATTCCTTGCCCTGCAAGATGATTCGACGGTCATGTATCTGTGCTCGGCGCCGTACAACCCCAGCCGTGAGCACACGATCTCGGCGACGGACCCCCAGCTCGCGATCGACTGGCCTGCGGTCGACGGTGCGCAGCCGCGAATGTCGGGACGCGACGCGGCGGCGCCCAGCCTCCAGGAGGTCCGAGATGCGGGTCTGCTGCCCACTTGGGACGACACTCGTGCCTTCGTCGAGCAGCTGCGGCGACTGCATTAGGCCCGTGATGCTTCCCACCCAGAATGGCAGGCCCGCTGCACCTATCCGTTGTCGATAAATAGGCACCGTGATATAAGTTCTGCTCGTGAATCCGTCGTCCCTGCCCCGGCACGGTAGCGACACCGTCGGGGAGGTCCTCGATCAGGCGACGGATCTGACGGTGCGGTACCTGAGCGACCGGTCGGGCTTGAGCGTGTCGGCCGGGTTCCTGCTCAACAGGGTGAGCCGCGACGGTCCGACCCGGCTCACCACACTGGCTGCCAAAGAGGGAGTCAGCCAGCCGTCGATGACTCAGCTGATCCAGCGGCTCGAACGCCACGGCATCGTGACCAGGCAGCCCGACCCCGACGACGGCCGCGTGTGCCTGGTCGCGATCACCGAAGCGGGCCAGGCGCTCCTCGATCAACGCACAGCCACCCGGCGCGACCGGCTGGCCGCATTGCTGACCACATTGTCTACCGAAGAGCAGTTCGCGCTGTGGCTTTCGGCGCAGGTGGCGCTGCCGCTGCTGAATCGACTCGTCGAGAACGCCCAGTCGCTGGATCTCAAATGCGGCAAGGAGGCCTGAGCTCACAGGTGAAGGGTCGGGAGCGGGTGCGCGCGGCGGCGAGAGCGGTCGGCCGCCTGATGAAGCGTGCGTGGATACCGTTGGTTCTCGTCGTGGTGCTTGCCGTCTCGGGATTGGTGGTGACCCGGCTGCACAAGGTCTTCGCCTCACAAGACCTCAACGCGAACGCCAACGCCGGCATCGAGATCGTGCAGTTCCATCCAAAGATCTTGGTGTACGACGTATTCGGCGCCTCGGGCAGCACCGCCAAGGTCAACTACTTCGACGCCGAGGCCAACATCCACGAACTCGATGTGACGCTGCCGTGGTCGACGACGATATCCACCACCCTTCCGGCGGTCAGCGGCAACATCATCGCCCAGAGCGACGGCGGTGAAGTCGGTTGCCGGATCACTGTGGACGGCGTGGTACGCGACGAAAGGCACACAGATGGCGTCAACCCACAAACCTTTTGCCTGGTGAAGTCCGCATGACAGACACCAAGCACGCAGCGCCGCAACCCAAGCGGCCGTTCTTCCCACACGCCATCCGCCTGCTGGCGGTCCCGATCATCCTGTTCTGGCTGGCGATCACCATCGCGCTGAACGTGTTCCTGCCGTCCTTGGAGAAGGTCGGCGAGGCGCACTCCGCGCCCATGGCGCCCAACGACGCGCCGTCGATGGTGGCGATGAAGCTGATGGGGCACAACTTCGACGAGTTCAGGTCGAATAGCACCGTGATGATCGTGCTCGAAGGCCAGGACAAGCTCGGCGACGACGCACATCACTACTACGACAACATCATTCACCAGCTGAACCAGGATCCGGCGCACATCCAGCACATCCAGGACTTCTGGGGAGATCCGCTGACCGCGGCCGGCGCGCAGAGTTCGGATGCGAAAGCCGCCTATGTGATGGTCTATCTCGCCGGTGACCAAGGCACCACGGAAGCCAACAACTCCGTGGAGGCGGTGCGCAAGGTCATCGACCACACCCAGCCACCGCCGGGGGTGAAGGCCTACGTCACCGGGCCGGCGGCGCTGACCGACGATCTGCACGTCATCGGCAACGCGAGCCTCGCCAAGATCACGCTGTTCACGCTGGGCGCGATCGCGATCATGCTGCTGATCGTCTACCGCTCGATCGTCACCACGCTGGTTCAGCTGTTACTGACGTTTATCGGGCTGGCCTCCGCACGCGGCGTGGTGGCACTCATGGGCAGCCTCAACGCTTTTGGGCTGACCACGTTCGCCTCCAACATCCTCACAATGCTCGGCATCGCGGCCGCCACCGACTACGGCATCTTCATGTTCGGCCGCTACAGCGAAGCCCGCGCCGCCGGCGAGGACCGAGAAGAGGCGTACTACACCACATTCCGGTCCGTCACACCCGTGATCGTGGGCTCGGGCTTGACCATCGCCGGGGCCACCTACTGCCTGAGTTTCGCTCGGCTGCCGTACTTTTCGACGATGGGCGTGCCGGTCGCAATCGGGATGCTGGTGGTAGTGGCGGCCGCCGTGACGCTCGGGCCGGCAGTGCTCTTCCTCGGCGGACTTGCGGGCCGCTTCGAATCCAAGCGCGCTCAAGGCAAACTGTGGCGGCGCGTGGGCACGGCCGTGGTGCGCTGGCCCGCACCGATCCTGGCTGCCAGTGCCGCTGCGGTACTGATTGGCATGGTCGCTGTGCCCGGCTACCACCCCTACTACAACGACCGGTTCTACCTGCCCACCAGTGCGCCGGCCAATCTGGGCTATGCGGCTTCGGACCGGCACTTCTCGCAGGCCCGGATGAACCCGGACATCCTCATGGTGGAGGCGGACCACGACATGCGCAATCCCGCCGACATGCTCGTGTTGGACCGCGTGGCGCGCAATGTGCTCAACATCCCGGGCATCGCGATGGTGCAGGACATCACCCGCCCGCTGGGCATTCCGATCCAGCACAGCTCGATTCCGTTCCTCAGCAGCATGCAGGGTCAGACCACCATGCAGCAGTATCCGTTTCAGCAGATCAACATCGCGAACATGCGCAAGATGGCCGACGACATGGGCGTCATGGCCGACACCATGGAGCACATGTATCACGTCATGCTGCAGGTCGTCGACGCCACACACGCCACCACCGCCGACACCAAGCAGCTGCAGGCCGACGTCGACGTATTGCGCGGCCACATAGCGGACTTCGACGACTTCTGGCGTCCGATCCGCAACTACTTCTACTGGGAACCGCACTGTTACGACATCCCGATCTGCTGGTCTCTGAGGTCGCTGTTCGACACGGTCGACGGGGTCGATGCCCTCACCGACGACACCGGCAAGCTCACCGCCGACATCGAGCGCCTCGACACGCTGATGCCGCAGATGGCCGCGCTGCTGCCGCCGACGATCGCCACCATGCGCATGACCCGCGGACTGATGTTGTCGACGTACAGCACCATGTCGGCGCTGCAGGCCCAGATGGCGGCGATGAACGACACCGCGATCGTCATGGGACAGAGCTTCGACGCCGCCAAGAACGGCGACCTGTTCTACCTGCCGCCCGAAGCGTTCCAGAACCCGGAGTTCCAGCGCGGACTCAAGATGTTCCTCTCCCCCGACGGCAAGTCGGCGCGCTATTTCATTACCCATCAAGGTGATCCGATGACCCCGGAGGGCATCGACCGGGTCAACGCGGAACGCACCGCCGCTCAGGAGGGGCTCAAGCAGTCGTCGCTGTCCAGCGCCAAGGTGTATCTGGGCGGCACGGCCGCCACCTACCGGGACATGGCCGACGGCGCCAAGTACGACCTGATGATCGCGGTCGTCTCCGCGCTCACGCTGATCTTCATGATCATGCTGATCATCACCCGCAGCTTGGTGGCGGCGCTGGTGATCGTCGGGACCGCAGCCAGCTCCATCGCGGCGTCGTTCGGGCTTTCGGTGCTGATCTGGCAAGACCTTCTGGGCATCCGCGTGCACTGGATCGTCATGTTGATGTGCGTGATCATCCTGCTGGCCGTCGGTTCCGACTACAACCTGCTGCTGGTCTCCCGGTTCAAAGAAGAAATCCAGGCGGGACTCAAAACCGGCTATCTGCGCGCGATGGCGGGTTCCGGTGGGGTGGTGACCGCGGCCGGGTTGGTGTTCGCGTTCACCATGGCCGCGATGCTGGGCAGCGAGCTACGGGTGCTCGCCCAGATGGGCTCGACGATCGCGATCGGCCTGTTGCTCGACACGTTGATCGTGCGATCGCTGCTCATGCCGTCGATAGCCACGCTGCTGGGGCGGTGGTTCTGGTGGCCGCAAGTCATCCATCCGCGCGGCGATTACGGGTTGCGTCGGATCAGGACGCCGGCTCCCGACACCGATACCGACGCGATCCCGGTACGGCCGTAACTCCAAGCGCCGCAGCGTCAGTCGTCGTCCGGACAGTCGACGTCGACGTACACGGTGGTCAGCGGGGCGGGCCGGGCGGTGATGGGCAGCCCGTGCACGCCGGTCACCACACAGCGCGATAGTGGCACTTGGGCCGAACCGTTCACCTGGACGCTGTAGCCGGCGTCACCGAGTTGCTGGACCACGTCGGCGGCCGACCCGCCGACGTCGGTGGATGCAGCAGCGGCTGGGTTGGCAGCAAGCATCGAGGCGGCGGCCGCAAATGCGAGTTGTGCGGTGATTCTCGTGGTGATCATGAAAACTCCAGTGCCACTTACTGATTGAGGCGTATGCCTCACCAACAGATAGCGACTGGGGTTACAGGATCCTCAGGCCGGCTGTGCCGGCGGCGCCAACACTTCGACGAGGCCGTCGCGCTCCCTGACCTCCAGCTGCGGCAGCGGCTTCGGAGCGATCGGCAGCGCGTGGGTGATCACCTGGCCCGCCGGCGAGAACGACGTGGAATGGCACGGGCAACGTAAGCGGTCGGCGCCCTGGTCGAACCACAGTTTGCAGCCTTGGTGTGTGCACACCCCCGACACCGCTTGAACCACACCGTTGCGCCGATGCACAAATCCGTTGACCGATCCCAGGCTGAAGGGGTGAACCGACCCTTCGGGCACATCGGCGCTGTCCGCGACCACCTGCCAGGTGCCGTCACTGGGCACCAATCGCGAGGCGGTGTCGGCTTGACCGGGCGGCTGGTCTCGGGTGCCCAAGACCAGCCGATCGACCGACACCGCTGCCACCGCGGCGGTCGCCGCCGCCGCGCCGCCGACCATCACCTGTCGGCGCGTCGCGCTCACAGCTGGCGGCGGCGCAGACGTCCCGGCCTCCGGTGCCGGCCCTGACATCTGTTGTGCCAGGCGATGTTTCAACGTATCGACAAACTCGGCGCGCGGCTCGTCGTTGCCTGGCCGCGCGGCGCGCAGATCGATGGCGGTGCGGATCTGTGCGGCCTCGAAATCGTCGGGCGTGAACGGCTTCGGGCGCCGGCCGGCCAGCAGGTCGTCGAGGTACCGGCGCAGTTCCCGGCGGGTCATCGGGCACCTCCCTCGCTGCTCTGAGCCTCGTTCGTCTGGCTGTCATTCATCTGTGCGGCCAATCGCAGCGCGCGATGCTGCAACACCTTCGCGTTCGCGATGCTGACACCGAGGTCGCCGGCCGCGTCGCGCACCGACTTGCCTTGCAGGAAGCGCAACTCCAGAATCCGCCGGTATTGGACGGGCAGCCGGTCCAGCACCGCTGCCGCTCGCTGCGGGGCGGTGCTGGGTTGCGCGTCAGATGCGGTCTCGGGGGCCGCGACGTCGTCGAGCGTGGTGATTTCGCGCCCCATCGTGGCTCGCCAGTGTGCCGCCAGCACGGTACGCGCGGTGGCGCGCAGATACGCGCGCACCTCGGGCACACTGGCCGTCAACCGCAACGGCCGCATCGCGGTCAAGAACACCTCGGAGGTGAGGTCCTCGGCATCGGCGCGGTTGCCGACTCGCCCGAAGATGCTGCGGTACACCCACGTCACGTTGTCTTCGTAGACCGCTTCCCAGTTCGGGTAGCAGGCGGTGGAGACCAGCCGCAGATCCCGGCCCGACTCATGTGGCACCGGCACCGCGAATCTCCCTCACTCTGGCCGGACCACCGCCTGCGATGGCGGCGCTGTCCTCGAGGAGATAGGTCACCGGGTTACACGGCGGTCGTCCGCGCGAAGTTCTTCGACTGTAGCCCCGGCTCGGTGCGCAGACAGCCCAAAGGCACCGACATCCCCAGCGATCACCCAGGTCAAACCCGCCTCGACACCCAGCGCTGCGCGTTACGGTGAAAAGCCCTGTGCTCAGCGGTATGGAACCAACGCACGACGAAGGAGTCGCCATGAAGTCATCCACCTCCAGGCGCCACGCTGTCGCCGTCTCAGTCAGCGGGGCCGCCCTCGCCGCGACCATGCTGTGGAGTGCCGCGCCGGCGGTCGCAGATCCTCCGCCGGGCTGTAGTGCAGCCGACCGCGCGCAGGTGATGTCCGACGTCTCGTCGGCGACCGCCAACTATCTCCGCACCCACCCCGACGTCAACGCGTTCTTTTCTGGCCTGGCCGGCCAGCCGCACGACGCCATGCGCAACCAGATCCACGACTACATGAACGCCAACCCCACCGTGGCGTCCGACCTTCGCGGGATCCGGCAGCCCATGAAAGACATGAAGAACCGTTGCGGCCCGTTCTTCACCAAGCCGCAGGGCGCCCAGGGCTGAGTCTTCGAGCGTGGATCAGACGACGCGCTTTGCGTGCGTCGCCTAGCTGAGCGCGCCGTCGCCGACCCGGTATTGAAGCCGAGGCCTGCCGCTTACTAGGATGTCCTAGTAATCATCTTCGCCGATTCCACGGGGCCTCTCATGACGACTCAGATTCCGCATTTCATGGACGGCCGGCGCACGCTGGGTCAGTCGCAGCGCATGGCCGACGTCTACAACCCCAATACGGGACAGGTGCAGGCCCAGGTGCCGATGGGAACGGCGGGCGATGTCGACGCTGCGGTCGCCATCGCGGTCGAGGCGCAGAAACAGTGGGCGGCGTGGAACCCTCAGCGCCGGGCCCGCGTGATGATGAAGTTCATCGACTTGGTCAACCAGAACGTCGACGAGCTCGCCGAGATCCTGTCGCTCGAGCACGGCAAGACGCTCGCCGACTCGCGCGGTGACATCCAGCGCGGCATCGAGGTCATTGAATTCACCGTCGGCATCCCGCATTTGCTGAAGGGCGAGTACACCGAGGGGGCGGGCACCGGCATCGACGTGTACTCGATCCGTCAGCCACTCGGCGTCGTCGCCGGCATCACCCCGTTCAACTTCCCTGCGATGATCCCGCTGTGGAAGGCGGGGCCGGCCCTGGCATGCGGAAATGCGTTCATTCTCAAGCCATCTGAGCGTGACCCCTCGGTGCCGGTGCGGCTCGCTGAGCTGTTCGAGCAAGCCGGCCTGCCCAAGGGCGTCTTCCAGGTGGTGCAGGGCGACAAGGAGGCCGTCGACGCGATCCTCGACCATCCCGACATCAAAGCCGTCGGGTTCGTCGGCAGCTCCGACATCGCGCAGTACATCTACGCCGGTGCAGCAGCACACGGCAAGCGCGCGCAGTGCTTCGGCGGCGCCAAGAACCACATGATCGTGATGCCCGACGCCGATCTCGACCAGGCCGTCGACGCGCTGATCGGCGCCGGCTACGGCAGCGCCGGCGAACGGTGCATGGCGATCTCGGTCGCGGTGCCGGTGGGTGAGCAGACCGCAGAACGGTTGCGCGCCAGGCTGATCGACCGGATCAACAACCTGCGCGTGGGCCATAGCCTGGACCCCAAGGCCGACTACGGACCACTGGTGACCGAGGCCGCGCTCAATCGCGTCAAGGACTACATCCAGCAGGGCGTCGACGCGGGCGCCGAAGCGGTGATCGACGGCCGTGAACGCGCCAGCGACGACCTGCAATTCGGCGACGCGAACCTCGAGGGCGGCTACTTCATCGGGCCCACGCTGTTCGACCACGTCACCCCGGACATGTCGATCTACACCGACGAGATCTTCGGACCGGTGCTGTGCATCGTGCGCGCGCATGACTACGAGGAGGCACTGCGGCTGCCGAGCGAGCATGAATACGGCAACGGCGTCGCGGTTTTCACTCGCGACGGCGACACCGCGCGCGACTTCGTGTCCCGCGTGCAGGTGGGCATGGTGGGGGTCAACGTGCCGATCCCTGTTCCGGTGGCCTACCACACGTTCGGCGGCTGGAAGCGTTCAGGTTTCGGCGACCTGAACCAGCACGGTCCGGCGTCGATCCAGTTCTACACCAAGGTCAAGACCGTCACGTCGCGCTGGCCGTCGGGGATCAAGGACGGTGCCGAGTTCGTCATCCCCACCATGAAATAGCGCCGTGTTCCGCCTCGACGACGACGAGCGCGTCATCATCCAGACGGCCGCGGCGTTCGCCGCCAAACGCCTTGCGCCGCATGCACTGGAGTGGGACGCCACCGACCACTTTCCGCTCGCCGAGCTGCGCGAAGCCGCAGAACTGGGGATGGCGGCAATCTACTGCAGCGAGGACGTCGGCGGCAGCGCACTGCGCCGGCTGGACGCGGTGCGGATCTTCGAACAACTGGCCATGGCCGATCCCACCACCGCTGCATTCCTGTCGATCCACAACATGTGCGCGTGGATGATCGACCGCTACGGCACTCGCGAACAACGCAAGACGTGGGTGCCGCGGCTGGCGTCGATGGAGGCCGTCGCCAGCTACTGCCTCACCGAGCCGTCGGCCGGGTCCGACGCCGCGGCGCTGCGCACCAAAGCCCGCCGCGACGGATCGGACTACGTTCTCGACGGCGTCAAGCAGTTCATCTCCGGAGGCGGCAGATCCGACGTCTACGTGGTGATGGCCCGCACCGGAGGTGAAGGCCCGCGCGGCATTTCGGCGTTCATCGTCGAAAACGGTACGCGCGGACTGAGTTTCGGTGCCCAGGAGCACAAGATGGGCTGGCACGCACAGCCGACGGCGCAAGTGATCATGGACGGAGTGCGGGTGCCGGCGGACGCGATGCTCGGCGGCGCCGACGGCGAGGGCACCGGCTTCGGGATCGCGATGAACGGGCTCAACGGTGGCCGGATCAACATCGCAGCGTGCTCGTTGGGCGGCGCGCAGGCCGCCTACGACAAGGCCGCCGCCTACGTGCGCGACCGCGAGGCGTTCGGCATCAGCCTGCTCGACGAGCCCACCATCCGGTTCACGCTGGCCGACATGGCCACTGCCCTGGAGTCGTCGCAAATGTTGTTGTGGCGTGCGGCAGCAGCGCTCGACGACGACGAGCCGGACAAGGTGGCACTGTGCGCGATGGCCAAGCGCTACGTCACCGACGCGTGCTACGAGGTGGCCGACCAGGCACTGCAACTGCACGGCGGGTACGGCTACCTGCGCGAGTACGGTCTCGAGAAGATCGTCCGCGACCTGCGTGTGCACCGCATCCTCGAAGGCACCAATGAAATCATGCGAGTGGTCATCGGGCGCGCTGAGGCCGCTCGGGTAAAGGGGCAGAACTGATGACGACGATTGCGTTCCTCGGCCTGGGCAACATGGGCGGCCCGATGGCGGCGAATCTGGTGGCGGCCGGGCATACCGTGCACGGCTTCGACCCGGTGCCCGCGCTGAAATCTGCCGCCGCCGACAAGGGCGCGCAGGTGTTCGACAACGGCGCCTCTGCCGTCGCCGACGCCGAGGTGGTGATCACCTCGCTGCCCAACGGTGAGGTCGTGAAGGCTTGCTACGCAGAGGTTCTCCCCGCCGCGAAGCCGGGTGCGCTGTTGATCGACACGTCGACGATCTCGGTCGACGACGCCCGCACGATTCATGCGCAAGCCGTCGAGCGCGGGTTCGCGCAACTGGACGCCCCGGTTTCGGGCGGAGTCAAGGGCGCGACGGCGGGCACGCTGGCGTTCATGGTCGGCGGCGAGGACGACGCTGTGGCACGCGCCCGGCCGGTGCTAGAGCCTTTGGCGGGCAAGATCATTCACTGCGGACCGTCCGGCACGGGCCAGGCCGCCAAGTTGTGCAACAACATGGTCCTGGCGGTGCAGCAAATCGCGATCGGCGAGGCGTTTGTGCTCGCAGAGAAGCTGGGGCTGTCGGCGCAGTCGCTGTTCGACGTGATCACCGGTGCCACCGGGAACTGCTGGGCGGTGCATACGAATTGCCCTGTGCCAGGCCCGGTTCCGACGTCGCCGGCCAACAACGACTTCAAGCCCGGATTCGCCACCGCGCTGATGAACAAGGACTTGGGTTTGGCGATGGCCGCGGTGCGCTCGACCGGCGCGTCCGCGCCGCTGGGTAGCCATGCCGCCGAGATCTACGCCGAGTTCATCAGGTCCGCCGAGTCCAACGCCGCCAAGGACTTCAGTGCGGTGATCGAGATGCTGCGGGGCACCTAGCCCCTCGCCGAGTGTGCAGTCCCGCACGCGACACGCCGATCAACGCGTACGAGGACGCACAGTCGCGGAGGCTCCCGAGTCAGGCGGCTCGCTTTTGCGTGGTCCAGCTGCGGCGGTGAACCCGTTTGCAAGCGGCCGCACTGTCGAGCTCGTCGAAATCCGTCGACACCGCGGCCAGGCCGGCGTCGGCGGCGGCGGCGGCGCCCGATGGAGCGACCACAGCCAACGCACTTCCGGCCTCGATGCCGAACTCCCACAGCGCCGATGCGTAGAGAGCCGATTCGACGTCGTCCGCACTGGAGTCGATGTCGTCGATCGTGACGATCGTCTCGACGAGCCCGTCCCCGATCAGATCACGCACCAGCGGCTCCACCTCGGCCCGACGCTTCATGCTGACAACTCCGACCCACACGCCCGCGACGAACAGACTCATCACCAAGTCGATCAGACCAGGACGCGGCGCCAGTTCGCCGTCTGCACCGAGTTCGGCCATCGCATCGAGGTCGAAGATCACCGCGGCCAACGGATTCACGTCGACGTCGGTGGATCGGTCCCACCAAAACGACCTCGCTGCAAGAGTCTGGCCCGGCATGTCATCAGAATCTGACGGCCGGGCCGCCGCGACATCCCCCGCAAGGGGGATTGTGCAGGCGGTTGCCACTCCCCCGGCTCTATTGTTTTCGCATGCGTGACGGCACAGAGCCTTCGGGACCGGTGCGCATCGTGCTGGTCGACGATCACGAGATGGTGATCGAGGGCCTCAAGGCGATGCTGGCCGCGTTCGCCGACCGCGTCGCAGTCGTCGGCCAGGCCGTGGGCGCCGAGCGTGCGCTGCCCGTGATCGAAGAGCTCGGCCCGGACATCGTGCTGTGCGACGTGCGCATGCAGGGCTCCAGCGGGCTGGACCTGTGCCAGACGCTGCGTGCCAAGGACCCGGATCGTAAGGTCGTGATGCTGTCGGTCTATGACGACGAGCAATACCTCTTCCAGGCGCTGCGGGTTGGGGCGTCGGGTTACCTGCTGAAGAGCATCAGCAGCGACGAGCTCGTCCGCCAACTCGAATTCGTCCACAGAGGCGAAACCGCGATCGACCCCGGCATGGCCGCGCGCGCCGTCGACACCGCCGCACGCATGCAGCGTGACGAATTCTGGCCCGGCGCGCGCCACGGCTTGACCCAGCGTGAGAGCGAGATCCTGTCGTACGTCGTCAGCGGGTTGTCCAACCGCGGCATCGCCAACAAGCTGGTGATCGGTGACGAGACCGTCAAAAGTCATCTGCGGTCGATCTACCGCAAGCTCGGCGTCAGCGACCGCACCGGCGCGGTGGCGACCGCACTGCGCGAGGGCATCTACCAATGACGCGGCCCCGGGCGGTCCGCGACCTCGGCCAGTACAAGTTAGGGGCCGACCGTGAACTGGCTCTGCTGCGGGAATTGATCCAGGCGGCATCCAGCGGCCCGGGTGTGGAACCGCTGGCTGCGGCCGCGGCCCGGATGATCACCGCCGCCACCGGCACCGACGTGTGCTTCGTGCACGTGCTCGACGACACCAACCAGTCGTTGACGCTGACCGGCGCGACGCCGCCGTTCGACAGCCAGGTCGGCAAAATCAGGCTGCCGCTGGGCTCCGGTATCTCCGGATGGGTGGCCAGCCATCGCGAACCGGTGGTGATCACCGAGAACAAAGAATCCGATCCGCGCTACCTGCCGTTCCAGTCGCTGCGCGGCCGCGACTTCACGTCGATGGTCTCGGTGCCCATGGAGACCGACCCCGGCGGGCTGGTCGGCGTGTTGAACGTGCACACGGTCGCGCGGCGTAAGTTCACCGACCGCGACGTGCAGCTGCTGCTGGTGATCGGCCGGCTCATCGCGGGCGCGCTGCACCAGGCGCGGCTGCACCGCCAACTGGTGGCCCGCGAACGCGCGCACGAGAACTTCGTCGAGCAGGTGATCGAGGCGCAGGAGCTGGAGCGTCGCCGGCTGGCCGCGGACATCCACGACGGAATCAGCCAGCGGCTGATCACGCTGTCGTACCGCCTCGACGCCGCGCAGCGCGCCGTCGGCAACGACGCCGACGCGGTCGCCGAGCAGCTGGAGAAGGCGCGGGAGCTCGCCGATCTGACGCTGCAGGAGGCCCGAGCGGCGATCGGAGGTCTGCGACCGCCGGTGCTCGACGATCTCGGGCTGGCCGGCGGGCTGGCCAGCCTGGCCCGGTCGATCCCTCAGATCGACCTCGACGTGCACCTGGACAACACCCGGCTGCCCGACCACATCGAGCTGGCGTTGTACCGCATCGCGCAGGAGTGCCTGCAGAACGTGGTCAAGCATGCCAAGGCCAGCACCGCCAGGCTGACGTTCGCCGTGGAGGACGGGATCGCGCGGCTGGAGATCGTCGACGACGGCGTCGGGTTCGACACGTTCGAGAATCCGCTGGGCAGCGACGAGATGGGCGGCTACGGGCTGCTGTCGATGGCCGAACGGGCCGAGATCGTCGGCGGCCGGCTCAACATCCGGTCACGGCCCGGCGCCGGAACCGCAGTCACCGCGACGATCCCGCTTCCGACACCCGCCTAGAAGTCGCCGGCGTGGCGGCGCAGCGTCTCGATCGACGCGGACAGCGCCTGCGACTCCGCAGGCGACATCCCGATGTCGGCGAACACCTCTTTGTTGAGCGTGACCGTCGCCTCCTCGACGGTCGAACGGCCCACCGCAGTGATCTGAACCAGCGTGGTGCGCCCGTCGGTGGGATGCGGGACCCGCTCGACCAGCCCGGCTGCCTCCAGCCGCCGGATCGCATGGGTCACGCTGGTGACGTGCACCTGCAGCAGGTCTGATGCCTTGCCGATCGGCAGTGCGCCGGTGCGGCTGAACGCCAGCAGACGCAGCAGCTCGAACCGCGAGAAGCTCAGATCGTAGGGGCGCAACGCGTTCTCGACACGGGCCAGCAGAATCTGGTGCGCCCGCATCACCGACGTGACGGCCACCATCCCGTCGGCGACGTCACCCCACCCGGCGCGCTGCCAGTTGGCGCGCGCCTGGGCGATCGGGTCGCGCTTCTGCGAAGGCACGCCTCTTCATACCGCACACCGGCGGTCGTCGACACGTAGCCACGGTCGCTCTGCTCGTGCGTCGCGTCACGCGACGACGGCGGACACCGCGGCCAGCACCGCGCGCGTCGACGCACGCCCCCCGACCGTCACCCGCACTCCCCCGTCGGCGTAATGCCGGGCCCGCACGCCGGCCGGTTCGAACACCTCGCGCCAGCTGCGTCCGACGCGGGCGGGCAGGTATACGAAGTTCGCATGCGCGTCATAGCTGTAGACACCCAGCGCCCGAAGCCGCCGCTGCAGATAGCACCGCTCGGCGGAGATGAACCGGATGCGTTGGCACAGTTGATTTTCCGCCTCATAGGACGCTGCCACCGCGACCGCGCTGGTGATGCCGACGCCGAACGGCAGCTGTAGCGTACACAGCCGCTTGGCCAGCTCGGGTGCGCCGAACCCGTATCCGATACGCAGTCCGGCGAGTCCATACGCCTTCGAAAAAGTCCGCAGCACAAACACATTCGGAAACTGCCGCACGAGCGCCGGTGCGTCGAGGCGGTGTTCGGGTGCGACGAACTCGACGTAGGCCTCGTCGAGCAGTACCAGGGTGTCCGACGGCACGCGCCGCACAAACCTCACCACGTCGGCTGCCGGCTCCAGGGTTCCCGACGGGTTGTGTGGCCGGCACAGCACGACCACCTTCGCGGTGCGCGCCGCGTCGGCGAGCGCGTCGAGGTCATGATGCCCGTGCGAATCCAGCGGCACGGTCACCGACACCAGCCCCGCGATCTGCGCGAAGATCGGGTAGCCGTCGAACGTCGGTGACGTCATCACGATCTTTTCACCGGGCCGCGTCACCGCCTGCAGCAGCTGCAACACCACGCCCATCGCCCCCGCACCGAGCACTACCTGGTCCTCCCGGACATGGACCCGGCCCGCGATCAGGCTGCGAAGCTGCAGCGGCAGAAACTCCGGATAGCGGTTCGCAACGTCGATTGCCTTCACGAGAGCGGCACGCACGGCGGGTAGCGGCGGGAACGGATTTTCGTTGAGCGACAACGCATATGGATCGACGGCGTCCGGCAGCGCCCCGACGACCTCGGCGACGGTGGTCTCGTGCTGGGGAAACGCCATCAGTCCCGGCCGCCCCACCGCACTGCCGCAGCGCCGGCGAAGTCACCGGCGTGCGCGAACCCCGACATCATTACCACGTCGCCTTTCGTAAGCCGGCCGTCAGAGATCGCCCGATCCAGGTTCACCGGAATCCCGGCACCGAAGAGGTTGCCGCACCGATCAAACGTGTCCACGTGCCGCTCTCGCGGCAGCTCGAGCGCTTCGCGCCAGTTGCGCAGGAATGCCCGGTTGGGCTGGTTCGTCACGAGCACGTCGATCTCTCTGGGCTGCAAGCCGATTCGGTCGCAGACGGCGTAGGACACCTCGGGCACCAGCCGGTTGCCCCGCGCCAGCACCTTGGTGATCTTGCCTTCCGTGAAGCCGACGCTGCCCTGTCCTGGCCCGGCTTCCCACCACCTGCGCGGCACGTCGAAGGAGATCGTCATGTCGGCCGAATACTCGCCGTACGTGCGGCACTCGACGTCGAGCACGGGCGACGAATCCGACACCGTCACCAACGCGACCGCCGCGCCGTCTCCGGGAACCGCTGCCTGCGCCTTCGTGCGGACCCTGTCTTGGTCGAACACCTTTCCGGCCGAATTCTGCGCGATGCACAGCAGCGCGGATCGTCCTGCGCCCGAGGTCAGCAGCTGACGCGCGAGCTTGATCATCAGCACGAACACCGCACATCCGCCGTTGTGCAGGTCGAGGACCCACTCCGGGCGCATACCGAGGCGATCGGCGACGCCGCTGCCGCAGCCGAAGACGGGGATGTCGGGCAGCTGGGTGTGCGTCAGCAAGACGTCGGCGCCGGTGACTGCGTCTTCGCCGTGGCGGGCGATCAGTCCGGCGGCGGCCCGCTCGATCATGTCGGTCGCGGTCTCGTCCTTGCCGACGTGATGACGGAACTTGGGCGCCCGGAACATCACGTTGTCGCGCAAGTCGTCCGATTCGGCGAACTGCGCGTAGTAGTCGGCGGGTATCGGCGCCCCGGGAAGGTACGTCGACACGTCGACCAGGCTGACGGGAATACTGCTCATCGGATCCTCATCTCATCCAGTCCGGGGTCACCGGCAGGCCGTTGTGATGGCGATATTCGGCAATCGCCTTGAGGTTCTTGAGCTCGAGCAGATGCCCGGGGCCGAACATGTCCCAGAAATCGCCCACCCACACCGGCCGCTTCGGCGGCGCGGTCTCCGGATAGGGATTCTTGTCGTAGAACGGGTGATGGCAGTTGGTCCACAACACCACCGAGCCTGGTTTGTCGAACACCAGCTGCGCGTCGACAATGCGCATCAGGTAGATCATCCACAGGTGCTTGCCCTGGTCCCACGCGCAGTGATAGTCGACGGTGCGCGCTTGCGCGTTGGCCACGGTGCGAGTGAAAATCGCACTGCCAGGCTGTGATCCGGTGCCCGCTCCGAGTTTGTCGTGCGCGATCCACAGGCCCGGTTCCTCCGTCGGGGCGAAGCCGCGCAAGCTGTAGGTCCACTCTTCGAGGCTGCGGGTGTCGGCCATGTAGTCGAACAACTCGCCGGGCGGGCAGTCGATGTAGTCGTTGACGGTGCAGTATTGGCCGAACACCACGTCGTGCGGGTAGACCGACCGCATCTGTTCCATGATCAGCGGGGTGGCCTTCTCTTTGGGAGTGGTCTCGATCCGGATCAGGCCCTCGATCGGGCCAGCGGCACCGGTTTCGGCAAGGTGATGGGAGGTGATGTCCTCAAGTGCTGGCAACGACATCGCGTGGGTTCTCCTTCGGAATCGAATGATTGTTGACGCCTTGGGTTTTGGATGCGGCGGCGGTGAGGAACGGCGCGAACGGCGGCATCTCGTCGGCGGCGCATTGCACGCTCACCACCGACGGCCCGTCGACGCTCAGCGCGGCGCGCACAGCATCGGCGAAGTGGGCGGTGTCGGCCACGTCGACGGAAGGCAACTCGGGAAACATCGCGGCCAGCCCGGCGCCGAGGTTGGCCGGCCGAAACCTGTTGTAGCTGTAGAGGTCGTCGTAGAACAGCTGTTCGCGGGTCACGCACATCGCGTGCGCATTGTTGTTGAACAACACCAGCGTCACCGGCAGCCCGTATTGCAGGGCGGTGTGAATCTCCATGCCGTGCATGAAGAACGAGCCGTCGCCGGCGATCACCACGGTCCGGCGGCGTCGAGCGAACGCCATGCCGATACCCGCGCCGAAGCTGTAGCCCATGCCGCCCATGCCCAGCGCCACCAGGAACCGGCCGTCGCGACGGACCGGCAGATAGTGGATCGCCGCCGCACCGGTGTTGCCGGCGTCGACGACCACGTCGACGCCGGCAGGCAATGCCTTGTCCAGGACGGCCATCGCGTCGCGGTACCGAATACCGGGTCCGTCATATGGGGGCGGCGAGAGTTGGCTGCGCCCAACGGAATCGGGCACGCGGATTCCCACCGGCCTGCCGGAGCCGGCGAGCGCCAAGGTGAGCAGCGTCAGCGAGCCGCGCAAGTCGTCGGTGTGCACGTGCGTGCACGGCAGGTATGGCGGCGCCGAGCCCAGCGAGACCGTGGGAACCGACGCCAGCACGTCGTCGAGTCCCGCGCGGGAGGTGACCGACAGCCTGGTGCCCACCAGCAGGCACAGCCCGCTGCGCGCCACCGCGTCGGCGACACCCGGATGCCCCATCACGCCGGTCACCCCGAGAGCTGACGACGAGCCGAGCCCGGGAACGCCCGCCGTGTCTTTGGCGTCGGGCACCGTGGCGACCCGCGCGCGCAGCACCGCACGCAGCTGTTCGAGTTCGGCGCGGGCGTCGTCGCGGGCCACCTGCTCGCCGGCGATGATCGTCACCGGCCCGACCGCACGGCGCAACGCGCGCGCGATCGGATGCGGATCGCCGATCTGGTGCTGCGAGCCCGGGTCGCCCGGCGGTGTGCAGTTGATCTTGGCCTGCTGAATGTCTTTGGGCAGCAACAGAACTGCCGGGCCGCCGGTGCGGGCTGCGGCGATCGCACGGGTCAACGCGGGCATGATGGCCGCGGGCGTGGTGACCCGTTCGCAGTACACCGACACCGCCGAGAACAGAGCGTGTGCGTCCAAGGCGCCGTTGCGGCCGCTGGTGTCCTGGAAGCTGCCGCGGCCGTCGAGCGCCGTGGGCGGCTGGCCGATCAGGGCCAGCACAGGAACCCGGCTGGCCAGCGCCTCTCCCAGGCCGGGCACCACGTTCAGCGAGCCGCCGCCGGAGGTGGCCGCCACCACGCCCAAGCCTGCGCCGCTGCGGCTGTAGCCGTCGGCCATGGTGGCTGCCGAGAACTCGTGCTTGGCCAGCACCGCGGTGATGTCCGGCCGGAAATGCGCGGCGTCGTAGAGGTCTTCGATGTTCGCGCCGTCGACGCCGAAGAGGTGGGTGATCCCGATGGCGGCGAGATGTTCGACGATGTGGTCGACCACCCGGTACTGCCTTGCCATGAACCCACCTGCCTTGCGTAGCGCCTGACAAGTACACGACCCGTCATGGCGATGGGTTCACGCAGTGAACGGGATCACAGCCGGCTTTCGAGTAGAACGCGATCGTTGTCGGCCGAAACCAGTTGCACCGCAGCGATTTCGTCCTTCGGCAGCGGAGTGTTGGCACTCGGCAGCGCCGTCGCGCCGGAGAGCCCGAGCCATGTCGCGACCTGTGTGCGACTGCCGTCGCGGCCCACGACGACCATCCCCAGAGTCTGCGGCTGGGTGCTGCCGCTGTTGCCCCAGTCGCCGTAGGAGCAGGCCATGTCGATGCGGGTGCCCCAGCTGAACGAGGTCATCGTGATGCTGGCGTTGATCGTCGTGTCGGACACATGCTTCATCTCCAGGCCCTGGGCGGTGGTCTGCGGAGAGTCGTTCTGCGATCCCACCGTTTCGGGCCGGATCGCGATCATCACCGCCACCGCGAGCAGCGCGGCCGCCAGCCCCACCGCCGCGGAGGTGAGCCAGCGCGAACGCCTGCGCCGCCAGCGCACCTTGTCCAGCACCGAGTCGAGGACCTCGGGCCGCAGCGGCGGCTCGGGCTGCGCGTCGTCGAGCGCGCGGACGTCTTCGAGATCCAGCTTGGCCAGCAGAGCCGGAATGCCGCTGATTTCCGCGACGGCGGCGCGACAGCGCGCGCAGGTTTCCAGGTGCGCCTCGTATTCACGACGGTCGTTGCTGGACAGCGAACCAAGGACGTAGGCCGCATCCCACGTCACGTAGCGGTCGCCGTCGGCCACGTCACCCTGGGGAAAACCGAATTGCGTCACCGTGTCACCCCCATTTCCTGCAGATTGAGCCGCAACGCCCGCACGGCGTAGTGAAGGCGGGATTTCACGGTGCCCTCCGCTATCTGTAAGTCCGTTGCGATCTGGGCGGTGCTCCAGCCCTGGTAATAGGCCCGCCGGATCACCGCGCGATGTTCGTCGGTGAGCTGACTCAGCGCGGTGGCCAAAAGCAGCCGGTCCAGCGCGGAGTCCACCTCGTCGGGCCCGGCACGGTCGGGCAGGTTCTGGATGTCGGGGCTGCTCGACTCGCTGCGGTACCGCGCGCTGCGCCGCTCGTCGATGACGAGATTGCGCGCGACCGTGAACAGCCATGCCCGCGCCGATCGCTCGGCGTCTCCCGTCACCTCGGGATGACGCCACGCGCGCAGCAGCGTCTCTTGCACCACATCCTCCGCACGAGCCCTGTCCCCAGTAAGCCGCAAGGCGTAACGCCACAGCGCCGCGGCGTGCTCGTCGTAGAGCGCCCGCATCATGGCGGCTTCTGGGTCGTCCATTACCAACCTCCGTCTGTGACACGACGTTGGCGGTATTCCGGTTCATTCTTAGGCCCACGAACGCGCAGCTCGTAGGGTTTTCAGCGATTCGGCTCGGGGCAGCTGGTGGACGCTGCTACAGCGTGCTACAGCGCTGCTACAGCGCTGCTACAGCGCTGCTACAGCGTCAGGATCCGCGGCCCGTCGTCGGTGGCGGCCACGGTGTGCTCCCAGTGCGCCGCACGCGAGCCGTCGGCGGTCACGACGGTCCACCGGTCGTCGAGGATGACGGTCTTCGTGGTGCCCAGAGTCAGCATCGGCTCGATCGCCAGCACCGACCCGGACGCCAGGTACGGCCCGCGGCCGGGTGCGCCCTCGTTGGGCAGGAACGGATCCATGTGCATGCGCCGCCCGATGCCGTGGCCGCCGTACCCCTCGACGATGCCGAACGCGCGGTCGTAGCGCGCCTCGGCGGCGTGGGTGGCCTGCTCGACGGCATGCGACACGTCGGTGAGCCGGTTGCCGGGCACCATCGCGGCGATCCCCGCTTCCAGCGACTCCCGGGTGGCCTGTGAGAGCGCGGCGTCGACGGCAGTCAGCTCGCCCACGCCGAACGTCACGGCGGCGTCGCCGTGCCAGCCGTCGACGATCGCACCGCAGTCGATCGAGACCAGGTCGCCCGCGGCCAGGATCTCGGTCGGCGACGGGATGCCGTGCACCACGCGGTCGTTCACCGACGAGCAGATGGTGGCCGGATAGCCGTGGTAGCCGAGGAACGACGGGATGCCGCCGCCGTCGCGGATCACCGCTTCGGCGACCTGGTCGAGGTCGTGCGTCGACACTCCCGGCTCGGCGGCCGCCTGCACGGCACGAAGTGCGGCAGCCACCAGCGACCCGGCAGCGGCCATCGCGTCGAGTTCACCCGCGCTGCGGTGCGGGACGACCTTGCGGTTGCGCAGTCCCGGCAGCGCGATCACGTCACTTACCGAGGGCGCGCAACGCCCTGGCGAAGACCTCGTCCATGGTGCCGACCGCGTCGACGGCCTTCACGGTTCCGTCGTAGTACTCCAGCAGCGGTGCGGTCTCGTCGCGGTACACCTTCATCCGGTTGTGGATGATCTCTTCGGTGTCGTCGGCGCGGCCGCGGTCCTTGAGCCGCTTGAGCAGCTCCTCCTCGCAGACCCGGAATTCCAGCACCGCGTCCAGCTTGGTGCCGCGGTCGGCCAGCATCCGGGTGAGCGCCTCCGCCTGCTCGACGGAGCGCGGGTAGCCGTCCAGGATGAACCCCTCGGCGGCGTCGGGTTCGTCGATGCGCTTTTCCACGAGGGCGTTGGTCAGCTCCGAGGGCACCAAGTCGCCGGCGTCGAGGTACCGTTTGGCCTCCAGCCCGAGCTCGGTGCCCTCGCTGATGTTGCTGCGGAACAGGTCGCCCGTGGAGATCTGCGGGATCCCGAACTTCTCGGCCAGCTTGGCCGCCTGCGTCCCTTTACCGGCGCCCGGCGGGCCGAGCAGAACGAGTCTCACTTCAGGAATCCTTCGTAGTTGCGCTGCATCAGTTGGCTTTCGATCTGTTTGACCGTATCCAACCCGACGCCGATCAAGATCAGAACCGCAGTCCCGCCGAACGGCAGGTTCTGCGCGCCGCCGCTGTTGCCGATCTCCAGGAACAGATTGGGCAGGACCGCGATGACGCCCAGGTAGATCGATCCGGGCAGCGTGATCCGGTTGAGCACGTAGCGCAGGTAATCGGCGGTCGGACGGCCGGGTCGGATGCCGGGGATGAAGCCGCCGAACTTCTTCATCTCGTCGGCTCGCTCATCCGGGTTGAACGTGATCGACACGTAGAAGTACGTGAAGAACACGATCAGGCCGAAGTAAATCGCGATGTAGGCGGGGTTGCTGGGGTCGGCGAGATAGCTGCCGACGAACTTCTCCCACCAGCTGGTGCCCGGTGTGGCGCTGCGACTGCGCACGATCTGGGTGACCAGGTGCGGGATGTAGATCAGCGACGACGCGAAGATCACCGGGATGACGCCGGCCTGGTTGACCTTCAGCGGCAGATAGGTGGAGGTGCCGCCGTACATGCGCCGCCCGACCATGCGCTTGGCGTACTGCACCGGGATGCGGCGCTGGCCCTGCTCGACGAACACCACGCCGATGATGATCACCAGCGCGGCCACGCACACCGCGGCGAAGATGCCGGGCCCGCGCGAGTCGAGGATGCTCTTGCCTTCGGCCGGGATGCGCGCCGCGATGCCGGCGAAGATTAGCAGCGACATGCCGTTGCCGATGCCACGTTCGGTGATCAGCTCGCCCATCCACATCACCAGCGCGGCGCCGGCCGTGATCACCAGCGTGATCACCACCAGCGTGAAGATCGACTGGTCGGCGATGATCTCGTGGCCCACCGAGCAGCCTTGCAGCAGGTTGCCGCTGCCCGCGAAGGCGACGATGCCACCGGCCTGGAGCATGGCCAGCGCGATCGCCAGGTAGCGCGTGTACTGCGTCATCTTCGTCTGGCCGGACTGGCCCTCTTTGCGCAGCTCCTCGAACCGCGGAATCACCACGGTGAGCAGCTGCACGATGATGCTGGCGGTGATGTAAGGCATCACGCCCACCGCGAACACCGACAGCTGCAGCAGCGCACCGCCGGAGAACAGGTTGATCAGCGAGTAGATCTGGGCGTTGTCGCCGCCGGCCAGCTCGTTGATGCACTTGTCGACGTTTTGGTAGTTGACTCCCGGCGACGGCAGCGACGCGCCGAGCCGGTAGAGCAGCAAGATTCCCAGCGTGAACAGGATCTTGTTTCGCAGGTCGGCTGTCCGCAGTGACGAGATGAAAGCCGAAAGCACTCTTCCTCCTGCGCAGCCGAGCGTCGGCGGCATGCAATGAGCTGGTGGTCACCAGCGTCGGGTTGGTCGGGTCTGTCAGGTTTTGCGGGTCGCGCCGATTCCCACCCCAGGCGGATACCAGGCGACAAACAGTCTACGAGACTAACAGTTGCGCACTGCCTTCAGTGCGCTGAAGAGGGCGCTCAGAAAAGCGGCGTACAGTTACATCAGCTAAGTAATGAGGAGCCCGATGCCACGCACCGAGAACGACACTTGGGACCTTGCGTCCAGCGTGGGCGTCACCGCCACGATGGTCGCCGCGGCCCGTGCCGCGGCGGGCCGGGCCGAGCACCCGCTGATCAGCGACCCGTTTGCGGAGCCGTTGGTGTCCGCAGTCGGCGTCGACGTCTTCACCAAGCTGGCCACCGGCGAGGTCACATTCGCCGAGGTCGACGACGACGCGGAGACGGGCGCGCGGCGCTTCGTCGAAGGGATCGCGGTGCGCACCAAGTTCTTCGACGATTTCTTCCTTCAGGCCGGCGACGCCGGCATCCGCCAGGCCGTCATCCTCGCCTCCGGTCTGGACTCGCGCGCCTACCGGCTGCCGTGGCCGGCGGCCACCGTCGTGTTCGAGATCGACCAGCCCGCAGTCGTCGACTTCAAGACCCGCACGCTCGCCGGGCTCGGCGCCGAGCCGACGGCCGATCGCCGCGCCCTCGCGGTCGACCTGCGCAGCGACTGGCCGGGCGCGCTGCGCGACGCCGGGTTCGACCCGGACCGGCCGGCGGCCTGGATCGCCGAGGGACTGCTGGGCTACCTACCACCCGACGCGCAGAACCGGCTGCTCGACGACGTCACCGCACTCAGCGCTTCAGGCAGCCGGTTCGCCACCGAGACGGCGGCCAACCCCGGCGCCCTGGACCGAGCCGAGATCGAGGAGCGGATGCGAACGGCGTCGGAACGTTGGCAGCGGCACGGCTTCGACATCAACCTGGCCGATCTGGTGTACATCGGCGAGCGCACCCCGGCGCCGGCGTATCTGGCCGCACACGGCTGGGAGACGACGGCCGCGACCGCCTCGGAGCTGTTCGTGCGCTACGGGCTGCCGCCCAACGACTATGTACCGAGTTTTGGTGAACTGCTCTACGTCGACGCCACCCTGAAGTAGAGGACACGCAATGGCACGCACCGACAACGACACCTGGGACCTGGCGTCCAGCGTGGGCGCGACCGCGACGATGGTCGCCGCGGCGCGGGCGATGGCGAGCCGGGCGCCCGATCCGCTGATCACCGACCCGTTCGCCGAGCCGCTGGTGCGGGCGGTCGGCATCGATTTCTTCGTCAAGGCCCTCGACGGCGAGATCTCGTTGGCCGACGACCCGGATGAGCCGCAGGACACCCTGCCGATCATCGAGATGATGGCGGTGCGAACGAAGTTCTTCGACGACTTCTTCGTCGGAGCCGTTTCGGCGGCGACATCACGCCCCGACTCCGGCGACGCCGGCATCCGGCAGGCCGTGATCCTGGCATCCGGTCTGGATTCCCGCGCCTACCGGCTGCCGTGGCCGGCTGGCACCGTCGTGTTCGAAATCGACCAGCCCGCGGTCATCGACTTCAAGACCCGCACACTGGCCGACCTGGGCGCCGAGCCGCCCGTCGAGCACCGGCCCGTCGCCGTCGACCTGCGCGACGACTGGCCGGCGGCATTGCGGGCCAACGGTTTCGACCGAAATCGCCCGACGGCGTGGAGCGCCGAGGGGTTGCTGGCCTACCTGCCGCCTGACGCGCAGGACCGGCTGTTCGACAACATCACCGCGTTGAGCGCCGCAGGTAGCCGGCTGGCCACCGAGTACCACCCGGACGGCCCGTCGGCGATCGCCGAGCGGCAGAAGGAGATGGCGCGCAGATTTCGCGAGCGCGGCTTCGACCTCGACCTCTCGGAGCTGATGTATCACGAGGACCGCACCCCGGCCACCGACTACCTCGCCGGGCTGGGCTGGCGGGTGTCGACCGAAACGCGGGCCGAGGTATTCGCCAAGTACGGCCGCCAGATGGCCACCGACGACTCGACCGCGCCTATGCGAAACAGCGTTGCCGTCACGGCGATTCGCGACTGAAGGAGCAGCCATGGCCAGAACGGACAACGACACGTGGGATTTGACCACGAGCGTGGGCGCGACCGCGACGATGGTCGCGACGCAGCGTGCGCTGGGCACCCGTGAGCGCCTGATCGACGACCCGTTCGCCGAGCCGCTGGTGCGGGCGGTGGGCCATCGCTACTTCAACCAGGTGCTCGACGGCGAGATCGACCTGTCGGAAGTGGACCCGCAGTTCAGCGTCCGGCGCTCCGCCGAGGGTATCGCCGTGCGCACGCGATTCTTCGACAACGTGTTCATGGACGCCGGCGCCGCGGGTGTGCGACAGGCCGTGATCCTGGCCGCCGGGCTGGATGCGCGTGCATACCGGCTGCCGTGGCCGGACGGCACGGTGGTCTACGAGGTGGACCAGCCAGAGGTCATCGACTTCAAGACCAGGACGCTGGCGCAATTGGGCGCCCAGCCCACGGCCGGCCACCGCCCCGTCGCCATCGACCTGCGAGACGACTGGCGAAAAGCGTTGCTGGACAATGGCTTCGACGCCGGCACACCCACGGCGTGGAGCGCAGAGGGTCTGCTGATCTACCTGCCGCCGGACGCGCAGGACAAACTGTTCGACACGATCACCGAGCTGAGCGTGCCGGGCAGTCGGGTGGCCACCGAGCACATCCCGGACACCAACGTGTTCTCCGACGAACGCTCGCAGCGCATCAAGGAGCGGATGAAGAAGTACGGCCCGGACTTCGACTTCTCCGAGCTGATCTACGACGGCGAACGCAGCCACGTCATCGAATACCTGACGTCGCTGGGGTGGCGCGTGTCCGCCCAGACGATGCGAGAAGCCTACGCGGCCAACGGGTTCGAGTTCCCCGAAGACGAGGCGATGACGCCGTTCGCGGATCTGAGCTACGTCAGCGCGGTGCTGACGTAGCCCAACGCTCAGAAGCGGTGCTCCCCCAGCCACAGCACCTGGGCGCCGCTGACGGCGCGCCCGGCCTGGTCGACCAGCCCGGCGACCGATCGGCCCAGCACCACGGCTACGGCTTCGGGTAGCGACGCGGCGGCCGGCTGCGACGACGGCCGGGGCCGCAGGAAGTCCAGCCACGACGCGCCGGGATAACTGACGATGTGGACGTCTTCGTCGGCGTCCAAGCCGGCCAGGATCTTCGCACGCCGGATCGCTGTGCGCAGGCCGCCGAGTTCGTCGACCAGGCCGCGGTCGAGGGCATCTGCGCCTGTCCACACCCGGCCGCGAGCCACCTTGTCGACGTCGTCGACAGAAAGGTTGCGACCGTCGGCGACGCGCTTGACGAAGTCCTCGTAGAAGAGGTCGGCCTCCGCTTCGACTTGGGCGCGCTGCTCTTCGGTGAAAGGGGTGTCGATGGACCAGGCGTCGGCATTTGCGTTGGTGCGCACGGCATCTGAACGCACCCCCAGCTTGTCCTTGAGCTCGCGAGCGACGAATTTGCCGGTGACCACACCGATCGAGCCGGTGATGGTGCCCGGGTTGGCGACGATCGCGTCGGCGGCCATCGACACGTAGTACCCACCGGAGGCAGCGACCGAGCCCATCGACGCGACCACCGGCTTGCCTTGGCCGCGAAGGCGGTTGACCTCACGCCAGATGGTCTCCGAGCCGGTGACCGACCCACCCGGGCTGTCGACGCGCAGCACCACCGCGGCGACGTCGTCGGCGGCACCGGCCTCACGCAGGCCCGCGGCGATGGTGTCGCCGCCAGCGCTGTTCGATCCGAACGGCAGTGCCCGCGGGCCGCCGCGGCCACTGACGATTGCACCGGCCACCGTGACGACGGCGATCGACGGCTTGCCTTTGCGCCCAGGCACTTTCGGCGTGGGCAAGCTCGGGCGCTGCGTGCGGGCGTAGCGGGCGAGATACAGCCGTGGCGGCTCCTTCTCGGGATCGGCGGTGTCGGCGCCGACCAGCTCGGCGATGCGGGCGTATGCCTCGTCGCGGAAGCCGATCCGGTCCACCAGCCCGCCGGCGAGCGCGTCGTCACGCAGCAGGGGCGCACGGTCGGCGAGCGCGTCGACGTCGGCGACATCGAGCTTGCGCGACTCTGCGATCGCTTGCCACACCTGGCTGTGCAGGCTCTCCACCAGCCGGGTGTCGGCTTCGCGGTGCGCGTCGGTGTAGCTGTCTTCGGTGAAAAGGTTTGCCGCAGACTTGTATTCGCCGCGCGCGACGAATTGCGCGTCGATGCCGGCCTTGTCCAGTGCGCCCTTGAGGAACAGCGCGTGGGCGGCGAATCCCACCAGCCCGACGGTGCCTGAGGGCTGCATCCACACCTCGCGAAACGCCGACGCGAGGTAGTAAGCCAGTGTGCCGGGGTACGTTTCGGCCCAGGCCAGCGACGGTTTGGCCGCGCTGAACGCCGCGATCGCGTCGCGCAGTTCCTGTATCGGCCCCGCAGGTGCGGCCGGGATCTGCACGCGCGCGATCAGCCCGCTGACCCGGTTGTCCTCTGCGGCCCGATGAATAGCTGCGACGGCCTCTCGCAACAGCAACGGGCGTCCGCCGGCGGTGATCACCGCCAACGGATCGAAGCCTCCGGTCTCCGGCGGTACCGCCTGCAGATCGAGTTCCAGCACGCAGCCCTTCGGGATGCCGTGATGACGGGCCGTGTCGACCTTGCGGCTCAGGGATCTCAGGTCATCGAGGTCGGGTACGCCGGGCAGGAAGCTGAACATACCGTCACCCTATGCGCTGGCGAGCAGGCGCAACGGGGTGGCTAGCCGCCGTACGGTGTGGCCTTCACGGCAGGCGCGGCCGACGGGGTCTCCGGAACGCTCGGCGGCGTCGACTGGGTGATCGTCGTGCCGGCGCCGCCGAACTTGTTGTCGGCACGCGCCTGATGGCCGCTGCCGAACACGACGGTCAGAACCGTCATCGCCGCAATCCCTGCCGTGCCGAGTGCCACCAGGACCGTTTTCGTCACAGTTGCTCACCTCGCTTTCGCATCGGCAGGCACGCTAACTTCTGCAGATTGCCGTGAGGAAACGCTTCGTTACCACGACGTTTCGTCACCGCCGCGCGGGCATGCTCGGCGCGATGGGGCTAGGACAGCTCGGTGACGGATCCGCCTGCGGCGGTGATCTTCTCGCGTGCGCTGCCACTGAACTTGTGCGCGCTGACCGCCACCTTCACCGAGATCTTGCCGTCGCCCAGAACCTTCACCAGCGTGTTCTTGCGCACCGCACCCTTGGCCACCAGCTCGTCGACGCCGACGTCGCCGCCCTCGGGGAACAGCCGGTTGATGTCGCCGACGTTGACGACGGCGTACTCGGTGCGGAAGCGGTTGCGGAAGCCCTTGAGCTTCGGCAGCCGCATGTGGATCGGCATCTGGCCACCCTCGAACGTCACCGGCACGTTCTTGCGTGCCTTGGTGCCCTTGGTGCCGCGGCCGGCGGTCTTGCCCTTCGAGCCTTCACCGCGGCCGACGCGGGTGCGCTTGGTTTTCGACCCGGGTGCGGGCTTGAGGTCGTGCAGCTTGATCGTCATTTGTTCGCCTCGACTGCTTCTACTTCCACGAGGTGGCGCACTACCGCGATCAGGCCACGGGTCTGCGGATTGTCCTCACGCACCACGGAATGACGGATGCGCCGCAGGCCCAATGTCCGCAGGCTCTCCCGCTGCTTCCAGCGGGCGCCGATGGTGCTGCGCACCTGGGTGATTCGAACGTCTGCCATGGTCACGCCGTTCCTTCACGCGCCGCCGACGCCGCCAGCGCTGCGTTCTCGCGCCGAGCGCGCAACATGCCGGCCGGCGCGACATCCTCGATCGGCAGGCCGCGGCGGGCCGCCACTTCCTCCGGACGCTGCAGCAGCTTCAGCGCGGCCACCGTCGCATGCACCACGTTGATCGCGTTGTCGCTGCCCAGCGACTTGGCCAAAATGTCATGCACGCCAGCACATTCCAGCACCGCCCGCGCGGCGCCGCCGGCGATCACGCCGGTACCCGGGCTGGCCGGGCGCAGCAGCACCACGCCTGCGGCGGCTTCACCCTGCACGGGATGGGTGATCGTGCCGCCGATCAGCGGCACCCGGAAGAAGTTCTTGCGCGCTTCCTCCACGCCCTTGGCGATCGCGGCCGGCACCTCTTTGGCCTTGCCGTAGCCGACACCGACCATCCCGTTGCCGTCGCCGACGATCACCAGCGCGGTGAAGCTGAACCGGCGGCCACCCTTGACCACCTTGGACACGCGGTTGATCGCGACGACGCGTTCGAGGTAGTTGCTCTTCTCGCCGCCGTCGCGGCCACGGCCCTCGCGGCGGCCGCGCCCCTCGCGGGGTCCGTCGCGCTGGTCGCGAGTTTCGGTGCGGCCCTCGGATACCGGCGGGCCACCCGCCTGCTCGGCCATCATGCTGTCCCTTCGTCGAAAGTCAAAGTCATCAGAACTTCAGCCCGCCTTCTCGTGCCGCATCGGCCAGCGCGGCGATCCGTCCGCCATAGGTGTAGCCGCCGCGGTCGAACACCACGGTGTCGATGCCAGCAGCCTTGGCGCGCTCGGCGATCAACTGCCCCACCCGCACGCTGTGGGCCTTCTTGTCGCCCTGCACTGCCCGGACATCGGCCTCGATGGACGACGCGGCGGCCAGCGTGGTGCCGGTGAGGTCGTTCACCAGCTGCACGTGAATGTGCCGCGACGACCGGTGCACCACCAAGCGGGGACGTTCGGCCGTTCCCGACAGCTTCTTGCGCAGCCTGGCGTGGCGGCGCAGCCGCCCGGCACGCCGCACAGCGGACACACTCTGGCCGACCGGCTTGTGCTTGTTTTCGGTACTCGTCATTTACTTGCCCGTCTTTCCGACCTTGCGGCGGATCTGCTCGCCCTCGTAGCGCACGCCCTTGCCCTTGTACGGGTCGGGACGGCGCAACCGGCGGATGTTCGCCGAAACCTGGCCGACCTTCTGCTTGTCGATGCCCGAGATCGAGAACTTCGTCGGGCTCTCCACCGCGAACGTGATGCCCTCAGGCGCCTCGATCACCACGGGATGGCTGTAACCGAGCGCGAATTCGAGGTTGTTGCCCTTCAGCTGCACGCGGTAGCCGACGCCGTGGATCTCCATCTTCGTGGTGTAGCCCTGCGTCACACCGGTGACCAGGTTGCTCACCAGCGTGCGCGACAGCCCGTGCAGCGAGCGGTTGCGCCGCTCGTCGTTCGGCCGGCTGACGATGATCTCCCCGTTGTCGTTGCGTGACACGGTGATCGGCTCGGCAACCTGCAACGCGAGCTCGCCCTTGGGTCCCTTCACCGAGACGTTCTGGCCGTCGATCGTGACGTCGACGCCCGCCGGAACGGGAATCGGCTGCTTACCAATACGCGACATCTGTTCCGTTCCCCCTCACCACACGTACGCGAGGACTTCGCCACCGACGCCCTCGCGGGCCGCCTGACGGTCGGTCTTCAGACCCGACGAGGTGGAGATGATGGCCACACCGAGGCCGCCGAGCACCCGCGGCAGGTTGGTGGACTTGGCGTACACGCGCAAACCTGGCTTGGACACGCGGCGCAGTCCCGCGATGCTTCGTTCCCGGCTGGGGCCGTACTTCAGTTGCACCACAAGCGATTTGCCGACGCGGGCATCTTCGGTGCGGTAGTCCGCGATGTAGCCCTCGTTCTTGAGAATCTCGGCGATGTTGGCCTTGATCTTGCTGTGCGGCAACCGAACTTCGTCGTGGTACGCCGAATTGGCGTTGCGCAGACGCGTCAGAAAGTCTGCGATGGGATCCGTCATCGTCATCGGGCTACCTCAATGCTCTTCGCGCAAGCGCTCATCGACCTCACCAACTAGCCTTCTGCACGCCCGGCAACTGGCCGGCGTGCGCCAACTCCCGCAGGCAGATTCGGCACAACCCGAATTTGCGATACACCGCGTGCGGACGGCCACACCGGCTGCACCGCGTGTACGCGCGCACCTTGAACTTCGGCTTGCGCTGTTGCTTGTTGACCAAGGCCTTCTTCGCCATCAGTTCTCCTTGAAGGGAAAGCCGAGTGCCCGCAACAGCGCCCGTCCTTCCTCGTCGGTCGTCGCCGAGGTGACGACGGTGATGTCCATGCCGCGCGGCCGGTCGATCTTGTCCACGTCGATCTCGTGGAACACCGACTGCTCGGTGAGCCCGAAGGTGTAGTTGCCGGTGCCGTCGAACTGTCTGGGGCTCAACCCGCGGAAGTCGCGGATACGCGGCAGCGCGATCGTGATCAACCGGTCCAAGAACTCCCACATCCGGTCGCCGCGCAGCGTCACCCGCGCACCGATCGGCATGCCTTCGCGGAGCTTGAACTGCGCGATCGACTTGCGGGCCCGCCGGATCTCGGGCTTCTGGCCGGTGATCAGCGCCAGGTCGTTGACTGCGCCGTTGATGAGCTTGCCGTCGCGGGCGGCGTCGCCGACGCCCATGTTGACGACGACCTTGACGATGCCCGGGATCTGCATCACGTTCGCGTAGCCGAACTGCTGCTGCAGCGCGCCACGGATCTCTTCGCGATAGCGAAGTTTGAGGCGGGGCTGGATCTTTTCGACCGTCGTCATGGGATGTCCTTGCCGTTGCGCTTGGAGACGCGGACCTTCTTGCCGGTCTCTTCGTCGATGCGGTAGCCGACGCGGGTGGGCTTGCCGTCGGAGTCGACGATCATCACGTTGCTCACGTGAATCGGCGCTTCCTGAGTGACGATGCCGCCCGAGCGGGCGCCGCGCTGGTTGGTGGAGACGGCGGTGTGCTTCTTGATCCGGTTGACGCCCTCGACGAGCACTTTGTTGTCTTTCGGGAACGCCTTGAGCACCTTGCCTTTGGCGCCCTTGTCTTTACCGGAGATGACGAGCACGGTGTCGCCCTTGTGGATTTTCATCTACAACACCTCCGGGGCCAGCGAGACGATCTTCATGAACCGCTTTTCGCGCAGCTCGCGGCCGACGGGCCCGAAGATGCGCGTGCCGCGCGGATCGTTGTCGGCCTTGATGATCACGGCCGCGTTCTCGTCGAACTTGATGTAGCTGCCGTCCGCACGCCTGCGCTCCTTGGCGGTGCGCACCACCACGGCGCGCACCACGTCACCGCGCTTGACGTTGGCCCCAGGGATGGCCTCCTTCACGGTCGCGACGATCACGTCGCCGATGCCGGCGTAGCGTCGCGACGAGCCGCCGAGCACCCGGATGCACAAGATCTCCTTGGCGCCCGTGTTGTCGGCGACCTTGAGCCGCGATTCCTGCTGGATCACAAGATCTCCTCGACAGTGGTATGTGCACGCCGAGGGAAAGCCCGAACGTGCGCGGTCTTGGCGTCACCGAAGGGCACGCGGGGCCAACCAGCGCGAACGCGGCCAGCCGAGGTCTGCCCAAGGCAACCCCTAGATTCTAGGGGACGACCCGCGAGCAGCCAAATTGCCCGCCTCACCCCGCGAGCGGGCGTGTTTGCACAGCGACACGCCGCCTCCACCCGGACGACGGCGCACGCTCGCGCTCATCTGAGCGTGCTGTCCACGCCCCTGTCCCACGTCGCGACAGCCCAGATCACGATCACGTCCAGTGCGATCACCACCAGCGACCACACCGGGTAGTAGGGCAGCCACAAGAACATCACGACGATCGACACCGACGCGATCACAATGGCCCCGACGCGCGCCCAGTCCCGGCCGGTGATGAGGCCGATGGCGATCGCCGACAGCACGACACCCAGCACGATGTGGATCCAGCCCCACACCGTGGTGTTGAACTTGTACACGTAGTCGGCGGTGACCACCAGCAACTCGTCGTTGACCACCGCCGACACGCCCTGGAAGAAGGTCAGCAGTCCGGTGACCAAGAGCAATGCGCCGGCGGCGATCGACGTTCCGGCTGCGACGACGTTGCGGACACGGTGGTTCTCTGTGGGGTTGCTGTGCGTCATGTGCACTTCTTTGCCCGTTGGCGGAATCGGCTAAACGGTCAGCCTGCGACGCACCGAAATCCGATGTGCGTGGTGGCGGTGTCGCGCGCCTGCGGAGACCGGGCGGCGGGGCGGTACCGGTGGCAGTACTCGGGTGCGCACAGATGCGAGCCGCCTTTCAGCGTCTGGTTGACGCTCGGATTTGCCGACGGGATGGTGTTCGACGGTGCACAGCACGCGCCGCCGACGCGGTGGTGCGGCGAGTATTCGGTGGTGGTCCACTCCCAGACATTGCCGATCATGTCGACGAGCCCGAAGCCGTTGGGGGCAAACGTGCCGACCGGTGACGTCCCCACCCAGCCGTCGGCGCCGTCGTTGCGGTAGGGGAAGCGGCCCTGCCACGTGTTGGCCATCAGCCGGCCACCGGGACGTGGCTCGTCACCCCAGGGATATACCGACGTCGAGCCGGCCCGGGCTGCGTACTCCCACTCGGCCTCGGTGGGCAGTCGCCGGGCCGCCCATTGCGCGTACGCCCACGCGTCCGGGTAGGCGATCTGTACGACGGGGTGGTCGGGCTTGGCGACGACGTCGCTGTAGGGCCCGAACGGGTGGCGCCAGCTCGCCCCGGGCGCCCAGTCCCACCACTGCCGCCAGTCGCGCAGATCGACGGGGCCGGCGCTGGGTTTGAACACCATTGCGCCGGGCACCAGGTCGGCGACGGCCGCCCCCGGATACAGCGCAGGATCAAGCGGCTGCTCGGCGACCGTCAAATACCCTGTGGCACAGACGAATTCGGCGAACTGCTGATTCGTCACCGGATGCTGCTCGATCGCGAATCCCGCGACAGTGGCGGTGTGGACGGGCGCCTCTTCGGGGTAGAAGCTCGTCGACCCCATGCGGAACGACCCGCCGGGCAATTCGACCAGCTCCGTCAGCATGTGCCCAGAGTAAGGCGTGCATCCGCCGCTGACGCCCGACGCTCACGCCATCGTGAACGGTGGATGTAGTTCGGCCAACACCGGAAATGCCGGACGTTCAACGTCGCCCGCTCGAGGCCCGTGACACCCCTTCCTGTTCGGCGAGCCGGTCCAGCGTTGCTGTTCGCTCTCGCGTCGAGATAGATGTTGGTGCGCTTCATACACACAAATACACCGCCGACAGTTTTCTAGTCCTTCGCGAACGCCAGCGCCAACTCCTTCTCCAGGTCCTCGTAGGGCTGCCCGGAGATGTCGACGACCACCTGGTCGATCGTTCCGCCGGTAAACGCATACGGCGCTTTGTAGGCAGCCGAGACCGCCGACCCGCTGTTACGCCCGACCGACAGGCTCGCTCCCGCCAGGCCGAAGGTGCCCGGGTGGGCCTTGACTTCCGCCCGGGCCGCCACCGCCTGCTCGTCGACGTAAAGCGTGGCTTCTCCTACAGGTGTGTGACTGCCCTCGACGATGCCCACTCGGCCATAGCGGACACCGAAGACGTGCCTGCCCAGCGGCACCGGGCCCGGTGCCGAGACCTTCTGTTCTTCGTCGCCCATGAAGTTGTAGACGTAGTGCAGCCTGCCGTCCTGAATGAACAGCACATGCCCGCCGTGCGCACCGCCCTGCTTGAACAGCACACCTTCGGCGCCGGTGGTGTCGACGGACACTTCGGCCAGCACGGAAAACGACTGCCCCCGAATCTCCACCGCCGCACCGATTCCCACTTCGGCGGTGTCGGGGTAGTACGTGAAGCTTTTCCTGTCGCCGGCGAGATACGGCCGCCACCGGGTCATGGTTTCCAGAAGGTTCAAGTCGGCCAACGGCAGTCCGTTGTACTTGGCCGCTTCGGCGAACCAGAGCTGTTTCATCTCCTCGAGCTTGTCCGGCTCCCGCGACGCCAAGTCGTGGCATTGGCTGCGGTCGACGTCGATGTGAAACAGCTCCCAGCGGTCCTGCTCGAAGTGCGACCAGCCCGACGGCGTGGCAGCGTGCACGGTGTCGGCGAACCAGCCTCGATGCCAAATGCCGCGGGTGCCCAGCATCGTGTAGAACTGCGTGTCCTTGCCGGTTTTTGCACACGGATCGTCAAGGGCCGCTTTGAAACTGATGCCGTCGAGTGGCTTCTGCGCAATACCTTTGACGGTGTCCGGCGGCGTGACGCCTAGAAGATCGTACACCGTAGGTGTGATGTCGCAGACGTTGATGTAGTTGTCCCGCACCTCGCCACGCGCCCGAATACCCTTGGGCCAGCCGATGATTGCGGTATCGGCGATACCGCCCTCGTGGGAGGCGTAACGCTTGAACAGCTTGTACGGCGTGTTGAACGCCATCGCCCACCCGATCGGATAGTGGTTGTAGGTGTCCGGCCCGCCGAGGTTGTCGTAGAACCGCAGGCTTTCCTCGACGGTGTCGATGTACCCGTTGAAGAACTTCACCTCGTTCACCGAACCGTTCGGGCCGCCCTCGCCACTGGCGCCGTTGTCGGAGATCACCACGATGATCGTGTTGTCGAGCTGGCCGGACTCTTCGAGGTAGTCCAGGATGCGGCCGAGCTGGGCGTCGGTGTAGGACAGGAAACCGGCGAACACCTCCGCCATCCGGCAGAACAGCTTCTTTTCTTCGTCGGCCAGGCTGTCCCAGGGCCGCACGGTGTCCTGCAGCGGCCACGGTTCGCCGTTGGGCCCCTTGACATCTGAGTACGGGTTGAGCGGCGACAGCTCGGTGTCGGGCGGGACGATGCCCAGCCTTTTCTGGTTTTCCAGGACGATGTCGCGATAACGCTCGTAACCCATATCGAAGGTGCCCGCGTACTTGTCGGCCCATTCTTTGAACACGTGGTGCGGCGCATGACCGGCGCCCGGGCAGACGTAGGAGAACCATGGCTTGTCCACAGCGATCGTCTTCGCGTCGCGGATGAACTCGATTGTCTTGTCGGCCAGGTCTTTCGACAGGTGGTAGCCCTCCTCGGGCGTGGCCGGCGGGGCGACGGGATGGTTGTCGTAGACGAGGTCGGGATACCACTGGTCGGTTTCCCCGCCCATGAAACCGTAGAACCGCTCGAAGCCGCGTGACAACGGCCAGTGGCGTTTGGTGGCAGCCAGGTTCGATTCCTCGAGCGGGGTCAGGTGCCACTTGCCCAGACAGTAGGTGTTCCAGCCGCGCTCGGCGAGCACCTCGGAGATCAGTGCGGTGTCGAACGGAATGCGTCCGTTGCTATTCGGGAATCCGTCGGTGAACTCCTCGATGGTTGCCATGCCGACGGTGGTCGCGTTGCGTCCGGTCAACAGTGACGCACGCGTCGGCGAACACAGTGCCGTGGTGTGAAACTGCGAAAGCCGCACGCCCTGTGCGGCGATACGGCTCATGGTGGGCATCTCGACGAGTCCGCCGAAACAGTCCCACGTGGCGATGCCGTTGTCGTCCCAGACGATGTAGAGAATGTTGGGTGCCCCCGCAGGGGCGGTCGGCGCCGCGTACGGCCCCCAGTCCGGCTCGGAATCTCGAATATCCAGCTCGATCTTGCCCGCAAACTCAGCCGCCATCATCGGCTCCGTCCTGCTGTTTCTGATCCCGACGTGGCCCGGACACTACACCGGCAACGTCGACGTCAGCTGAGAAATCGACGAGCCGCCCACCGACGGCATCGGAGTTCCAGACCACCCGAAACAGGCTGCGGTGAGCCTCAACTCGCGGGCACAGGCTTGTTCACCCGGTAGAGCCGCCAGGTCGGCTGGCTGTCGCCGTTGTTGGGAACCTCCAGTTCCAGCGTGGCGACGTCGGCGCCGGTGTCGTACAGCGTCGGGTAACGCAGGTTTAACGCATCCGAGGCGCCGCGGCCGGTCGGCGGAACGACCAGCATGTACTGGATATTGCCGCCGACCGGATCGTTGAGCAGCGCGACGAAGTCGGGATCGGACGGCACGACGAAGGTCTTGGGCCGCTGCGATGCGGCGACGATCGCGAATCCGTAGACGGTGTCGGTGAGAATCGAGCTGTCCGGCAGGTTGAGCCGGTCCAGGTATGCCGCGATCTGGCGCTCGGTGGAGAACGACGCGGCGATGCGATGCTCGATGGCTTTGCGGGTCGTCACGCTGTCCGGTTGTGGAGACAGCACAGCGCCCAGCGCGTATTCCTGCGGCGCGTATCTCGGTTGGCTCATCCCCCATGCGGTCACCGGGATGCTGACGGCCAAGGCCGCCACCACGCCGGCTGACGCCCACCGCAACCGCCGGGTGACTGGCACGGGCGGCGGCTGGGCCGGTGCATACCGCCCACGCCGCTTCGCGGGCATCACCACACCTTCGGGTGCGGCCAGCAGTGCCAGTGTGGCCGCGAACGGCACCGCCACGATGTAGAACCGCAGGAATCCGAACGTGGAGCCGGTCGCGTAGCTCAGCGCCTGAAAGCTCAGCGCCGCACCGTACATCACCAGCGGCACCAGCAACACCGGCCAGTTGCGCCACCGCCATCGCGCGACGCCGGCCCAGACCGCGATCGGCACCAAGGTCGGCGCCAGCAGCGCGGTGCAGACAAGCGCGAACCGCAGTCCACCGGTCACATCATCCGTCGCACCGCCCGACTGCTGCAGAATCGCGGAATTGCCGTATTGCGAACTGAATTGGGCGAACGCCTGGCCGGTGATCAGCCAGCTGGTCACCGCCCATCCGACGAATGCGGCGAAGCCGGGTCCGCTGACCAGGATCGTGTCCAGCAAGGCACGGCGAATTCGCGGCGCAGGGCGCGCACGCAGATACGTGGTGACACCCACCAGCAGACCGGTCGCAGCGATGCACGCGACCGCGTCGTAGCGGGTGAGGTAAGCCAGTCCCATCGCGACACCGCCGGCGGCAACGAGGTGGTGCACGTCGTCGTCGGTCATCCACATGATCAACCGGCGCACCGCCCACACCAGGAAGAAAAGGAACGGGGCTTCGCTCATGCCGTTGGACCCGTAGAAGACGATCATCGGGTTGAGCGCAAACAGCGCAGCGATGGCCAGCGAGTACCGTCGCGGTAGGCCGCGGTCCAGCCCGATCGACAGGATCTGAATCACGGCACCCGCCATGAAGATCGACGACATGATCGTCCCCGAGAAGGCCCGTTCGGTCATCGCCGGCCACAACGGGCTGAGCAAGATTGCGGGCAGCTGCACCATCGCAGTCAGCGGCGTGAAGATGAAGCCGATCGCCGCCAAGTGCGGTTCACGGCTGAAGAGCACGCTCTGCGCCGCCGAGACCCGCGACAGCGCGTCGCCGAGGATGAACCCGTGGCACACCTGCAGCCAGTAGCCCACCGTCAGATAAGTCACGGAAGCGGCAGAGAAGACGACGATCTTGAGCCGGCGGCCGGAAAGCCAGCCGATTCTCACTGTTGCGCGTCCTCGTCGTCGCGGCGATCGAGCCCGTGAAAAGTCTTCTCCCAGTAGGAGGGATTGCGGATCAACTGGTACAGGCCCTTGGCGGCGGCGACGCTCATCATCAACCAGAACAGGGGGACCGTCAGCGCGGGCACGATCAGGTCAGCGCGATCGTCTTCGCGCAGCGCGATGAAGTTCATGTACAACGTGGCTGCGTTGCCCAGCACCAACGCACACAACGCAGGGAAGTAGATGTATGCGGGAAAGACGGCGCCGACGGCCGCGGGCTGGCCCAAGAACCACAACACCGTGATCAACCAGAAGGCGAGGTTGAGCACCGCGACAATGGGGGTGCCGCCGACCACGAGATTGAACCGGATGAAACTGCGCCAGCCGATGGTCCGCAGCAACTCCCTAGGCTGGCGCATGTGCACCAGCCAGGTCTGCAAATAGCCCTTGTACCAACGGGATCGCTGCCTTACCCAGTTGATGGGGTCGCTGTTGGCCTCTTCCAGGGTGACCGAGTCGACGACGGCCGTCTGGTAACCGGAGGCCGCGATGCGCAGCCCCAGGTCCGCGTCTTCGGTGACGTTGAACGGGTCCCATGCACCGATCTTGTCGAGCACCGGCGACAGGATGTGGTTGGACGTACCACCCAGCGGGATAGGGGAATTCGTTCGCATGAGGCCCGGCAGCAAGTAGCCGAACCACAGCCCGTATTCGGCGGTGAACCAGCCGGTCAGCAGATTCTGGTGGCCGTTGTGATAAGCCAGCTTCGCCTGCACACACGCGACGTTGTCCGGTAGAGCGTTGTAGGCGGCCACCACCCGTCGCAACTGCAGCGGCTCGGGATGGTCCTCGGCGTCGTAGATCGTGACGATCTCACCTGTCGCGAAGTGCAGCCCGTAGTTGCATGCCTTCGGCTTGGTGCGCGGCTCGGCGGGTGGCACGAGGATGATCGTGATCGCCTGGGATTCACCGCAATCCTTTGCCGCCGCGATCGTGACGTGGTCGTCGGCTTCCAGCAGCAGCAGCACTTGCAGCTTCTCGCGCGGATACTCCAGTGCCCCGATCGCCCCGATCAGGTTGCCCACCACTTCGGGTTCGTTGTAGGCCGGCACCAGGATCGTGTAGGGCGGCAGGTCCGCGTCCGGGATGGCCCGCGCCTCTTCGTCGGTCACCACGATGGGCCGTGACGCCAAGCCGCGCCGGAAAATCGCAACCCGGTCGACCATCGTGCACACATAGGCCAACGTGCACAGCCCCACCACAACGACCGCGGTCTGCATCGGTTTCCAGACCACGCAACCGATGACGGTCACCAGAAGGATGATGAGGGCCGGCCGCTGCCACCCTGAAATCGCCTCGGCGGCCGAATGGATCGGGTCGTCTTCGCGCAGCCCGTTGATCGCCCGGTGCAGCGCGTGTTCCCGCTCGGCACTGGAGAAGGTGTCGTAATGGCTATGAGATTCGACGGTCATAAGGTTTGGGCTCGCAGCTTGTCTTTCACCAGCGCCCGACCGAACGCGGTCAGCATGTCAGCGTCCTTGAACACGGGGTTGCGGTCACTGACCGCCGAGTTGCCGCGGAACAGAATCGTGAACATCGAGTTCAACGTCGAGGCGGTTCCGCCGGTGGGAGTGGGAAACGGCGCGTCGGGCTCGTGGTTGTCCACTGACAGCACGACGATGCGCTGCGCTTCACGGGGATTACGCCACGTCCACGACAACGAGTTCCAGCTCACCAAGAGTTTGTCGTCGACAACCGAGACCAGCTGCCCGGTGACGCCGTAGCCGAGATCCACGGTGTGCGGCGGACTGAGCCGGGTGTCGGTGAGGTCGTAGAGCAAGGTGGTCGGGTACACCTCGAACGACATCGGGCGCCGGGTCACGACGCTGTCCACCACGACCGTCCGGGGTCGTCCGAACTTGTCCCACTTCGGATTTCCCGAGGTGGCCTGCATCCACTGCCGGGTGACGTTCGCCGACTTGCCGTACAGCCGCCGAATCCAGGTGAAGTGCTCCTGCTCGGTGAGCTTCCATCCGGTGGGCACAAGCGGGGCGTTGGCGAACGTCATCGAGCTGATCTCGGTGGTCGGGGGCGCCGGTGAGGTGGGCAACTTCATGGTGGACACCGCCAGCGCCACCGCGAACAGCACCGGCAGGCCGACCCACACCTGACCCGCTGCCAGGGGTTCGATTTTGCGCTCCAAGAAGCGCTTCTCTTTGCCGCGCCGGCGATGCAGGAACAGCACCACGCCGACGAGCGAGATCGCCGTCACCACCGGAATCAGTTGGTACGCAAGTAATGGGGCGTCGGGGAAGAACACCGCCATGACGATGAGCACCGCGAAGCCCACACCCCATGCAAGGGTCGAGCCGATCACCGCTCGCCGAACGGTGCGGCCGACCCCGATCGCGGTGGCGAACGCGGCGATGATCAGCGTCGCGGCTCCGCCGGCGACATGAGAGCCGCCCAGCACGATGACGGTCAAATAGTAGGGCAGCGGGAAGATCATCAGCAGCAGCAGCCACACCCACACGAACCGCGTCACCGGACGAAGGCCGAACAGCACCACCGCCGAGCTCACCAAGAACAGCCACAACGCCACCAGGTCTAGCCGCAGCAGGTGGAAATAAAGCGCATAGCGCGCCAGCAGCACGCCTTGGATCATCATGGCGAGCACCAAACCCATTGTCCCGACGATGATGTCGGTTTGGCGGTCATGGATCGGCAGCTCGGTGCGATCGCGCCGCGCGACGCTGACGGCGGCGAGGATTGCCGCGAGTGGAACTGTCCATACGTAGCCGCCCATGCCGCCGTCGAACGTGACCTCGACGACGTTCGCCAGCGACCTGTGGAACGCCATGACCGTCACCGCACCGATGTAGAGCCACCGCAACGCAACCCGGAACGCCGGATGCAACAGGTGCATCCAGGGTGTTCGCTTGGATGCGGTATCCGCCGGACTCGGCTGCAGCGTCGTCGTCACGTCAGCCGCCCGGTTCTCGACGCCTCTTTCGCAGGACGGCCCAGCCCGCGCCGACTGCACCCGCCGCAACCGCCACGCCGGCCGCCCACCACACCCACGCCCTGTCGTCTCCCGACGACGCCTGGGCGGCGGCCGGCGCCGGCGGCACTTGGACCGGATCGCGCCCCTCCGGCTGCAGAACCGCTTCGCCGGACAGCCGCTCCCATCGGCGCACGTCGGCGTCCAGCCAGCCGAGCAACGTATCCAGTTGCGCGGGAACGGCAGTCGAGGTCGCAATGATCAGAGGGCGGTTGCCGTCGTATACGGTCTGCAACGAAGCGAATCGCAGAGACGGATCGAGCGTGAGGGTCGTGGCACCTCCTGTACCGTCCAGTCCGGCCACGCCGATCTCGTTGCCTTTGCCCGCGCTGACGGGCAGCTTGAGGTGTTCGTCGTCCCAACCGTTGGCGGTTACCAGCAGCGCCGGCAGAGCGGAGTTGCGGGCTTCGGACAGCGACGTCACGTGCGTGTCCATCGGCAGCGAGCTCAGCCGTTGCAGCCCTTCGACGATCTGCGCCGCACGCACCGTGTCGGCGAACGAATCGTCACCGATGCCGATTTCCACCCGCGGCAGCAGTGCCTGCGGCAGTGACTGGAAGCCGCGCGGAGCCGGCGGCACCGCGGCCTGAGTGGTCACCGTCGTCGCGCCGTCGATGGTCAGGGTGATCGGCTGGAACTCACCGCAGCGGCCGGTGTTTCCGGCGATGTCGATCGCCACGCCCAGATTCGTGTAGCGCAGCAGCAGGTTGTCGGGGACGTTCACCCAGCGGTCGATCACGCCCTTGGCCTCGGCGGGCCACCGATCGATCGTCTGGCCGCCGATCGCCACGATGACGCTGCCGGCCACGCTCGAAGGCAATGGAGTGTACGAACCCTGAAGGTGCACACGGACATTGCGCACCGAACGGCCGAGCCGGGTCTGGTCGAGCGCAATGGAGACTTGCGGCGCCAGTGCCGTGCTGTTGACGCCGGGTTGGCCAAGATCCCGGATCGTCACCGAGTCGGGCGGCAGCTGCGGGCTCGAACGAAGCGGTCCGACAACGGCTTTCGACGACAGCGCCAACCGGGAGATGTCTCGGGACAGCAGCCTGGTCTGGTTGGTCAGCTCGTTGGCCGGGCCCGAGATCAACAACGACGGCACGCCGGTGCCGCCCTGGAGGCTCAGCCCACTGGTCGGGTCCTCCTTGATCACCACTTGACGCTCCAGCGGCTGCGACGGTGCGGGCGGCCTCGGGGCGTCCCCCGGCAACGGCAGCACACTGACATCGGTGGGCTGCTTGCCGTAGTGGGCCACAGTGGCGGCGGTCAACCGCACCGCGGCGTCGGACTCGGCTCGGGTGGGCTTGGCCGGTAAGAAGATCGTGAGCTTCTGCAGCACCGGCGGCAAGAAGTCGGCGACGGTCGCCGGCGCGGCCTCCACCCCGGCGTAGGTCAACGACAGGTCGACGAGCCGCAGCGGAATCGTCGGGTCGTAGAGGCAGAACCCTTCGACGGGAAACAACGTGCTGCGCAGGACCACTGTGACCGCGTTGTCGACGATCTCCGCGCCGGCGAGCGGAATCACAATCGGCGCCCGGTCGGTGTTCGGCACGTCGACCCGCGAGATCGTGCGGTCGTCCTGCGACACGGTGATCGTGCCGCTGCGCAGGTTCGGCGGCAGCTCGACCGTCGCGTTCACCGACGCGGGCACCAACCCCCGCGGAACCGGAACGGTCAGGTTCTGGGTGCCCTGGGTTCCGTAGAACGACAGGCTCGGGTCCAGTCCCAACGTCCGGTACGCGAGAGTCGGCGAATCAGCGGGAAGCCCGTCGTCAGCCGACGCGATCACCGGCGGCCAGCCGGCGGCCAACCCGAGCGTCATCAACCATGCGGCACCCAGCAACCACGTCTTAGCTGATTTCATTAGCGCTGATGGTAACCAGCCGAATGCTTCGCCAGTGCCGATCAGCGCAAAAGTTATCAACGGGGGCGTTACTGATTGCTGTCAGTTTGTTCAGCCGAACCCCGGCTGATGCCGTAGCGGATGCGTCAGCCGGCGCCCGGCAAACCGATCCTGGGCACGTTGGGTGTGCCGAGCTTGCCGGCCAGCCATGGCAGCGACGCGGCGAATCCGGCACCGGCGGATTGGAAATCGTGCCCACCCCGATAGCCGACGACCGCGCATTCGACTCCATGTGCGCTGAGCAACGCGCACATCTTGTTCGCGTTGTCGGCGTGCCGTTCCGAGTACGGGTCCCAGGCCGCCGTCGCCTGCTCAGGAACAGGTCCGCTCCCCGCCGGCCGGTGTACGGTCGGGACCTGGCCGGAGACGCCGAGCCATGCCGACATGTTGGCGTACGAGCCGCGTCTTTCGATCACGGTCTTCGGGTCGAAGGCAGCCCACGCGTCGCTGTCACCCCCGAACAGCCGGGCAATCGTCTGCCGCTGTGTGCCGGCGTTGGGACCCAGTTGACCATCGAGGTCGACGAAGGCGCTGAACAACTCGGGATGCATCACCGCGGTCATCAACGCGCAGGTGCCGCCTGACGACCAGCCGACCAGTCCCCAGTTCGACGGATCGGCGCTCACGCCGAACCGCGACACCATGAACGGGACAACGTCTTTGGTCAGATGATCGGCCGCGTTACCGCGGGGGCCATTCACACATTCGGTGTCGTTGTCGAACGTGCCGGTCGAGTCCGGAAACACCACGACAGGGGCGTAACCGCCATGCTGCGCGGCGAACTGCGGCAAAATGGCCGCGGCTCCTGCGGATTGCGGCCAATCCGACGGGTGGCTGAACTCCGCGCCGATCATCATGACGGCCGGTAACCGCGGCGGCGGATTGGACCGGAACCATGCCGCGGGCAGGTAGACCAGCTCGGTGCGGTGGCGGAATCCTGAACTCTGCGAGGGGATCTCGACCCATACGAATGCTCCTGCCGCGGGTTTCGCTCCGCTGCGCACCATCGCGGCCAGAGTGGGCTGGTCGATCCAGCCGGCCGGGTGGCTTCCGCTCACGCGTTGCCACAGGGACTCAACGGTCGGGAAGTAACCCGTAGCGGTGTTGAGCGCGGACGCCGCGCAGACCACACACAGCGGAACCGCCACCACCGCGGCCACCCGCCGCCGCCAGGCCTCGCCGCGCCAACCTAGCACCAGAATTGTGACGGCGAAACCAACCATGGCCACCCAAAACACGGTCGCCCATGACGGAAGCTTTCCGGTCCAGCCCTGGTATCTGACGAACAACTGGACAACCGCCGCCACCGCGACCCCAACCATGACGGCGGCCAGCAGGTGCACTGCCGTGCGGCGCGAATACCGCCAGCCGAGCGAGACCGCCAGCACCGCGACGGTCACAACCTGGATCGCGATGGGCAGCCAGCCGCTGGTAAGCGTCATCGTCGCTCACGAAATGAGAAGGCGCGCTGAATGTTTCGCGTCACCACGGACCTGGTCATGGGTTTCCGACGCTCGGGGTGGATTGCAGGACCGACTGACAGTCGTCTGGCGCCGGCCGGCCTCGGAAGCGGTCGTCGATCCATGCCAGTGCATCGCCGGTCGTCGCATCTTCGTCGCCGCGCCGGATCGTTATCACGTCGCCCATCGCGCACGCCCCCTGCAGTGCGCGCTTCGTCCAGACTGCCGGCGTCGAAGGATCCTGGTCGCTGTACACCACCAGCATCGGCGCTTGGGCAGGCCCCTGAGGAAGATTGGTCTTCCGGAGGTAGCCGCGCAGGGTCTCGGCGGCCGCCGTGTCGTCAGGCCGCAGCTCCTCAGGCCCCACCTGCGCCAGTTTCGGCGGCCGGCCCGACGCCGGGTCGGTGCAGCCGAGCGCGTCGTCCCACAGCTGCACGGCGTGACCGCGTCGGTAACTGTCGAGCTTGACGTCGTAGGGGAACTCCGCCTTCAGCGCGGCGAGGTAGCGGATCAGCGTCAGCTTCTGGAGGTCGCTAAGCTGCCCCGCCTGGGCCGCGTCGACGAGTCCCATCACATCGGCGATCGGCGAGATACTTGCTGTACCAACGAGTTTCAGGCCATACCCGTAGTTTTCGGCCAGCTCGTTGGCGGCCCATGCGGCCTGTCCGCCTTCCTTCATTCCCACCGCGGCCCACGACGCCGAGGTGTGCGCGACCACGTTGCGCACGGCCCGGACCGCGTCGATCAGGTTGTATCCGGACGTCGTGGAATCCAGATACGGGTGGTACACGTGCTCGTCGACCGCGGGCTTGCCCAGGCCTTGGTAGTCGGAGACGGTGACGACGTACCCCTGACCCAACAACGCCTGCACGACTGCGGCCGAGCCCTGCAGATCGGCGGACAGCGACGGCGCGCACTCGGGCTTGGTGCCGGCGGTGGCGTGACCGAGTGCGACGATCGGGAACCCGCCTGGCGGTGCGTCGCCTATGGGCACGAAGATCGATGCGCTGACGCGGGTAGTCGAGTCGTTGACCCCCGACCGTGACGTGTAGGTGACCAGGCGTGCCGAGGCCGCCGCGTCCCGCAGACCCGAGTCGAGATTCGTCAGCGGGCTGTCCGCGACCACACCGCCGGGTTGATCGGCCTTCGCCTGTGGGCCCGTGGTTGGCGACGGATCCGAGCGCGATCCGCTGCAGCCGGTCAGGGCGACGACGACGGCCGCCATCACTGCGAGAGTTCGGACCATGGACCTACCCGGCTTGCGTCATCCGCTACGGCGAAGCGGCGGCCCCGATCATACAAATGAGGACCGCACACAGCGCGTCATCGGCACGCCGCGGGTGGGACTACTTGGCGCGCTCCAACACCTCGACGAGCCGCCAGCGCTTGGTTGCGGACAGCGGACGCGTTTCCATCAGCGAAACGCGGTCACCGATGCCGGCGTCGCCGTTCTCGTCGTGCGCCTTGACCTTCTTGGTGGTGCGGATGATCTTGCCGTACAGCGGGTGCTTCACCCGGTCTTCCAGCTCGACGACGATGGTCTTTTGCATCTTGTCCGACACCACATAACCGATCGCGGTCTTACGACGACCGCGCGGCTTCTCCTTGCGCGGAGTGTACTTGGGGCCCTTCGGCTTTGCGGTTCCAGTGCCGCCCGTGGCGGAAGCCTGCTCTGCCATTACGATTCCTCACTGCCGGGGCCGGAGGCCAGCCCCAACTCACGTTCACGCAATATCGTGTACACGCGTGCGATTTCGCGGCGCACGGTGCGCAGCTGACGGTTGTTGGACAGCTGGCCGGTGGCCGACTGGAAACGAAGGTTGAACAGCTCTTCCTTCGACTCCCGCAGCCGCTCGACCAACTCCTCGTCGGTGAGCTCGCGCAGTTCGCCAGCGGAGGTTCCCACTGCCATCAGAACTGCTCCTCTCGGGTCACGATGCGTGCCTTGATCGGCAACTTGTGGATCGCCCGGGTCAGCGCGGCCCTGGCGGTCTCCTCGTTGGGGTAGCTCAGCTCGAACAGAATGCGGCCGGGCTTGACGTTGGCGACCCACCATTCCGGCGAGCCCTTGCCCGAACCCATGCGGGTTTCGGCCGGCTTCTTGGTCAGCGGGCGGTCCGGGAAGATGTTGATCCACACCTTGCCGCCACGCTTGATGTGCCGGTTGATCGCGATACGCGCCGACTCGATCTGCCGGTTGGTGATGTACGCGTGTTCCAAGGCCTGGATGCCGTAGTCGCCGAAGCTGACCGTGGTGCCGCCGCTGGCCATGCCGCGCTGACGCGGGTGATGTTGCTTGCGGTGCTTGACCTTACGGGGAATCAACATGGCTCAGCTCCCTGACTCATTCGAGGTGCCACTCGTCTGAACATCGGGCGCAGAACCGGTTTCGACTGCCGCCGCAGCCTCCTGCGCCGGCGAGCCCTCCTCGGCAGCGGCTCGGCTCACGTCGGTGCCGGTCGCGGTGGTGCCCGACGCGCCGCTGCGGCGCGGCCGGGTGCCCGACGGACGCTCCCGGCGCGGACGGTCCGCCGCTGGTGCCGCGGCCGCGAGTTCGCGCTTGCCGCCGACGATGTCGCCCTTGTAGATCCACACCTTCACGCCGATCCGGCCGAACGTCGTCTTCGCCTCGTAGAGGCCGTAGTCGATGTCGGCGCGCAGCGTGTGCAACGGAACGCGGCCCTCGCGGTAGAACTCCGAGCGGCTCATCTCTGCGCCGCCGAGCCGGCCTGAGCACTGCACCCGGATGCCCTTGACGTTGGGCTGACGCATCGCCGATTGGATTGCCTTGCGCATCGCGCGGCGGAACGCCACCCGGTTCGACAGCTGCTCGGCGACGCCCTGTGCGACCAACTGTGCTTGCGACTCAGGGTTTTTCACCTCGAGGATGTTCAGCTGCACCTGCTTGCCGGTGAGCTTTTCCAGGTCTGCGCGGATACGGTCAGCCTCGGTGCCGCGCCGGCCGATCACGATGCCGGGACGTGCGGTGTGAATGTCGACGCGGACGCGGTCGCGGGTGCGCTCGATCTCCACGTCGGCGATGCCGGCGCGCTCCAGACCGGTGGCCAGCAGCCGCCGGATCGCCACATCCTCTTTGATGTAGTCGGCGTACTGCTTGTCGGCATACCAGCGGGACTTCCAGTCGGTGGTGATACCGAGCCGGAAGCCGTGCGGGTTGATCTTCTGGCCCACTACTGCGAGCCTCCCTTCGCTTCCTGTGAAGCCTCTTGCGCCTTCGCCGTCGCCTTCTTCGCGGGCTCCGCCTTCTTCGCGGGCGCCTTCTTCGCGGGCGCCTGCTTCGCGGGCGCCGCCTTCGCGGCTGCCTTGCTGGCCTCGGCCCGCTTCGCGCGCGTCGACCGCCCCGATCGTTCGTCGCGGCGCGGACGGCTCTCCACCACCGCGGTGATATGGCTTGTGCGCCTGCGGATCCGGAACGCACGGCCCTGAGCGCGCGGACGGATGCGCTTGGCGGTCGGACCCTCGTCGGCGGTCAGCGTGGCGACGACGAGCGTCGACGGGTCCAGCCCGTTGTTGTTCTGCGCGTTGGCCGCCGCACTGGCGATCACCTTGGCCACCGGGCCGCTGGCCTGCTGCGGAGCCCAGCGCAGGATGTCCAGCGCCTCCGCGACCGGCTTGCCGCGCACCAGGTCGATCACGCGGCGGGCCTTGGTCGCCGACACTCGCACGAAGCGCGCCTTGGCTGTCGCACTCGGGTACGTCTCAACAGAAGTCATCGCCTCTTGCTCTTCCGGTCGTCCTTGATGTGGCCCTTGAACGTCCGGGTCGGCGCAAACTCACCGAGTTTGTGGCCCACCATCGCCTCGGTGACGAACACCGGGACGTGCTTGCGGCCGTCGTGCACCGCAAACGTGTGCCCGATGAAGTCGGGGATGATCGTGGACCGGCGCGACCAGGTCTTGATGACCTGCTTCGTGTTCTTCTCGTTCTGCGCGTCGACCTTCTTGAGCAGATGGTCGTCGACGAACGGGCCCTTCTTGAGGCTGCGTGGCATTACCTATCGCTCCTACCGGTGATGCTTCTTGCCGGTGCGCCGGCGTCGGACGATGAGCTTGTTGCTCGCCTTGTTCGGTTTGCGGGTGCGGCCCTCGGGCTTGCCCCACGGGCTGACCGGGTGGCGGCCACCGGAGGTCTTCCCCTCGCCGCCGCCGTGCGGGTGGTCCACCGGGTTCATCACGACACCACGGACCGTGGGGCGCTTGCCTTTCCAGCGCATGCGGCCGGCCTTGCCCCAGTTGATGTTGGCCTGCTCGGCGTTGCCTACCTCGCCGACCGTGGCGCGGCACCGCACGTCGACGCGCCGGATCTCGCCGGACGGCATGCGCAGCGACGCGTAGCTGCCTTCCTTGCCGAGCAGCTGGATGCTCGACCCAGCCGAGCGGGCCAGCTTCGCACCGCCGCCGGGACGCAGCTCCACCGCGTGGATCAGGGTGCCGGCCGGGATGTTGCGCAGCGGCAGGTTATTGCCGGGCTTGATGTCTGCGTTCGGGCCGGACTCCACCACATCGCCCTGCGAAAGACCCTGCGGCGCAATGATGTAGCGCTTCTCGCCGTCCAAGTAGTGCAGCAACGCAATGCGGGCGGTGCGGTTCGGGTCGTATTCGATGTGGGCGACCTTCGCGTTCACGCCGTCTTTGTCGTTGCGGCGGAAGTCGATGACGCGATACGCACGCTTGTGGCCGCCGCCCTTGTGCCGGGTGGTGATGCGCCCGTGTGAGTTTCGCCCGCCATGCCCGTGCAGCGGACGCACCAGCGACTTCTCCGGGGTGGAGCGGGTGATCTCAGCGAAATCCGAGACGCTGGCACCGCGACGGCCGGGCGTCGTGGGCTTGTACTTGCGAATTGCCATCTCTGCTAACTCTTTCCCTTACGCGGGCGCGCCGAACAGGTCGATCGGCTTGCTGCCGGGGGCCAGGGTCACGATCGCGCGCTTGGTGTCCTTGCGCTTGCCGAATCCGGTGCGGGTGCGCTTACGCTTGCCCGGCCGGTTGGCGGTGTTCACCGACGCCACCTTGACGTTGAAGATCTTCTCGATCGCGATCTTGATCTGCGTCTTGTTGGAGTCGGGGTGCACGATGAACGTGTACACATTGTCCTCGATCAGCCCATAGGACTTCTCTGAGATCACCGGGGACAAGATGATGTCGCGGGGGTCGGTCACGGTCGCCATCAGGCCGACACCTCCTGAGTCTTCGCATTCGCCGCGATGAATGCATTCAGCGCCTCTACCGAGAACACCACGTCGTCGGACAGCAGCACGTCGTAGGTGTTCAGTTGATCCGGCGAAAGCACATGCACCCCAGGCAGATTGCGAACGCTCTTGGCGCCGGTCTCGTCGGTACGGCCGATGACCACCAGCACGCGCTTGCGGTCGGTGAGCTCGGCGAGGAACGACTTGGCGCTCTTCGTCGACGGGGTCTGGCCTGAGACGATCTCGGTGACCGCGTGGATCCGCCCGTTGCGGGCACGGTCCGACAATGCGCCACGCAGTGCCGCGGCGATCATCTTCTTCGGGGTGCGCTGGCTGTAGTCCCGGGGCTTCGGACCGTGCACGGTGCCACCGCCGGTGAACTGCGGCGCACGCGTCGAACCCTGGCGGGCGCGGCCAGTGCCCTTCTGACGGTACGGCTTGCGGCCGCCGCCGCTGACCTCGCCGCGGGTCTTCGTGGAGTGCGTGCCCTGGCGGGCCGCCGCACGCTGGGCCGTCACCACCTGGTGCATCAGCGCGATGTTGGCCGGGGCGTCGAACAGCTCGGCGGGCAGCTCGACGGTGCCGTCGGTCTTGCCGCCCGGGCTGCGGACGTCGATCTTGAGGGTGTCAGCCATTACTTCTCACCTCGTTTGACGGCGCTGCGCACCATGACCAGCCCTCCGCGGCGGCCGGGGATCGCGCCTTTGATCAACAGCACGCCGTTTTCGGCATCGACCTTGTGCACCAACAGGTTCTGGGTGGTGACGCGCTCGTTGCCCATCCGCCCGGCCATCCGCGTGCCCTTGAATACGCGAGCCGGAGTGGCACAGCCGCCGATCGAGCCCGGCCGCCGGTGCACGGCCTGCGCACCGTGGCTGGCACCCTGGCCCCGGAAGCCATGGCGCTTCATGGTGCCCGCGGTGCCCTTGCCCTTGGAGGTGCCGGTCACGTCGACATAGCTGCCGTCGGTGAAGATGTCGGCGGTCACTTCCTGGCCGACCTCGTACTCCGCGACAGCCGCCGGATCGTCGAGCCGCAGCTCGGCCAGATGCCGGCGCGGGTTCACGCCGGCGGCCGCGTACTGCCCGCCTAGCGGCTTGTTCACCTTGCGCGGGCTGATCTCGCCGTAGGCCAGCTGCACAGCGCTGTAGCCGTCGCGCTCCGGCGTGCGGATGCGGGTGACCACGTTCGGTCCCGCTTTGACGACCGTCACCGGGACCACGCGGTTGTTCTCGTCGAACACCTGCGTCATGCCCAGCTTGGTGCCCAGAATGCCCTTCCTAGCCATGGTGTCTGCCAGCTCCTACTGAATGTTCACGTCGACGCTGGCCGGCAGGTCGATACGCATCAGCGCGTCGACCGTTTTCGGCGTGGGGTCGAGGATGTCGATGAGCCGCTTGTGGGTGCGCATCTCGAAGTGCTCCCGGCTGTCCTTGTACTTGTGCGGAGAGCGGATGACGCAATAGACGTTCTTCTCGGTAGGCAGCGGCACCGGGCCGACCACGCTGGCGCCCGTGCGGGTGACCGTCTCGACGATCTTGCGCGCCGAGGCGTCGATCGCCTCGTGGTCGTAGGCCTTGAGCCTGATGCGGATCTTCTGTCCCGCCACGCTTCTTCCTCACTCCTGTCGCGCCGCCACTGTCGCGGTGCCGCCACTGTTCACCTGTCCTGGTGCACCGGCCCCCGCGGTCGGGTGTGTCGCCCGCACGCAGCCTCAGACGCGGCCGGAAATCCGTCGCGATCGAGGGTGGGACCGGACGCGCCCGTGTGGGCGCCGGTCGTATGCCCTGGCCGGGCAGTCCGCGAAGGCACCGCCCCTGCGCAAGGCAACCTGAACAGTATGCCCTACATCGGGTGCGCCGCCAAATTCCCCCGGGAGCTGACGCCGAGCCCCGCGAACGTGAACCAGCTGCGGCGACACGCCGACTCAGCGCGCACTGAGTTCACGTTCGCGGCCGTTTCGCCACGCGCTCAGTGCACGGTCGCCCAGAACCCGCACTGGTGCTCGTCGTTGAACGAGGTGAACGTGCGCACCTCCGGCGTCTGCAGAGACATCCACGGGCCCTGCTCGCCCTGAAGCGCCGGCCATTCCGGTGCCCCGTCGGCGCGCGGTGTGCCCGTGGCCACGAAGCTGCTCCAGTATCGGATCATTCGGTCTGACAGCTTCTGTTGGGCCGGCGTCAATGACGGCGCTCCCCCGACGTCGAAGAGGTAGCGCAGCTCCAGGGAGTGGCTGGCCCCGACCGGAAACGGCAGCGTCCGCAGTAGATCCGGCGCGGGTGCGTCACGGTCGTTGAATTCGTAACCGTACACCTTCGCGCTGCGCTGCAATCCGACGGCTAATTCGGTTGCCGGACAGGCGAATACAGCGTCAGTGGCGACAGTCGAGTACGCCAGCGCCGGGTCCGGGAAGCGGCTCAGCGGATACTGTTGCAGGATCCGGCCGGCGTCGGCTCCGAAAGCATCGGCCAGCACGGCAGGATAGTCCGGCATCCGGCCCTGCTTCAGATACTGCGTCGCGGCGAACAGCGTGAACTCGTCGCGATTGGTGCCGACCAGCACCGGAACACGCGCCGCCTCTCCCCCGGCGATCGCAGCCATCGGGTCGCGCGGGAGCACCGACGTCCCGGTGACGGGACCGGTGATGCCGTCGCCGGCCAGGCGGTAGTACACCGGCGGCCCGATCAGCTTCTCCACCGGCAGCGCCCGCAGGCACGACGCGGCCAGCCCCGGATCGGGACATCCCGCCGCCGCGGCGTAGTCGAGGCTGATGCGTTCGGCGGTGGCCTGATCGGTTTGCGCCTGGCACGGCCCGCTTTGGATGATCGCGGCCCGAAACAGGCCCGCGGACCCGGGGGCGACGAGGTGGTCGCACACCGACATCGCGCCCGCTGATTCGCCGGCGACGGTCACTTTGGCCGGATCGCCTCCGAACGCGGCGATGTTGTCGCGCACCCAGCGCAGCGCCGCTTGCTGGTCGGCCAGCCCGTAGTTGCCGACGTCGCCGGCGTCGGCCAGTGCCGGATGGGCGAGAAAGCCCAGCGCGCCGAGGCGATAGTTCAACGTGACGACGATCATGTCGCCGCGTGCCGCCAGCCAGCGCGCGTCGTAGATGTCGCCACTGCCGTTGACGAAGCCGCCGCCGTGAATCCAGACAATCACCGGAAGACCCTGCGCGCTACGAGGTTTCGGCACCCACACGTTGAGCGTCAGGCAGTCCTCACTGACGGCTCGGCCGAAGTCGCGGTCGGTCGCCTGGTCTTGAACGCAGCGCGCGCCGTACTTCGACGCGTCACGCACTCCCGGCCACGACGGCGCCGGCTGCGGCGGTTTCCAGCGCAGTGCTCCAACCGGCGGCGCCGCGTACGGAATGCCGGCGAACAGCACGTGGTCGTCGCTGAACGCGCCCCGTAGAGCGCCGGAGAGCGTGTGCACCAGCGTGGAATCGGCGGTGGTCGTCGCGTCGTGGCCGCACGCCGTCACCATGAGAGCCGCGACAAGCAGGGCCGACGCCCAGCCGCGTCGGCGTCCAGAACGCACGTCGCCGAAGCCTACAGACCGGCTCTTCCCCTGACCGCCCGCCATGGTCGAGACTCGTGACCACCGACTCAACGAGGAGAAGGCCATGGGCGCGCCGATTGTCGATGACGCCGCGAGGGTGTTCGCGGATCCCACCTCTTACGCGGACGAGGAGCGGCTGCACGCCGCCATGGCACACCTTCGCGCTCATGCGCCCGTCGCGTACGTCGACGTGCCGCCGTACCGGCCGTTCTGGGCGATCACCAAGCATGCCGACATCATGGCGATCGAGCGCGACAACAACCTGTGGATCAACGAGCCCCGACCGCTGCTGCAGACGGCGGAGGCCGACGACTTGGCGCGCGCTCAACTGGAGGCCGGCATGGGACTGCGCACGCTGATCCACATGGACGACCCCTACCACCGCGACGTACGAGCGATCGGCGCCGACTGGTTTCGTCCAAAAGCCATGAGGGACTTGAAGGTTCGTGTCGACGAACTGGCCCGCCAAACCGTCGACAAGATGCGCGACATCGGGCCGGAATGCGACTTCGTCACCGACATCGCGATGAACTACCCGCTTCAGGTCATCATGTCGCTGCTGGGCATCCCCGAAGAGGACTTCCCTCGCATGCTGACGCTCACCCAGGAACTGTTCGGCGGCGACGACGACGAATACAAGCGCGGAACCACACCGGAGGAGCAGCTGCAGGTGCTGCTGGACTTCTTCGCCTATTTCAACGCGCTGACGGCGTCGCGGCGCGCCCATCCGACCGAGGACCTGGCGTCGGCAATCGCCAACGCCAAGGTCAATGGTGAGCCGCTGTCGGACCTCGACACGGCGTCGTACTACGTCATCGTCGCGACCGCCGGCCATGACACCACCAAGGACGCGATCTCCGGCGGCATGCGTGCGCTGATCGAGAACCCTGACCAGTTGGCGCGGCTGCGCGAGCACCCCGAGCTCATGCCCACGGCGGTCGAGGAAATGATCCGCTGGACCACACCCGTCAAGGAATTCATGCGCACCGCAACGCGAGACACCGAAGTGCGCGGCGTGCCGATCGCCAAAGGCGAGTCGGTGTACCTGGCATACACCTCCGCGAACCGCGACGAGGATGTCTTCGACGAACCGTTCCGCTTCGACGTGAGCCGCGATCCGAACAAGCACCTCGCGTTCGGTTACGGCGTGCATTTCTGCCTCGGTGCAGCGCTGGCCCGGATGGAGATGAGGAGCTTGTTCACCGAGCTCATCCCGCGCTTGGACGCGGTGGAGCTGGCAGGTCGTCCGGAGCTGTCCGCCACCGTGTTCGTCGGCGGCCTCAAGCACCTGCCTGTTCGCTATTCGCTGCGGTAACCGTCGGTGCGGCGGATGTTTGAACGCAAGACTTTCGGTCTATGAACTAGACGACTAGTCTCGAAAAATCCACCGCCCTCGACCGGAAGGACCACCGTGGCCGGTCTGACGACCATGGTCGACACCCTCATGCGGCCCGATGCCAGCACACCCGATGTGACCGACGTTTCCCGGCGGCGACGGACATGGACGCTGGTGGTGGCGTGCAGCGGCGTGGCTTTGGTGATCGCCTCGATGATCGCGTTGAACACCGCTCTAGGCGACATCGCCGTCGCCACCGCGGCCACGCAGACCCAGCTGACCTGGGTGGTCGACGGTTACACGCTGGTTCTCGCCTGCCTGCTGCTGCCCGCCGGCGCGATCGGCGATCGCTACGGACGCCGCAAAGCCTTGCTGGTGGGACTGGCCATCTTCTTTCTCGCGTCGCTGGCGCCGTTGTCGTTCGACAGCCCAATGCAGATCATCGTTTCGCGGGCTGTCGCCGGCGCGGGCGCGGCGTTCGTCATGCCGGCCACGCTGTCGCTACTCACCGTCGTCTACCCGAAAGACCAGCGCATTAAGGCCGTCGGCATCTGGGCAGGCGTCGCAGGCATGGCCGCCGTGGTGGGTCTGCTGGTGCCGGGGTTCCTGCTGAACTTCTGGGAGTGGAAGGCGATCTTCTGGGCGCTGGCCGCCGCGGCGGCGCTGCTGTTCGCGCTGACACTGACTGTGGCGGAATCCCGAGAAGACGACGCGCCGCCGGTCGACTGGCTGGGCGCAACACTGATCGCACTGTCGGTCGCGGTGTTCGTGTTCGGCGTCATCGAAGCACCGACGCGCGGGTGGACCGATCCTGTGGTGACCGTGTCTCTGGTGGCCGGGATAGTTCTCGCCGCGGTGTTCGGCTTCGTGGAGTTGCGCCGTCGCCGTCCGCTACTGGACGTGCGGCTGTTCAAGCGACCCGAATTCGCCACTGGCGCTTTGGCTGTCACGATCTTCTTCTTCGCCAATTTCGGTTTCTTCTACCTGATCATGCAGTATTGCCAAGAGGTGCTTGGCTATTCGGCTTTACACACCGCGCTCGCGCTGACACCGCTGTTCGTGCCCATCTTCATCCTGTGCCTGCTGTCCTTCTGGTATCTGCCGAAACTCGGCCTGCGGCTCGTGCTGTTCACCGGCCTTCTTCTCGTGGCGGTGGGGATCTTCTTCATGCGCACCATGGAGCTCGGCGCTACCTACTTGGAAATGGCGTGGCCGATCACGGTGATGTCGATCGGCATCGGACTGTGCACCGCGTCGGCGACATCGGCGATCATGAACGCCGCGCCCGACGAAAAGCAAGGCGTCGCATCGGCGATCAACGATGCCACCCGCGAAATCGGTGCGGCGCTGGGCATTGCGGTCGCCGGTTCCATTCTCGCCGCGAACTACGCAAACGTGTTGCGCCCCAAGCTCTCGACATTTCCCGAAGCTCTGCGCGGCCCGGCGTCACACTCCCTCGCTGAGGCCATCAAAGCGTCCGAACACCTTGGTCCGCAAGGACATCAGCTGGCAGACGTGGCGAAGGCATCGTTCGTCGAGGCCATGCACTCGTCGTCACTGGCTCTGGCGATCAGCATCGCGATCGGCGCCTGCCTCGTCGGGCTGTGGGCACCGGGACGCGACGGCCAACAGCTGCGGGTCGTGCGTTACTTGTCGGCCCGGTGGCGACGCTCACCCCGCGGTGACGAACTCGGCGGCGCGGTGGGCCAGCATCACGATTGTGGCGTGCGGGCCCCGGCTGGGTATCGCGGGTAGCGCAGCACCGTCGATCACCCACAGTCCCTCGACCCCGCGCACGCGGCACGTCGGGTCGAGCACCGCACGCTCGTCGTGGTCGGCGCCCATCGGCGCCGTCGCGCACAAATGCTGCGACGTCGACCACAGCGGTTCGGCCTCCGGATGGCTGAGCGGGCACAGGTGACTCGCGAGCTGGGCACCCTCGCGCAGGGCCGCGACGTCGGCCGGCTCACTGTCGTAGCGGTGCTCGATGCGTGGCGCCACATCCGGACGGGCCGACCGCACGGTGACCGTTCCACGCGACCGCGGCTGCATCAGCGCCACCCCGACGTGCGGCCAGTCCGGCCGCCCGGCCGTGCCGTCGCCGACCATGGCGATGAAACCGCCTGTGTAAGGCCGAATTTCGAGTCCCGAGCCGGTGTGCAGGACAGCCTCCAGCACCGGACGGCCGGGGCTGCTTCGCCAGCTGGTGGGCATCACCCACTCCGGATGGTCGACACAGTGCATGCCGACCGGTGCGGGTTGTACCACCTCTATTCCGTGGGCGCGCAGACCTTTCTCGTCGCCGATACCCGACAGCATCAGCAGGTGCGCCGTCGCGATCGCTCCGGCGCACAGCACGATGCGGTCCGCCGTCAACGACACGGACCCGTCAGCCCCGACGCCCTCAGCGCTGGTCACCCGGCCGGCCGAGATCCTGAGTCGGCGCACTGTCGTGCGGGTGAGCAGTGTCAGGTTGGGCCGGTCCAGAGCAGGTGCCAGGATGGCCGAACCCGGCTGGACCCGGGTGCCGTTGTCGACATTGAGCGGTACCGCGCCCACCCCGGTTGCCGCGTCCGCCGGGTGCACGGCGCCGTTGAGGTCCGGTATCCAGTCGAAGCCGGCATCACGCGCCTTCTCGACGAATTCTGCTGTGCTGTCGGACATTTCGTTGATCCGCTGCACGGTGATCGGTCCCGAGCTGCCGTGCGCCGGGCCGTCGAAGTTCAGGTCGGTTTCCGTGTCGCGGAAGTGACGCAGCACATCTGACCAGCTCCAGCCGGGAAGTCCCCACGCGTCGAAGTCGCCCGGCAGACCGCGGCAGAAGTAGCCACCGTTGACCGCACCGGAGCCGCCGACCACCGCACCCCGGACGACCAGCGTCGGGCGGCGCGGATGCTGTGTCAGCAGAGTCTCGAACCGGTGCACCAGACGGCTTCCGGCACCCACCGGCAGCACCGAACCGTCCGCCACCACCGCCGCGACATCCGGATCGGTCGCCGACGGTCCGGCCTCCACCACGGTGACCCGGCACCGTTCGTCGGCGGAGAGGCGCTCGGCGACAACACATCCTGCGCTACCGGCGCCGATGACCAAGACGTCGCTGTGCAACGGCTGGCTATGTCCGAATCTGCGGCTTCAACGGTCCGGGATGACGCTCCTGGACCATTCCCATCCACATTCCGGTGCCGTAGGCGAGATCGTCGAGACGCTTGAGCGCCAGGTAGGTCAGAACGCCGAGCTGCTTCGTCTGCCGGTCGACGTTGTTGTGCCGGCTCAACCAGTCCGCCACCCCGTCGACCACTGCAGCCATCAGCACAATGTGCCGGCAGCGCCGGAAAAGTATCGCGGCCAACAGCGCGATCGGCCAGTAGTGGCGGCAGATCGCCGAGGCCAGTTGTAACGCTGCGCCTCCTAGGCCGCGCGCGGCGAGCACAGCGACATCGCGCGGTTTGGAGTCCACCCCGTCGAGCGTGTTGGCGATCCTGCGCGCCATCAGCACTGTGATGACCATCGACACCAGATAGCTCATGCACGACCCCATGGCCAGCAGCAGCCACAACACCAGGCTCCAGCCGGAGATGACCAGCGGAGCGGTCTTGTCGGGATGGCGGACCGACAGCGGCGCCGCAGAACTACCATAGAAGGCCTTGCGGGACAACCATTCTCGAACACCGACCCGATGGTCGTGGGCCACCAGCGCGATCGGCTCGTAGCGCAGCCGGGCGCCGGACTCGACCAGCCGCCAGCACAGGTCGACGTCCTCGCCGCAGCGCAACGTCTCGTCGAAACCGCCGGCGGCCAGCAGCGCCGAGCGTCGGCAGATGACCGCCGCGCTGGGCACATAGGACACGGTTCCGTACGGGACCACCGGCGCCTCGCGCCGCCCGAGATCCAGCGACGAGCGCACCGCCTCGTAGCGGGCGATCATGTTGTCGCTCTGGGTGAGCCCGATGATCCGCGGTGCCACCAGCGCCACGGCTGGGTCCACGAAGTGCCCTAGCAGCGCCTCCAGCCAGCCGCGGCGAGGCACGACGTCGGAGTCCAAGAACGCGACGAAGTCGGTGGTGCAGGCCGCCAGCCCGGTGTTGCGGGCCGCTGCGGGTCCCTTGCTCCGGGAGTGCCTGATCACCTGAACCTGGCAGCTGAAGCGCTCGAAGTCGGACTCCCTCACCGGTATCGCGGAGCCGTCGTCGACCACTACCACCCGCAACCCGCGCAGCGTCGACAACAGGCGGCGAAGACCAAACATGTTGTCTCGCACCGGAATAACGACGGTCACGTCGCGATGGGACGGGCCACCGGACGGCCGCGGGTGGGCCACCGTGGCGTCCAGCAGCGCCCGCGCCAGCTGTGCGGTGACAGCGTCGTGCACCTCCAGCCGGCCATTGTCCAGCAGGCTGCGGGCCGACGGCGCCAGCCGCAGCAGGCGGGTGGGCGACCCACCGAGAAGGGCGGCGTTTGCGCCGAGAACACGCACACGCCGGTCGACCTGGACGGCGAATCCGTCCGGCAGCCGCGGCTGGGTCATGTCAGCATTCCGTCGCCGCCTGGGGCCCAGCGCCGGACCCGGGCGACGCAGACGTCGGCCATCTGCCGAAAGAGACGCGCGCCAGCCTCGGCCGTCGCCGTGGTGGGGTCCCCCAGCACTCCTACCTCGCTCACTGCGGCTACTCCGCCGCGGCGCATGCTCGACATCAAGTCCGCTAGCGGAGACACGTTACCTGCACGACGCTCGTCGAGTCGCACAGTTGAGGGTGAAATGTGCAGCAATATCGACGTTTCTGTATGTCCGGCGTGCGCGTCGCAGCCCGGCACCGCACACGGGCACCACGCGACGTCGCGTTCTTCGCTCCTCAGCAGTCGCACCGCCGCGACCAGCGCGTCGAGGTTTCCGCCGTGACCGTTGACGAACACGATCCGCGGCGCCCACGCGCACGCCGAGCGTCCGAACTCGACCAGCAGCTGCTCGAGCACCGCCGTTCCGATCGAAATCGTCCCGGCGAAACCCTGATGCTCTCCGCTCGACCCGTAGGCGACCGCGGGTGCGGCGAGGGCCGGCTGACCAGCAGCGGCGAGGGCAGCGACGATGGCGTGCGTGACTGCGGCAGCGATGCGGGTGTCGGTGTCCAGCGGCAGGTGGGGTCCATGCTGCTCGGTGGAGCCCACCGGCACCACCACGATTGGCGACGCATCTTCGACCTGCTTCGACGTCGACTTCCCCAACTCCGTCGGGAAGGTCACGTGGCGATCGTAGGCCGAATTCATCTGGGATACATCAGATGTTGGGGGATGAGAAATCTTGCTTCGTCAAATGCCTAGCCTCTGACCCTCATCGTTCACGGCAGCACCGTCAGTCCCGTCGGCACCATCGCGGGGTCGCCGGGTCGTCGTCAACTCCGGTCGCGCGGCTCTCCCAACGACCGGGTGAAGCCGGGCGGCACGACGACGTCGTCGGGACGCAGGTCGTGAATCGACGACCGGCCGAGCCCGCGCAGCGCCGAGTCGATGCCGCCGCGAAGGATGTCGAGCACGTTCTCCACGCCGGCCTGTCCGGCGGCGGCGAGACCCCACAGGTAGGCACGACCGATCATCACGCCGCGGGCGCCCAAGGCCACCGCCTTGACCACGTCGCTACCCCGGCGGATGCCGCCGTCCAGCAGCACCTCGACGTCGCCGCCCACCGCGTCGACGATCGCGGGCAGGGCCCGGATCGGAGCGGGTGTGGAATCGAGGTTGTTTCCTCCGTGGTTGGACACCGAGATCGCCGAAACACCCGCGTCCACAGCGCGTTTCGCGTCGTCGACCCGCATCACGCCCTTGAGCATGAAGGGCCCGCCCCACAGTTCCCGCAGCCAGGCGACGTCGTCCCAGGTGGGCGGTGGGGTGTTCATCCATTCCCCGTACGCGGTGAAAAACGGTGGGCCTTGTTCGCCGCGGCGCGCCTGGTTGGGCACGCGCAGGTCGGGCGGTCGCATGGTCTTCGCCCACTCCCACAGCCAGGCGGGCCTGGTGAGGCCAGTCGGCAGCATCCGCACGGTGGTGCGCAGGTTCATCGCCTCAGGGATCTTCGGGCTGCCCCAGTCGCGACCGTGCGAGAAGCTCCAGTCCGTGGTGAGAATGAGCCCCGCGGCCCCGGCGTCGCGGGCACGCTGGACCCGCTGTGCGATCGCGTCGCGATCGCCGAGCCAGTAGATCTGGAAGAACAGCTTGGGGTTGGCGGCGATCACCTCTTCGATGGGCTTGCTCGCGAACGACGACAACCCCATCGCGGTGCCGCGAGCGGCGGCTGCCCGCGCGACGGCTACTTCGCCGTCTGGGTGAACCGCCTGCACCCCGGTCGGCGAGATGATCACAGGAAGCGAAATATCTTGTCCCAGAACGGTTGTCGCCATATCACGTTTCTCGGTGGCGCCGATGACGTGGGGCGCGAAGCCCAGTTCGCTGAAGGCCTCGACGTTGTCAGAGGCGGTCACGCCCTTTTCGCTGGCGGCCACCAATGCCGAGTACACCGGCTTGGGCAGCCGCTTTCTGGCCTTCTGCTGCGCGAACGCCACCGTTTCGAACCACTGAGCCATCGCTACACCGGGCTTTCGTTGCACAGGCGCGCCGGCGGGCGGGGCGCCAGTCTCAGCGGGACAGGACCACGACGCGAATGGTCGCCGCTGGGCCGGGGCACATGTCGAGGCTGCGCCAGCGCGGGCGCTCCGTAGCCTTGAACGCATTCCGGGTCCGGGCCGTCCATCGGCAGGCCGGTGAAGAACTTGGCAGCCATGCAACCGCCGCGGCAGCTGTCGTAATGCCCGCAGCTGTTGCACGCTCCGGCTGATTGTGGCTCACGCAGCTCCCGGAACAGCGGCGCGGTCTTCCACACGTGGTCAAATCCGCCGTCGCGCAAGACGTTTCCGGCCAGGAAGCGGTCGTGGATAGCGAACGGGCAGGCGTACACGTCGCCGACGGGGTCGATCAGGCACACCACCCGACCGGCGCCGCACAGGTTCAGGCCGGCGAGCGCTCCGGGCGCACCCAGCGGCGACAGGTGAAAGAACGAGTCGCCGGTGAGCACACGCTCACCGTGGTCCACCAGCCAGTGGTAGAGCTGCACCTGCTGCTCTGCGGTCGGATGCAGCTCATCCCACACGTCGGCGCCACGGCCGGAGGGGCGAAGTCTGGTGATGCGCAGCGTCGCGCCGTAACGGCTTGCCAGCGCGGCGAATTCGTCGAGCTGGCCGATGTTGTGGCGGGTGACCACCACCGAGATCTTGGCGTCTTCGAACCCCGCAGCCTGCAGATGATCGAGCGCCCGCAATGCCATGTCATACGAGCCGGGGCCGCGCACCGCGTCGTTGACCGCGGCGGTGGCGCCGTCGAGCGAAATCTGGACGTCGACGTAATCGCTGGCGGCGAGTTGCTCGGCCCGCGCCCGGGTGATCCGGACACCGTTGGTGGAGAACTTCACACCGACGTGATGCGCGGTGGCATAGTCGACGAGCTCCCAAAAGTCTTGGCGGACAGTCGGTTCGCCACCGCCGACGTTGACGTAGAAGACCTGCATACGCTCGAGCTCGTCGATCACGTCCATGCATTGGCGCGTGGTCAGCTCGCGCGGATCGCGGCGGCCCGACGACGACAGGCAGTGCACGCAGGCGAGGTTGCACGCGTAGGTCAATTCCCACGTCAGGCAGATCGGCGCGTCGAGGCCGCGTTCGAACTGCTCGACCAGACGAGGCATGGCCGTCATCACGCCTCCTGACCGATCAGCATGTCGGAAGCCGCCAGGGTTTCCAACGCGCGAAGGTAAGGCCGCTCGGCACCGTCCTGCACTCCGGCCGCGCGGCACGCGGCGCGAGCATCCGGGTGGTCACCGAGCGACTGCACGATCATCAGGATCGTGCGGTCCTTCAGAAACGACAGCTTGCGTGTGCCGAAGTGATAGAGCAGCGCACCGAACGGCTCGGGCCGCACCGCGACCTGAGGGTGCAGCCGCCAGCGTCGGGCGGGGTCGAACATGCCTAGTAGACGCCGCACATGCCGTCGATGGAGACCTCTTCGACGAGCGTCTCGGTGACCAAGTCCTCTTCGGTGTGCACCTGTGCGTTGGGTTCCATCGGGCTGCCTTCCTGCTGGTGGGGTCTCGACAGACTGCGGTTGAGTCGACAGAATATGGCATCGAGTGCCGTAATGGAAGGGCAGGTCTGGTGCAATCCAGAGTCGGCCGGCGCAGGTCGACCACACGCCACCACATCACCGATGTGGCCATCGACCTGTTCGCCCGCCGCGGGTTTGCCGAAGTCAGCGTCGACGACGTCGCCGAGGCGGCCGGGATCGCCCGCCGGACACTATTCCGGTACTACCCGTCGAAGAACGCGATTCCGTGGGGCGACTTCGACGCACATCTGCAGCATTTGCGCGAACTGCTGGCTGCCGTCGATCCCGGTGTGCCCGTCGAGCAAGCGCTGCGCGATGCGCTGTTGGCGTTCAACACGTTTGACGCATCCGAGACCACACGACACCGACTGCGCATGCAAGTGATCCTGCGAACCACGGAGCTGCAGGCGTACTCGATGACCATGTACGCGGGCTGGCGGGAAGTCATCGCAGAGTTCGTCGCCGCGCGGGCCGGCACCAAGCCCGATGACCTCGCACCGCAGACCGTCGCGTGGGCGTTGCTGGCGGTGTCGCTGGCGGCCTACGAGCATTGGCTTGCCGACGAGTCGGTGTCGCTGACCGACGCCTTGGGCGACGCGTTCGACGTGATCCGCCCGGGTGGCGAACTCCCCCTCCCCCCGCGAGCGGGCGTGTCTGTACGGCGACACGCCGCGAGTAGCCGTACAAGACCGCACGCTCGCGCAGAAAAAGTCGCGCACGAGGCGTCGGAGTTCGGCGGCCGGCGGCGACGATAAGGGTGTGAGCGCCGAACCTCGCCCGCCCGACGCTCCGCGTGCGCTGCTCGCCCTCTACGACCAGGCGCTGCCCGCGGTGTACGGCTACTTCGTGCGCCGCTGCGGCGACCGGCGCGCCGCGGAGGATCTCACGTCGGAGACCTTCCTTGCGGCGATGGACAGCGCACGCAAGGCCGAACCGCCCGACATCAGTGTGCCGTGGCTGATCGGCGTCGCCAGACACAAACTGGCAGACCACTTTCGGCGTGGGCACGACCGCCATGCGATCTCTGTCGCCGATGTTCCGGAGGCCACGGACCCTACCGACACGTGGGACGCGCAGCTGGACCGGCTGGTCGCCGAGGCCACGCTGCGACGATTGCCCGAGCCGCAGCGCACGGTGCTGGTACTGCGCTACATGGACGACTGCTCGGTGCCCGAATGCGCGCAACTGATCGGCCGCACCGTCCATGCCACCGAAGCGTTGCTCGTGCGGGCACGCCGGGCTTTTCGCAACCACTACGAGGAAGGAGGTGCGCAATGACGGATCCGCTCGACGTGCTGCGCGCCGACGACCTTCCGGTGCACCCCGATCCCGAGTTCGCGGCCCGGCTGCGGGCCCGGCTCGAATTTGCACTGTCCCTACCCGCCGGCACAGAAGGAGTTGAGATGAGCGGCACTGCGCAGGCCATCGCCGAGCTGACCGAACCCGCTGACACGTATGCGGCGCCGCCGCGTCCGGCCGCCCTGCCGTACCTCGCTGTCGCCGACGCGCGCGCCGCCATTGCCTGGTACACCGACGCGCTGGGCGCCGTCGTGGTCGGCGAGCCGATCGTGATGGAGGACGGGCGCATCGGTCACGCCGAGCTCGCCTTGGCCGACGGCGTGCTCTACCTCGCCGACGAATATCCCGAGCTCGGCCTCAGAGCCCCTGCGCCGCAAGCTGTTTCGGTGAGCCTGATGCTGCACGTCGCGGACATCGATTCCGCGTTGGCCCGGGCCCGCGCGCACGGAGCGCAGGTGCAGCGCGATATCTACGAAGGCCATGGTGGCCGCAACGCCACCATCATCGACCCGTTCGGGCATCGCTGGATGCTCACCAGCCCGCTGGCCGCGCCTGTCGAGACGATTCGGCACGGCGACCTCGGCTACGTCTCGGTATGGACGCCGGATGCCGACCGGGCCGCGGCGTTCTACGGCCACGTGCTGGGATGGACCTACGACGCCGCCAGGCACATGGTGATCAGCACCGAGCAGCCGGTCGGAATTTTTCCGGTCGACTCCGCACCGACGCTGTTCTGCTGCTACGCGGTCGACGACCTGCAGGCCGCCGCGCAGGCGATCCGCGATGCGGGTGGCCAGCTCGGCGACCAGCGGACGTTCGACTTCGGCACCGTGCTCGACGCCACCGATCCCAGCGGCACCAGGTTCGCGGTTTATCAACCCGTCGGCCAGCCTCCACGGCCACAGCTCAACGGTGCGGGGCCAGGCGAATTGTCCTATGTCACTTATGAAGTCGAAGACTCGGCGGCGTTCCGCGAGTTCTACGGGCGGGTGCTCGGTTGGAGCTTCGAGCCGGGCCGCATCGACGACGGCTGGCAGATCACCGGCACGCACCCGATGGCCGGCGTCGCGGGAGGCAACGCCGCAGCCACCACCGTGCCGATGTGGACGGTGGCCGACATCACCGAAGCGGTGGCGCGGGTGCGCGAAGCCGGCGGGACGGTGCTTCAGGAGCCGACGAGGCAGCCCTATGGCCTCATGGCGCAATGTCGTGACGACCAGGGCGGCCGGTTCTACCTCGGCCAGTTCTGAGCGTCACTAGCGTCCACGGGCGCGGACGCGTCCACGGGCGCGGGCACGGGCACGGGCACGAGCACGAGCACGAGCACGAGCACGAGCACCAGCACGAGCGTGCGCCGTCGTACGTCTCGCGTCGGCGTGTCGGTGTACAGACGCGCACACTCGCGGCAACAGGCCAACAGGCCAACAGGCCGCTAGGCGCGCGCTCAGTTCAGCACTTCGGAGATCGGCGCGCCGGCGGCGATCTTGGCCCGCGTCTTCATCACCGCACCCGGCATGCCGCCACCGACCACGCCGGCCACCACGCCGGCGCGTTCGTAGTACGCCAGGAACTTGCGGCCGTCGTCGCGGACCAGATGCACGATGTCGTCGGCCTCCGGCTCGCCGAGGCACTGGATCTTGACGTCATACTGGTCGCTCCAAAAGTAAGGCACCACAACGATATTCGACGGAACCTCCTGGCCGAGCAGTGAGGGCACCAGCACCCTGGCCTGCTCGGTGACGTTGCTCCAGTGCTCCACGCGCGCTTGGTGTCCGGTGGCATCCTCCCAGGATGCGACGTCGCCGAGCGCCCACACATGCGGTGCGCTGGTGCGACCGACGTGGTCGCACACCACCCCGTTGTCCACCTTGACGCCGCTGCCTTCGAGCCAGTCGGTGGCCGGCCGGGAGCCGATCCCGACGACCACGAGGTCGGTCTGCAGCTCGGACCCGTCAGTCAGCACGACCTTGTCGACCCGGTCGCCCCCGGTGACGGACTCGACGCCCAGACCCGTGCGCACGTCGACACCCTCGGCACGGTGCAGCCGCGACACCAGCGCCCCGATCTGCTCGCCCAGCACCGACGCCAGCGGCTCAGGTTGCGGTTCCACCATCACGACCTCGATGCCGAGTCCACGCAGGCTCGCCGCCACCTCACAGCCGATGAACCCGGCACCCACCACCACCGCGCGCTTGGCCGCCGCGGCCTCTGCCCGCAGCGCCATGCTTTCGTCGAACGACCGCAGGACATGGATGCCGGCCAAGTCAGGAAAGGACGGAATCCTTCGCGGCACAAGGCCAGTCGCGATCACCGCTTCGTCGTACTCCAGCTGCGACCCGTCCTCCAGCGTCACCGTCTGATTTGCCGTATCCAACCTGCGCGCGGCCGATCCGAGGAGCAGCGTGATGTCGTTCTCGTCGTAGAACTCTCGCGGCTTGAGGGCCGTGTCGTCCATCTCGCTGCGCAGCACCTGCTTGGACAGCGGCGGACGGTCATAGGGCAGGTGGACCTCGTCGCTGACGATCGTGATGGGCCCGTCGAAGTCACACCGCCGCAGTTGTTCGGCGGTACGGGCGGCCGCCAATCCGCCACCGACGATGACTATCCGTTTGCTCACGTAACGGTTCATACACGATCACCCGGCGCGGGAGTAGCGCTCCCCTGCCCTACTCGCCGGTAGCCGGCGCCGACGGGTCAGTACTTCAGCACGCCGCGGTCGACGGGAATCTGGACACCCGATAGCGTCGCTGAGCCGTCGCCGGCTAGCCATGCGACGACGTCGGAAACCTCTTCGGGCGTCATGAATTCATTGCGATGCCGCTTGCCGCCAACATCTTTGGGGTTCAGCGGCATTGGCGCGAAGCTGTGCAGGAAGCTCGGGTGATTCTTGAAGAGCTCCATCATGGCCTCGCGCTCGATCATCGGGGTGTCGATCGAATACGGGTGAATGGAGTTCACCCGGATGCCGAACTCACCGACTTCCAGCGCCAGCGAGTTGGTCAGCGCCACCAGACCATGCTTGGACGCCGCATAGTGACCATTGCCCGGCGTGGCCTTCAGCCCGGCCGACGAGCTGACGATGATGATCGAGCCGCCGTTGCCGGCCTCGATCATGGCCGGAACCGCGGCGCGCAGAGTGCGCCAGGTGCCCGACAGGTTCACGTCGATGACTGTGTCCCACTGCTCTTCGGTCAACTCCCATATCCGGCCCCAACTGAGCACGCCCGCGTTGGCAACGAGGATGTCGAGCCGGGCGAACTGCTCGACGCCGTCGGCGACCACCTGCCGCAGGGCGGCGGCGTCGCGGATGTCGACATGTCGAGCGAGGATCTTGCGGCCCGCCGCCTCGACGCCCTGTACCGTCTCGTCGAGATCTTCGGGGGTCGCGAGCGGATAGGTGATCGACGGTGACACCGGCCCGCAGATGTCGATGGCGATGATGTCGGCGCCCTCGTGGGCCAGCCGTATCGCGTGGGCGCGGCCCTGACCCCGCGCGGCACCGGTGACGAACGCGACCCGTCCCTCGAGTGATCCAGCCATTCGGTCAGGCTAGCAGCGAAACTGGAACGTGTTCTAGTGGGGCTTGACGGCGATCACTGCGAGAGCGGCGATGTTGTCGCGGTGCGTCCGGAAAGGTACGCCTAACTTGCGGTCAATTGCGAGTCCCGGCTGAAGCGCTCCGCGAATGTCAGATCTCGGAGATGATCTGAGACCGCTTGGATTTGTACTCCTCCTCTGTCACTGCACCGGTCGCACGCAGCGTCTCGAGCTCTTGGAGCCGCTGCGAGATCGAGACCTGCGGCGGCGCTGCGACCGAAGGCGTTGCGACGGGGGCCGCGGCGGGCGCGGGCGGAGCCTGCTGGGCTACCGCGCGCCGCACAATCGCCTGAATCTGCTGCCGCAGAACAGGGTTGGACCGGATATCGACCATGCGGTTCAACGGTATGCCATTGGCCTTGAGCAATTGCAGAATCTCCATCAACGGGCCGGCTTGCCCGGACAGGTCGTACGTCTTGTTGTCTTCCGCGACGGTGAACTGAGCGGGCACCAGGCCATTGACCAAAGCGCTTCGCTCCCAGTCGATTTGGAAGTCATTAGTGGCAGGGTCGACGAGTACGACGAGTTTGCGGGCGTTGAAGTTGCCCAACCGTGTGACGGATGCGATGACGCGATCGTGCGCGTCGAACGCAGCGATACCAGGGCCTTCGATGTGCAGGTCGAGCTTCACCAGCGGTTGATCGTTGATGCGCGTACCGGTTTCGCCGATGCCGGTGATGTGAGCCAACGCGAGCACACCGCTCTGCTCCAAAGCTGCTGTCTTGGCAGCGGACTTCGCGCTGAAGTTGGCCAACGCCAATGCGATCAACACGTCCGCGGCCGTGATCAGTAGACCCACGAAGAACATCCACCGAAGGAGACTTGATTGGCCGGTGGCGAAGTACACCGCCAGGAAGATCGGCCCGACCAGGCCGCCGCACAGCAGGACGATTACTTGGGACTTCAGGTACCGCGCGAACATCGGGCGTGCTCCTCACCGCCCCCCTTGCATGTCAGATTAGCTGTAGGACCTGCTTTTCGCGGTGATTGTTGACGGGTCAGCCCGGAATCCTGCGCATGGACGAACCGCGTGGCTGCCAATCCTGCGAATAGTCAGACGGTGCCAGCCGGTGGGCGGATTGCTGTGCGGTGTGCATTTGCCTGCGCGCCAACGGCATTACCGTTCAGGGGCGAAGCCCCGTTGACCTTGAGCTGGTCGATGATCCGTGCAGCTTGCAGCATCGCCTCTAGTCTGCCGCGTGGCGTATCGGTGATGTGTCCGCAAAAGCCCAACGGCGCCCACCCGTTCGGATGAGCGCCGTTTGGCGTGATGCTTGAACTACTTGATGATCTTCGTGACCCGGCCGGCGCCGACGGTGCGGCCGCCCTCGCGGATCGCGAAGCGCAGGCCCTCGTCCATCGCGACGGGCTGAATCAGCTTGACGTGAATGTTGGTGTTGTCACCCGGCATCACCATCTCGGTGCCCTCGGGCAGTGTCACCACACCGGTCACGTCGGTGGTGCGGAAGTAGAACTGCGGACGGTAGTTGTTGAAGAACGGCGTGTGCCGGCCGCCCTCGTCCTTGGACAGGATGTACACCTGGCCCTCGAACTCGGTGTGCGGGGTAGTGGTGCCGGGCTTCACGACAACCTGGCCGCGCTCGACGTCCTCACGCTTCACGCCACGCAGCAGCAGACCGACGTTGTCGCCGGCCTGGCCCTGGTCGAGCAGCTTGCGGAACATCTCCACACCGGTGACCGTGGTCTTGGTGGTGTTCGGACGGATGCCGACGATCTCGACTTCCTCGTTCACGTTGATCACGCCGCGCTCCACACGACCGGTGACCACGGTGCCGCGGCCAGTGATCGTGAAAACGTCCTCGACGGGCATCAGGAACGGCTTGTCGGTCTCGCGGACCGGGTCAGGGATCGACTCGTCGACGGCCTCCATGAGCTCCTCGACGCTCTTCACCCACTTCTCGTCACCCTCGAGCGCCTTGAGCGCCGAGACCCGCACGACCGGAGCCTCCTCGTCGAACTCTTGGGCGGCCAGCAACTCGCGGACCTCCATCTCGACGAGCTCCAGCAGCTCCTCATCGTCGACCGCGTCGGCCTTGTTCAGCGCCACGAGGATGTAAGGCACACCCACCTGGCGGGCGAGCAGCACATGCTCGCGGGTCTGCGGCATCGGACCGTCGGTGGCGGCGACCACCAGGATCGCGCCGTCCATCTGGGCGGCGCCGGTGATCATGTTCTTGATGTAGTCGGCGTGGCCCGGAGCGTCGACGTGCGCATAGTGACGCTTCTCGGTCTGGTACTCCACGTGGGAGATGTTGATCGTGATGCCGCGCTGACGTTCCTCAGGCGCGTTGTCGATCTGGTCGAATGCGCGCGACTCGTTCAAATCGGGATACTTGTCGTGCAGAACCTTGGTGATTGCTGCGGTCAGCGTGGTCTTGCCGTGGTCAACGTGACCGATGGTCCCGATGTTGACGTGCGGCTTCGTCCGCTCGAACTTCGCCTTCGCCACTGTGTTGTCCTCCTGGACTTCTGTTGGTGCTTGCTAATGAAGCAGGGTTGATCTTTGCAGTTGTTGTTCGCCGCCCGACAACCGGGTTACTGCCCCGTCGCCTTCGCGATGATTTCCTTCGACACCTGCGCCGGCACTTCGGCGTAGCTGTCGAACACCATGGAGTAGTTCGCCCGGCCCTGGGTCTTCGACCGAAGGTCGCCCACGTAGCCGAACATCTCCGACAGCGGCACATGTGCCTTGACGACGCGAGCACCGCCGCGCTCCTCCATGGCCTGGATCTGACCACGGCGCGAGTTCAGGTCGCCGATCACGTCGCCCATGTAGTCCTCGGGCGTGGTGACCTCGACGGCCATGATCGGCTCGAGGATCACCGGATTCGCTTGTTGCGCAGCCTTCTTCAGCGCCTGCGACCCGGCGATCTTGAACGCCATTTCCGACGAGTCGACCTCGTGGAACGCACCGTCGAGCAACGTGACCTTCAGATTCACCAGCGGATAGCCGGCCAGCACGCCGTACTGCATCGCGTCCTGCGCGCCGGCGTCCACCGACGGGATGTACTCCCGCGGGATCCGGCCACCGGTCACCTTGTTCTCGAACTCGTAGGTGGCACCGTCCTCGCCGACGAACGGCTCGACGCTGATGATCACCTTCGCAAACTGGCCGGAGCCACCTGTCTGCTTCTTGTGCGTGTACTCGACGTTCTCCACCTTGCGGCGGATGGTCTCCTTGTACGCCACCTGGGGCTTACCGACGTTGGCCTCGACCTTGAACTCGCGGCGCATGCGGTCCACCAGGATGTCGAGGTGCAACTCGCCCATGCCGCCGATCACGGTCTGACCGGTCTCCTGATCCAGATGCACCTTGAAGGTCGGATCTTCCTCGGCCAGCTTCTGGATCGAGGTCGACAGCTTCTCCTGATCGCTCTTGGTCTTGGGTTCGATGGCCACCTCGATCACCGGATCGGGGAACGTCATCGACTCGAGCACCACCTGGTCATTCGGGTCGGAAAGCGTGTCACCGGTGGTGGTGTCCTTCAGCCCGATCACCGCGTAAATGTGGCCGGCACTTGCCCTTTCGACTGGGTTCTCCTTATTGGAGTGCATCTGGAACAGCTTGCCCAGCCGCTCTTTCTTGCCCTTGGTCGCATTGATCACCTGCGAGCCCGAGTCGACGGTGCCCGAGTACACGCGGATGTAGGTCAGCTTGCCGAAGAACGGATGCGTGGCGATCTTGAATGCCAGCGCGGCGAACGGCTCGTCGACGCTCGCGGTGCGGACGACCTCTTCGTCTTCCTTGCCGGGGCGGTGCCCGATCGCCGGCGGCACGTCCAGCGGCGACGGCAAGTAGTCGACGACCGCGTCGAGCATCGGCTGCACGCCCTTGTTCTTGAACGCGCTGCCGCACAGCACCGGGTAGATCTCCGAATTGATGGTCAGCTTGCGGATCGCACCCTTGATCTCGGCGACGGTCAATTCCTCGCCGCCGAGGTACTTCTCCAGCAGCTCTTCATCGGACTCTGCAACGATCTCCAGCAGCTTGGTGCGGTACTCCTCAGCCTTCTCCGCGAGACCGGCCGGGATGTCGACGACGTCGTACTTCTCGCCGAGCTTCGTCTCGGCGCTCCACACCTTGGCGTTCATCTCGACCAGGTCGACGACGCCCTCGAACTCGCTTTCCGAGCCGATCGGCAGCTGAATGGGCACCGCATTGGCGCCGAGGCGCTCCTCCATGGTGCGCACAGAGAAGTAGAAATCGGCGCCGATCTTGTCCATCTTGTTGACGAAGCAGATGCGGGGCACGTCGTACTTGTCGGCCTGGCGCCACACCTGCTCGGACTGCGGCTCCACGCCTTCCTTGCCGTCAAACACGGCGACGGCGCCGTCGAGCACCCGCAGGTTGCGCTCCACCTCGACGGTGAAGTCGACGTGCCCGGGGGTGTCGATGATGTTGAGCTGGTTGTCTTTCCAGAACGTGGTGGTGGCAGCCGAGGTGATCGTGATCCCTCGCTCCTGCTCCTGCTCCATCCAGTCCATGGTGGCGGCGCCGTCGTGCACCTCACCGATCTTGTAGTTGATGCCGGTGTAGTAGAGGATGCGCTCAGTCGTCGTGGTCTTACCGGCATCGATGTGCGCCATGATGCCGAAGTTGCGTACCTTGCTCAGGTCGGTCAGCACATCTTTCTGTGCCACAGAAGTCTCACTCTTTCGGTTGCGTTGTTGGCTTGGTTGGCGGTGCGCTCGCTACGGGCCGAGGACCCGGCGAACATCACCAGCGGTAGTGCGCGAAGGCCCGGTTCGCTTCGGCCATCTTGTGGGTGTCTTCGCGTCTCTTCACAGAGGCACCCAGCCCGTTGCTGGCGTCGAGAATCTCGTTGGCCAGCCGTTCGACCATCGTCTTCTCCCGACGCTGCCGCGAGTACCCCACCAGCCAGCGCAGAGCGAGCGTGGTGGAGCGGTCGGGACGCACCTCGACGGGAACCTGGTAGGTCGCACCACCGACGCGGCGGCTGCGGACCTCAAGCGCGGGCTTGACGTTGTCGAGGGCGCGCTTGAGCGTGACCACCGGATCGGTACCGGTCTTTTCGCGTGCCTGCTCGAGCGCACCATAAACAATGCGTTCGGCCAGCGATTTCTTCCCGCGCATCAGGACTTTGTTCACCAGTTGGGTGACCAGTTGCGACCCGTAGACCGGATCGTTGACCAGCGGACGCTTTGGCGCGGGCCCCTTGCGCGGCATCAGCTCTTCTCCTTCTTGGCCCCGTAACGGCTGCGCGCTTGCTTGCGGTTCTTCACACCCTGGGTGTCCAGCGAGCCGCGGATGATCTTGTAGCGCACGCCGGGGAGGTCCTTCACACGACCACCACGCACCAGCACCATCGAGTGCTCCTGCAAGTTGTGGCCCTCGCCGGGGATGTAGGCGGTGACCTCGACCTGGCTGGTCAGCTTCACGCGCGCGACCTTGCGAAGGGCCGAGTTCGGCTTCTTCGGCGTGGTGGTGTACACGCGGGTGCACACGCCGCGGCGCTGCGGGCTGCCCTTGAGCGCCGCGGTCTTCACCTTGGCGATCTTGTCCTGGCGCCCTTTGCGGACCAGCTGCTGGATGGTTGGCATCTACCGGCTTTCTCTGTTGCGTCTTTACGTCTGTACTGCGGTTTCGCCTGGCTCGGTCACCCCGAGGCCGGGCGTGTCGCATGCGTCCGCCGCGGTCTCGACCTGTCATCGGGGACATGCGAATTGGCCCGGCGTGCGGGCATGCGATACCGCAGGCGCCTTATCTGCCAGGCACGGACGACTACGATACCAGGGCCGGCACAGTCGAAACAAACTCGTCGGCCGCCCCTATGCGCAGGTCACCGGGCGTCTGCGTGCGTCGCCTACCGCTTCTCCATCCCAGTCGCGAGCCGCAAGACCATGTCGGAGAACACCGCGTCGACGTCGACGTCGGCCATCACGCCGGTCATCTCCAGCAGCACGAATCCGTGCAGGGCCGCCCAGAACTCCAGTGCCGCATGGAACGCCTCGTCGCCGTCGAGCCCGTAGGACGCCAGCACTGCGATGACGGGTTCGGCCGCGGCGCGGGCCACTGCGGTGAACTCCGGGTCGTCGCCGCCGTCCAGCGGCATCCGCGTGAACGCCGAGTACCGGCCCGGGTGATGGTGGGCGTAGCTGCGGTAAGCGCCGGCCATCACGAGCACGGCGTCGTCGCGGGTTCTGCCCTGCCCGACCGTCCCGAGCATCTCGATGATGTCGCCCACGACGCGCTTGCGCACCGATCGCCGCAAGTCGTCGAGGCTGGCGACGTGGTTGTACAACGACGGACCCTTGGTGCCCAGCTGGGCGGCCAGCGCATTGATGGTCAGCGCATCCCAGCCTTCACGGTCGAGGAAGGTCAGTGCGGCGTTGACGATCACGTCGCGGCTCAGCTTGGTCGACCGGCCCCCCGATTTCTGCTGGGCGCGCGCCGCTCCCCTGGCTCGGCCCGCCGGCCGCGGCTGCGGCTCAGCTGCCACGTCGTCCTTTCTCTTTGCGCTCGCGCGAGCGCTCTTCGGCAAAGAACTCTAGTCCTAGCCGTCGTGGCAGCGGTCAGCTGACGCCGTCGCAGCTGCGATGACGGACTTCTACCGCAGCGGGCGGCTACGTGGGTACGCTTTGCCGGTCGGGACGTGCGCAAAGGGGGCGACGATGACGCGAACCGTTGCATGTTGCACTGCCGCGGTGTGCTTGACGCTCTCGCTGGCCGCAATGCCGACGGCGCATGCTCGCGGCGAAGGCGACACGCACATCACCGGCGTGAGCATCCAGACGACCATCGACTGCAACAACGGCACGCTGTTCGTCAACGGATCGTGGAACACGATCACCGCGTCGGGAGTGTGCTACGCGGTCACCATGCAAGGCTCCGGCAATGTCGTGATCGCCGACACCATTACCGACGACATCACCGTCTACGGCTCCGATCAGACCGTGATGTTCCACAACGGCGACCCCTACATCCTCGACCGCGGCCGCGAACTCGGGATGACCAACCGGATCGACAAAGTCCCCTAACCCCGTGCCGCGACCGTGCGTGTCGCGCCAGCGACACGCCGCATCGGATGGCATTCGGCGCACGGTCGCGCCGGCTGAGCGCTACGCCGGTGCGCCGTGGCGGCCCGCCCCGGCGGCGAACCGCCCCGCGCCTTCGAGCGCTTCGGCCGCCACCCGCGACAAGCTGCCGAACTCGAAGTCCAGCGCCTCCTTCTCCGACAGGCCCCATTGGTTGAGCATCGACAGTCGGTCCGAGCGCATGCACTGTTGCGGCAACGTGGCGAGCTCAGCAGCCAGCTGCTCGGCGGCTTGGCGTGCTTGTCCTCTCGGCACCACGCGATTGGCCAGTCCTATCTGATGGGCCTCCGCGGCATCGACCGGCCGGCCGGTGAGGATCATGTCCATCGCCCGGCTGTGGCCGATCAGCCGCGGCAGCCGAATCGTGCCGCCGTCGATCAACGGCACGCCCCAGCGGCGGCAGAAGACCCCGAACACCGCGTCTTCCTCCGCGACCCGCAGGTCACACCACAGCGCCAGCTCCAGCCCACCGGCGACCGCGTACCCGCTGACGGCGGCAATCACCGGCTTGGACAAGACCATTCGCGTCGGGCCCATCGGCCCCGGCCCGGTGCGATGGGTGGCGTTGGCCTCCGGTGTGCCGAACGCCTTGAGATCGGCACCCGCACAGAATGTTCCGTGGTCGCCCCACAGCACAGCTACCGATGCGCCGTCGTCGGCATCGAACTCTTCGAACGCGGCCACCAGCTGTGCGGCCGTCGGGCCGTTGACGGCGTTGCGCGCAGCGGGCCGGTTGATGATCACCGTCGTCACCGGCCCCTGACGTTCCACGCGAACTTCGTCGGTCATGACGATGCCTCCATAAGGTGTTGGGCCGGGTGACGACGGGCGGCCAGCTCGTCGGCAAAGCGAGAGTAGCTGTCCCGCAACGAGTTCGCGGGCCAGTCCGGCGGCAGGAGTTGCTCCGGAAGCACCGGGTCGGTGAGCAGGTGGCGCACCATGCCGGCGGCGGCCACGAACCGGCCGGGCGTGTCGGTCGCCGCGGCCATGTCGTCGAGCAGCTGGGTCGCGGTCTGCGCCCACCGCGACAGGTCCCATAGCTGGCGTGCCAGGTCGGCCGGATCGTCGTCGCGGGAATGCAGCACCCGGACTCTGTTGGTGATGTCACTGGGAAGCGTGATGTCGAGATTGTCGGGCCGCAGCCACACCCCTTCGCGAAGCTCGCCAAACCGGCTCTGCTGCAACGTTGTTCGCAGCGACGCGCGGGTTCGGGGATCGGTGCCGATGCTGGTGATCACGAGCGTGGTCCAGGTACCGTCCCAGGGTTTGACGTGGGGGCGCATCGCCTCGTCCTGTCGCCGCTGGCGGGCCAGCAACCGATCCGACAAGCGATAGCCGTCGGCGGAGCGCACCAAATCGCCCGTCGCGACCAGCCTGGTCAGCGCGACCCGCACCGTCGATTCCTTCAAGCCGAAATCTGATGTCAGCGTGAGCAATTCGGCGGCGGTGGCCCACGCCGGATGCGCTCCCAGCAGTACGCTCAGGACCACCGAGCGTGCGGTCATCCGGTTGAGGGTCTTGGGTCGCGACGAGCGGCTCGCGCGAAGCGTATCGGACACGGTCAGACTTGCGACGCTCGTCGACCGTAGTCGCCGAATGGTTCGTCGCGCCGTCGCACCGCCTCGCGGAACCCGTGCTCTCGTGCCTCGGCGACGAACGCATGTCCTTCGGGGGTATGCCGGGCAATGCCGTCGAACACCGTCGAGATCATCGCGCTGTTGGCGACGCCCTGGTTGTACAGCGCGCTGTTCATCGCCAGCTTGACCATGATGAGCTGGTTGACCGGAACCGCGGCGATGCGCTGCACCAGCCGTTCGGTGCGCTCGTCGAGGTCCTTCGGATCTGGAGCTTCGACCGCCAAACCCCATTCCGCGGCCTGGGCGCCGGTGATGCAATCACCGGTGAGCAGAAGGCGTTTCGCGCGTTGATCGCCGAGCCGGTGCGCCCACATGCCGGCTGCCGGCACCCCCCACACGCGGGTGGGCGGGTAGCCGATCTTGGCGTCGGCCGCGGCGATCACCTGATCGGCATGCAGCGCGATGTCGGTGCCGCCGGCGACGCAATAGCCGTGGATTTTCACGACCGTCGGCTTGTCGGCATGCATCAGACTCGAGAAGCCGCGGACGAAGCGGCTCATCATCTGGTAGTCGATCATCGGATCCCACGGCTGATTCGGCAGATGGTTGACCGCCTGGGTCTTGCCGTCGAGCACCGTGCCCTTGTACGCACTTCCCCCTCCGGCCGAGGAGGACCCCTCCGCGTACGCGCTCAAATCAAAACCTGCGCAAAACCCTTCGCCGCGGCCGGACACCAGGATCACGTGCACGTTCGGATCGAGATCCGCACGCTCGACCAAGGCCGAGAGTTCCAACGGCGTGTCGGCGACGATCGCGTTGCCTTTCTCGGGGCGGTTGAACGTAATTCGGGCGACGCGGTCGGTGACCTCGTAGGTCATGGTTTTCAGGTTGTCGAAGTCGACGGGACGAATCGCGTGAGTCATCCCTTGACCAACGCGCGTTCGATGATCGGCGCGACGTCCAGCCCGGTGGGCATGGTTCCGAACGCACCACCCCAAGCCCCGCCCAGCCGCGTCGCCAGGAACGCCTCTGCCACGGCGGGATGGCCGTGCCGCACCAACAGCGAGCCTTGCATCGCCAAGCAGATGTCCTCGGCCACCTTGCGAGCGCGGTACTGGATCGTGTCGAGGTCTTGCAGTTGCGGCTTGAGCTGCTCGACGTGCTCGTCCAGGCGTCGGTCGTGGCCGGTCGTGTTGGCCAGCTCGTCGAACAGCACGTCGACGCACTCCGGGCGAGTTGCCATGGCGCGCAACGTGTCCAACGCGCTGACGTTGCCTGAGCCCTCCCAGATGCCCATCAGCGGAGCTTCGCGGTACAGCCGCGCCATGCCGAAGTCCTCGACATAGCCGTTGCCGCCCAAGCATTCCATCGCCTCGGCAGCATGCGGGGTGGCGCGCTTGCACACCCAGTACTTGGCCGCCGCCAACCCGATGCGGCGCAACAACTTCTCGCGTTCGTCGCCGCGCACTGCGTTGTCGGTGGCACCCGCCATCCGCATCGCGATCATGGTCGCGGCCTCCGCCTCGACCGCCAGATCGGCAAGCACGTTGCGCATCAGTGGCTGGTCAATCAAATAGGCGCCGAACGCTTTTCGATGCTGTGCGTGGTGGATGGCGCGGGCCAGTCCGTTGCGCATGCTGGTGGCGCTGCCCAGTGTGCAGTCGAGCCGGGTGAGGTTGACCATCTCGATGATCGTCGGGACACCGCGACCCTCCTCGCCGACCAACCATGCGGTGGCGCCGTCGTATTCGACCTCGCTGGAGGCGTTCGCGTGGTTACCGAGCTTGTTCTTGAGGCGCTGCAACAGCATTCGGTTGCGGGTGCCGTCGGGAAGAATCCTCGGCAGGAAGAAACAGCTCAGACCGCCGGGAGCCTGGGCCAGCACGAGGAAGATGTCGCACATCGGCGCCGAGGTGAACCACTTGTGCCCGGTAAGGGTGTAGCTGCCGTCGGCGTTGCGGGTGGCCTGGGTGGTGCCGGCGCGGACGTCGGAGCCGCCTTGCTTCTCGGTCATCGACATGCCCGCCGTGATCCCGGCCTTGGTGGTGGGCACCTTGAGCTCGGGATCGTATTCGCGACTGGTCAGCAGCGGCTCGTAGACGGCGGCGAGCTCCGGGTTGCACCGCAGCGCCGGCACCACCGCATACGTCATCGAGATCGGGCAGATGTGCCCCGGTTCGGGCGTCCACACGGAGGTCTTGGCCGCGCGCACGACGTGCGCACCCGGCCGGTCGTCGGCCCACGGGGCGGCATGCAGGCCGTGCCCAACGGCGACCCGCATCAACTCGTGGTAAGCGGGGTCGTATTCGACCTCGTCGATGCGGTGCCCGTACTTGTCGTGGGTGTGCAGGATCGGGCGGTTGCGGTCGGCCAGCTCGCCCCACCGCTGTGCCTGTGCGGAGCCGGCGAGCGCGCCGAGCTCGGCGACTTCGTCGAGACCCCATTGCCCGCCCTCGCGGATCAGCGCCTCGACGACTACGGGCGACGAGGCGGGGTTGTAGTTCTCCAGCGGCGGGACCTGGTTGGTGACGAGGTGCGTGTCGGGCATGCCGCAATGTTACATTTTTCCGACGGCCGCACAAGATGCGTAACAGCCTGGCGGCGATCACGCCGCCCGCGGATGCGCGGCGAAGAACTCCCACAGCCGCTGCGTCGCAAACGGCGGCCATTCATGACGCCCGCCATCGACCGTGATCAGCGTGACGCCGCGGTTGTCAGGGCAGGCCGCGCCTGACGTGGTGACCGCCCCGTCAGTGGTGACGACGGGCTCGCCGCACCCGTCGACGCGCCGCCAGAAGGCGTTGACCTCCGGCACCGGCGGTCCGTTGACGCGGGCCACCCCTTCACCTGGGCCGCCCTCGAAGCGGATCAACCGGTCGGCGGTGCCGTGGATGTGCATCACCGATGTGGGGTGGGGCGAGTCGCAGGGGTCGAGCTGGGTGGCGGAATCAGGGCCGATCGCGGCGAAGACGTCGGTGTTGCAGGCGAGCGTGTAGCTCATCATGCCGCCGTTGCTGATGCCGGTCGCGTAGATGCGGTTCTGGTCGACGCCGACGTCTGCGCTCACTTCGCGGACCATCGCGGTGACGAAGCCCACGTCGTCAATGCCGTCGCGGCTGGGTTTGCCGCAGCAGCCGTGCACGTTCCATGCCCGCGCGATGCCGTCGGGGTACGCCACCACGAATTTCGCGGTGTCGGCCAATTCGTCCCAGCCGTAAGCTCTTTCGGCTTGCTCAGCGCTGCCGAACCCGCCGTGAAGCATCACCACCAGCGATGCGGAGCCGGGCAGTCCCGACGGTTTGTGGACTCGGTACGAGCGTTTCAGGCCGCCGACGTTGATGGTGTGCACGCTCGTGCCGTCCGGGAAGCCGGTTGCCGGCTCGGCTGAGCCGTGCGGGGCAGCCGAGCATCCGGCGACCACAGCGACCGCGGCCATGATGCTGAGCGCTCGCACAAGCATGCTCACCACGGTACGTGGAGAAGCGTTCGAGACTGGCGCACGCGGCCGATCCACCACGCGCCGAGCGTGAGCTGGCTGCGAGATTTCCAGCGAAATTTCGCAGCCAGCTCACGCTCGGGACGAGAGAAGAGGCCCCGGGATCACGGATGCCCGACGCGCCTACAGTGTGGCTGAACCAGTATTTGGTGCAGAGTGCCTGTCTAAGCGGTCATTGGGCTCATATCCATGAGCGCGGGGCGGATTGTCGCCGATTCTGCAGGGCTGCTGGGCTTCTCGGCCGCGTGCGAGCGTCACGCTGCCGACGTGGCCGATGTAAGTACGGCGACTCCGACTGTGCTGGCCCCTGGGCAGGCCACCGCCGCGGTGGTCAATGAAATCCACACAACTGTGGCTGGCATCGGCGCGGTTTTCGGGCAGTGTGTCCGCTACATCGGTGCCAGCGCCGCGCAAGCCGCACGTCTCTACGCCGCACAGGAGCGGATCAGCGTCGAGAATATCGACGCGCCGCGGGGCACACCCCGCCGGGATTCCGGATTACGCCCGGCCAGGCGGTGACGGCACCGTGCGATGCGGGGCCCGCGGCAACCAGCATCTATCAGCTGGGCGACCTGCGCGACACCGCGAAACATCACGGGGGCGCCATGGTAGGCAAAGCGGGATTTCACGAGTTCGTGCTGATCGACCGTGACGCTCACTCGGTGGCGTTGGTGGTCGCCAGCGACGATTGATTCAGGGGTCGACTAATGAATGACACCAGCGAGAGCCTCGGCGCTTCGAGGGATCACTCGGGGGAAGGTGGCCAATCGGCGGCCGAAGCCGTGCCGGTCGAGCAGCAGCTGGTTTATCAAGAGTCGGTGTTCATCAACTTCCTCAACGACACCTACCAGTGGGTAGACATCAAACTGTTTGCCTTGCCGCCCGGTGACATCAACGACCGCCGCCTGTTGGAGCTGCTGACGCACCATGTGCGCTACCGGGACAGCTACGCGGGCACAGGCGACAAGGATATGGAAACGATTCACGGCCCGTACTGGCTGAAAGCCATTACGCCCGTATCATTTACGCGAGTCGATGCCGCCGACGCCGAGGCGCTGTTGCGCACCTGGGCCGAATACAACGCACCGTTGCCCGATTCGGTTCGCACGCAGATGGAAACCGAACTGTATCCGCGCCTGCGCTCGGCAACCAGCATCTATCAGTTGGCCGACCTGCGCGCCACCGCCGAACACGACTGGGGCAACGTGGTGGGATTGACTGGGTTCTACGAGTTCGTACTGATCGACCGCGGCGCTCAATCGGTGGCGTTGGTCGTCGCCAGCGACGACTGATCATCCAGGCTGCCGAGAAAACCCTGATACACCGCATCCGAAAGCGCGACGACGTCGTCGGCGAAGCGGGACCGGTGACCGTCGTCCACGAAGACGTTATGGATGATCAGCCGAGCGGCGTGCGTGTGATCCGAGCCCGCGACATAGTTGCTTTGTTGCGCCCACACCGCCCGCCCACCTAGGAGAAACGTGCCGCTGCTACGGACCGCGGCTGTCCAGGTCCGCGCCAGCACCGGCAAGACGCGTGTACTGATGTCGGCAGCGTGCAGGTCGCGTAGCGTGCCCGCGGCATTGCTCATCACGTCCCCGAAACCGGGCCAACCGGTGAACGCGAACAGGCTGACCGTTTCGCTCGCATCCCAGCCACCGTCCGCGCGCTGCCCACTGACTGCTATTCGAGCTAATGCCCTTCCGCGATCACCGATTTGGGCCAGGTGCCAGCCCGCCGGCACCGGCAGCCGCCGCACCCACGCTGGCGCCGCGAAAGCATCCAGTGCGGCCAGGTCGACGATCTCCTCGTCGGACTCAAGCACCCGCACCAACGAGGAGGCCGTCATCAACCGAGACCACTCGTCACCACCCTGATCCTCGCCGGCCATGCGCCGACACTAACCACTGATGCCGGCCGACCCATGCGCCGAGCGTGAGCGCACGGCGACATCTCGGCGGAAATTTCGCAGCCAGCTCACACTCGGCGCAAAGAAAGAGCCCCCGGGATACCCCGGGGGCTCTTCTCAGGCGGACTAGCGGTAGTCGCTGTACCCGTAGTCGTCCAAAGGCACCGCGGCACCGGTGCTCTGGCCGAAGTCCGGGCTGTAGTACTGATCCTCGTAGCTGGGGATCGTGTACGCAGCGGCCCGGGCCTCTTCGGTGGGCTGCACCTGGATGTTGCGGTACCGGTTGATGCCCGTACCGGCCGGGATCAGCTTGCCGATGATCACGTTCTCCTTCAGACCATTCAGCTTGTCGCTGCGGCAGTTGATCGCCGCATCGGTGAGCACCCGAGTGGTCTCCTGGAACGACGCCGCCGACAGCCACGAGTCCGTGGCCAATGAGGCCTTCGTGATGCCCATCAGCACCGGACGGCCGGCTGCGGGCTCGCCGCCCTCGGCCACCACCCGACGGTTCTCGGCCTCGAACTCCGAACGCTCCGTCAACGACCCCGGCAGGAACTCCGTCGAACCCGAGTCGATGATGGTCACGCGCCGCAGCATCTGCCGCACGATCACCTCGATGTGCTTGTCGTGGATCGACACGCCCTGCGCCCGGTACACCTCCTGAACCTCGTGGGTCAGGTGCAGCTGCACCTCGCGCGGGCCCTGCACACGCAGCACCTCGTGCGGGTCGGCCGAGCCTTCCATCAGCTGGTCGCCGACCTCGACGTGGTCGCCGTCGCGCAGCAGGCCCTCGGTGCCGTCCTCGTGGACGACGGCCTTGAGCCGGCGATTACGCACCGGAATCTTGTCGTAGACGACTTCCTCGCTGCCGTCGTCAGGAACGATCGTGATCTTGTAGAACTTCTCGTCCTGCTCGACGCGCACCCGGCCCGACACCTCGGCGATGGGGGCCTTGTCCCGCGGCACGCGGGCCTCGAACAGCTCCTGCACGCGCGGCAGACCACCGGTTATGTCTTGGCCGCCGGTGACGCCACCCTGGTGGAACGTCCGCATGGTCAGCTGCGTGCCGGGCTCGCCGATCGACTGCGCGGCCACGATGCCCACCGCCTCGCCGATGTCGACGAGCTTGCCGGTGGCCATGGAACGGCCGTAGCACATCGCACAGACGCCGTTGGCAGACCCGCACGTCAGCACCGAGCGCACTCGCACCGACGAGATGCCGTGTGCCAGAAGCAGATCGATCGCCGGGTCCCCTAGGTCGTGGCCCTTCTCGACGAGCACGTTGCCGTTGGCGTCGACGGCGTCTTCGGCCAACGTCCGCGCGTACGCCGACGTCTCGACGTACTGATCCTTGACCAGCGAGCCGTCGGGCTGGACCTCGGCAAGCCGCACGGTGATGCCACGCTCGGTGCCGCAGTCGTGCTCGCGCACGATCACGTCCTGCGACACGTCCACCAGACGACGGGTCAGGTAACCCGAGTCGGCGGTACGAAGAGCGGTGTCGGCCAAGCCCTTTCGGGCACCGTGGGTGTTGATGAAGTACTCCAGCACCGTCAGGCCCTCGCGGAACGAGGACTTGATCGGACGCGGGATGTATTCGCCCTTCGGGTTGGTCACCAGGCCCTTCATGCCGGCCAGCGTCCGCGTCTGGGTGAAGTTACCGGTCGCACCGGACTCGACGATCGTGATGATCGGGTTGTCCTCGGGGTAGTGCGACCGCAGCGCCTCACCCACCTCTTCGGTGGCGTCCTGCCAGATCTTGACCAGTGCATCGTGACGCTCGTCTTTGTTCAAAGCGCCGCGCTGGTACTGCTTTTCGATCCGGTCGGCTTCCTTCTCGTAGCGCTCCAGGATCTCCTGCTTCTCCGGCGGCACCAGCACGTCGGCCATCGACACGGTGACACCCGAGCGGGTGGCCCAGTAGAAGCCGGCGTCCTTGAGCTTGTCGACGGTCTGCGCGACGACGATCATCGGGTACCGCTCCGCCAGGTCGTTGATGATCCGAGCCTGCACCTTCTTGTGCATCTGCTCGTTGACGAACGGATACCCATGCGGCAGCAGCTCGTTGAACATCACCCGGCCCAGCGTGGTGTGGATAGTCCACGCATCGCCCGGCTTCCAGCCTTCGTCACCGAACAGCTGAGCCTCCAGCTCCGCCGGCGGGCGCAGCTGGGTGAGACGAACCTTGATGGGTGCGCGCACGGACAGCGCGCCGCGGTCCATCGCCATGATCGCCTCGGCCGGCGAGCTGAATACGCCCTGCTCCGGCGAATCCTTTGTCGCAGGCTGGTATTCGCCCTTGTCGCCCGGAACCTCGGTGGTCAGGTAGTACAGCCCCGTGACCATGTCCAGTCGCGGCATGGCCAACGGCTTGCCGGAGGCCGGCGACAGGATGTTGTTCGACGACAGCATCAGGATGCGCGCCTCAGCCTGCGCCTCCGCCGACAGCGGAAGGTGCACGGCCATCTGGTCGCCGTCGAAGTCGGCGTTAAACGCCTCGCACACCAGCGGGTGCAGCTGAATTGCCTTGCCTTCCACCAGCATCGGCTCGAAGGCCTGGATGCCGAGGCGGTGCAGCGTCGGGGCACGGTTCAGCAGCACCGGGTGCTCGCTGATGACCTCTTCGAGCACGTCCCACACCTGCGGGCGCTGCCGCTCGACCATCCGCTTGGCGCTCTTGATGTTCTGCGCGTGGTTCAGGTCGACCAGCCGCTTCATCACGAACGGCTTGAACAGCTCGAGTGCCATCAGCTTGGGCAGGCCGCACTGGTGCAGCTTGAGCTGCGGGCCGACGACGATCACCGAGCGGCCCGAGTAGTCGACGCGCTTGCCGAGCAGGTTCTGACGGAACCGGCCCTGCTTGCCCTTGAGCAGATCCGACAGCGACTTCAGCGGGCGGTTGCCCGGCCCGGTGACCGGGCGGCCGCGGCGACCGTTGTCGAACAGCGCGTCCACCGACTCCTGAAGCATCCGCTTCTCGTTGTTGACGATGATCTCGGGCGCGCCGAGATCGATGAGTCGCTTCAACCGGTTGTTGCGGTTGATCACGCGCCGATACAAATCGTTCAGGTCGGAGGTCGCGAACCGGCCACCGTCCAGCTGGACCATCGGGCGCAGTTCCGGCGGGATCACCGGCACCGCATCCAGCACCATGCCCATCGGCGAGTTGCCCGACTGCTGGAACGCCGCAACCACCTTGAGGCGCTTCAACGCACGAAGCTTCTTCTGCCCCTTGCCGCTTCGGATGACCTCGCGCAGCGAATCCGCCTCGGCGTCGATGTCGAAATTCTCGATGAGCTTCTGAATGGCTTCCGCGCCCATCGAGCCGGTGAAGTACTCGCCGTAGCGGTCGACGAGCTCGCGGTAGAGCACCTCGTCGACGATCAGCTGCTTGGGGGCCAGCTTGGTGAACGTCGTCCAGATCTCTTCCAGCCGGGCCAGCTCACGCTGCGCGCGGTCACGGATCTGACGCATCTCGCGCTCGCCGCCGTCGCGCACCTTGCGTCGCACGTCGGACTTGGCGCCCTCCTCCTCGAGCTCCTTGAGGTCGGCTTCGAGCTTTTGGGCGCGGGCCTCCAGGTCGGCGTCGCGCTGATCCTCGATGGCCTTCTTCTCGACCTCCATCTCGGCTTCCAGCGTCGACAGCTCGTTGTGGCGCATCTCGTCGTCGACGGCTGTGATCACGTACGCCGCGAAGTAGATGATCTTCTCGAGGTCCTTAGGCGCCAGGTCGAGCAGGTACCCCAGACGCGACGGGACGCCCTTGAAGTACCAGATGTGCGTGACGGGGGCGGCCAACTCGATGTGGCCCATCCGCTCACGGCGCACCTTGGCGCGGGTCACCTCGACGCCGCAGCGCTCACAGATGATGCCCTTGAACCGGACGCGCTTGTACTTGCCGCAGTAGCACTCCCAGTCGCGAGTCGGCCCGAAGATCTTCTCGCAGAACAGGCCGTCCTTCTCCGGCTTGAGCGTGCGGTAGTTGATGGTCTCCGGCTTCTTGACCTCGCCGTAGGACCACTGACGAATGTCGTCGGCGGTGGCCAGGCCGATCCGGAGCTCATCGAAGAAGTTGACGTCTAACACGTAACTCCCTTTCCCCTTTCGGGATTAGAAATTTGTAAAGGAAAGATCCGCTATGCCAGATCTTCTACGGACGCAGATTCGTTGCGCGACAAGTTGATTCCGAGGTTGGCAGCAGCGCGCTCCAAGTCCTCGTCCTCGCCCTCGCGCAGCTCGATCGCCGCGCCGTCGGAAGACAGCACCTCGACGTTCAGGCACAGCGACTGCAGCTCTTTGAGCAGCACCTTGAACGACTCCGGAATGCCCGGCTCGGGGATGTTCTCGCCCTTGACGATCGCCTCGTACACCTTGACCCGACCGACGGTGTCGTCGGACTTGATGGTCAACAGCTCCTGCAGCGTGTACGCCGCGCCATAGGCCTGCATGGCCCAGCATTCCATCTCACCGAACCGCTGACCGCCGAACTGCGCCTTACCGCCCAGCGGCTGCTGGGTGATCATCGAGTACGGGCCAGTGGACCGGGCGTGGATCTTGTCGTCCACCAGGTGGTGCAGCTTCATGATGTACATGAAGCCGACCGTCACCGGATACGGGAACGGCTCACCGGAGCGGCCGTCGTAGAGCACCGCCTTGCCGTCGGCGTTGACGAGCACGTCGCCGTCGCGGTTTGGCTGCACCGACGACAGCAGGCCCTGTAACTCCTCCTCGCGGGCACCGTCGAACACCGGCGTGGCGACGATCGTGCCCGGGTCGGCTTCCAGCAGCTCCTCGGGCAGCTTGTTCGCCCAGTCGGGCGAGCCCTCGACCTTCCAGCCGCTGTGCGCACACCACCCCAGGTGGGTCTCCAAGATCTGCCCGATGTTCATGCGTCGCGGCACACCGTGGGTGTTCAGGATGATGTCCACCGGCGTCCCGTCCGGCAGGAACGGCATGTCCTCGACGGGCAGGATCTTGCCGATCACGCCCTTGTTGCCGTGGCGGCCGGCCAGCTTGTCGCCGTCGGAGATCTTGCGCTTCTGCGCGACGTACACGCGGACCAGCTCGTTGACGCCCGCGGGCAGCTCGTCGTCCTCCTCGCGGGAGAACATGCGCACGCCGATCACCTTTCCGGATTCGCCGTGCGGCACCTTCAGCGAGGTGTCGCGGACTTCGCGGGCCTTCTCGCCGAAGATCGCACGCAGCAGCCGCTCCTCCGGCGTCAGCTCGGTCTCACCCTTCGGGGTGACCTTGCCGACCAGGATGTCGCCGTCGCGGACCTCTGCGCCGATGCGCACGATGCCGCGTTCGTCGAGGTCGGCCAGCACCTCGTCGGACACGTTCGGGATGTCGCGGGTGATCTCCTCGGCGCCCAGCTTGGTGTCACGGGCGTCGATCTCGTGCTCCTCGATGTGGATCGAGGTGAGCACGTCCTCCTCGACGAGACGATTGGACAGGATGATCGCGTCCTCGTAGTTGTGGCCTTCCCACGGCATGATCGCGACGAGCAGGTTCTTGCCCAGCGCCATCTCGCCCTGGTCGGTGCACGGCCCGTCGGCGATCACCTGGCCCGACTCCACCCGCTGGCCGGCGTCGACGATCGGGCGCTGGTTGGCGCAGGTGCCGTGGTTGGACCGGGCGAACTTGCGCAGCTGGTAGCTACGCCGGGTGCCGTCGTCGGCCATCACGGTGATGTAGTCGGCTGAGACCTCCTCGACGACGCCGCTCTTCTCCGCGACGACCACGTCGCCGGCGTCGATCGCGGCACGCAACTCCATGCCGGTGCCCACCAGCGGCGCCTCGCTGCGCACCAGCGGCACGGCCTGACGCTGCATGTTCGCGCCCATCAGCGCGCGGTTGGCGTCGTCGTGCTCCAGGAACGGAATCATCGCCGTGGCCACCGACACCATCTGGCGCGGCGACACGTCCATGTAGTCGACCTCGTCGGAGCTGACGTACTCCACCTCGCCGCCCTTGCGGCGCACCAGGACGCGCGGCTCGGTGAACCGGCCCTGGTCGTCGATCGGCGAGTTGGCCTGCGCCACCACGTGGCGGTCCTCCTCGTCGGCCGTCAGGTAGTGGATCTCGTCGGTGACCACACCGTCGACGACCTTGCGGTACGGCGTCTCGATGAAGCCGAACGGGTTCACCCGGGCATACACCGACAGCGAGCCGATCAGGCCGATGTTCGGACCTTCCGGGGTCTCGATCGGGCACATGCGGCCGTAGTGGCTCGAGTGCACGTCGCGGACCTCGAGGCCGGCGCGCTCGCGGGACAGACCGCCCGGGCCCAGTGCCGAGAGGCGGCGCTTGTGGGTCAGCCCCGACAGCGGGTTGTTCTGGTCCATGAACTGCGACAGCTGGCTGGTGCCGAAGAACTCCTTGATCGCCGCCACAACCGGTCGGATGTTGATCAGGGTCTGCGGCGTAATCGCCTCGACGTCCTGGGTGGTCATCCGCTCCCGCACGACGCGCTCCATGCGGGACAGGCCGACGCGGATCTGGTTCTGGATCAGCTCGCCGACCGTGCGCAGGCGCCGGTTGCCGAAGTGGTCGATGTCGTCGGTCTCCACCGGCACCTCGACGCCGCCCGGAGCCGTCATCGTCGGCTGGCCCTCGTGCAGCCGCACCAGGTACTCGATGGTGGCGGCGATGTCTTCCGGGGTCAGCGTGGTGGTTTGCGAGGCGACCGGCTTGTCGGTGTTCAGGCCCAGCTTCTTGTTGACCTTGTAGCGGCCCACGCGGGCCAGGTCGTAGCGCTTCTCCTTGAAGAACAGGTTCTCCAGCAGGGTCTGCGCGGACTCCTTGGTGGGCGGCTCGCCCGGACGCAGCTTGCGGTAGATGTCGAGCAGCGCCTCGTCCTGGTTGGCGGTGTTGTCCTTCTCCAGGGTGGACATCATGATCTCGGAGAACCCGAACCGCTCGCGGATCTCCTCGGCGGTCCAGCCCAGCGCCTTCAGCAACACGGTGACGGGCTGACGACGCTTGCGGTCGATGCGCACCCCGACGGTGTCGCGCTTGTCGACGTCGAATTCCAGCCACGCGCCACGGCCGGGGATCACCTTGACCGAGTGCAGTGTCTTCTCGGTGGACTTGTCGATGGTCTCGTCGAAGTACACACCTGGCGAGCGCACCAGCTGCGAGACGACGACGCGCTCGGTGCCGTTGATGATGAAGGTGCCCTTCTCCGTCATCATCGGGAAGTCACCCATGAACACCGTCTGGCTCTTGATCTCGCCGGTGTTGTTGTTGATGAACTCGGCCGTCACGAACAGCGGGGCCGCGTAGGTCTGATCCTTCTCCTTGCACTCGTTGACCGGTGCCTTGACCTCGTCGAAGCGAGGATCGGAGAACGACAGCGACATCTGCCCCGAGAAGTCCTCGATCGGGGAGAGTTCCAAGAGCACCTCTTGGAGCCCGCCGACCGGGTTCACGTCGCCGCGGGCGACGGCCTTCTCGCGCCACTCGTCGGATCCGATCAGCCACTGGAACGACTCGGTCTGCACCTCGAGCAGACCAGGAACCTCGAGCGGTTCACGCAACTTTGCGAAAGAAATTCGATTGGGGGCTCCGGGAACGGAGCTATTAGCGGTAGCTACTGCTGATTTGCTCTGGCGAGAGACTGCCAAGATGCACCCTTCCAGCACCTCATGCGACCACAGTCACCGGATTACCGGCTTCTTCGTCGCTCTTCTGCGTCGGTTCGGCCGGCCGACAACCTGTCCGGTTCTCAGAGCACGCATATGAACCCCGACAGGGGCTCAAGCGTGGACCACGGTGTCAAATTCAGGTGAGGTGGGCAGGAGGCAGCCAGCGCAACGTCCAACAGTACCGCAGGACGCGGCATTCCTCAACCACGGCATGCTGACAGTAAAGGCGCTGGCTGGCGACCTGTACTGCGACATTTGTACATGCTGCCCAACAGACTGACGCCTTCACGCGCTCTCGTCAAGGGTTTACGCGGCGTTTGGCGTAGCCAATTGCGTGCCGGCACCACTTCGCAGAGGGGTCGGCGGATGCGCGGCGCCGGGGTCATTTCCAAGGAAACCGAAGAACAGGTCGCTGCCGACGCGGAACAGATCCCGCAGCAGATTTGTGACCGGGGTCAGTGCAGTCGGCGGTGCCGGTAACGCGATCGCGGTAGCGGTCCCCGCTGCCGTGGGAATGGAGATCGTCGCACCGGGCGTGCCATAGACACCGTTGGACGTCCCGGCCAACATGTCGTTGATCCATCCGCCGGCCAGCGTCTGAACGGCCGCGATGTTTCGCGGCTGCGAAACACCTGCGACAAGGTATGCCGCGCCTTGGATCAGCGGGTTGCCGCCCTGCATCGCGTCGATGTGGCGTCCACCGACCAACTGGACACCCACGAATCTTGCGGGCCGCGCCTCGGTGAGCTCGGCGCTGGCGATGCCGAACGAGTTCCATATGTAGGGCGGAGAGGAGATCATCAAGACGGGTATGTCGTCGGGAAGCTTGGCGAGCGCGGTAGGGATCGCGCCTTGCAGCCCTACGCCGTCGAGTAGCACTACGCCCTTCAGATCGGCCACTGCGCCGTTGTCGGCGGTGTATCCGGCGACGGCAGTGACGAACCCGCCGCCGAGTGAGTGCCCGACGAGCACGACGTCTTGTGGCAGCGACACCGGATGTCCAAGAGCCGCGCTGGCGCTGGCGGTCAGCGCTGCCCGATCGCCGACGAACAGGCCGGCGGCTGCCTGCTGCAGCGTCGAACCCCCGAGCCAATTGCCGTCGGTGGTGAAGAAGTTCGACGACAACGTCGGGACGACGACCACACTGTGCGTCTGCTCGGCGAGTCGGGCTGCGGTGTAGCTGTACATCGGGCCGGTCGCAAAGAAGCCATGCTGGAAGTAGATGACACTCTTCGCCGGGGCCGGGCCGGCCGGGACATACCAGTCGGCCGGGGCGGTGACGTCGCCGATCTGCAGGGTGGACTGGCGCACCGTCACAGTGCTTCCCGGCGGGAGCACCGGCGGACCTACCAGGCTTCTCTCCACCAACGAAATCGTGTTGACCACCAACGATCCGATGGCGTTGAGCAGCGGGGGCGCGCGCGGCATGGCAGGTCGCGTGGTCACGGCCTGCGGCTTGGCGGGCGATGGTGCAGGCGCCGGTGCGCCGACGGTCGCGAGGGCAACAGGTGTCGTCGTCGTCGTTTCTGCGGTCGTCGCGGACCGTTGAGCCACATCGGCTGTCGTCACTGCGCGGTGGATTCGCGCACTAGGCGCTTCATCTTTGGGCTGGGGCCGCGACAGTGGGCCAGCATCGGTGTCGGTCTGCGGCAGTCGCGTCTTGGTCAGCCGTGACGCGCCGATGGAGAGCGGCGGTTTGGTGGTGTCTCGGGACGCCTCCGACCGCTCTTCTGCGGGCGCTGCGTTCTCTGGCTGCGGTGGCCCTACGCGCTGCCCCGACCGGGTCTTCGACGGTGCGGTCGTCGGCGCCGTCTTGGAAGGCGACGACGACCCCGTCTCTGGACGTGGGGCACCTGCCGCGACCGAGTCGAGCCGCCCTGTTGGATGCCTCGTCGGCAGCGGCGTCCGAGTCGACGCCGGCGTCCGAGTCGACGGCTTGCTCGCCGTCTTACCCGCGGATGTCGGCGTCGAGGCTGCAGAGTTGGTGCTGTCGCTTTGGGCAGAGTCTGCCGATGCAAGTCCGCACCCCAAGCCCAGCGCCACCATCCCGGCGGCTGCGCCTGCAGCAACCCACAGCGCCAGTCGCCAGCGCTCGATGGTCACCGGCAGACTCCCTCGTGAGATCGGAGCTTCGGGCGACCCGACCTATCGGAGCACGACGATGTCGGGCTGCTCGGACGCCTGTTTAACGCTGGTCGCCGGAGACCGGAATCCGCCCGGTCGGCGCCTCGTCGCTGTAGCGGTCGCGATCCCCGTCGCTGGAGTCGGGGAAGTCGTGCGACTTGTACTTGTGCGTGCCCTCGAGGTCGTCGCGGATGGCCTCCTGGGCCGCCGGCGGCAGCGTGTCCAGGATTTCGCGCACCCGCGCCCGGCGCCGGGCCACCGCCTTGCGCTCCGGCATGCCCGGCGTGGCGCTGATCTGCGGCGGCACGCCCTCGATCTCCTCCACGCCACCGTGATGGTGGCCGGCTTCGACCATGGCCTGCTCTTCGGCCATCGTCGCCTCGTCCTTTTCCTCCGACATGCCGATCGGGCCGATCCGGCGGCCGTTGAGGAATTGACGGACCACGGGCTCGTCGCTGGTCAGCAGCACTTCGCGCGGTCCGAACATCACCAGCTTGCGGCGGAACAGCATGCCGATGTTGTCGGGCACCGTGCGGGCGATGTTGATGTTGTGCGTGACGATCAGGATCGTCGCGTCGATCTGGGCGTTGATGTCGATCAGCAGCTGGCTCAGGTACGCGGTGCGCACCGGGTCCAACCCGGAGTCAGGCTCGTCGCAGAGGATGATTTCCGGGTCCAGCACCAGCGAACGGGCCAGGCCGGCACGCTTGCGCATACCGCCGGAGATCTCGCCGGGGAACTTCTTCTCGTCGCCTTCCAGACCGACCATTGCGAGCTTCTCCATGACGATGTCACGGATCTCGCTTTCCTTCTTCTTGGTGTGCTCGCGCAGCGGGAAGGCGGTGTTGTCGTAAAGGTTCATCGACCCGAACAGCGCGCCGTCCTGGAACATGACGCCGAACAGCTTCCGGATCTCGTAGAGCTCCTTGGCCGAGCTCTCGATGATGTTGGTTCCGTCGATGATGATCTTGCCGCGCTCGGGACGCAGCAGGCCGATCAGCGACTTCAAGAACACTGATTTGCCGGTACCCGAAGGGCCGAGCAACACGCTGACCTCGCCCGGCGGCAGGTCGAACGTGACGTCCTCCCAGATTCGCTGGGAGCCGAAGGACTTGGTCAGCCCCTCGATCTGAATGCCGATGCCCACGCGTAGTCCTTCCGCCAGTGCTTTCCCGCCACACACGCCCCGCTTGTGGTTGCGGTCACTCTAGCCTACGTCAGCAGGTGTCGTTAGCTATAGAGCCAGGTTGTGACATGCGAAAGGGGCCGCCCGGTCGACGCGGCGGCCCCTTTGCGTGGAACTGCGTGAACTACTTGACGGTGACGGTGGCGCCGGCGGCCTCGAGCTTGCTCTTGGCTTCCTCGGCGGCCTCCTTGGCAACCTTCTCGAGCAGCGGCTTCGGGGCGCTGTCGACGAGGTCCTTGGCCTCCTTGAGGCCCAGACCCGAGACGATCTCGCGGACGACCTTGATCACGCCGATCTTCTTGTCGCCGGCCGACTCGAGGATCACGTCGAACTCGCTCTGCTCCTCGGCCGCCTCGGCGGGGGCACCGCCCGCGGCAGCGCCAGGAGCGGCGGCCACTGCGACCGGTGCGGCGGCGGTGACGTCGAAGGTCTCCTCGAACGCCTTCACGAAGTCGGAGAGCTCCAGCAGCGTCATTTCCTTGAACGCGTCGAGCAGCTCGTCGGTGGACAGCTTGGCCATGGTGGGTTCCTTCCTGATTACGGGGTTTATTCGGCGGCAGCCGGTTCGGGGTTCGCGGTTTCCTGGCCGCCTTCTTGGCTCTTCTTCTCTTGCAGCGCGGCGGCCAGCCGTGCCACCTGCGATGCGGGTGCGTTGAACAGGCCGGCGGCCTTGGTCAAGTTGCCCTTCATCGCGCCGGCGAGCTTGGCCAGCAGCACCTCGCGCGACTCGAGGTCGGCGATGCGCTCGACCTCCGCAACGGTCAGCGGGCGACCGTCCATGTAGCCGCCCTTGATCACCAGCGCCTTGTGTTCGCGCGCGAACGTCTTCAGCGCCTTCGCGGCGTCCACCGGCTCGCCCTTGACGAACGCGATCGCCGTCGGGCCGGTGAACAGTTCGTCGAGTCCATCGATGCCGGCCTCGGTGGCCGCCCGCTTGGCGAGCGTGTTCTTGGCGACCGAATAGGTGGCGGACTCCCCGAGTGACCGGCGCAGCTGGGCAAGGTTGGCCACCGTGAGGCCGCGGTACTCGGTGACCAGCGCGGCGGTGGCTTCCTTGAACTGTTCGGCGATGTCGGCGACGGCGGCGGCTTTGTCAGCCTTGGCCATGCATGCCTCCTTGCGTGGGTGTGGGTGGCCCCGCAGAAGATCGTCGGTCGCCGGAAATGACGAACGCCCCGACGCAGGGATCGGGGCGCGCAATTGCAGATGCCTCGTCCGCCTGCGTGGGCCGCCGGGAGTTTCCCGGACCTTCGACCGGATTTCTCCGGTGACCGACGGTCTTCGGTGGAGCCGTCCCAGGTTAGCAGTTACCGCCCATGAACGCCGAATCGCGGCGCGACCACCCACGATCCGCCCTTCTTCTGACGCTCAGCGCATTAGCTAGCCAGCCTCTCGAACCCTCTGAAATATGTATGCTGGCAATCCGCGTGTTTGCGGTACAGCCAGCGCATTTTCGTTTACGATAAATTTGCTGTCGCCGCGGCAGCAGGTCGGGGAAGGAAAACCGCTATGTTGCTCGCAGTCATCATTTCGGTTTTCGGGTTGGCCACTGTGTGGCTCGTCAGCGAACTGCAGTCGTACGCCGAACGCAGGGTCGCACAAAAGCACGAGAACGACTGACCGCCGCTCAACTTTCGACGAGTGCTGCCGCGCCGATCAGCCCCGCATCCGCACCGAGCGCGGCAGGCACCATCCGCACTTTCCGGAGAAAGTCGAGTCCCGCGTAGCCGCTGAGCGCCTCGCGCAACGGGTCGAACAGCAGCGGGCCGGAGCTCGCCACTCCCCCGCCGATCACCACCAAGTCCAGGTCGCAGACCGCCGCGACCGAGGCGATCATCGCGGCAATGGCTGTGGCCCCTCGAAGAAAGGCCTTCAGCGCCAACGCGTCACCGGCGTTGGCGGCATCCGCAAGATCTTTCGCGTCGGCGTCTGGGGCACCGGACCATCCGTTGGCGCGCGCCCAGCGCACTAATTGCGGCCCCGACGCGATTGTTTCCACGCACCCGCGCGCGCCGCACGCGCACGGCTGGCCGTCGAGGTCGACGACGACGTGGCCGACGTGACCCGCGTTGCCGCTGGCGCCGCCGTACGGTGCACCGTCGAGCACGAGCCCGCCGCCGACTCCGGTGGACACGACGATGCCGAGCAGAAACCGCACGCCCCGGCCAGCGCCGCGCCGGTGCTCGCCGAGTGCCATGCACAGCCCGTCGCCGGCAAGTCGCACCGGCACCCCGGGCAGCAGCGCCGCGACCTGAGCCACGATCGGGAAGTCGCGCCATGCAGCGATGTTGATCGGGCTGACGGTGCCGGCGGGGACGTTGATCGGCCCGGCCGAGCAGATGCCGACGCCCCGCACGCTGCAGTCCGAAACAAGCTGTCTCACAAGCTCTTTCACTGCCGACCACACAGCGTCGGCATCACCACACGGTGTCGGGCGCCTCACCGTCCGGGTCAGCGCTCCAGCTGAATTCACCAGTCCGGCAGACAGTTTCGTGCCGCCGATGTCGACCGCCAGGACAGGCGATGCCATCAGTGCTGAGGCCGCGAGACGTCGACGACGAGCGCGCGGTGGTCTGAAACCGACATCAGCGGCGCCGAGAACGCATCGACTTTCAGGGTGTGGTCGTCGGTGAGAATGTGGTCGAGCTGACGGTCGGGCTCAGGTGCCGGGAACGTCAACGCCTCGGCGAGCGAGCGCAATCCGGTCCAGCGACTCGGCCTGGGCGGGCTCATGTTGAGATCGCCCATCAGCACGCGGGGCCCTGGGAAGCCGCGCAGATCGCGGATCAATCGCCGCAACTGCACGCGGTTCCAGCCCGGCACAAACGACAGATGCGTGTTCGCGACGGTGATCGGCCCGAGCGGTGAATCGATGCGTGCCACCACCGCCGCGCGGGGCTCCTCGTCGACAATCGTCACGCGGTTCGGCGCGGGCAGATACATCGGGAAGCGCATCGGAATGCGAGGCAGCCGCAGGACCTGCCAGCTCTCGACCGGGAACCGCGACAGCAGCGCAATGCCGTAGGCGGCCGTGCCCGGTTGTTCTTCGCCGGTCGCCGCCATCCAGGTCGCTCCCGGGGTGCCGGAGATGGCGGCGACGAAGCGGTGGCTGACAGCGCCCATCGCCTCGGCGGCGACGGCGGTCAGATCGGCCATCTGCGAGCGCGGCTGGTCACAGTCGACCTCTTGCAGCGCGAGCACGTCGGCGTCGAGTTGGCGCACGGACGCGGCGAGCCGGTCGGGTTCCACGTTGCCGTCATGCACGCTGCGGCCGTGCAGGATGTTGAAAGTCGCCATCCGCATGGGTACTACCTACCCAACGATCCCTTGGAAGAGACGTGCCTGACCGAAATGACGAGTTGCGCGACGCGCTCAAGCGCGCGGCGTCGGCGCTGAAGGCGAACGGACCTGAGTTCGCCCTCGCCGGCAGCTACGCGCTGTGGGTCTACGGTGGGCCGGAACCGGTGCACGACGTCGACTTCGTCGTCGCCGAATCCGACGTCGAGGCGGCCGTGGCGGCGCTCGAAGACGCGGGCTTCTCGATCGAGCGGACACCCGAGGACTGGCTCTTCAAAGCCTGTGTAGCCGAGGAATTCGTGATCGACGTGCTGCACCGGCTCAACGGCGTTCCGGTGGACAAGGAGCTGATCCGCTCGGCCGATGTACGCGAGGTGCTGGCGATCGCGATGCCGGTGTTGTCGCCGACGGCGGTGGTCACCGAAAAGCTGGCTTCGCTCCACGAACATCACTGCGACTTCGCCTCGTTGCTGCCCGGCGTGCGCGCGGTCCGCGAGCAGGTGGACTGGGATCGAGTGCGCGCCGACACCGCCGACAACGACTTCGCGGCGGCGTTCCTGGTGCTCACCGACCGGCTGGGCATCACGTCTTGACCGCTGCCCGCCGCAGCCGTTCGGCGAGCACACCCACTGCGTCGGCCACCTCCGGAGGCTCGAGCACTTCGAACTCCGCGTCCACCGTCGCCAAGTACAGCGCGAGTGACTCGGCGTCGTCGGCGCCGGCCGTCACGATGCAGGCGTGTGGACCATCAGGCTCCACAGTCGCCGCTGCAGGCGAAAAGCGCTGTGCCACAACGCTTTCTGGCGCAGAATAGCGAACCCGTGCGACGTACCGGTACGGCGAGGCGGTGATCGAACGCGCCACAAAGGCGGCCGCATCGGGAGCATCGCGGGGAGTGAACATGGTGCCCGCCGCGCGCGCCTCGGCGATTCGGTCCAGCCGCAGGCTGCGCCAGTCCTGCCGGTCGCGGTCGTAGGCCATCAGATACCAGCGCCGGCCGGTGGTCACCAAGTGGTAGGGCTCCAGCCGCCGGCGAGTGGTTCGGCCGGCGCGGTCGACGTATTCGGCGGTGACGTGTTCATGGTCGCGGCAGGCGCGCGCCAGCGTCGTCAGCGTGTCGGGTGCCACCGCTTCGGGCGGGTCGCGGGTCAGCGTCACGGTCGCGTCGTGCACGGCCCCGACCTGCGAGCGCAGTCGGGCAGGCAGCACCTGGTCGAGTTTGGTGAGCGCACGCAACGCGGCCTCACCCACTCCGGCGACCGTGCCGCCGGCGGCCAGCCGCAGGCACACGGCAACAGCCACCGCCTCGTCGGGATCCAGCAGCAGCGGAGGTAATGCGGCGCCTGCGCCGAGCCGGTAGCCGCCGCCGTGGCCCTTACTCGCGTGGACGGGGTAGCCGAGGTCGCGCAGCCGCTCGACGTCGCGGCGCACACTGCGGGTGGTCACGCCGAGCCGCTCTGCGAGCTCCTCACCGCTCCACACCCGCCGTGACTGCAGCAGTCCGAGCAGTTGCAGCACCCGCGCCGTCGTCTCGGCCATAAGTTGAGCGTGCCAGAGTCAGCGGACAGAAACTGTCCGGTGGTTCCGGCAAGCTGGTGCGCATGGAGATCACCGCGCAACTTGCCGACCAGCTCGACGTGCACTGGCGTGACCAACTGCGCCCGCGTCTCGACGGGTTGACCGACGACGAGTACTTCTGGGAGCCGGTGCCGGGCTGCTGGACGGTGCATCGCGACGGCGCGATCGACTTCGCCTATCCGCCGCCACGCCCCGAACCGTTCACGACGATCGCGTGGCGGATGGCGCACGTGATCGTCGGCGTGCTGGCGATGCGCAACCACTTCCATTTCGGCGGTCCACCCGCGGATTACCAGTCGTGGCAGTACGCCACCGATGCGGCGACAGCACTGGGCCAGCTCGACGACGCCTACGCACGGTGGAACGCCGGCGTGCGCGGGCTCGATGCGGCGGCGTTGGCGCGCCCGTGCGGACCGGCCGAAGGGCCGTACGCCGAGCTGCCGATGTCTGCGCTGATCCTCCACATCAACCGCGAGGTCATTCACCACGGTGCCGAAATCGCTTGTCTGCGCGACCTTTACGTCCATTCCCACCGAACAGGAGAACACTGATGCCCGCACTGGCTCGCCCTGTCGCCGACGAGCGCCACGCGCTTCGCGAATTCATCGCCTACCACCAGAACGCGTACTTCGCCATTGCCCATGGGTTGACCGACGAGCAAGCCCGGTTATCGCCGTCGGCGAGCGCCCTGTCGATCGGCGGCTTGGTCAAACATGCGACCGGCATGCAGCGGACGTGGATGCAGCGGGTCGCGGCCGCACCTGAATCTCCGCAGCCCGACACTCGGTCCTTCGAGGAACGCCGGGCCGCGTTCGAGGACGAGTTCGTGATGCGCGAGGACGAGACGCTGCACGACGTGCTGGCCGCGCTCGCCGCGCAGAACGCTGAGACGTTGCGGCTGCTGGACGCTGCCGACCTCGATGCACCGGTTCCCGTGCCGACGGACGCACCGTGGTTCCCGAAGGACATCACACAGTGGTCCGTGCGCTGGGTCTTCCACCATGTGATCAATGAGCTGGCCCGTCACTCCGGCCACGCGGACATCATCCGCGAGTCGCTCGACGGCGCGACGATGTACGAGCTGATCGCGGCGCACGAGGGCTGGCCGGAAACGGACTGGCTCAAGCCGTGGCGGCCGCCTGCGTCCCGCTGACCTCAGCAGTCACATTGCTCACTCTTGTCTTGCGCGGGCGGCGGGAAACCGTTGTGCCCGGCTCTTGGCGACAACTGCGAAAGCCCAGCTCAGCATCCCTAGATAGCACGCCAAACCAATCCGGCCTCTGCTCCGAACCCGCTGGTCAAACCGTGTCGCTAAGAGGCGGGCACAACGGACTCCAAACCGCCGAGTGACTCATGTGGCGCAAGTGGCGACGCAAACCCGCCCCCACGAGAAAAGCGCATGATGGACCGGGTGGAGCCGCCACCCGCAGATTATGAGAACCCTAAGAACGTTTGGCACACTGCCTCTATGAGCTCATTATCACGCTCTTCGCGCGAGCGCTCATCGCTATCTCTCTCTTCGCGCGAGCGCTCATCGACCAAGCATCGCGAGGTCGCCAAGCTCGACAGTGTGCCGCTTTTCACCGAGGCCGCCCGCATCGGGGCGACCGGCTGGCACGTAACCAGAGCCGCGGGCCGGGTAGCCGGAAAGCTGTTCGACGGAGGGCCCTGGCAACAGAAGGTCATCAAGGAGGTTCCGAACGTCTTCGCGGACCTCGGCCCCACCTACGTCAAGTTCGGCCAGATCATCGCGTCGAGTCCCGGTGCGTTCGGCGAACCGCTGTCGCGGGAATTCCGCAGCCTGCTCGACGCGGTGCCTCCTGCCGACCCCGATGAGGTACACAAGATCTTCGTCGAAGATCTTGGCGAGGACCCCAACACGCTGTTCGCCAAATGGGACGACCGGCCGTTCGCGTCCGCGTCGATCGCGCAGGTGCATTACGCCACGTTGCACACCGGCGAGGAAGTGGTGGTCAAGATCCAGCGGCCCGGCATCCGCCGACGGGTCGCCGCCGACTTGCAGATCCTCAAGCGCGGCGCACAGCTCGTCGAGCTCGCAAAGCTCGGCCGGCGGCTGTCCGCCCAGGACGTCGTCGCCGACTTCGCCGACAACCTGGCCGAAGAGCTCGACTTCCGGCTCGAGGCGCAGTCGATGGACGCCTGGGTAGCGCACATGCACGCCAGCCCGCTGGGCAAGAACATCCGCGTGCCGCAGGTGTATTGGGACTACACCACCAGCCGCGTGCTGACCATGGAGCGCGTACACGGCATCCGCATCGACGACGCCGCCGCGATTCGCAAGGCCGGCTTCGACGGCACCGAACTGGTCAAGTCGCTGTTGTTCAGCGTGTTCGAGGGCGGCCTGCGGCACGGCCTCTTCCACGGCGACCTGCACGCCGGGAACCTCTACGTCGACCCCGACGGCAAGATCGTGTTCCTGGACTTCGGGATCATGGGCCGCATCGACCCCCGAACCCGTTGGCTGTTAAGGGAATTGGTGTACGCCCTGCTGGTGAAGAAGGACCATGCCGCGGCAGGCAAGATCGTCGTGCTGATGGGTGCGGTCGGCACTACGAAGCCAGAGGCGCAGGCGGCCAAGGACCTGGAGAAGTTCGCAACACCGCTGACCATGAAGAGCCTTGGCGACATGAGCTACGCGGAGATCGGCCGGCAGCTCTCCGCGCTGGCCGACGCCTACGACGTGAAGCTTCCCCGCGAGCTGGTGCTGATCGGCAAGCAGTTCCTCTACGTCGAGCGCTACATGAAGCTGCTGGCGCCCAAGTGGCAGATGATGTCCGATCCAGAGCTGACAGGCTATTTCGCGAACTTCATGGTCGAGGTCAGCCGCGAACACAAGGAAGTCGAGGTCTAGTGCAAATCCGAACCGGCACCGCCCGCTCGGGTGACCTGGACATCTACTTCGAGGACATGGGCGACCCGGACGACCCGGCCGTGTTGCTGATCATGGGCCTGGGTGCGCAACTTCTCTTGTGGCGCAAGGCTTTCTGCGAGAAGCTGGTCAACCAGGGATTGCGGGTGATCCGCTACGACAACCGCGACGTCGGGCTGTCCTCCAAGCTGCACGGCCGTCGTCACCCGGGATCGCTGCCCGTGAAAATGGTGCGGCACTTCTTCGGCCTGCGTAACCCGGCCATCTACACCCTCGAGGACATGGCGGGCGACGCGGCCGCGGTTCTCGACCATCTCGGCATCGACCGGGCGCACGTGGTGGGCGCGTCGATGGGCGGCATGATCGCGCAGGTCTTCGCCGCCGAGTACAAGCACCGCACGAAGACGCTGGCCGTGATCTTCTCCAGCAACAACCAGCCGCTGTTGCCGCCACCCGGACCACAGCAGCTGCTCGCGATCCTGCAGAAGCCCAAGGGCTCAGACCGCGAGGCGATCATCGCCAACGCGATCCGGGTCAGCAAGATCATCGGCAGCCCCGGCTATCCCCGCAGCGACGACGTGATCCGCGCCGAGGCCATCGAGGGGTTCGACCGGTCCTACTACCCGGCCGGTATCGCGCGGCATTTCGGGGCGATCCTCGGTACCGGCAGCTTGCTGCGCTACAACCGGCAAACCGAGGCGCCGACAGTCGTCATCCACGGGAAAGCCGACAAGCTGATGCGTCCGACAGGTGGTCGTGCGGTGGCTCGGGCGATCCCGCACGCCCGGTTGGTGCTCTACGACGGGATGGGTCACGAGTTGCCCGAGCAATTGTGGGACGACATCGTGGGCGAGCTGAAAACAAACTTCAGCGAGGCCACGCCCGCGTGAGTTTCAGAGCAGTCCTGCACATCGGATAGCATTTCCAGTCAAGTCTTGGGGCGTCAGCCGCCTCGGAAAAACCACGAAAGGCAAGCTAGACACATGCCTAACAAGACCAAGCAAGCCGACGACATGCGGCCGCACTTCGAGGACATCCAGGCTCACTACGACCTGTCCAACGACTTTTTCGGCCTGTTCCAGGACCCCACTCGCAAGTACAGCTGCGCGTACTTCACCGGGCCTGACGTAACGCTCGAAGAGGCACAGCTCGCCGACGTCGACCTCAACCTCGACAAGCTCGACCTCAAGCCGGGCATGACGCTGCTGGACATCGGCTGCGGCTGGGGCGTCACCATGAAGCGGGCGCTGGAGAAGTACGACGTCAACGTCATCGGCCTGACACTGTCGAAGGAACAGCTGTCGTACTGCAAAGAGCTGCTGGGCAAGGTCGACACCGAACGCACCTACGACGTGCGTCTGGAGGGCTGGGAGCAGTTCCACGAGCCGGTCGACCGCATCGTGTCGATCGAGGCGTTCGAGCACTTCGGCTTCGAGCGCTACGACGACTTCTTCAAGAACTGCTTCGACATCCTGCCCGACGACGGCCGGATGACCATTCAAAGCAGCGTCGGCTACCACCCGTTCGACCTGGCCGCGCAGGGCAAGAAGCTGACCTTCGAGCTCGCCCGGTTCATCAAGTTCATGATCACGGAGATCTTCCCGGGCGGTCGGCTGCCCACCACGCAGATGATGATCGAGCACGGCGAGAAGGCCGGGTTCGTGGTGCCGGAGGCCAAGTCGCTGCGCACCCACTACATCAAGACGCTGGGTCTGTGGGCCGAGGCGCTGGAGCGCAACAAAGAGAAGGCCATCGAGGTCACCGACGAGGAGAACTACCACCGTTACATGCGGTACCTCAAGGGCTGCCAGTACTACTTCATCGACGAGAGCATCGACGTCAGCCTGGTGACCTACCTCAAGCCGGGCGCGGCGGCCTGATCACGCCGCCGCGCGCTGCCCGGAATCGGGCGACGTCGCGGCGTTCTGCTTGCCACCCGGCTTCGTGCCGTCCGTACCCGTCTGCCCGCTCTGGCCGGTCCTGTGCTTGCCGAACAGATCGCTGACGCGCGGTAGCGGGTTGTCGACCTTGGCAACGTCCGCCGGCTTCGGCAGCTTCGGCGCGGCCGGCTTGGGCGTCTTCGCGTTCGGCGTCGTCTGATCTCCCGCGACCGACGACCTGCCCAATCTGAGCTTGAACGGGTTCTGATTCTGTTCGTTGGCGTTGCTGGAACCCTGCGGGCTGGCCGACTTTGTGGCATCGGGTTCGGTTGACGTCGTCCGCGCCAGATCCAGCGTCGGAACGGCATCCGCACTGGTCTGCTGCTGCTGGGTCTTCTGCACTTGAAGTGCTGGGTTCGATTGTTGCGCAGCAAATGTCGAGAACGGCGAGATCGTCGTCGTCGACGACGAGGACGGCGGCGTCACCGTCGGAACAATCGGCACGCCGTCGGTCGCGTCGTGAATGCCCTGCCCGATCGCCGCAATCAGATCGGTCGCGAGCTTCACCGGGTTGATGTTCGGGATCAGACGGAACGTCACGGGATCCCCCGGACTGGCCGTGCGGTCATAGCCGGTGTCGATCAGCACCTTCAGAGCCGGCTGGACCAGTTCCAGGAGCGGGTCGACGATCGCCGACGTGCCAGTCGCGTTGCCCAAGTCGATGAACGGCTGCAGGATCGGCAGCGACTTCGCCGGAATGGTGACGTACGTGGTGTCACCCTTCGTCGGATTGCCGGCCGCCTCGATGAAGTTCTGGATGTCTGCGGGCGTGTACCCCCACGGCAGCTGATCCGTCGGGCCGTTGCCGTTGGGCACCAGGTAGTAGCCGTGGACGTACTGGAAGCCGGCGATCGCATTGGCGACGGCGAGCAGGTTGAGCGGATACGCCGGGAAGTCGGACACCCCGTCGTACTCGAACGAGATGTCAGTGGTCTTGATGTCGGCGTTCGTCGGGGTGGGATTGCCAAACGACACGTCGAGGATCGGGATCGTCGGCAGGAAGCTCAGCCGCGACCAGAGCCCGCCGTTCGGGCGGCTGATGTTGCCGATCATGACCATCTCGACCTGCTTCTTCTGGTCGGGGGTCAGCGTGGCGGCCAGGCGCTCCTTTTCGATGCTGACCACGCGCGCGCCTTGCGAGTATCCGAAGATGACGAGCTTGTCGCCAGGCTGGAGGTTGCCGACTACTGGCTGAACCTCGTCGTCGAGGTGCTGCACGCCCTCGCCCACCGACTCGTTCCATTTGGCGCAGTTGGCCCCCGGGCACCAGTTGGGGATGAAGAAGATCGGCCAGAACGACGCCGGATAGTTGATGCCGCTGAGCGCGCAGTTGGTGGCTGCGGTGCACGTCGAGGGCACGCCTGTGGGGTCCGACGCGTAGATGTAGCGGTTGTAGGCGTTCTTCAGGTAGTCGGTGACCACATTCGCGTTGGGGGTACCGGTGCCCGGAACGACGAACGCCGTGACCGCGCCCCACGTCAGGGCGGCGCTGAACACCGACACGACGCCGAAGGCGACCGCCGACAACAGCGCTACGACAGCAAACAACGCCTTGCGGTATGTGGCACGCACCTTCAGCCTCCTGCATGACCCGTGGACCGCTTACCCCGGACGGGGCGCGGCTGACTCAGGCGGTATGAACGGCATCGTCCCACAGACGACCGACCGGTTTTACAGAACCGTCAAATCGGCCGTCGAAACTTTGCTGGAAGGCCGCGCATAGCATGACGACATGCTTCAAGGCCGCCTCGCGAATCCCGACTGCACCCTCGGCACAGACCCGCGCTCCGACCCCCGAATGGTCGCCGCGCTCGCGCCGTTCGGCCTCGACGGGCTGGCGCCCACTCCGCCGCTCACACCGGACGCGCCGCTGGCCGACCGGCTGGCCTACATCGCCAAAGCGGAGGAGGTGACGGTCGCGTTCCTCACGGCGTTGGCGCAGAAGGCGCCGGCGGCTGAGGGCGTGTCGACCGAGACGGTGACCATCGACGGCGACGGCGGCGACATCACGCTCTACGTCAGCCGGCCGAGCGCATCGTCGTCGACGCTGCCGTGCCTCTTTCACATCCACGGTGGCGGCATGGCATTCGGAAGCGCCACCGACCTCGGCTACGTCCGCTGGCGCGACAACCTCGCGGCCACCGGGCTGCTGGTCGTCGGCGTCGAATTCCGCAACAGCGCAGGCAAATTGGGCCCGCACCCCTACCCCGCGGGCATCAACGACTGCGCGGCCGGAATCCGTTGGACTGCAGCGCATCTCGATGAATTGGGCGGATCGCACATCGTGGTGTCCGGCGAGTCCGGCGGCGGCAACCTGACACTGGCGGTCACGCACAAGGCCAAGCGCGAGGGCTGGCTGCATGAGATCGCGGGCGTGTACGCACAATGCCCGTACATCTCCAACCGGTTCCTGGAGCAGCCCGACGAACTCCCCTCGCTCAAAGAGAACGACGGATACGTCTTCAGCTGCATGGAGCTGGCGGTCAACGGCTCGGTCTACGATCCCGACGGCGAGCACGCCAACGATCCGGCGTGCTGGCCCGGCAACGCGACCGGAGACGACCTCGAGGGCATGCCGCCGCACGTGATCGCCGTCAACGAACTCGACCCGCTGCGCGACGAGGGCCTGCTCTATTACCGACGGCTGGTGCGCGCCGGAGTGCCGGCGGTCGGCCGGATCATCGCCGGCACCGGGCATGCCGGCGACATGATGTGCGCGGGTGCGCTACCCGACGTCTACGGCGCGAGCCTGCGCGACGTCAGCGGCTTCACGAAATCGCTTGCGGCCCAACGCGTCTAGACCTCCGGCCTTATGGTCGGTTCCGGCTCCGCCTACACCTCGGCAAAATTCCGCGTCACTGACGGATCCACCGGGATGCCCGGGCCCGTCGTCGTCGACATGGTGATCTTCTTCAGGTAGCGGCCCTTCGACGCGGTCGGCTTGGCCCGCAGCACCTCGTCGATCGCGGCGCCGTAGTTCTCGACGAGCTTGTTCTCGTCGAACGACGCTTTGCCGATCACCAGATGAAGGTTGGCCTGCTTGTCGACGCGGAAGTTGATCTTGCCGCCTTTGATGTCGCTGACGGCCTTGGCGACGTCGGGGGTGACGGTGCCGGTCTTGGGGTTGGGCATCAGGCCACGCGGACCGAGGATGCGTGCGATCCGACCGACCTTGGCCATCTGGTCCGGCGTCGCGATGGCGGCGTCGAAGTCGAGGAAGCCACCCTGGATCCGCTCGATCAGATCGTCGCTTCCGACGATGTCGGCGCCGGCGGCCAGCGCCTCCTCAGCCTTGTCACCGACGGCGAACACCGCGACGCGAGCGGTCTTGCCGGTGCCGTTGGGCAGATTGACGGTGCCGCGCACCATCTGGTCGGCCTTACGCGGGTCGACGCCGAGCCGGATCGCAACCTCCACGGTGGCGTCCTGATTCTTCGACGACGTCTCCTTGGCCAGCTTGACCGCCTCGAGAGGCGAGTACAGGTGAGTGCGATCCACCTTCTCAGCGGCCGCGCGATATGCCTTGCTCTTCTTGCTCATTCATTCATCCAATCGTGGTGTTGGAGCCGTGGTGCGGGCCGATGCCAGCCCTCCCACAGATGGTTGTTCCGTTATTCGACGGTGATGCCCATTGACCGGGCAGTCCCGGCGATGATCTTCGCCGCGGCGTCGATGTCGTTGGCGTTGAGGTCTTCCTTCTTGGTCTCGGCGATCTCACGGACCTGGTCCCACGACACCTTCGCGACCTTGTTGCGGTGTGGCTCAGCCGAACCCTTGTCCACGCGGGCAGCCTTGAGCAGCAGCTTGGCCGCAGGCGGCGTCTTCAGCTTGAAGTCGAAGCTGCGGTCCTCGTAGACGGTGATCTCCACCGGCACGACATTGCCGCGCTGGTTCTCGGTCGCGGCGTTGTAGGCCTTGCAGAACTCCATGATGTTGACGCCGTGCTGGCCGAGCGCCGGGCCGACGGGCGGCGCGGGGTTGGCCTGGCCGGCTTGGATCTGCAGCTTGATCAGCCCGGCGACCTTTTTTCTCGGGGGCATGCTCTTCCTTTCCTTTGCGATTTCGGTGCGTTTTCATGCGCTCAGCGCCGGTTAGCGCACCGAAATCAAAGCTTTGCGACCTGGTTGAAGGTCAGTTCGACGGGTGTCTCGCGGCCGAAGATCGACACCAGCACCTTGAGCTTCTGCTGTTCGGCGTTGACCTCGCTGATCGAGGCGGGCAGCGTCGCGAACGGGCCGTCCATGACGGTCACCGATTCGCCGACCTCGAAATCGACCTCGACCGGCGTCCGTTCGATTCCGCCGGTTTCAGCGGCAGCGCCGGCGGTCGCGGCCTTCGCGGTCTTCTTGCCCGCACCCTGTGGCAGCAGGAACTTCACCACTTCGTCGAGCGACAGCGGCGACGGCTTCGACGTCGCGCCGACGAAGCCGGTGACGCCCGGCGTGTTGCGCACGGCCGACCAGGACTCGTCGGTGAGGTCCATGCGGACAAGGATGTAGCCGGGCAGCACCTTGCGGTTGACCTGCTTGCGCTGGCCGTTCTTGATCTCGGTGACCTCTTCGGTGGGCACTTCGACCTGGAAGATGTAGTCGCCCACGTCGAGGTTCTGCACGCGAGTCTCGAGGTTGGCCTTCACCTTGTTCTCGTAGCCGGCGTAGCTGTGGATGACGTACCACTCGCCGGGCTTGGAACGCAGCTCGGCCTTGAGCGCCTCGGCCGGGTCGAGCTCTTCGGCAGGGGCCTCGTCGGCAGGGGCCTCGTCGGCCGAACGCTCGTCGACATCCACGGCCGCACCCGCGGACAGCTCGGCGTCAGGCTGCTCCTCGGAGTAGCCCTCGACGCCGTCAGGGGTTGTCACGGTCCTTGTCCTTCCCTACTTAAATTTCAATGCCCAGTCGCCGGCGAACACGCCACGCACGATTGCCGCATAGCCGATGTCGACGACGAAGATCAACGCCACCATGAAGACCAGGAAAGCCAGCACCACGGAGGTGTAGCTGACCATCTGCTTGCGGTTCGGCCAGATGACCTTGCGCATCTCGGCAACGACTTGCCGCAGGTAGTTGATGACGAACGCGATCGGGTTGCCGCGACCCTTGTCCGGGCCGGTCTTCTTTGCGGCTTTGGCCTTGCCCTTGCCGCCATCCTTTGTTTCGCCGGCCTTTTCGATCGGCTCGGCCTCGACGGCCTCGGTCAGTTGCCGGGACCGCTTGCCGGTGGGGCGCAGCGGCCGAGTGGCGACCGCGGTCCGACCGCTGGCGGTGGTGTCTTCGCCGTCGCCTGCGGCGCCGGCAGCCTCGCGCTCGTCGCTCACCGCATGCCCTTCCGTTCGTGCCTTCGCCGTGTCCACCCTCCAGTGTCCACGATCACTTCGTGTTCGGTTCTGCAGGGGCGACAGGACTTGAACCTGCAACCTGCGGTTTTGGAGACCGCTGCTCTGCCAGTTGAGCTACGCCCCTAGAGGTTGGCAGGCCAACCTGTATGCGTTCAGGGGCCCACACAATTCGCGCGCTCCCCGTGCGGTCGATCCAATTACCGACGGACAGCGCGCTGACGTGGGGAAACCCCGAGGTCCGAGTGTACATCGGCCCGCGTCGGACTTACCAATCCGATTACCGCCTACGCGCCGACGGCGGTCCGCACCACCTGCCCTGTTTCCGGATCCCATTTCGCCGAGATCGAGTTGTCGCCCTCGTGGCCCATCATCGTGGTGAAGGCCTCCATGATCACCTCGCCGTTCTCGTCTTGGACGACGTTGCGGGTGGTCACGATGTCGGCACCGAACCGCTCGTCCACGGACTCGACGTACATGGTCCCGAACAGCTTGTCCCCCGCCATGATCGGCCGGTGGAACTTGAACTTCTGGTCGACCTGGACGATCTGCAACGTCTCGAAGCCGATGTCGACGTGCTGGAAGAAGTGCCGCTGGATCATCACCGCAAAGATGGCCGCGAAAGTCAGCGGTGCCACCAGGCTGTCGTAGCCGAGTTCGCGGGCAGCCTCTTCGTTGTGGCTGGCCGGATCGTATGCCTTGACCGCTGCGGCGTATTGGCGGACCTGTTCGCGGCTGACCTCGAAGTAGTCGGGATATTTCCAGACCATTCCGCGGATATCGGTTTTGAGCGCCATGGTTACGCCAGCTTCGCGGTCGCGACGGCGCGACCGAAGATCTTCTTCCCACCCGTGGTGGCCGACAGCGCGATCGTCACCGACTTCGTCTCGGGATCAACCGACTTCACGCGGCCGGTGAACACGATGTCGGCACCCTTGCCGTCGTTGGGAACCGGGACGACGGCAGTGAACCGGACGTTGTATTCGGTGACCGCGCCCGGGTCACCGACCCAAGAGGTCACGTAGCCGCCGCCCAGACCCATGGTCAGCATGCCGTGGGCGATCGCGGTGTCGAGGCCCACCTGCTTGGCGATGTCGTCGTCCCAGTGAATCGGGTTGAGGTCACCGGACACGCCGGCGTAGTTGACCAGGTCCTGGCGGGTCAGCGTGATGACCTTCTCGGGCAGCTGATCCCCGACCTTCACCGAACTGAATTCACGCAATGGCATCTTTGAAGCCCTCATCTCCCTCTTCGTCACTGCGACCGACCAGCGTCGTATAGCACTCCAGGACTTCTTCGCCCTTGTCATTCGTGACGACGTTCTTGGTGACCACCGTGTCGGTGCCGAACGACTGCCTGACCGAATCCACGTAGACGTCGCAGTACAGCCGATCGCCGGTCTTGAGCGGCTTGTGGAACTTGAGCACCTGGTCGACCTGCACGATCTTGGCGTCCTTGATGGCGACGTTCGCATTCTCGAAGAACGCGGACTGCGCTTGGTAACCGAACACCGAAATGAAGGTCAACGGCGCCACCAGCCCGTCATGGCCGAGCTCCGCCGCCGCTTTCTCGTCGAAATGCGCGGGATGGTCGTTCTTGACGGCCTCGGCGTACTCGCGGATTTTTTCCCGGCCGACTTCGTAGTAGTCGGGATAGCGAAAGTGCATCCCGACGATCCTGTCGGACAAAGACACGGCTGGCGAACCTACCTCAGCGGGTCTCTTTGTGTGCTTGGTGCTTGCCGCAGTTGGGGCAGAACTTCTTGAGTTCGAGCCGGTCGGGATCGTTGCGGCGGTTCTTCTTGGTGATGTAGTTGCGGTGTTTACACACCTCGCACGCCAACGTGATCTTCGGCCGAATGTCCGTGCTGGAGGCCACTTCTGCTGCCCTTCTTGTTCTTCCTGTCCTGTAGCGATGGCCGGACTCGAACCGGCGACCTAACGATTATGAGTCGTTCGCTCTAACCGACTGAGCTACATCGCCTTGTGCTGAGGCACCGCCAGTCCACCCGGCGTCCGCCGAGCCCCCTAACGGAATCGAACCGTTGACCTTTTCCTTACCATGGAAACGCTCTGCCGACTGAGCTAAGGGGGCCTTGACCCGCGCATTGGGCCTTGTAGAGGGTACAGCGTGGCTAGCTGGCCCGCCAAACAGGAGGTCAGTGCGGTTTGCGGTCTGCCCGGTGCCGCAACGGCCGCGCCGGGTCGGGGTACACGTCGTTGTTGCCGCCTGTTGTGGACAATTCCGCGGCCTCGTCGCGCAGAGCCAGCACCCGCGTGTGAATGCGGTACTCCGTCGACCGCGGCATCGAGGCCGCGCTGTAGAGGTTGCGCCGACGTCTCCACACCCGCCCGAGCCGGATTTCCCACCGCAATGCATCAGAAATGGCTTTCGACGGCCGCCCGTCTGTGACGAAGTTCCACCTGGCCAGCATCACCGCGAGGTCCGCGACCGTTGCAGGGCCGTGAACATGCAGATGGTCAGTCAGCACGTAGCGCAATTCCGTTCCGCGCAGTAACCGCTTCGTCATGACCGGACCCTGACATGGGGGTCCGACACCGCGGATTGTCGCTTAGAGGCGGGCACGACGGGTCTTCCCCCGACTTCCTCCGGCGAATAGCTCCCATCGGGCTCGGGGACGTCACTGCCGGTAAAGGCCGACATGCCCGCCTCTAAGCGACAAATCTCGGTAGCCGCAGCAGGGGGGACCCTAGATTGAGCCCATGGCTGACGGTGGTGCGACCCGCGTTGCGGTGTACCTCGACTTCGACAACATCGTGATATCGCGGTACGACCAAATCCACGGCCGCAACTCGTTCCAGAAAGACAAGGCGCGCGGGCTGACGGCCGAGCGGCTCGCGGAGGCCACCGTGGACGTCGGGGCGATCATCGACTTCGCCTCGTCGTTCGGCACCTTGGTGCTCACCCGCGCCTATGCCGATTGGTCGGCCGACGTCAACGCGGGTTACAGCGGCCAGTTGGTGGCGCGCGCAGTGGATCTGGTGCAGCTGTTCCCCGCGGCGGCATACGGGAAGAACGGCGCGGACATCCGGCTTGCGGTCGACGCGGTCGAAGACATGTTCCGGCTTCCCGACCTCACGCACGTCGTCATCGTCGGCGGTGACTCCGACTACATCGCGCTGGCCCAGCGCTGCAAGCGCCTTGGTCGCTACGTCGTCGGAATCGGCGTGGCAGGAGCGAGCAGTGGCTCGCTGGCGGCCGCGTGCGACGAGTTCGTCACCTACGACGCCCTTCCGGGCGTCCCTTCGAAAGAGGCACCGAAGAAGCGTGCCCGGCGCAAGGCGGCACCTGCGGTGGAGGGGGAACCGTCGCCTCCGGACGCGCAGCAGGTCGCCACCGACCTTCTGGAGCGGGCACTGCGAATCGGCCTGCAACGCGACGACACCGAATGGCTGCACAATTCCGCGGTCAAGGCCCAGATGAAGCGTATGGACCCGTCGTTCAGCGAGAAGGCCCTGGGTTATCGCTCTTTCAGCGACTTCCTCAGATCGCGTTCCGACCTCGTCGACCTCGACGAAACCAGCACCACCAGGATGGTGCGGCTGCACAGCGATTGACAAGCGGAGGCACCCTGGCGGATCAGCGCTCGCCGGAGTCGACCTGGGCGATGTAGCGGTCGTACACAGCTTCTGGATCGCCGCTGGCCATCGCCTCGGCGCGCACTTCCGGAGGGATCCGGTACACCCCGGGAATCGGATCATCCAGATGACGTGTGGCAGCGCGGAGAACCGCGACGATATAGCCCTTTTCGCTGGACGCACGACGTTGGTCCTCAGTACGCAGTTCCTCGATCGCTGCTTCACGTGTTTCACCGGACGCCGTCCAGTCCCGGCAGGGATAACGCGCCTCCCATGTGCCGTCTGGGCGCTGCCATGCCTGAGGCACGAAGTAGAACGATGACCCATCGTTGGGAGGCAAGCCCTCTACCGGGGTTGTTGGTCCCATCACCATCCCATCGTTCCGGATTCGTCGGTGGGCGAGTAGAAAACCTCGTGCTTGCCGTTCGGGTAGTGGATCACGCAGGCGAACCCATACGCCGTATGCCCTGTGTCATCGCACCAGATGAGGAGTGGAGTATCAGGCGGCGGACCGCCCATCGCCTGGATGGCCTCGCCACAACATCCGCGGCGGCCGGGCAGCGACTCAAACCCGAAGCGGTCCAGTTCCGTTCGCACGGCGGTCAGCTTTGCCGCGACACTCCGGTCGACCGCATCCAATGCGGCCGCCCGCTGGTGAACAGCCGCGGCGAGGCGTTGCATCTCGGCAGCCTGGGCCCTTGTGGGCGGTGCGTGTGATGTCACGGTCAAGTCCTCATTGACGACGAGGCCCGCGGCCTGCGCCTGATGGACAGCGGCAATGGCGCGCTGCTGGGCGGCGGCAATCTCCGTTGCACCCGAACGCGCCATGGCGGCAGCCCCGTGCAATGCATCGGCGACGTCGACGACCTTGGCCCGGTCAGCCCGCGTCCTGGCTTGTGCAGCAGCCGCCGCCGATCCGTGCCATTCCGTTCCGCCAGGATTCTGCACGATGCCGTCAGCGGTTCTGAAGGCGTTGTCCCATGCGTTGGCGGCATCAGCCCATTGCACTGCCGCGATCTCGAGATGCTCAGTGCTCCAACGGCGCAGTTGTGACAGCGTCGGGTTAGCTGGCATAAGCGGATTGCCCCACTGCGCGGATTGTCCTGCCGGAGTCGCTTTCTGTTCGCGAGTAATCACCCGCTGCTGAAGAAATCCTGGATGCCAGCGCCTCGATCCGGCGTTTGACCATCCCTGATGTTGTCGAGACTCCGGCATGAACGTCGTGCACCGCAGCAACCGTCGCTTGGTGCGACGGTCCAAGTGGCGCCGCGCCTACCACAAGCTGCGTGGCATGCTGTCGAAGCAACGCTGCGGCAGCCTCGAGCCCACTCATATCAGCCTCTGTCGCCCACATGCGATTCAGCCTATGGCCGCCCGCGGGGTCCCACCCGCACCAATTTCGTCTGCCAGACGCCGAATACCCTGAACACATGGCCAGCGACGATCGCCTGTACTTCCGCCAGCTGCTGTCCGGCCGCGACTTCGCGAAGACCGACATGATCGCCCAGCAGATGCGCAACTTCGCCTACCTCATCGGCGACCGCGAAACCAAGGACGCCGTCGTCGTCGATCCCGCGTATGCCGCGCAGGATCTGGTCGACGCGCTCGAGCGGGACGGCATGCGGCTGTCCGGGGTCCTGGTCACGCACCACCACCCCGACCACGTCGGCGGCACGATGATGGGCTTTACCCTCAAGGGCTTGGCGGACCTGCTGGAGCACGCCGAAGTACCCGTGCACGTCAACAGCCATGAGGCGCTGTGGGTGTCACGGGTGACGGGCATCCCCCTGGCAGACCTCACCACCCATGAGCACGGCGACAAGGTCAACATCGGCGACGTCGAGATCGAACTGCTGCACACTCCGGGGCACACGCCGGGCAGTCAGTGCTTCCTTCTCGACGGGCGCCTGGTCGCGGGCGACACGCTGTTCCTCGAAGGCTGCGGCCGCACCGACTTCCCAGGCGGCGACGTCGACGCCATGTACCGCAGCCTGCATCAGCTGGCGAAGCTGCCGGGCGACCCGACCGTCTACCCCGGCCACTGGTACTCAGCTGAGCCGAGCGCGTCGTTGTCGGAGGTGCGTCGCACCAACTACGTGTTCCGCCCGACCAGCCTGGAGCAGTGGCGGATGCTGATGGGCGTCTGAGTAACGTCGGTGGCCATGGGAGAACGGGTTCACTACAGCGTCGACGACTCGGTCGCGACGATCACCATGGACGACGGCAAGGTCAACGCGCTGTCGCCGGACATGCAGCTCGAGATCAACGAGGCGCTCGACCACGCTGAACTCGAAGGCGTGCAGGCGGTGGTGATAGCCGGCAACAACCGCGTGTTCTCCGGCGGCTTCGACCTCAAGGTGCTGACGGGCGGCGGCGATGCCGCTCTCGACATGCTCGTCGGCGGATTCGAGCTCGCCGCAAGGGTTCTCGCGTTCTCCAAGCCGATGGTGATGGCGTGTACCGGCCATTGCATCGCGATGGGATCGTTTTTGATGCTCTGCGGTGACTACCTGATCGGCGCGCCGTCGCACCGCATCCAGGCCAACGAGGTAGCGATTGGGCTCACGATGCCGGGTCCGGCTCTCGCGATCATGCGAAATCGATTGACGCCCGGGGCGATTCAGCGTGCCGTCAACCTCGCCTACGAGTTCAAGGGCGAAAACGCTCTTGCCGCAGGATATCTCGACGAGTTGGTCGAGGCGGACATGGTGCGTCCGCGCGCACAGGAAGTCGCCAAGGGCTTCGCTGCGCTGGACGCGCGGGCACACAAGGAAAGCAAGCTGAAGGTACGGGCGGCTGTGCTGGACGAGATCCGCACGACAATCGCCGCCGAGTTCCCTAGACCTTCCGATTCTCGGACTTGATCGTGCACGCCGGGCGTCAGGCGTTGCGGGCAGTCATCCCGCCGTCGACGACCACCATCGCACCGGTGATGTAAGAGGCTGCCGGCAGGCACAGGCTCAGGATCATGTGCGCTATTTCCGCCGGCTCGCCGTAACGGCCGAGGGCAGTCCGACGTTTCGCGAAGATCGTCTTGTGCTCGACCGGGATTCGCTCGGTGAGTGCGGTGTTGATCGGTCCGGGACAGACACAGTTGACGGTGATGCCCTCGCGCCCAAGGTCGACCGCGAGCGCACGCGTCAGGCCCACCACGCCGTGCTTGGCGACGGCGTAGATGCCGTTGCCGCGGGTGGCGCCCATCGCCTCGGTTGAGGCCAGGTTGACGATCCGCGGGCACGACGACTGCCGCAGATACGGCAGCGCCGCCCGGGCGATCCGCTGGTGTGCGGTCAGCATCACGTCCAGCTGCCACCGCCAGATGTCGTCGTACTGTTTGTCGTCCAACGCGGTCGGGCGCACAACTCCGGCGTTGTTGACGACGAAATCCAAGCCGCCGAGCGCGTCGGCGGCTTCGGGCACAGTCGTGGCGACCGCCGCCGCGTCGGCGACATCCAGGCGGTAAGCCGTTGCGTGCCCGCCTCGTTGGCGGATGGCGTCGGCCACCTGGTGCACCGCGTCGGACTGGATGTCGGCGAGCGCCACCCGCACGCCCTCGGCGGCGAAGACTTCTGCGGTCGCGCGGCCGATTCCACTGCCGGCGCCGGTGATGAAGGCCGTCCGGCCGGCGACGGAGCGGCTGAGGTTCGGGGTCGTCATCGCGTCAGCATTCCATGGCGCCGGGCCCTGCCGTCGTGCGCGTGACCGTCGGTGCGGGATAGCCGGCGCGGTGGGTGACGTCGCGTACGGTTTCCGCGACGTTGTCGAGCCGGTTGACGGGTACGAGTGCGATCACGCAGCCGCCGAAGCCGCCGCCGGTCATCCGCGCACCCAGCGCTCCGGCTCGCACCGCGGCGTCGGCGATCAGATCGATGTGGTCAGTGGTGATGTCGAAGTCGTCGCGCATTGATCGGTGGGATTCGGTGAAGATCGTGCCGGCGGCTTCGAAGTCGCGATTACCAAGGGCAGCAACGAAATTCAGCACCCGCTGGTTCTCGGTGAGAACGTGGCGTGCGCGACGGGCGTCGACGCCGGTGAGCGCATCCAACGCTGCGGAGTCTTGCACGGCACGTAGCGTCGAAACGCCGAGCATTGCGGCCGCGCGTTCGCATGAGGCGCGGCGGGCTGCATACTCGCCGTCGGCGTGGCGGTGCCGCGCGTGTGAGTCGATGAGCAGCAGCGCAACGTCGGATGCATCGGGATCGAACGGGACGGGCTGCACCGAAAGCGATTGGAAGTCAATGAGAATCGCGGTGCGCGGTGCGCCGAAGAGACTTGCCAATTGGTCGAGCAGTCCGGTGGGGGCGCCGACGTAGTGGTTCTCGGCCGCTTGCGCGATCTGCGCCTGCTCGACGGGATTCAGGCGTAGGCCTTTGGCAGTGATCAGTGCACCCAGCACTGCGCACTCCAGCGCCGCTGACGACGCCAGACCCGCGCCGATCGGGAGATCACTCGAGATCGACATGTCGCCGCCAAGCACCGGATAGCCGGCACGGCGCAGTGCCCATAGCACGCCGGCGACGTAAGCCGCCCAGCCGCTGACATCGCCGGGGGCAGTGCCGAGTGCGATCTGAGCAAGACCGTCTGCTGCGTCGCTGCGTACGGCCAGCGTGGCGGAACCGCTTGGCGCATAGGTGACGACGGTCCGTTGGGGCAGTGCGATCGGCAGCGCGAAGCCGAGGTTGTAGTCGGTGTGCTCGCCGATCAGGTTGACCCGCCCAGGTGCGGCATAGCGGATCACGTCAAGCCTCACGCAGACGCTGCGCGGTGCCTTCGGGTGTCACGTCGCTGATGAACGCGTCCATGGCCGATTCCGAGGCGGCGAGGTACTTCAGTTTGGTGGCGCTGCGGCGGATCGACATCAATTCGACGTGGAAGTAACCCTCACGCTGGACGTCGGTGTCGGCGTACTGATGCAGCGCGGACATGTAGGGCAGGGGCGCTGAATACAGGCGGTCGAAGCGGCGCAGGATGTCGAGGTAGATCTCGGTGAACTCGTCGAGTTCGTCGTCGTGGAGGTCGGTCAGGTTGTGTACGAACCGGTTCGGGTAGATGTGGACTTCGACCGGCCAGCGGGCGGCGAAGGGGACGAACGCGGTGAAGTGCCCGGTCTGCCGGACCACGCGTCGGCCGTCAGAACGCTCGGCGTGGAGGAGATCTTCAAAGAGGTTAATGCCATGGCGTTTTCGGTGACGGCGTGCTTGGAGCAGCATCACCTCGGTGCGGGGCGTGAGGAACGGGTAGCCGTAGATCTGGCCGTGTGGGTGGGTCAGGGTCACGCCGACTTCCTCGCCGCGGTTCTCGAAGCAGAAGACCTGGGCGACACCAGGTCGAGCCATCAGATCGGCGGTGCGGTGACGCCACGCGTCGACGACGAGGCGGGCGTGCGCCTGGTCGAGCTCGGCGAACGAGCCAGTGTGGTTGCTGCAGAAGCAGATGACCTCGCAGCGGCCGCGGCTGGGCGCGGCGGTGAAGAGGTTGCCGTCGGGTGCGGCGAGATGGTCGGTCGCGTGGCCGGTGAAGCTCGGGAAGCGATTCTCGAAGACCACGACGTCGTAGTCGTCGGCAGGAATTTCACTGGTCAGGCCGGAAGGGCTTGGGCAAAGCGGACATTCGTCGGAGGGCGGCTTGTAGGTGCGGTCTTGGCGGGCCGTGGCGATCGTGATCCACTGGCCGGTCTGCCGGTCAAAGCGCAACTCGGCCAAGGCATGTTCGTGTTCGGGCAGGGACCGTCGGTCGGTGACCGGCATCGGGGTATGGCCGGGTAACGCGAAGAACAAGAGCTCGCGGCCGTCGGTAAGGGTCCAGGCCAGCGGCTCGGTCATATGTTGGCGGCTGCCTACGGGATAGGCCAATCCTGGCGGGGCGGGATGGGATCGGCCATGACGGCACGGGCGCCGTCCCAGTAGTAGCGGACCGGAGTGACCTTGCCGTCAGTGCAGGTTCCGCAGGTGCGGCCGGACACATAGTCGACGATCAGGGTGTCCTTCGTGGATGCAGCCACGTCGATGGTGGTGAAAGGTTGGCCGCGAGTGAGCGCGTTACCGACGTAGTTGCCGCGGTTGAACAGGAAGACCTGACGTGGCGACGACGGCTTGGCCATGTCGATGGTCAGGACGACGCCGGACAGGTTCGCGCACGGGTCGAAATTGCTCATGACCGGGTTGGGGTTCCAGGGACCTTGGGTCATGGACTCGTGGCGGTCGTGGGCGGTCGCGATGGCGATGGCGGTGGCTTGGTCGGGACCGCATGCCGGTGGGGGGTCTGCGGTTGCAGTGGGCAGGCCGCCCACGACGGCCGCGAAGGCGCACACCGCCGTTGAACTCGCCACTACTCGGCTGATCGCCATGGTTACCTCCGCGTCGACTGTCGCCCTTGCGAAAGTATCGTGCCCACAAGGGTTGATCGAGGGTGTTTTGAGCGCATTGTCCACTTGGCTCACGTCGGCCACAGCTCTCGCTCATGAGGCAAATGCACAAGCGGTATCACGGGCTTGTCGCATCGCTTTTCGGATCGATGAGGATCTTCGCGTGCTTGTCGGGATCGGCAAGCATGTCGAACGCAGATTCAACACCCGGCAGCCCGACCGTCCCAGTAATCAGCGGTGCGGCGTTGACCTTTCCGTCCGCGAGCATGTGCAGCGTGTCGCGGAATTCCAATGGCGTGTAGCCCAACACGAACCGTAGGTCGACCTGTTTGTTGATTGCCATCGCCGGACGGATGCGATCTGCACCCATGCACACGCCGGCCACCACGATCCGGGAGAACAGGGGTGCATCGGCGATGATGCGGTCGATCATGCCCGGCACGCCGACGCATTCGAAGATCACCGGACGCTTGGGCGCCGCCGCCCCCACCACTTCCGCGGCCCGCAACAAATGCCACCATGGCACGCGCAGCTTGTGCAGCGTTTCGAGCGCGCTGATGCGCCCGAATGCGTCGGACACGGTGTCGAGGTGGCCGTGGCCGGCGGCCGCCTCGTACGGCGACTCCTGTACGGGATCGACTACTGCGTCCGCTCCGCACGCCATCGCGAGAGTACGTCGAGCAGACGACAAGTCGCTGGCGATCACGGTGCGGACACCGACGGCCTTGAGCATGCAGATCACCGCCAAACCGATCGGCCCGCAGCCGATGACGATCGCGACGTCGCCCTTACCCACGTCGCTGACGCGCACAGCGTGCAAGCCGACGGCCATCGGCTCGGTGAGAGCGGCTACCTCAGGTGTCAACCCGTTCGGCACCGGGAACGCCAACATCTGTTCGATGAGAAGCTGCTCGGCGTAGGCCCCCGGCGCCTTTGTGGTCAGCCCGATCGCATGCACCTCCTTGCCGCGGCGCAACAGCGGCATCGCGACGACGACCGTGCCGGGGCGTGGCGACTTCCTGGTACCTGGGCCGTAATCGACTATCTCCCCGCAGAATTCGTGCCCGAACACGACTTGCTGATCCGACCGCATGAAGTCGTCGTACCCCGACTCGGTCATCACGTCGGCGAGTTCGTCGCAGTGGTGTCGGGCGTGCAGGTCCGAACCACAGATACCGCACCGGAGGACGTCGATGAGCAGCTGGCCCTTCGCGGGTACCGGGACCGGCAGTTCGACGACCTCGAGCGTGGCCTTGGTGCAGGCGACGGCTTTCATCCGTCGAGCGTACGACCGATACGCGTGCGCTCGACAGGCCGATGCGGGAGGCTTGACGTCGGCGGAGGCTTGACGTCGGCGGGTGGTGCTGACGAGTTGAGGAATGTTCGCGTGTCGCAGATATTCGATCCGGCTAGCTCCCGACTTCAGTCGGACGACGAACATCCACGAGGTCGCTGATGATGCGAAAGTCGCCAACGTCGAACGAAAGTAGCGGGACACCGAGGATGTTTGCGGTTGCGGCGATTGCGAGGTCGACCGCACGCCGACGCGGCTGGCCGCCACGGTTCATTACGGCGGCTGACAGCCGGCCCCATTCGCGGGCCACATCATCTGTGATCGGGTGCGGGTCGAACGTGGCTTCAATCGCTCCAAGCCGGACCGCACGGCGGGCGCGTTCGTCGTCATCAATAGCGACCAACACACCGAAATACAGCTCTGCGATAGAAGCGACGCTGATCGCCGCCTCGACACCATTCGGCGCTGCCTCACCGATGAGCACGGAGGTGTCGAGAAGCGCACGCATCGCTACTCGAACGGATCGACCAGCGAGGCAGGAAGTCGCTCGAGATCATGCTCCAGTGTCTGCGGAGGGGCTGTGCGCCAGATGGCCTGCAGCGCCGGGCCGGTAACCCATCGCCGGTGCCGAGTGGGCCCGAGCCGAGCCACCGGTCTGCCGGCAACCGTTATCGTCAGCTCCTCGCCAGCCTCGGCGCGACGCAGCACCTCGGCGACGTTGTTGCGGAGTTCCTTCTGCGGGATCGTGGCCACAGCGCCGAGGGTAGCAGAATTGCTACCACCGCGATGTCGGTGCCGCGGCATATCGTGACCGTCAATGCTTCATCTCCACCGTGCCGAGCGCACCGACCTCCTAGCTGACGGCCTCGGCAAGCTGCTGTCCGACCCGCTCCCCGACCCGTTCGCCGAGGAGCTCGTCATCGTCCCCGCCAAGGGCGTCGAACGCTGGCTCAGCCAGCGCCTGTCCCACATCCTCGGCCGCGCCCACGAATCCGACGGTGTCTGCGCCGGCATCGCGTTCCGCAACCCGCAGTCGCTGATCGCGGAGATCACCAACACCGTCGACGACGACCCCTGGTCCCCCGACGCGATGGTGTGGCCCCTGCTCGACGTCGTCGACCGAAGCCTCGACGAGCCGTGGTGCACGACGCTCGCCACCCACCTCGGCCACTTCGCCTGCGGCGACGAAAAGGAACTGAGACAGGGCCGGCGCTACGCCGTCGCCCGACGCCTCGCGGGGCTTTTCGCCTCTTACGCCCGCCAACGCCCACACTTGCTCGAAGCGTGGCTCCGCGGCACCACCGAAGGCCTCGACCGAGACCTCAGCTGGCAACCCGAACTGTGGCGCGCACTCGTCCACCGCATCGACGCCGACCCACCGCACATCAGGCACGCCAAAACCGGTGCGCGGCTGCAGGAGTCGCCTACTGACCTTCCGCAAAGACTCTCACTGTTCGGCCACACCCGGCTGGCGATCACCGATGTCGAGCTGCTGCAAGCGCTAGCCACCCATCACGACCTTCACCTGTGGCTGCCGCACCCCAGCGACGACCTCTGGCACAAGCTCCAAGACCACCACGGCCCCATCCTGAGAAAAGACGACACCAGCCACCGCCACGTCGAGCACCCGCTGCTGGCCACACTCGGCCGCGACCTCCGTGAGCTCCAACGCAACCTGCCGGAGCCTCACACCGACGAATATCTGGGCGGCACAACCAAACCCGACACGCTGCTCGGCTGGCTGCAGCAAGACATCACCGCCAACGCCATCAGGCCCGAAGGGCGCAGACACACCACACGCGACCGCAGCATCCAGGTCCACAGCTGCCATGGGGCGGCCCGCCAAATCGACGTGCTCCGCGAAGTCTTACTCGGCCTGCTCCAAGACGACAAGACGCTGGAGCCGCGGGACATCCTCGTGATGTGCCCGGACATCGAGACCTACGCACCGCTGATCGTCGCGGGCTTCGGCCTCGGCGACATGATCAAGGGCGTCCATCCCGCACACCAGCTGCGCGTCAAGCTCGCCGACCGCGCGCTGACGCAAACCAACCCGCTGCTCGGCGTCGCGTCCCAACTCCTGGAACTCGCCGGCGGCAGGGCCACCGCCACCGAAGTCCTCAACCTCGCGCAAGCCGCGCCGGTAAGAGCCAGGTTCGGCTTCACCGACGACAACCTCGAAGACATCACTCGCTGGGTGCGCCAGGCCAACATCCGGTGGGGCTTCGACCGCGCGCATCGCCAGCCGTTCGGTGTCGACTTCGTCCAGAACACATGGCAATTCGGCATCGACCGTGTGCTCGCCGGTGTCGCGATGTCCGACGACTCACGCGCCTGGCTCGAGGCCACCCTGCCGCTCGACGACGTCAGCAGCAACCGCGTCGAACTCGCGGGCCAGCTGGCCGAATACATCGACCGCCTCAGGCATGCCGTCGAAAATCTCAGCGGCACAAAGCCATTGAACGAGTGGTTGACCGATCTCACCGAAGCCATCGAACTGCTCACCCGAGTCGGCGACGACGATGTCTGGCAGACCAGCCAACTGCAGCGCGAATTCGGCGGCGTGCTGACCCACGCCGGAGATCGCACGGACACACCGATGCGACTGCCGGACGTCAAAGCAATCCTGCAACGCCACCTCGCCGGACGCCCCACACGCGCGAACTTCCGCACCGGCACGCTGACCGTCTGCACGATGGTGCCAATGCGCTCAGTGCCCCACCGGGTCGTGTGCCTCGTCGGACTGGACGACGGCGTATTTCCGCGCCAAGGTGTGGTCGACGGCGACGACGCGCTCGCCCGCAACCCGATGACCGGCGAGCGGGACATCCGTTCGGAAGACCGGCAACTGCTGCTCGACGCGATCGGCGCGGCCACCGAGAAGCTAGTCATCACCTACACCGGCGCCAACGAATACTCGGGGCAGGAACGGCCGCCCGCAGTGCCGCTGGCCGAACTGCTCGACACCCTCGACATGACGACGGAACGCCACGTGCGCCACGACGTCGTCGTCAAACATCCGTTGCAGCCCTTCGACACTCGCAACGTGATCCCTGGCAAGTTGATCCCCGACGAACCGTTCACGTTCGACCCCACCGTCCTCAACGCCGCCCACGCCCGCGCGGCGGACCGGCACCCACGTCCACCGTTCATCGACGGCCCCCTTCCCGAGCCAGTACCCGACGACGTCGTGCTCGCCGACCTCGTCGCCTTCTTCAAAGATCCGGTGAAGGGGTTCTTCAGGGCACTCGACTTCACGCTGCCGTGGGAGGTCGACGGCGTCGAGGACGCCATGCCCGTCGACATCAACGCGCTCGAGGAATGGACGGTCGGCGACCGGATGCTGCACGACATGCTCAACGGCATGGACCCCGACCAGGCCCGGCATGCCGAATGGCGCCGCGGCACCCTGCCGCCAGGTTGGCTGGGTTGGCGTAAGGCCACCGAGATTCGCGACCAGGCCGCGCTGTTGGCTGAGACCGCCGGGCCATATCGACACGCAGAGCCCAGCGCGGTCGACGTCGACATCCATCTCGACGACGGCCGGCGCCTGACGGGCACGGTCTCACCCGTCTACGGGAATCGGCTCGTGTCGGTGACGTACTCGAAGCTCGACGGCCGCCACCTGATGCAGTCGTGGATCCCGTTGCTGGCGCTGGTCGCTCACGCTCCGCAGTCAGAGTGGGCGGCAATCTGCGTCGGTCGCCCGAAGCGGGGCACCACACCGAAAACCGATGAGCTGACCGGGCCGGCCGACACCGCCTTGAAGCTGTTGAAAGACCTTGTCGCCATGTACGACGAGGGCCGCCGTAAACCGCTGCCGCTGCCGGTCAAAACGTCTTACGCCTGGGCAGCGGCCGTGCACAGCCACGATGACCCGCAGCGCGCAGCCGGCTATCGGTGGCGCTCCGACCGTTATCCCGGTGAGGATGCCGACCCGGCGCACGTCCGCGCATTCGGTGAGGGCGCCTGGCTCAGGGACCTCCTCGCGAAAGGCCTCGACGAGTACGCGCAACGACTGTGGCTGCCACTGTTGAGAGCGCTTGTGTGATGGATCCTTTCGACCTGCTGGGTCCGCTGCCCGCGCCGTGTTCGATGACGGTGCTGGAAGCCAGCGCGGGTACGGGCAAGACGTTCGCGCTGGCCGGTCTGGTCACGCGGTACATCGCCGAGGGTGTAGCGACGCTCGACCAGATGCTGTTGATCACCTTCGGGCGCGCTGCCACCCAGGAGCTGCGCGACCGCGTGCGGTGCCAAATCGTCGACGCCGTAGCCGCTTTCGACAATCCGAGCCGTATCGGCGACAACCAAGTTGTCGAGCACCTGGTCACCGGAACCGGCGAAGAGCGAAACCGGCGGAAAGGACGGCTGCGCGACGCGCTGGCGGCCTTCGACGCAGCGACCATCGCCACCACGCACCAGTTCTGTCAGATGGTGCTCAGGTCGCTGGGCGTGGCGGGCGACACGGATTCCGGCGTCACGCTGGTGGAAAGCCTTGAGGAGCTGGTCACCGAGATCGTCGACGATCTGTATCTGCGCCATTTCGGCAACGAGCGCGACGACCCGCTGCTCAGCCACGCCGACGCCCTAGAGCTCGCACGTGAGGTGGTGAAGAATCCCGCTACCGAGCTCAGGCCCGCACACCCCGATCCCGATTCGCGCGCCGCGGTGTGTATTAGGTTCGCCAAGGACGTTCTGGAGGAACTCGAAATCCGCAAGCGCCGCAAGGCAATTTTGGGCTACGACGACCTGCTGAGCCGGCTCGCTGACGCCCTGGACGCCGACGATTCGCCGGCTCGAGCGCGGATGCATCACCGCTGGCCGATCGTGATGGTCGACGAGTTCCAGGACACTGACCCGGTGCAATGGAAGGTGATCGACCGCGCATTCACAGAACGCTCCACGCTGATCCTCATCGGCGACCCGAAGCAGGCAATCTACGCGTTTCGCGGCGGGGACATCGTCACGTATCTGAAGGCGGCCGAGACGGCGGGCACCAGAATGACGCTCGGCAAGAACTGGCGCAGCGACGGCGCGCTGGTGCAGCGGCTGCAAGCCGTGCTGGGTGGCGCGCAGCTCGGTGACCCGCGGATCGTCGTGCACAAGGTCGACGCTCATCACCAAGGATCACGTTTGAACGGCGCCGGTGACCCGTTCCGGCTCCGCGTCGTGCGCCGAGAAACGTTGGGCCGCAGCGGAATCAAGGTACTGCCGATCTCCGAATTGCGCGACCACATCCCCCGCGACCTCGCCGCTGACGTCGGCAATCTGCTGGCCAGTGGTGCCACGTTCGACGGCCGCCCGATCGAGGCGCGCGACATCGCGGTGATCGTCGAGAACCACAAAGACGCGCGCGCTTGCTACCGGGCCCTGTGCGACGCGGGCATCGCGGCGGTCTACACCGGTGACACCGACATCTTCACCTCCGAAGCCGCCGAGGACTGGCTGTGTCTACTGGAGGCGTTCGATCAGCCGCACCGCTCGGGCATGGTTCGCGCCGCCGCGGCGACCATGTTCTTCGGCAAGACCGCCGACGAGCTCGCCGACGGCGGTGACCACCTCACCGACGAGGTCGCAGAGACGTTGCGGGAGTGGGCCGGTCATGCCCGCGAACGCGGTGTCGCCGCGATCTTCGAAGCGGCCCAGCGCAACGGGATGAGCGACCGGGTGCTGTCATGGCAGCGCGGCGAACGGCTGATGACCGACCTCGCACACGTGACCCAGTTGCTGCAGGAGGCGGCGCACCGCGAGCACTTCAGCCTGCCCGCGTTGCGCGATTGGCTGCGCACCCAACGCGAGGAGCGAAGCGGCGCGAAGGAACGCTCGCGTCGACTCGACAATGACGCCGCCGCGGTGCAGATCATGACCGTATGGGTGGCCAAGGGTTTGCAGTTCCCGGTGGTGTATCTGCCGTTCGCGTTCAACCGCAACGTGCAGACCCGCGAAATCGTGCTCTATCACGACGGCGACACCCGCTGCCTGCACATCGGCGGCAGCGACAGCCCGGACTTCACCGCGGTGTCGCGGCTGGGTCGCGCTGAAGATGCGAGCGACGACAGCCGGCTGACGTATGTCGCGATGACGCGGGCGCAGGCTCAGGTGGTCGCGTGGTGGGCGCCGTCCTTCGACGAGCCGAACGGCGGGCTGTCGCGGCTGCTGCGAGGCCGCAAGCCGGGCGAGCCACTGGTGCCGCATCGCTGTATGCCAGACAAGGTTTCGGATGACGAGGCGCTGGCGCGGTTCAAGGAGTGGGAAGCCGCCGGCGGCCCGGTCGTCGAGGAGTCGGTGGTGCGGTCGGTGCCTGCGTTGCCACCAGAGAAGACGCCGTCCCACCTCGGGGTGCGGCACTTCCACCGGTCCATCGACACGTCGTGGCGGCGGACGTCGTATTCGGGGTTGATCCGCGCCGCTGAGTCGTCTCCGGTGAGCAGTGAACCGGAAGTGGTCGAACTCGACGACGAGGTCGCGGAGATTCCGTTGGTGTCGGCGGCCGCCGGCGCGGACGTGTCGTCGCCGATGGCGGAGCTGCCGACGGGCGCGAAGTTCGGCACGTTGGTGCACGCTGTGCTGGAGACGGCCGACCCGTTCGCCGCTGACCTGGCCGCTGAATTGGAGGCACGGATTCAAGAGCACGCGGTGTGGTGGCCGGTCGACGTGCCGGCATCCGAGATGGCGGCCGCGATGGTCCCCTTGCACGACACTCCGCTCGGCCCGCTGGTGGACGGGTCGACGCTGCGGCAGATCGGCCTGAAGGACCGGATGCGGGAGATGGACTTCGAATTCCCGCTTGCCGGCGGCGATTTGCGCACTGCCGCACCGGAGATCCGGCTTCGGGACGTCGGCGAGCTGTTGCGTGCGCATCTGCCCACCGACGATCCGCTGGCCTCGTATGCCGACCGGTTGGCCGAAGCGGCGCTGGGCAGTCAGCCGCTGAGGGGCTACCTGTCGGGTTCGGTGGACGCGGTGCTGCGCGTCGCCGGCCGGTTGGTGGTCGTCGACTACAAGACCAACTGGCTGGGTGACCCGAGCCGGCCGTTGACGGCCGCCGACTACACCCGGCCGCGGCTGGTCGAGGCGATGCTGCATTCCGACTATCCGCTGCAGGCGCTGCTGTACAGCGTTGTGCTGCACCGGTTTCTGCGTTGGCGACTGCCCCGGTATGCGCCCGAACAGCATCTGGGCGGAGTCCTCTACCTCTTCCTGCGGGGCATGTGCGGGCCGGACACTCCTGTGGTGGACGGCCACACCGCAGGAGTGTTCAGCTGGCAGCCGCCCGCGTCACTGGTCACGGCGCTGTCCGATCTGCTTGATTCGGGTGAGGTGGCGGCATGACGAGCGTGGAGTGGCGGCGTGCCCGCAGCGCCACGGGGCTGCTGCGGGTGTTCAGCGATGCCGAGGTGATCGAATCGTCGGATGTCCATGTCGCGCAGCGTCTTTGCGTCTTGACATCCGAACACGACGAAACGGTGGCATTGGCAGTGGCGTTGACGGTGCGGGCTTTGCGCAACGGCTCGGTATGCCTGGATCTGCGGTCAGCCGAGCAACAGGTCGGGGTCGAGGGCTTGCCGTGGCCGGACGTCGACGCGTGGCTGGCGGCGGTGCGGGCCAGCCCGCTGGCCGGGTCACCACCGGCCCTGCGCGTCGATGGTGATCTGATCTATCTCGACCGCTACTGGCTCGAGGAGCAGCAGGTCTGCCGCGACGTGCTCACGATGACGTCGACCGAACCGAAGCCGGTGTCGGCCGCCATCGAGCGCTTGTTCCCGGCGGGCTTCGAGGAGCAGCGTGCCGCCGCGGAAGTGGCGCTCTCGCAAGGCTTGACGGTGCTCACGGGCGGGCCAGGGACCGGCAAGACGACGACGGTGGCGCGGTTGTTGGCGTTGCTTGCCGCCGGCACGCGGTTGCGGATCGCTTTGGCCGCACCGACAGGCAAGGCAGCGGCACGGCTACAAGAGGCGGTGCAACTCCAGGTGGCCGAGCTCGAGCCGGCCGACCAGCAGGCGCTGTCGGGCCTGCACGCAACCACACTGCACCGGCTGTTGGGCAGCCGTCCGGACACGTCGGCGCGATTTCGCCACCACCGCGGAAACCGCCTGCCGCACGAGGTGATCGTGGTCGACGAGACGTCGATGGTGTCGTTGACCATGATGGCTCGGCTGCTGGAGGCGGTGCGTCCGGATGCGCGCCTGATCCTGGTGGGTGATCCCGACCAGTTGGCGTCGGTGGAAGCGGGCGCGGTGCTTGCCGACTTGGTCGACGGTCTCGGCGAGGCCAAGGTTGCGGCGCTTACGAGGTCGCACCGGTTCGGTAAGTCGATCGGCAGGCTGGCGTCGGCGATCCGCGCCGGAGATGCGGACGACGTCGTCGAGGTGTTGCGCGCGGGCGGCAAGCACGTCGAGTGGATCGAGACCGACGAACCGGCGGAGCGGTTACGCGAAGTGGTTGTCCCGCAAGCGATTCGGCTTCGTCAGGCGGCGATCCTGGGTGATGCCAACGAGGCGCTGCGTGCGCTGGACGAGCATCGGCTGCTGTGCGCGCACCGGCGCGGCCCGTTCGGGGTGCGGTATTGGAACCGTCAGGTGGAGCGGTGGCTGGCGGAGGCGACGGGCGAGCCGATCTGGTCGGCGTGGTACGCGGGCCGGCCGGTGCTGGTGACGGCCAACGACTACGGGCTCGGGCTGTACAACGGCGACACGGGCGTCACCGTGGTGCGTGACGGCGTGCTGCGCGCGGTGATCGCGGGCGCGGAGCGGCTCGAGTTCGCGACGGGCAGGCTGTCAGATGTCGACACGATGCACGCGATGACCATCCACAAGAGCCAGGGCAGTCAGGCCGACGAGGTGACGGTGCTTCTGCCGCAAGAGGATTCGCGGTTGTTGTCGCGCGAGCTGCTGTACACCGCGGTCACGCGCGCGAAGAACCGGGTTCGGGTGATCGGCTCCGAGTCGGCGGTGCGGGCTGCGGTGCAGCGGCGTGTGGTGCGGGCGTCCGGGCTGGCGGAGCGCTTGCGGTCGGCTTAGGGCGGCTTACGGAACCCAGCCCAGCAGGTCTTCGAAGCCGTTGTTGTAGACGACGCTGTTGGGCGGGGCGCCGACGACGTCGAAGTAGATCTTGCCCGTCGTGCTGGCCCCCGGCGGCAACGGGCCGCCGCCGATACCGTCGGGTGTCCAGACTTCGGCGAGCGCGCGGTAGTTGTCGCCGTTTTCCGCGCGGGCGTTGAAGAACGCGATCATCGGGGTGACCGTGCCGGCTAGCGATTCGGCGGTCACCGTCGCTTCGTACAGCTGGCCGGCGACCGGGTACGGGATGGCGTCGGCGCTGTGGGTAAGCGCCGTGACCGTGTAGCCGATCTCCGTGCCGTTCGGGTCTTTGAGCGTCTCGCGCACGCCGAACCGCTGAATGTTGCTGGTCGCCGAGGCCGGCGCCGTCGCACTGGCGCTGATCAGCATGGCCGCCGCGACCACGCTTCCCACGATCTTCGAGATCTTCACGGTGACTCACCCCCTCGTCTCCCTGCGCGACCAGTACCCCTGGCGTCGCGCCTGCGAAACCCCCGCCCGAGCGTATTGTTCCACCGTGCAGGTCGACGCGATGACGATTCCGCAGCCGTTGAACCAGATCGGCGGGCTTGCCCGACGGACGCAGCAGGCAGGATTCTCGGGTCTGCTGTTCACCGAGACCGGTCGGACGCCTTATCTGAACGCGGCCGTGGCGTCGCAGGCGGCGCCGGGCCTGGAGCTGTCGACCGGTGTCGCGGTCGCGTTTCCACGCAGTCCGTTCGTGACGGCGGCGGCGGCATGGGAGCTGCAGGAGGCGACGGGCGGCAAGTTCCGGCTCGGCATCGGCACGCAGGTGCGCACGCATGTGGTGCGGCGCTATGGCGTGGAGTTCGAGCATCCGGGTCCGCGGCTGCGCGACTACGTGCTGGCGGTGAAGGCGTGCTTCAGCGCGTTCCGGACCGGCAAGCTCGATCACCACGGCGAGTTCTACAACCTCGACTTCATCACGCCGCAGTGGAGTGCGGGGCCGATAGACGAACCGGACCCGAAAGTCGATGTGGCAGCGGTAAATCCGTGGATGCTGCGGATGGCGGGTGAGGTCGCGGATGGGGTGCATGTGCATCCGCTGGGCGAGCCGGGGTACATCGCGCGGCATGTGGTGCCGAATGTGGCTGCGGGAGCGGCGAAGTCGGGTCGATCGGCGTCGGAGATCGCGGTGATCGTGCCGGTGATGACGATCGTCGGCGACACCGACGAGGAACGGCACCGGGAGCGTGAGGCGGTGCGGGCCAGCATGAGCTTCTATGGCAGCACGCCGAACTATGCGTTCATCTGGGACGAGGCAGGCTTCGAGGGGACGACGGCGCGCATCCGCGAGAAGCAGAAGGCGGGCGACTTCGCGGGGATGGCAGCGCAGGTCAGTGACGAGCACATCGCGACGTTCGCGACCGAGTCGACGTGGGAAGGCTTGGCGGATGCGCTGGTTCAGAAGTACGGCGACGTCGCGACGCGGCTCGTGTTGTACAACGCGCTAGGCGATGCTGAGCGGTTCGAGCGGTATGGTGAGGTGGCGAAGTCGATCGCGTTGCGTCGCAAGTAATCTCGGTCAGACGCGAAAACGGCGTCGGAGGAGAACACCGTTGTGCCCGACTCTTAGCGACAATTGCGTGGTGCAGTGCGCGCTTGTCGCTAAGAGCCGGGCATACGCGCACTCAGCAATCCGCGATGGCGTCACCGGCGGAACAGTTCTGCCGGACGCCCCCGGCCCCCGGTGGCCGCGGAACACCTCAGGCTAGCGCTGGACGCCGCGGTGCGCGCGGGGAATGACACCGAAACCGTGGCCGCGATCGCGGGCGGGTTGCTCGGCGCCGCCTATGGGGCCAGCGCGGTTCCCCGGCGTTGGCGCACGCTGCTGCACGGGTGGCCCGGCCTGACGGCGCACGGTCTGGTGAATCTCGCTGCAGCTGTGGCACGAACGCATCCATCGACGTCGTCGTAGATCGGTGACGATTGCCAAAGCCTCGCAACCCGTATGGCGTCCACCTCGCATGTCCAGCGGTGTATCCGCCATTACCGCATCGCGCAAAGCATCTCGATTCGCCGCAACGATCGCTTGTCGGTGGCATCCGCCAGAATCCGACGCGATCGCCGTTGCGCGTATTCTGCACATATTCGAGCTCTGTGGCGAGAGGAGGCGGGCGGTGTCCGACCTTGCGAGCTTCCCGCGTGGCCTACTGAGCCTGGAGCAATGGGACGCCCTGGAACTCGACCCGACGCGACGGTGGGAGCTCAGCGAAGGGACTCTCATCATGTCGCCGCGGCCGCACGTTTGGCATCAACGCGTTTCCAGAAGGCTAACCCGCCTCCTCGAAGATCACCTGCCGGAGGGACTCGAGGCACTTCCCGAGATCGAGGTGATAACGCGATCGTCGTTTCCTCCGAGTGTCCGTGATCCCGACATTGTGGTGGTTCCTGATCGTGTTTTCGAGCAGCGGCCCGCCCGGGTCCAGGCCGCAGACGTCGTGCTCGTCGTCGAGATCGTGTCGCCGGGCTCGCGCGGGACAGACCATGTCATGAAATTGCACGAGTACGCCCAGGCGGGCATCCAGAATTACTGGATCATCGATCCCGACGCACCGCCAGACGAACGATTTCTCGCCTATCGCCTCGACGGCGAAGCCTATCGGCGGCTCCCGGCACTCGATGCAGGCATGGTTCGTGTAAACGAGCCGGCGACAATGGAATTCGCCCTCGATGAGTTGACTGGCCGCTGAGGCGCGTCGGGTCGACTGGCCGTTATCAGTCGCAATAACTCAGTTGACGGCGTGGCGGTCGGGTGCAATTCTGTTCGACTTGCCCTTTCCCGACGACCACCTGACGATGACTCTGACCGACGAAGATTTGAACGATCCAGCCGCCGAGCCCGCCACCGGCGATGGCGGGCTCCGCCGACCGATCACCGACGTCAAATCGTGGCTCGAGGGTCTGGACTCCGATGTGCGCCCTGCGCTGCAAGCGCTCGGCGAGCTGTTGGTGGGTGTCGTCGAACGGGAAATCGCGGAAAGCGCAGACAGGTTCACCGCCCGCTGCTTGAGCGTCCCGGACTCTAGCCACCTCCTGGATGAGGAACGCGAGTTGAATTCCGTATCCCGGTTGACCGTTCCGCTGGCCCTGGCCGAGTGGATCGACAGGCACGCTGACGTCTGCGAGATCGGTCCGGGCGAGTACACGTCTCCACCGACGTGGACGCAGACCGAGATCGGCGGCCGGCAGCATCGGCACCCGCTCTGCTTGCGGGTGCATTTCCCCGCGGGGACGCTTGACGTCACGGGATGCGTCATTCACGTCGATGCGCGCGAAAGCGTTATCCACACCGCCGAAGTGAGCGCGTACGTGGCGCCCGACAACCAGGTGCACGCCCGCGCTGTGCTGGACCGGCTGGCCGCGCGCGCCGATGAGCTGAACCCGTACCGTGGCCAGGCGGTGCGCGCCACCCTCGAGCACGGACTGCGGTTCGACGTGGTCGACCTACCGTCGACCGCGACCCGTGAGACCGTGATCGTCCCCGACGAGGTGTGGACTGAGGTCGACCTAGGTGTCACCGCCGTGCGCGTCCGTCACGTCGTACTCAACGCACACGGTCTCGGCGCACGACGCGGTGTGCTTTTGTGCGGTCCACCGGGCACCGGAAAGTCAGCGGTCAGTTCGGTCGTCGCTCGCGAGGTCGTCGGCCAATTCACCGTCATCTATGTGGAAGCCAAGGCCGGTGCCGAGCTGCTCACCGCTGTGGTTGAGGAGGCTCAGCGCCTCGGCGGTCCAGTGCTGATCGTGCTGGAGGATGTCGACCTGTGGTGCCGGGACCGCAATACTGGCGGATCGGGATTGTCGGAGCTCTTGCAGGCAATGGACATCAAGGTCGATGCCCGCATTCTGACGCTGGCGTCCACCAACGACGCCGCGACGCTGGACAAAGCGGCGATCAGGACCGGGCGGTTCGACTCAGTCGTCCAGGTCGGCCACCCCAACCGCGCTGACGCTGCGCGCATTCTGGCGGCGCTGATCCGCGATATCCCCGGCGGCCGGGACGTCGACACAGCAGCGGTCGTGGCGGCGATGCCGGAACGGACAAGCGGCAGCGACATCCGCGAGGTCGTCCGCCGCGCGGTGCTCGCCGGTGACGACGGAAGCGTCAGCACCGCAACGCTATTGGCCGAGGTCGGCAGCGGGCGGTACCGGGCCGAGGTTCCGGCAGGGATGTACCTCTGAGGACGCTCACCGGTGTCCGGTCGCTGGTTCAAGCGGCAGCTCGGACCCACGCCCACGTAGAGTGGTCGGCGTGGACTCTGGGGACCTCGAACCACGAGTCAGCGCTTTCGAGGAGCAAGTGCGCGATCTCGCCGGCCGGGTCCGGGCAACTGAGCAAGACGCCGCGTCCGCTCGTGTTCTCGCCGGCGCCGCCGACCGTGACGTCAGCGAATTCCGCGGGGAGATACGCGATTTCCGCCGGGCCACCACGGCGAATTTCAACGCCCTTCGGCAGGACTTCGTCGGCCTTCGTACGCACGTCGACAACGGCTTCACCGAAATGCGCGGGAAGTTCGATGTCATGACTGCCGGACGACAACAAATCGTCGACCTGCTTCAGACGATCGTCACGGATCAAGGGCGTACAGAAGCGGCCAGGTAGCCCGCCGCCATGACCGATACCGACTGCGGGCGAAAAGTCAGAGCGGAGCCATCGGCCAGCAGTTTGGTAAGCGCCGCCCGGAATCGACGAGCGCCAACACCATCTCGTCAGCGACCACCGTGTCGGCCCTGGCTACCAGGCGTCCATCTTCATCCCGCTCGAGTCGTGCGGTTCGCTTTCCCGGGACGATCTGCAGTCCACCGCCGTGTGCAGAAATATCGACCTTCGTGCCGGCAGCCAGACCCAACGCATCACGCAGGTGCTTGGGTAAAGCGACTCGACCTTGCGAATCGATGACTCCCTCCATGGGATCATGGTACCGATGAGAGCCAATTTTCCGGCTCGGCTCCTTGCCGCTCTCAGGTGGAACTAGACAGCGTCGTCGAGACTCCAGCGCTGCGCGTGCATCAGAAGCTCACGCTTGTAGCTCGTCCTCAGCGCATCGATCACTGCGAGTGCTCGTGACGTCAGTTCGTCCCGAATCCCGCTCTGCGCGTGAGCGTATGGGATGTACGCGCGTAACAGGTCGGGAACGTCCAGCATGACCTCTAGCGGAATGTTGTCGTCGATGTAGGGCGTGCCGCCGATCGCCTGTTCGACACGCGTCGTGCTCCACCGCAATGGGTCACCCGTACCAGTCTCGAGGAGCTCCAGCAGCAGCTCCCGATGGCTAGGGTCGGCGAACGGCGCTGCCGAACTGGTAGCGAAGAACCTGTCGCACAGCTCCTCGGTCATCTTCCAATCCATGGCCGGTGACCGATGCTCACCGCCTTCGGGTAGCCGAGTTACCAGCCACTGAACCAGTGCTCGGTAAAGCGGCCAGGTTTCGGTTTCCGGTGCGAGCATCGGCTTGCTGAGTGCTTCTTCGATCCACACCCGGGCATCGGCGAGGCTCATTTCGACGACGTTGGTGTCGCTGCTGGACTCGGCCACCCGTGCAAGAGCTTCCTCGACCGAATCCGGCACAGCGCATGCATCGACGACAGTCGAAAATTTGTTGTGGTCGATGAGGACCGCGACAGTCAGCTCGTGCCGGCCCAGTCGCGTACCGATCACGAGTTCGTCGACGTCGCCGAGCACATGCGTTTTGCGCACCGCCTGATACGCCGCGATCTGGGGCAGAGCGCTGATCCATCGCGGCAGGTGCTCGTCTCGTTCAGCCAGCTCCTGCCGACATCGCGCCTGCGCGGCGGGCTCGTCGACGAGAAGCTCGGCGATCACGGCCAGTAGCGCCATGGTCTCCCGGTTCCGCATACCCATGAGGCCGGTCAGGACCCGATCCAGATAGATCTCTTCGCGCAACGGTTTTGATTTCGCCCGGTAAACGAACCAGCTGGCCACACTCAGCAGACCAAGGGGATGCCCCCTGGCCAGGGCACGGCGCAATATGCCGGTGAGCGTCGTGTCGGCGGAGGTATCCGGGTTGCGGTTCTTCGGCCGCCTAGGCCGTCGCTTGTTAGTCATGGCGCGGAGGCTACGCATGGGCGGTGACATGCGGCCTGCGCCGTTCAGAGTCCCTTCGCGCTCAGTGCTTTCATCAGGGCGGGTCGGCGGCCGTACTCCTCGCGGATCTGCGCGATGAACGACGCGAGATCGGCGCTGCGACCGCCTCTTCGTACAGTTTGGCAATGGTCGCCAGTCTCGCGGCGATGTCTGGATACAGCTTGGAGTCGGGGTACCTTAGATACACCTCGAGCTGCTGCTGCGTCGACGGGCCGAGCTTCGGCGCCTCGGTCGGCCAGTTCCCGCCATGCCCAGCCGGGACCGTAGCGGTCCGCCGCCTCCCAAGCGGCATCGACATCACCCTCGCTCAGCAAGAGCTGAACCAAGACGGCTGCGGCGGCGAAGCGGCCGGATGCTAGTTGTCGCGCATGCTTCAATGCCCGCGGACTTCATCCGACAGCCGTCAGTCCAGAACTACCGTGTCTCAATCGATTTCGCGGCCGGCATCGACCCTGCCGATAACGAGCACACTTGCGTGCTCTGGTGATGTTGCCCAGCAGGTCGTACCCATACTTGGCCAACCGGAGTAGAACGCAGACGAGGAACCTACCGGCACCAAACCTGCCGATGCAGAAGGATACGCTGGGTTCGTCGGCTCGCATTGACTACATCTGGAGTTTCCGCCGTGACGAACTCTTGGGCTTCATCTCCAGCCGCCCGCGCCGCGATGCAAGGGAACCGTCGTCGTGACACCGCTCCCGAACTTGCCGTTCGGCGGCTGGTCCATGCGGCAGGGCTACGCTATCGAGTGGATTCAAAACCAGAACGCGCTGTTAATCGCAGGGCGGACCTCGTGTTTTCACGAGTGCGAATCGCGGTATTCCTGGACGGCTGCTTCTGGCATGGATGCCCTCAACACATGCGTCTGCCCTCATCCAATTCGGATTATTGGTCCTCCAAAATTGAGGGCAATGCGAGGCGAGACTGCGAAACTGATCAACAATTGAGAGAACTGGGATGGACTGTCTTTCGATTCTGGGAGCACGACGATCCTGCTCGAATCGCTAACAGCATCGTCAATGTGGTGCGCGGCGCGAATCCCAACAAGGTGAAGGCCATAGATGACAAATGACGATCGGAGAAATTGAGGGTCCTAGTTGGCAGCGCACTCCGTCACTTATCACAAACTGCATACGAGTCACCGTTGACTGCAGCACCCGGCCTAGCTTATCGAGGCTTACGACAGGGTAGTCACAGGACATATTTTAAGCATCTAACACGTCGACTCGTTCGACGAACGCAGTAGGACAATCCCATGTTCATACCTGACTTAGGACATTTTCTGGCATTGCGCTGTCGTGCAGGGCTTTGAGCAGGCAGCGAATTCTGTGGGGCTGGGGCCAGTATTTGCACACTAAAGTGGGGGCTCTAGGGTCCTGTCGTGGCCTATGTGCGCACCGTGAAGACCGCCTCGGGGGCCACAGCGGCGCAGATCGTGTGATCGACCCGTCGTGGGTCGCGCAATATCGCGCATCTGGGCTCAGCGCACGACGACGGTGAGGTCGAAGCGCTCAAAGCCGCGGCGCGGCAGCGGCTGGCCGAGGGCCAAACCACCCTTGATCTCGGGCTGGGCACCGCCGATGTTGATGGTGATCCGTTGGAGGTCGTCTCGACGAAGTCGACCCCCCGCTGTGGGAATCGTTGTGCGCGGCCTATCAGGAGCTCGGCTTCGACGCGGCCACCGGCGGCGACGCGGTGTTCCGGGATCTGGTGTGGGCCCGCATCATCGAGCCGACCAGCAAGGCGGACTCGCTGCGCGTGCTCGCCGAAATCGGCATCGATACCGTCGACTACTGCACTGTCACACGTCGCTTGCCGAAATTCGCTAAACCTGCTGTACGCCAAGCACTGTCAGCGGCATGCGCCGCCCGCGCCGGACTAGGTCCCACGTCGCTGGTGCTCTACGACGTCTCGACGTTGTACTTCGAAACCGATGCCGCTGACGGGTTCCGTGAACCGGGATTCTCCAAGAAACGCCGGCTGGAGCCGCAGATCACCCTCGGGCTGCTCACCGATGCGTCGGGATTCCCACTGGCCGTCGAAGCGTTCGAGGGCAACAAAGCCGAGACCGCGACCATGCTGCCAGTGATCAACGCGTTCAAGGCCGCCCACAATCTCAGCGATGTCATCGTCGTCGCCGATGCGGCATGATCTCTGAAGCCAATCAGATCGCGCTGAAAGCCTCGCGATTGTCGTTCATCATCGGCACCCGGATCCCGTTCGTGCCCGATGTGGTGCGCGAATGGCGCGACAAGCATCCCGATCAAGACATCGACGATGGCAGATCTTCATCCAACCCTGGCCGGCGACCAGCAGCGAGAAGACCCGCGGTATCCCCGATCGCGTCGTGTACTACCAATACCGCCACGACCGGGCCCGGCGCACGCTCCGCGGCATCGCCGAGCAAGTCGCCAAAGCCGAGAGGGCCGTCGACGGACGAGCCCCGGTCAAACGCAACCGATTCATCAAGCTCACCGGCGCCACCAAGACCGTCAACCGTGAGCTGGAGGCCAAGGCCCGCGCCCTAGCCGGGTTCAAGGGCTACACGACCAACCTCGTCGAACAGACACCGGAGTTCATCATCGTGGCCTGCAACCAGCGGTGGCGCATCGAGAAGAGCTTCCGAATGTCCCAACACGATCTCCAGGCCAGACCCATTTATCACCACAAGCGCGAATCCATCGACGCTCACCTAACCATCGTGTTCGCCGCCCTAGCCGTCAGCCACTACATCGAGACCCAAACCAGCTGGAGCATAAAGAAATTCGTGCGAACAGCACGGCGCTACCGCACCGTACAGATCAAAGCTGGCAGACAAATCCTGACCGCCGTTGACCCGCTACCCGATGACCTGCCGCGAAGCCATCACCAAGATCAACCGCAGCGATGCACACTAAATTGTCCGAAGTCGGGATTTTAAGCATCTAACACGTCGACTCGTTCGACGAACGAAGTGGGACAATCCCATGTTCAAAGAACCTAATCTTCAGCCCGGTTGGTGATGCCATTCAGCCGGTGAAGCGTAGAAATGTACGCGTTCTATTGCAGCCAAATGTGGCGCATTCACTGGTTGGGGCGGCGAGAGTCGTCGAATCTCCACCAATCGAGCATCTTCAATCAACTTTCCAACGACTTCGCCAGGCTTTCAGCAATGTGTCTCGACAAGAGGGGCGGAACTGCTGACCCAATCATCTTCGCCACATGTGGCTCAGACTTGCTAAGGAAATCAAAGTCATCGTCAAAACTTTGAAGACGCGCCGCCTCCCGCATCGTGATCCCGCGGTCTTCGACGGGATGGCCGAAACACCCCGAGCCGAGGTAGTTACAGCTCTTCGTAATCGTCTTTGCTGGCGCGTCCCAGCTCAATCGGCCGTAACTGTTGTAGTAGGCCGACTTAGTCTTGAGGTGGTCTGGCAGGTCGGACGCGATCATGCCAGGTTTCATCGCTCTTAGGCGGTTAAGGACTCGTTCTGAAGGGATTCTCGCTACGTGGTTCATTGGAGTGCCTATGTCGCTGCGCATTGCAAGCGCATAACCCGCGACGGTCGGACGATAGTTTGTTACGGGGCGCCGTCCGACCTCACGTGGGGCAGCGGGAGGAAGGTCGCTAATCGCATCGCGAACAGTTACATAAGGAGCGAGGCTGCTTTGTGAGAGGGAATTCGAAGCGGCTCTGGCGCGCTTATGAGTCGGTTCAGGCCACTCGAAGGGGCGCAAATCTCTCTGAACCCCGACGACGAATGCTCTTCTCCTTACTTGGGGCACTCCATAATCCGCAGCGTTCAACACTGACCACTGAACATTGTAACCCATTCCACGCAGGCGACGCGCAATTTCAGCTATTGTCTTGCCGCCGTGCGACGTGACCATCTGAGGCACATTTTCGATGACAACCCCTCGTGGCCTCAAGGTGTCGACGAGGTTCAAGTAGTACCTAAATAGCGTATTCCTTGGGTCCCGGCTGTCGAGTGGATTACGTGTGTACAGGACGCTGCCGTCTGCGAGACGCACACCGTTGCTCAGGTTCTGGCTGAAACCTTCACACGGTGGCCCTCCGACAAGCACATCAAGCGAGCCCTTTGCGTCTAAGGCCAACGGCTCAAGCCGTTCTTTAAATTGTCGAGGCGCCAGAGCAGCTATATCTCCCGCAACCAGCATGGGATAGTTGCCTTCCTTCGCGTGATTGTGGGCGAAGGTGTCTAGAGCCTGGGCGTCGATGTCAGTAGCGAGTACGACCTCATACTTCCCGGTACGCACGAAGCCGTGAGACAGTCCGCCGCATCCCGCGAACAAATCCACGATGCGCATCTTCATGCGACTGTTCCCTCCAGGCGCTTGTCCAAGTAATCATTTATCGCTTCCTCCATCAGCGCAGTGCCGGAGGGAAGCATCGGTATTCCACCAACGCCCACCGACAACCAGCTTATGTAGAAGCGGTGGTAGCGGTACTTTTCCTTTTCGACACCGGGAAAGGCGATCAACCCAGCGTGGGCCAACCGCACATGTGGCGGCTCTTTGCTGACAATGGCGTCGCGGTAGCGGTGCAATACGTTGACATCGGCAGCGAGCGGCCCCGGGATGCCGTATCGCGCCAAATATGAATGATCCTGACCGAGGCGGTACTTCGCATCAATGATCAAGAACTTAGCTCCATCTTCTACTATTTCGATGACCGCGTCTGGCTCCTGGTCGGTAGTGGGTAGGCCGAGAAACAGACGCCGGTATTGACATTTGATCCGCCGACCGGACGCGTCCGCGAGAATCACCGTTGACCTGCTGCCTGCCGTCATCACAAGCTGGCTTCCCGCCCGCTTGATAAGAGGGCCACTGTTCTTTATGACCTCGGGAAAGCGATTCTTCAGGATCTGTGTGATCCTAAGGAAAACCCAGTACTCGTACATAGTCGGTAGATCTTTCAGCCCGACTGGCTCGGAATCCCGGAGTGGTTGAAGTGCTAGCCATAGGAATCGCATATCTCGAAATGCCTTCTCATACAGCGGGTCGCGTAGCCGCACCTTGAGACTCGGCACATGGTGAACCGGCATGATTCCGATGAGCCGCAGCCGCCAGTTCTCAGCGGCTTGTGCGAGCATGCGAACAGGCACGGCAAGGTTTGGGTCAATTTTGCTGAACCAGTCGGCAGACACGACTGATCGCGCCATCGACCATAGACGATCGACCTCCCAGCGAAGATAGCCGTTAATAGGTGTCGATTCCCCCTGCCGTAATGTGTACGCTTGCATGGCGCTTCGTTGACTGGCAATTGTTCCATATGCGCGGCGAGACACTGGTTTCGCTCCTCGCAGTCGGTCGGCCATCACAATTTCACTCGAGGTCTCGAGCTGCCGCCTGAGGCGCGGTAAGAGTCGTTCCATCGATTCGGAGAGTCTCTTAGCAGATCTGCGAACCAGTTCTAACCATTCCAGGTCCGTCTCCTGCCGCTCGGTATGTGATTCGTAGCCAGCGCCTGCCGCGCCCGTGGGCGATGCGGCTAGGGTGGGTGCCAGCTTCTCTAGTTCGGTTCGAATGGCTTCAAAATCGCGTTTATAATCAATCTTCGTCGGAAAGCACTCCAGCCGTATCGTCATCGCTCCAATCGGTGTGTCCCATCTCCAGGACACTTCTCCAACGGCACCGCGGTACTTGATTTCAATGTGTTGAAGATTGTGGTGGCGCACTATTTCTGAAGCAGAATCCGACCTCGGTGAAGTAGTGATAATGGTAGCTTGCGGGCCTGTCAAATAAACCGCTATCCGTGAGTTCTCCCCTAGTAATGGGCGTGTTAGTGGGTATCTTGCAGCGGCAACCGACCCTAGGGAGGTGCCCATTACATCAACCAAAGCTGCTTCCTTGCCGTCCCAAGCGAAGCTCACGTGTGTTGCTTCTGATCGGTCATGGCGTGGCGGGCTCTCGACCAGTACGGCGGTAAGGGTGTAATCGTCCACGCGGACAGAAATAAGCGATGTTCCTTTTACCATGCGCTGAAATACCCCAGTTCGCTGTACTGCTCGAGCATCGCCAGAAGCCGCTCAGCGGAACGGGGATAACGACTGACCGCGACTTGAGGCCTTAGCGACTCAATCGAAGCATCCTCCGACACGTCAAATTCAAGGAGAACAGCCAGCGCTCGTCTAAGCGCAAGAGCTGCGCCAGGAGTCGACCCCTGCCACTTCGGCATGACACATGTCCGGAGACCAACATCAATGACGCTGTCTCTGGGCAGCACAGAGTCGAGGCCATGGCGTTCGGCCAAAGCTACAAGGGTAACTAAAGCATCTCTTTGGCGATAACCGATCGGCCCCCCAAGGGGGGCGGCGATGTCCATGAGTGCGGAAAGAAGAGTCGCAACGGCTTCAAGGTGTTCCGCTTCATACCGACTATCGCTTAGCGACCGAGGGCGATCGGTAAGCAATGCGAAGAGATTCGGCAAATCGGGCGGGGCAATGGAATCCTTCTGGTCGCCGTCGCTTCCCTCGGCTGGCGCCGCGAAAAGGTCTACATAGTGCAGGTCGTACACTGCGGCCCGGTCGAGGACCTTCGGACTTAAAGTCCGAGTGGTTTCATCGATGTTGACGGTGCCCACAAGGTAGACGCGATCTGCGATGCGCACCTCTGGGATCTTGGCATCGGACGGCGCCGGGGGAAGCTGCACCTTCGTGCTCCAGTAGCGACCATCCTCAGCCTTATGCCATTCTTCTGCAGCACTAAGGACTTCGGCCAAGTAGTACTCGGGAGGCGCGAGATTCATCTCGTCCAACCTGACGAAGCGAAGTTGTTCGGGCGTCTCTTGACCTGCACTCAATGCCGTCAATAGAACGCCTGGTACGAATGTCTGCGCTATCTCCGAGTAGTAGCCAAGGCTGTCCTCTGATGACACCCAGTTCGGCTTGACCTGGACATCGTGAAAGCTGCCGCCGAATGCGGCGCAGACGTGCCGCACGAGACTTGATTTGCCGGTCCCGCTTGGCCCCGAAAGTATCAGCCAACCGCGGCTTGCCAACAGGAGCAGAATCGAAGCCAGCTCCTCGATGCCGATGATGTAACCAACTTGCTCGAGGTGCCGCCTCAGCGAGTCCAACTCCTTGGCCGACTTCGAGACGAGATTCTCCTCTGCATCTCTCAGCGCAATCGAAAGCGCTCCGGGCGTCGACGATGCAACGAGCGCGAGGCCGGAGCCTGGTCGCCTAAGAACCGGAACGAGGCTTCCTTTTCGTTCGGGTATTACGGAGTGAACACGATCAACCTCCTCAACCAAGCCCTGGCGACGGGCTTTACCCACTGCTGCAGGAATTTGCCTTGTGGTCGCGCCCTCGGGGAGGAGCGGCCGCAAATCATCGCTCGTGAATGACTCTCGCTCAGCAGCCAATTTCTTTATGACTTCTACGATTTCATCTGTCATACCAACCATTTAGACGCCCCTCGTCTTGCTGCGGTTCCACTCTTCAGCGCGACGGCGTTTATAGTCACGACTGCGCTTGTTGTGCTCCTCCCGACATACGTCGCAGCGACAGCCAGACGCGTATGCGGTCTCAGTCCCGTGCTGGCTCAGGACTCGGCCTTCGGCGCGCACGCGAGCTATGTATCGACGATGCTGTTCAGTAGCTGCCGCTCGGCAGGCGGGACAGCGACAAGCCAAATTGCCGTAGCCGTTTACGGTCCCATGCCGAGGATCGTCCTTCGGTAAGCGGTACGGCCACTGAGCACCGGCAACTTCTCGCTCGTCGCCCACGCGCGGTATTCTGCCACAGCACGGCTCGCGCCGGGGGGCAACACACCGTTGCCGTGCCCAATCGTCGGATCAAGTGGCGAGGCTGCACCACCTGAGTCAAGTGACCAGCGTCGTCACGCCTATACCGCTTCCGGTGGTCCCGTGGTCTTGTTGATCAGGCGTATCCTCGCACCAGGAGGTTGGCATGATCTATCTAGTGCTCCTGGCCATTCTCGCCGTGCTCATTTGCATCGGCGTGAGGGTGTATAGAACTGCCAACAAATCTTCAGCGACTCGGATAGTCGGCCCCGACGACGACCAAGAGTTTCTGCGGCGGATCAGCCGGGGCCCCGACACCCCCGACTCAAGGAGGTAGGTGGGCTCTGGCATGGTATGGCTTCCTGGCCGGGCGGTGCCCCAGCATCGCCCAAAAGAGGCGCCGTGACAGTGCTCCAGACGCTGGCAAAGCACAAAGCCATGCATAGCTATCGCGCCCGGCAATTCTCAGGAGTTCAGCGGCAAGAAGCACCTCCGCTGATGCTCCGCGCCACAAGGCTCTTGCGCTAATGTCGACATTGATCCGAGCAAATGGAGGCCCAAGCGCAGGCTCGTCTGTAGCGGGCGCAACTTCTCAGTTAATGATCGGCGATCGCATTTAGCCTTTGTGCGGCTGGAGCTCGGCCCGTACCCCAGTGCAGACTATGGTGGCTTCCACACCTGAATCTCGCGGCCGAGCAGGAACCAACCGACCTGCCACCAACCCAACGATAAACGCCATCAGATGCCCCACCTCCGTAAACGTCGGCCGCACTGCGAGATTGACCACCAACGCGACGAGCGTGGCCACCTGCGCCCCCAACCGCCACGGCGGCACCACATATGCCGTCGACGCTCCTGCCACGCCGAACACGAAATAGCTCACGCCCACGTCGCGGGCATTGACCAGCCGCCTGGGCGCTCGACCGTCCCTGATCGACCATCGCAGGTAACCCTGCCCCGCATACGTGCCGATCACATGCGCCGCAAGCCCGATGAAAAACCAACGCGCAGGACGCAATAGGCGCTCCGCAGGTGCCACGATCGCCGCGAACACCGGAACGTACGGCCACCACTTGCGCTCGTCGAGCCAGAATAGACTCGTCACCAACACCCGCGACGGCTCCCTGTGCAGCTGCCACAAGTTCGTCGAATGCCGCTTCTGAATCCGCCGCGCTCGCCACTTCCCCGCCGACCGCTGAATCCGCGTCGTCACGAATAACACCAACAACCACAGGGTGGACAGCGGCGCGCTCATGACCACCCGCACGAGCACAGCTCTCATAGTGCGAACGTAGTCGTGCCACGAGACCGCGCGGCGGGCATCCTGCGCGCAGCCAAGAGCTGAGCCCAGAAAAACTCACAGCCACACCCGGGAATGCCAGCGCGCCGAGACGCCTTGGAACCTGTCGTAGCAAGCGAAAGGGTTCACCGTTGTCTGACAAAGTTTGGTTCATCACCGGCACCTCCCGCGGCTTCGGCCGGGAATGGGCGATCGCAGCACTCGACCGCGGCGACAAGGTCGCCGCCACCGCCCGCGACACCTCGACGCTCAACGACCTCGCCGACAAATACGGCGACGCGCTGCTGCCGATCCAGCTCGACGTCACCGACCGCGCCGCCGACTTCGCCGCCGTCAAGCAGGCCCACGATCACTTCGGCCGCCTCGACATCGTCGTCAACAACGCCGGCTACGGCCAATTCGGCTTCGTCGAAGAGCTTTCCGAGCAGGAAGCCCGCGACCAGATCGAGACGAATTTCTTTGGCGCCCTGTGGATCACCCAAGCGGCGCTGCCCTTCCTTCGTGAGCAACGCAGCGGCCACATCATCCAGGTCTCGTCGATCGGCGGCATCAGCGCCTTCCCCAACGTCGGGATCTACCACGCCTCCAAGTGGGCGCTCGAAGGGCTGTCCCAAGCTCTGGCCGCCGAAGTGAAGCCGTTCGGCATTCACGTCACGCTGATCGAACCGGGCGGCTTCGCCACCGACTGGGCCGGACCGTCGTCCAAGCACGCCCGGCCACTCCCCGACTATGACCAGATCAAGGAAGAAGCCGAGCGCCAACGCAGTCAGCGCGCCGCTAAACCCGGTGATCCCAGAGCATCCGCGGCCGCCCTGCTCAAAGTGGTCGACGCCGAGGAGCCACCCCTGCGGGTCTTCTTCGGCGAGCTGCCGCTCCAAATCGCAAAGGCCGACTACGAGAATCGCCTCAAGACCTGGGAGCAATGGCAACCGGTCGCCGTCGAAGCGCAGGGCTAGACAACGCCTTCCGCACGGCCGTCACCGCCCCGGCGGTGTAGCCGACGGTGCGCCATAAAGACCCAACGCCTGCGCTGCCGCCGTCGAAACAGCGGCTTGCAGATCCGAGATCGGCGTACTGCCGCGCACGTGGATGGCGTTTGTCAACAGCACGACGTATGTGTCCGAGCCCGGGTCCATCCACAGCATCGTTCCGGTGAACCCCGTATGGCCAAAGCTCCCAACGGGAAACAGCACGCCGCGCGGCTTGGAGTGGCTCGTGTCGATGTCCCATCCGAAGCCGCGCAGGTTCTGCCCCCTGACGGCCGGGTAGTGCGGCGCCTTGACACCGGCTGCTCGCGCCGCCTCTTGCGCCCCCTGCAGTTGGCCAGCAGTATGCCCGGGCTGCTGCGGCGTCGTCATCACCTCCAAAGTCGCCTGCGCCAAAGGGAATTCACTCGGACGCCCCGCCAACCGGTCGAGCAGACTCTGCGCGTACACGCTCACGTCACGAGCCGTCGAGAACACCCCCGCATGGCCCGCCACTCCCCCCATGCGCCGCGCCGTCGGGTCATGCACCGTGCCCCGCAGTAGGTGATCGATGTCCGGGTTCTTGCTCGGATCGGTCCTGCTTTCCTCGTCAAGCGCCGTCGGCGCGATCCGCGGCAACACCTCGGCATTCCACGTACCCGCCTTGGCTGCCTCACCATGCGGATCCCATGCCACCGCGGCTCCCCTTACGCCATGCGGCCCACACGCTTTCGCCAACGGGAGGTAACGAGTGTCCCGCATGCCAAGCGGCACAAACACATTCGCCTGGACGTAGTCGTCCTCCGGTTCTCCGCTGACCTTTTCCACCAGCGCACCCAGCAGGATGAAGTTGATGTCGGAGTAGCTGAACCCTCGACCCGGAGCCGATTGCAGCGGCGCGGTGAGCGCACGACGAATGCCTTCTGCTTTGTCGGGACTCGCCAGTCCCCACGGGTCTCTGAGATCGACGTCTCCCGGTTCGCCTGACGTGTGCGTGAGCAACATGCGCACCGTCACCTTCGCCCGAACCGGATCGTGCGTGGGGTTGAACTCCGGCAAGTACCGTTCGACCGGATCGTCGACGCCGACGACACCCTTTTCGTAGAGCTGCATGACGGCCGTCGCCGTTGCCAGCGGCTTGGTCAACGACGCCACGTCGAAGATCGTGTCCTCCGTCATTTGCTCTGCGGCAGAGGGCAATCCGTCGAGCCCCTGCTCGCCGGCGAGCTTGCGCACGCCGTACGCCTGGTGGAAGACCACATGGCCGTCGTGCCCGATCACCACCACCGCCCCGGGCAGCCGACGGGCCGCAATCGCATCGTTGATGAGCTTGGACACCACCGGCAAGTCCGGCGTGGGAGCCAGAACCGGCGTGGTCGTCGGCACCGCAGCCGCAGGCGCCGGAATCACCTGAGCCTGATGGCTGTCGTCATCGTGTACGGGAGAGGCGCACGACGACGCCGCAGCAATCGCAATCACGATCGCACCAACGGCTCGTGCCCTGGCGTTCATGCCGACCCGCACGCCCCTATCGTGTCACCGCGCACCACGTCGTGGCTCGAAAGCGCCGCCCTGCTCCCGATCCAGGTACGTCTCAGCCTTGTTCCTCAAACAGAACAGATAGACCACCAACGACACCGCGATGCACACGGTCACGTAGACGATGAACAGCGGCACCTGATCGCGGGCCTTGAGCGCCTGGTAGATGGCCGGCGCGGTCCCACCGACCAACGAGTTCGCCAGCGCGTATCCCAACCCCACACCGAGCGCCCGGATGTGCGCCGGGAACAGCTCCGCCTTCACCACCGCGTTGATCGACGTGTACCCGGTCAAGATCACATAACCGAGCGCCACCAGTGCGAAAGTCGTTGCGGCCGAATGCGTGCGAGGTAAGTAGGTGATCAGCACGTAGGTGTACACCAGCCCGCCGAACCCGAACCACAACAGCAGCGGCTTGCGGCCCACCTTGTCGCTGAGCAGTCCGCCCAGCGGCTGCAGCGCCATCAGGAACACCAGCCCTGCCAGGTTGATCCACGTCGCCGTCATCGCTTGGTTCTTGTACGCGGCCTTGACCATCGCCGGCGCGTTGACGCTGTACGTGTAGAACGCCACCGTGCCGCCCAGCGTGATCAAAAAGCACAACAGCAGCGGCTTCCAATAGCGCGTGAACAACTCGCGCAGCGACCCTGACGCCCGGTCCCGGCCGGCCGCTATCGCCGCCAGATGCGACTCCGGGAGCGATTCGTCCATCGTGCGCCGCAGCCAGAACACCACCACTGCCGCGACGCCGCCTACGGCAAAGCCTATGCGCCAACCGAATTCGTGTACCTGCGCGTCGTCGAACACGGCCAGCACCACCAGCAGCGTGAACTGCGCCAGCACGTGACCGCCCACCAGCGTCACGTACTGAAACGACGAGAAGAAGCCCCGCCGTTCGCGGGTCGCCGCCTCCGACATGTACGTCGCCGATGTGCCGTACTCTCCGCCCGTCGCGAACCCTTGGACCAGCCGGCACAGGATCAGGATCACCGGCGCCGCCGCACCGATCACGTCCCGCGACGGCACCAGCGCCACCACCAGCGAGCAAGCCGCCATCAGCGACACACTGAACGTCAACGCCGCCCGGCGGCCGTGGCGGTCGGCGAACCGGCCGAAGAACCACGACCCGATCGGCCGCGTCACGAACGTCACCGCGAAGATCGCGTAGATGTAGACCGTCGAGTTCTTGTCGGCCTCGTCGAAGAACTTGTATTCGAAGTACGGCGCGAACACCGTGTAGACGTACACGTCGTACCACTCGACGAGGTTGCCCGACGAACCCCTGACCGTGTTCCAGATCGCCCGGCGCGTCTCGGCCGGGGTCGATCGCGGCGCGGCTGTGGTGGTGGCCGTCATGCGAGCTCACGATAGCGAGGCCGGCCGCGCCATCTAACTGGACGCGTACTGCACCATCGGTTCCACCTCGGACGCTCGGCCGTTGGTGATCGTCAACTGGTCCGGCCGGATCACATATCGGGTGCCGTCGGCCGGATTGACCACGTCCCACCCGCCCGCCGATCGCCTGGCGTTGGACAGCTCGATGCTCGCCCCGTCGCTGAGCCGCTGCCCGCGGTAGTAGTAAGTGCCCGAGCTGCCCTGGCACACCACGAGAACCGACTTGTCGGTGCGCGCCATCGCCGCGACGGGATCGCCGGAATTGCAGCGTGCGGCCGATCCCACGAAGCCCTGCGCGTCGGTGCCGGCCACATTGGTGGGTGCACGCGACGTCGAGCTCGGTGTCGTCGACGACGGACGCGACGTGGTCGTCGTCGCCCGGGTAGTCGTGGTCACAGACGTCGTCGGCGACGGTTCCGTCGTCGTCAACGGCGCCGCCGAGGGCACCGCCGCGTCCTGAGTCCCCTTGAACACCAACCACAATGCCACCACCAACGCCACCAGCAGCAACCCCGCAGCGGCCCCCGCCAACAGCAGTTGCAGCGGTCCCATTGCGCGCCTCCGCTGCGGCGTGACAGGCAGTTGCGCGTACGGGATGTAGCCGGTCCCGACAGGGTTGGGCCACTGCGCCGGGAACTGCCGTGTCTTCTGCGGTTCACTGGGCTTCGAAGCGGCCGGCGGCGCACTCACGGCAGCTTTTGCCGCGGCCGCCAGCTCTCCCGCCGACGCGAAGCGCGCCGCCGGGTCTTTCGCCATGCCGCGTGCGATCACGTCGTCGAACGCGCGGCTGAGACCCGGCCGAACCAGGCTCGGCCGGGGCGGCGCCGTCAGCAGGTGCGCGCTCAGCAGCTGACTGAGCTCTCCCTCGAACGGCGGCCGGCCGGTCAGGCATTCGTAGAGCACACAGGTCAGCGAATAGATGTCGGCGCGCGGGCCCACCCGTCCGCCGTTGAACCGCTCCGGCGCCATGTACGCCGACGACCCGATCGCCAGCCCGGTGTTGGTCAGCCCCGCATCTCCGGCTCCATGCGCGATCCCGAAATCGGCGAGGTACGTGAAGTCGGTGGCGGTCAGCAGGATGTTCTCCGGCTTGATGTCGCGGTGTACCAGACCGTCGGCGTGCGCGGCGTCCAGTGCCGCCGCCACCTGCTCGACAATCGACACCGCCCGCGCCGGTTCCAGCGGACCCGTTCTCGCCAACAGCGACTTCAGGTTCGCCCCCTCGACCAACCGCATGTCGATGAAGAGCACACCGCCGATGTCGCCCCAGTCGTGCACCGGGATGACGTGCGGCTCCTGCAGCCGCGCGGCCACCCGCGACTCCCGGCGGAACCTCTCCTGATAGCTCGGGTCAGCGGCGAGCTCAGGCCGCAGCAGCTTGAGCGCGACCATGCGGTCCCGCGCCGTGTCGTAGGCCCGGTACACCTCGCCCATGCCGCCGACCCCGATGAGCGACCGCAACTCGTAGGGACCGAACGTCGTCCCTACGCGGTAGCCGCCGCGCGCTGACACCATCGGAAAACTCCCAAAAACCCAACCCCGCCGGGCGGCCGCTCACTATCGGGGCCTGCCTCGCGTGGGTTCCGTCGACGTCGTACCGGAATCGATCGCGACGGTACCGAATCCGCGCGAGCTGCGCCAAAGACGCTCGCAGCCGCCCACGGTTCGCGCCGTTTCGACGCGCATACTGTGCCCATGGCTGACCGCAACGTGCTCGGCGGCGTTCTCGAGCCGTGCGGCACCGACCCGCTCACCGGCTTCTACCGCGACGGCTGCTGCTCGACCGGCCCGCAGGACATCGGCCTGCACACCATCTGTGCGGTGGTGACCGCCGAGTTCCTGCGTCACCAGCGCTCGATCGGCAACGACCTTTCCACGCCGATGCCCCAATACCGCTTCCCCGGCTTGGTGCCGGGCGACCGGTGGTGTGTGACCGCCGCGAACTGGCTGCGGGCCCACGTCGACGGCTGCGCCGCACCCGTCGTGCTGGCCTGCACTCACGAGGCCACGTTGGCGGTGGTGCCGCTGGAGACGCTGCAGAAATACGCCGTCGACGTGCCCGACGATCTCGGCGAACTCTGACTTCGGGCCGCCGTCAGGTAGGCTGGCTTACGACAAACCGTCGTGGAACCCCCATCGGCCAAGCCGAAATCCGATTCGCGGCGATCGATTTTGCCCACCGGCAATCTCGCCACGTTGTGCTGAGTTACCGCGCTGTTCGGCGCGACGAGCCTCGGCGCACCCAATGCCTGAAAGACACCCATGACCACAAACTTCGCCGACCTTGGCGTGCCTGCAGCCGTGATCGACGCGCTCGCCGCAGCCGGCATCACCCGCCCGTTCCCCATTCAGGCCGCCACCCTGGCCGACACTCTCGCCGGCCGTGACGTCCTCGGCCGCGGCAAGACCGGCAGCGGCAAGACCCTGGCCTTCGCGATCCCTCTGGCCAGTCGGCTCCACCGCGGAACGCGTCCGTCCGGACTCGTGCTGGCCCCGACCCGCGAACTGGCCGCCCAGATCAGCGCGACGCTGGAACCGCTGGCCGCAGCCCGCGATCTGCGCCTCACGACGATCTTCGGCGGCGTCCCGCAGGCACGGCAGGTCAAGGCGCTGCGCGCCGGCGTCGACATCGTGGTCGCCTGCCCGGGCCGGCTCGAAGACCTGATGAAGCAACGCCTCGTCAGCCTCGACGGCGTGCAGGTCACCGTGATCGACGAAGCCGACCACATGGCCGACCTCGGGTTCCTGCCGAGCGTCACACGCATCCTCGCCGCCACTCCGGCCGGCGGCCAGCGGCTGCTGTTCTCCGCGACGCTGGACAACGGCGTCGACAAGCTGGTCCGACGATTCCTGCGCGACGAGATCGCGCACTCCGTCGACAGCGCCAGCTCACCCGTCGCGGCGATGAACCATCACGTCTTCCACGTCGCGGGCGCGCAAGCCAAAAAGGAACTGGTGCACCGGTTGGCCTCAGGCACGGGTCGGCGAATCCTGTTCTCCCGCACCAAACATCAGGCACGCAAACTCGCCAAGGAACTCACCGCGTCGGGTGTCCCGTCAGTTGACTTGCACGGCAACCTTTCTCAGCCAGCCAGGGCACGCAACCTCGCCGCGTTCACCGCGGGTGACGCTCGCGTGCTGGTGGCCACCGACATCGCCGCGCGCGGCGTGCATGTCGACGGCATCGAGTTGGTGGTGCATGTCGACCCGCCCAACGAACACAAGGCCTACCTTCACCGTTCCGGACGCACGGCCCGCGCCGGAAATGCCGGTGACGTGGTCACCGTCGTGCTGCCCGAACAACGCGGTGACACACGGACATTGCTGCGCAAGGCCGGAATTCACGTCAGTCCTCAGCACGTGGCTGCCGATTCGCCAGCGGTGCAAGCGTTGGTCGGCGAGCTGGCGCCCTACCGCGCACCGGCCGCTCCCGTTGCCGCGCCTGTCACTCGTCGCCGGTCGGGCCAACGCCGGCGACGCCCGTAATAACCGAAGGCGGCCAACGAAAATAGCGACGCAAGATGACAATTCGCGTTTCTTTGTTACGCTGGACCGCGGATGTTCTACCTACATCCGCTTTGAATGAGAGAAGTTAATTTCATGACACAAGGAACCGTGAAGTGGTTCAACGGCGAAAAGGGCTACGGCTTCATCACTCCTGACGGTGCTACCGAGGATGTGTTCGTCCACTACTCCGAGATCCAGGGCAACGGCTATCGCAGCCTCGATGAAGACCAACGCGTCGAATTCGAGATCGGGCAAGGCGCCAAAGGCCCTCAGGCAGTCGGAGTGACCAGACTCTGAGTTTCCACACGACCGTGGGCTGGGGTGGCAATGCCACACCAGCCCATTGGTCTTTCTAGGCCCTTTCTAGGCTCTAGGCCTGCGAAACGGCCTTGGCCCATGACGCGCTCTGCGCCTCGGCAACCCGCACCACTCGGTCAGCGGTCCGGAATTCCTGGCTGTCCTGTTCGGCGACGGTCAGCGGCCGCCCCGCCGCCCGGCGAAGCACCATCAGACCCAGCGCAGGCATGGTCAGATGCGGAACGACCAGCAGCGTCGCGCAGCCGCGATCGCCCTTCACAGCCATCAGCCGTTGCGGCCGGTCATTCGAGCAAAGGATCGGTTTGGGTCCGTAGCGCAACGCGTTCAAATCCGGTGCGCCGGCCATTGCTGACCAGTTGACGCTGATATCGAGGATCTCGCCGAGAAGACGATGCAGCGCCTCCACCAACTCGGGAAGCTCACCCGCCACTGACGCGGTCCGCGGCCACCAGGCCCCGTCGATGTCGCCGCCCAACGCATGGGCCAGAGTCACCCGCACCGGACGCGCCGAGCGCCGCGCGCCGGTCATGCCGTTCACGACGACACGTCTGATCGACACGAAAAGGCTTGTTGCGCAATTCTATTGACAAGAGTGGTGCGCGAGGGCACGGAATTCTTGCAGCTGACGATGGTAAGCGACTTGCGATGTTCCACGAAATTCCTCAAACCGTTGAACTTCCGACTGTACACCGATGACGAGCCGCGCCTACCATCTCCGCGGTGCCATTTCGCTTCGGAGCGGCGCGGATCGCTTCACCGGCAGCGTTACTCACCCTGTGTGCGCTGCTCACCCAGTGCACGTCCGTCCCGCCGGCGCCTCCGACGACGCCGATTCCACGGCCGGGCACAAGCGCGCTGCCGCCGGCGTCGGCCGCTGCCTCCGTCCGCCCCGTCAGCGCCGCGGAGCTGGGCGCCAGCTGGAGGCCGGGCTGCCCGGTCGCGCCTGAAGCGCTGCGGCTTGTCGAGGTGGACTACCTCGGCTTCGACGGCCACTCACACCGCGGCCAGTTGATCGTCGACGAAGACGTGGTAGCCGAGGTGATCGCGATCTTCGGCGAATTGCAGCGACTGCGCTATCCCATCGCGAAGATGCGCACCGTCGAGCAGTATCCGGGCGCCGACGACGAACTGTCGATGGAGGACAACAACACCTCGGCATTCAACTGTCGCGACCTACCGGGAACCGGCCGCTGGTCTTTGCACGCCCTCGGTACCGCTGTCGACGTCAATCCGCTCCTCAACCCGTCCATCGATGCCACAGGCGCCTTCCAACCGAAGAACGCCGCACGATATCTCGACCGCAACCGCACCGAGCCCGGCATCCTTCACGACGGCGACGCCGCCGTACGCGCCTTCACCGATCACGGCTGGCGCTGGGGCGGCAATTGGCGAAACCCGCACGACTATCAGCACTTCGAGCGGTGATTTCTGGCCGCCACCTGACCTTCTCGTATCGTGACCGAATGCGTAAGGCTCGACTCCTCCACATCGGCCGCCAAGTCGGCGCGCTGGGCGTCGCGGCAGTCGCCGCCGCGTCCACCCTCAACGGCTACCGGCCGCTGGCCCGGTCCGGCTACCCGTCGATCTGGGCGTGGGCATTCGGTTTGGTGGTCACCGAGTTACCGCTGCAGACGCTGGCCAGCCAGCTCGGCGGGCTGGCGCTGACCGCTCGGCGCCTCACCCGGCCGGTGCGCTTGATCGCCTGGGTCACCGCGGCCCTGTCCGCGCTGGGGCTGCTGACCTTCCACCGCGCCGGGCATCGCGCCGACGTTCCGCTGAAAGCCGCGCTGGACGACGGCCTGGGCGCCGACCGCCGCACCGACTCGTCGGGGCTGTGGCGCCGGCCGGCCGGCGGCGGCACCGCCAAGACACCGGGACCGGTGCGGATGCTGCGCATCTACCGCGACTACGCCCACGACTCCGACGTCAGCTACGGCCCCTACGGCCGCGCCAACCACCTCGACATCTGGCGACGTCCCGACCTCGACCCTGACGGTGGCGCTCCCGTGCTGTTCCAGATCCCCGGCGGCGCCTGGACGACGGGAAACAAACGCGGACAAGCACATCCGTTGATGAGCCACCTCGCCGAACTCGGTTGGGTCTGCGTGGCGATCAATTACCGGCACAGCCCGCGCAACACCTGGCCCGACCACATCGTCGACGTCAAGCGTGCCCTCGCGTGGGTCAAGGCACACATCGCCGAATATGGCGGCGACCCGAATTTCATTGCGGTCACGGGTGGTTCGGCCGGCGGCCACCTGTCGTCACTCGCAGCGCTGACGCCCAACGATCCGCGGTTCCAGCCCGGATTCGAAGAGGCCGACACCCGCGTGCAGGCCGCCGTGCCGTTCTACGGTGTCTACGACTTCACCCGCTTCGACGACGCGATGCATCCGTCGATGCCCGAGCTGCTCGAGCGCTGGGTGGTCAAGCAGCCGCACTCGAAAAACCTTCAGCCGTACATCGACGCGTCACCGGTGCGCTACGTGTCTGCGGACGCTCCACCGTTCTTCGTCCTGCATGGCGTGAACGACTCGCTGGTTCCGGTGGAGCAGGCCCGCGCGTTCGTCGCGCGGCTGCGCGAGGTCAGCACGCAGCCGGTGGTATACGCCGAATTGCCTTGGACGCAGCACGGTTTCGACATCATCGGCTCGGCACGCGCCGCCCATGCGGCTGTTGCCGTCGAGCAGTTCCTGGCCGAGGTCTACGCCAGCCAACGGGCGGTGCGAGTTCAGTACGCGTGACGCGCCGGTGCCTCGACGTTGCGCCGGGCATGCACGCGGGCCTGAATCCACCTGGGCAGCGTGGGACCGGGAGGCAACGCCGACTCGCTCATCGCCTCGAGCCTACGAGCCGCGGGCCGCAAGTGGGTGGCTACGGACTCGCCCGGGCTTTCGTAGGATGGAACAGCGTCCGAACGTCATCAACTAGCTAGGCGACCAGAGGCATGCCACCGTTGAGAACCGGGGACGGACTCCCCGACGTCGTCGTCACCGCAGTCACATCAACCACCGCGCTCGCGCCCGACGCCGAAGAGACATGGCAGCAGCTACTGGCGGGTCGTAGCGGTATCCGGCCCCTGGAGAAGCCGTTCGTCCAAGAGTTCGATTCACCGGTGCGCATCGGCGGTGAACTGCGCGAGACATTCGACGAGCAGCTGGACCGCGTGGAGCGCAGACGCACCTCCTACATGCAGAAGATGTCGTTGGTGCTCAACCGCCGGCTGTGGAAGATCGCCGGCGAACCGGAGGTCGACACCAAACGGCTGCTGGTCTCCGTCGGCCTGGCCCTCGGCTCCACCCAGGAGATCCCCAACCAGCACGATCTGTGGCGGGAACGCGGCCTGCGTGCCGTCTCGCCGTTGTCGGTGCAGATGTTCATGCCCAACGCGCCGGCCGCCGCGGTCGGCCTCGACCGCCAGGCCAAGGCCGGGGTGATCTCGCCGGTGATGGCCGACGCCGCCGGAGCGGCCGCGATCGCCAAGGCCTGGCAGCACATCGTGTTCGGCGACGCCGACATCGCGATCTGCGGCGGCGTCGAAACCCACATCGAGGCAGTGCCCGTCGCCGCGTTCACCAAGCTGGGGCTGCTGTCCACCAACAACGACGACCCCGCGGGCGCCTGCCGTCCCTTCGACAAAGACCGGGACGGCATGGTGCTGGGTGAGGGCGGCGCCCTGATGCTCATCGAAACCGAGGAGCACGCGAAGGCCCGCGGCGCGCCGATCCTGGCGCGGCTGCTGGGCGTCGCGATCAGCTCCGACGGCTACGACGACGTCAAGCCCGACCCTTCGGGCGAGTCAGCGGCCGACGCGATCAGCCACGCCATCCACCTCGCCGGGCTGACCCCCGGCGACATCGACCACGTCAACGCCCACGCCACCGGCACCACGTTCGGCGACCTCGCCGAGGCCCGCGCGCTGAGGCTAGCGCTGAAGAACAACAGCCCCGCGGTCTACGCCCCCAAAGCGGCACTGGGTCAGTCGCTGGGCGCCACCGCCGCGGTCGAAGCCGTCCTGACGGTGCAGGCGCTGCGCGACGGCGTCGTGCCGCCGACGCTCAACTTGCACACCCTCGACCCTGAGATCGACCTCGACGTGGTCGCCGGGGAACCGCGGCGCGCCGACTACCGGTACGCGCTGTCGAACTCCATGGGGCTGGGCGGGCACAACGTCGCGCTGGTGTTCGGCGCGTACTGAGGCCGAGCGCACCCCGTAGGGTCGAACGGTGAACCGTATCGACCGCTTCTTCGAGATCAGCTCGCGCGGCTCGACCGTCGGCACCGAAATACGCGGCGGCATAGTCACTTTCATCGCGATGGCCTACATCATCGTGCTGAACCCGATTGTCTTGTCGGGCACCGCCGACGTCGCCGGCCACCGGCTGGAATTCACTCAAGTCTCCGCGGTCACCTCGCTCGCTGCGGGCGTGATGACAGTCCTCTTCGGCGTCGCGGCGCGGCTGCCGTTCGCGTTCGCTGCCGGCCTGGGCATCAACTCGTTCCTCGCCAGCTCCGTCGTCGGTGATCTGACGTGGCCCGAGGCGATGGGCCTGGTCGTCATCGACGGACTGATCATCGTCGCGCTGGCCGCCACCGGCTTGCGCAGACTGATCTTCGACGCGGTGCCGATGCCGTTGAAGCTGGCCATCACCGCCGGCATCGGACTGTTCATCTTGTTCGTCGGCTTGGTGGACGCGGGTTTCGTCGGTTCGACGAAGCTGCCGTCGCCTCCTGTGGGCCTGGGCAGCCACGGGGGCGGCTCGATCAACACCGTGCCGACGGTCGTCTTCGTCGTCACGCTGCTGGCGACCGGCGTCCTCGTGGCGCGAAAAGTGCGCGGCGCCATCCTGATTGGGCTCATCTTCGGAACCGCGGTCGCCGTCGTCGTCGAAGCGATCTGGCACCTCGGGCCCGCGGCCAAGAACCCCGGCGGCTGGACCCTGTCCGTGCCGACGCTGCAGCGTTCACCGTTCGCACTGCCCGACCTGACGTTGGTCGGCGAATTCAGCCTCAGCAGCTTCAGCCGCATCGGCATCGTGGCGGCCGTCATGCTGGTGTTCACGCTGGTGTTCACCAACTTCTTCGACGCGATGGGCAGCTTCACCGGCCTGGCGCGCCAGGCCGGGCTTTCCGACGAACACGGCAACTTCCCGCGCCTGCAGGCCGCCCTCGTCGTCGAAGGCGCCGGCGCGGTGGCCGGCGGCGCGGTGTCCGCGTCGTCGAACACGGTGTTCGTCGAGTCCGGGGCAGGCATCGGCGAAGGTGCCCGCACCGGACTTGCGAGCCTCGTGACCGGCGGATTGTTCTTGGCGGCAATGTTTTTGACGCCGTTGGCCGCGATCGTGCCGTCGGAGGTGGCCGCCGCCGCGCTGGTGATCGTCGGCACCATGATGGCCTCCGTCTTGCGGGAGATCGACTTCTCGGACTTCTCGGTGTCGCTGCCCGTGGTGCTGACGGTCGCGGTGATGCCGCTGAGCTACTCGATCGCCAACGGGATCGGCGTGGGGTTCATCGCGTGGGTGGTGCTGCGTGCGGCGTCGGGCAGAGTTCGCGAGATCAGCCCGCTGCTGTGGGTGGTGGCAGCCGGGTTCCTGTTGTACTTCGCCCGCGGATGGATCGACACGCTCCTCGGGGTGCGCTGAGCTCACGCATTCGCCGGCGAGCGCTTCAACAGCCGCGACGACACCAACAGCGCGGTCAGCGTCGCCCCCAGCCACACCCCGAGCACCACGAACGGCAGCGCGCGCTGGTTGTGCGGAAAGTACGACGCCGAGTGGATGGCGCTGACCGCCGCACCGCTGGGCAGCGCGTGATTGAGGAACGCGAACGGCTGCGGCAGCAGCGACGCGGACACCGCGCCGCCCGACGACGTGTTGCCCAGCAGGATGAACACGCCCCACGTCGGGATGATCGCCCACCGGTGGATCAGCACCAGCATGGTCGAGTTGAACAACGCCGCGATCGCGATCTGCAGCGACAGCAGCAACCACAGTTCCGCAAACGGCGCGTGCAGCGCATCCAGCAGCGGACCGGTGACGCCCGCCAGTGCGGCGCCACCTACGACCACCAGCGCCGCCACACACACCAGCCAGCGGCGCAGGTTCAGCGTCTTGACGTTGGCGCGCAACTGGAACATCGTGACGAAGCCCAGAATCGTCGCCGCGATGATCACATAGAACGTGGCCAGTCCTGCGGGGTCCGTGGCCGGCAGCGGATGCAGGTCGATGACCGGGAGGATGAAGCGGCCGGGCGCCGACTGGTCCAGCTGGGTCAACACTCGCGCCGACGACGGGTCACTGGCGCTGGACAGCAGAAGCTGCGGGGGGCTCGCACTGGCGTCGATCACCGCAGGGATCTCCTGCCGATTCACCGCGGCGATCGCGGCCTCGCGGGACGGATATGTGCGCGCGTCGAACTCGTGGGACTTGATCTGCAGCTCATTGATGATCGCGGTCGTCGTTTCCGACGGACCCACGACCGCGATGGGCAGGTGGCGCGGAAACGGCCGGCCGAGCGCCACCGTGTACGTGGTGGCGAAGGCCGAGGCCATGAGCAGCGCAATAGCGAGAACCGTTGCGGCCTTTCGCATTTCGCGCACGGACCAGCGCGGCTCCGGTTCAGCTGCCGTTGGCTGTTGTCGAGTCATATCGCGCGCGGCTCCCCGGGTGACACGGGATCGGGTGATGACGCAACTCTATGGGTTGTCATAGGCGACGCTCGCACGCCCGACGATGTGAAAGTTCCTGCGGATGAGTACGAAGTTGCTTCATCGGGTAAGCCTCTCGGACACGCCGTTTCCGACTACCGAGGGTTGCTTTGGCTGACAACGACTATCAGGAACGCGTTCGTACAGTGACCGTGCCGATCGAGCGCAAGGGCACCGAAGCGCCGCTGCGGTTAGGAAGTTATCCGCGCCCGCCGGCCACGGTCATCGAGGTGGCCGGTGACATCGACGCGTGCGACGAAGAGCAGGTCAGCGACTACCTGCTCGGCTTCGTCCACGTCGACCACCCGCTGGTGGTGGACTTCAGCGGGGTCGAGTTCCTCGGTGTCGCCGGGCTCAAAGCCGTCCTGCGCTTCGCCCGCGCATGCGATCGAGCCGGGCGCGCGTGGATGCTCGTGACCAGCGACGCGGTGAACGTCGCGCTGGCTGTCACACCGGACCACCGGCTGCCGGTGGCGGAGACGTTGGACGAGGCGCTGCAGCGGCTGGCGAAGACACCGGATGCCGACAGGACGCTGCGGGCGCTCACCGCCGCCGACAGCAAGATCTGCTGAGCTACGCCTTGACGATCGTGAACTGCCCCAGCTCGCTGATGCCGCGCCGGAAGAAGTCGGAGCAGCCGGTCAGGTAGTGCATGTAGCGCTCGTACACCTCGACCGACGTCGCGGCGATCGCCTCGTCGCGGGCGGCTTGCAGGTTCATCGCCCAGGTGTCCAACGTGCGCACGTAGTGCTGGTTGAGCCGCTGCACGTGCTCGACGGAAAACCCTGCGGCGCTTGATAATCCGATGATGTCCTCGTCGCACGGGATCGAGCCGCCCGGGAAGATCTCCTTGGCGATGAACCGCATGAATTTCAGGTCGGTCATCGTGATCGGGATGCCCATCTCCGGCCAGCGCTTCAGCGGATGACCCATGATCGTCTGCAACACCATGCGCCCGCCGCTGGGCAGGATCCGGTAGCAGGTCTCGAAGAACGCGCCGTACCGCTCCTTGGGGAAGGCCTCGAACGCCTCGATCGACACGATGCGGTCGACGGGCTCGTCGAACTCCTCCCAGCCGCGCAAATAGACCTGCCGCGAGCGGTCGGTATCCATGGTGTCGAACATCTTCTCGCAGAAGGCCCGCTGGTTCTTGCTGAGGGTCAGACCGATGACGTTGACGTCGTAGCGCTCGACCGCGCGCTTCATCACCGAGCCCCAGCCGCAGCCCACGTCGAGCAGCGTCATGCCGGGCTGCAAATCAAGCTTGCCCAATGCGAGGTCGATCTTGGCCAGCTGCGCCTCTTCGAGCGTCATGTCGTCGCGCTCGTAGAACGCGCAACTGTAGGTCCGCGTGGGGTCCTGGAAAACGCCGAAGAAGTCGTCCGAGAGGTCGTAATGCGCTTGGACCTCTTCGAACTGCGGGCGCATCGTCTTTACGCCCGCGCCTCCGTCAGACATCGGCTGTTGCTCCCTCCTCCGAAAATCAGGCCGCCTTCTCGCAGGTGAACTGACAGACGTCGGTGTAGCCCTGCCGGAACAGGTCGGCACAGCCGGTCAGGTACTTGTGGAACCGCTCGTAGATCTCCTCGGACGTGATCGCGATGGCCTCGTCCTTCTTGGCCTCGAGATTGGCGGCCCAGGTGTCCAACGTGCGGGCGTAGTGCGGCTGCAGGTGCTGCTCGCGGGTGACGGTGTAGCCGGCCTTGGTGGCGTGCTCTTTGACCATCGAGGCCAGCGGCAGACGGCCACCGGGATAGATCTCGTCCATGATGAACTTGATGAACCGCACCCGCGACATGGTCAGCGGCAGCCCCTTGGCTTTGATCTCTTCATCCTCGGGGATGATGATCGTGTGTAGCAGCATCACGCCGTCGTCGGGAAGCCAGCTGTACGTCTTCTTGAAGTAATCGTCGTACTTGCTGAAACCGAAGTGCTCGAAGGCGCCGATCGACACAATCCGGTCGACCTTGCCCTCGAACTCCTCCCACGGTTGCAGCCGCACTTCCATGTGGCGCTTGCTCTTGGAGTTGGCGAACCAGTGTTCCTCGATGTGCCGCTTCTGGTTCTGCGACAGGGTCAGCCCGATGACGTTGACGTCGTACTTCTCCACGGCCCGCATGATCGTCGAGCCCCAACCGCAGCCGATGTCCAGCAGCGTCATTCCCGGCTGCAGACCCAGCTTGCCGAGCGCCAAATCGACCTTGGCCATTTGCGCTTCTTCGAGGGTCATGTCGTCGCGCTCGAAGTAGGCGCAGCTATACGTCTGAGTGGGGTCTTGCCACAGCTTGAAGAACTCGTTGCTGATGTCGTAATGGAATTGGACTTCTTTGGCGTCCGACCCGCGTGCCTGGGCCGCAGATTTCGAAAGCCACTTGGATTGAGCTTGAGGCGTCTGGCTCTGGGTTTGACCTGAAGTTGTTGCCATAGTCCGTCCCTGGTTGGTACTTGGGGGCTGGCGTCCGCCGCTTGTACGGTTCTTGAGACTACATCTTCGAGCGGGCTTCGCAGCTGAGGCGTTCACCCGACGGGTCCGTGTAGTCAGCGCGAGCAGTCGACGGCTTGCGCCAGCTGTCCGTCGCCACATTGAAAATGTACCATCTGGTACATGATTACGGAGAGCAGCGTCGAGATAGCCGCGCCCGCGGCCGTGGTGTGGGACGTGTTCAGCGACGTCGAACGCTGGCCGGAATGGACAGCCTCGGTCACCCGCCTCGTCGGACTGGCCGGTCCCGCGCTGGCCGTCGGCAGGCGGTTCGCGATCAAGCAGCCCCGCATGCCGCGGCTGGTCTGGGAGGTCACCGAGCTGGAGCCTGGCAGCTCGTGGACCTGGGTACAGCGGTCGCCGGGCGGCGCGACCGTCGCACGGCATGACGTGCTCGCCACAGCCGGCGACTGCACGCTCGTGCGGCAGCAGCTCGATCAGCGAGGACCGGTAGGCACGCTGGTCGGCTGGCTCATGCGGCCGATGTCCAAGCGCTACCTCGACCTGGAGGCGCAGGGACTCAAGGCCCGCAGCGAGCAGCGCTGCCGCAACGGCGTCGACGGCCTCGATGGCCCGGTCTCCTGACGCGTCGCGACGCGCTGAGCTGCTCGGTGCGCTGGTCGACACGTTCGCGGCGGGCGGCATCGGCGACCGCTCGCTGCGTGAGGTGGCCCAGAGCATCGGCACCAGCCATCGAATGTTGTTGCATCACTTCGGTTCTCGCGACAAACTGCTGATGGCGATTGTCGACGAGGTCGAGCGCCGCCAACGTGCGTTGTCGCGGGAGCTGCCCAGCGAGCCGGCCGAGGCGTTCGCCGCGATGTGGGCCGACGTTCGCCGACCGCAGCTGCGTGCATTCGAGCGACTGTTCTTCGAGTGCTACGCGCGCGCGGCCCAGGGCGAAAAGCCGTACGCGAACATGCTGCCGGGCGCGGTCGACGACTGGCTGGCCGAATTCGCCGGGGCCGAACCGGCATTCGCCCGACTGGGCCTGGCCGTGATCCGCGGACTGCTGCTGGACTTGGTGGCCACCGACGACGACGCTGGCGTGGACGCGGCGGCTCAGGCGTTCGTCGAAATCATCCGCCGGTCATGACTGTCGCGGCCCTCGCGTCGTGCCGCTCCCGTTGGGGGACGACGACGTACTTGGGGTCGCGGGTGGACGCGACGCCCGCCTCGAACACGCCGAACCGCTGCAGCGCGCTGCCCGCGAGCAGCGCCAGCCCCGACAGCGCGACCACCGGCCGGCTGCGGCCGCCCGCGACCGCGCCGACCGCGCCACCGACCGTCAGGTACTCCGCCCACATCCGCAGCCGGTGCGCTTTACCTGTGGTGTAGGCCTCGCGGACCAGCCCGAGCCGCTGCTCTGACACTCGTGACGCCACGACTTCCAGCGCTGCGCCCGCGACCGCCATGCGTCTCGCAGGCGCGGACTCGTCGAGCGGTGCCAGCAGCATCCCCAGTCCACCTCCGCTGGCGGCCGCGGACCCGGTGAACACGAACGGAAGATACGGATGCGCGTCATGCCACGCCGGGACCGCCGTTTGCGACAGCAGCACTGCCGTGTACGACGCGACCCCGGGGGCCAGCGCCGCCGCGTGCAGGCCGGCCGGCCGAGCGAGCCGACTTGCGATTCGGCCAATTAGGTTGTCCTGCAGCCGTTGTGGCAGCAGCTCTGCGACCGCGGCCAGCCCCGCTCCGGGACCGTAGGCGCCGAGTATCCAGGTGCCCACGCTCATCGGCGAGCTGGGTTTGGCCACTCTGAGCATGTGGTGGAACCGCTCGGGCCGGCCGAGGTCGGCGATCAGCAGGTACATGCTCACCACCAGGCTGCCCAGCGCGCCCAGGCGGCCGACCCGCCGCAGGTGTGGGCGGTCGGTGAGGTCGGCCCCGGCCGCCAGTAACGCCGACCCCGCCGACAGGCCGCCCGTGAACAGGTAGGCCGCGATCATCCAGTTCCACACCGGCGACTTCAGCACCGGCCGGCCGTAGTACGACCGGAACTCCGCGCGGGGAACCGCCAGTTGCTCTTTCATCTCCTGCGCCCCACGAACGCGGACACCGCCGCGGCCACCAACGCCGACGCCGCCATCCCCGCGTAGCGCCACATCGCCGGTGCGTCACGCGTGGGCACCACCGGATCTGGTGGCAGCCCGTAGACCTCGGGCTCGTCGAGCAGCAGGAAGAACGCGCCGTTGCCGCCGACGCCGTCGTCGGGATCGTTGCCGTACAGCCGCGCCTGTGTGACACCGCGCGCGTGCAGGTCGTCGACGCGCTGCTGCGCCCGCTCGCGCAGCTCGTCCAGCGGACCGAACTGAATCGAGTCCGTCGGGCACGCCTTCGCACATGCCGGCTCGAGACCGTCGTGCAGGCGGTCGTAGCACATCGTGCACTTCCATGCCCGGCCGTCGCCCTCGCGGCGCTCGATCACTCCGTAGGGGCAGCCCGACACACAGTAGCCACAGCCGTTGCAAATGTCTTGCTGCACAACGACGGTGCTGAATTCGGTGCGGAACAGCGCGCCCGTCGGACAGACGTCCAGGCATCCGGCGTGGGTGCAGTGTTTGCACACGTCGGAGCTCATCAGCCACCGGAAGTTGTCGTCGGCGCGGGCCGGCTGCTCGACGAACGCGACGTGGCGCCACGAGTTGGCTCCCAGTGCACCGGTGTTGTCGAACGACATGCCCAACAAGTTGAACCCGTCGTCGGGCACACCGTTCCATTCCTTGCACGCCACTTCACATGCCTTGCAGCCGATGCAGACTGAGGTGTCGGTGAAGAAGCCGACTCGCTGCGGATGGTCGTCGTAGCCGGATTGGCTTGCGGGATCGGTCATTGCTGTTCCTCGGTGTGGGTGTCCAAGTGGGTGCCGGTTTGCGGTGTGATGCCCGCGCGATCGCGGTATTCGGCGATGTAGCTCAGCAGCGCCGGACCGCGCGGCCGCCGCCCAGGCTGGATGTCGCAGGTGAGCACCTTGCTCTCCTGGATGAATACGTTGGGGTCGGCGACCACGCCGAGCAGGTCGTTGACCACGTCGCCGTCGACAAGCCCCGAATGCCCCCAGTGATACGGCATCCAGATCTGGTGCACCACATGGTCTTCGATGCGCAGCGGACGCATCCTGTCGGTCACGAACACGCGAGCATCCACCGCGGTGCGGCTGGTGACGACGTGTGCCCACTCCATGTGTGTCAGCCCGCGCTCGGCTGCGAGCTCCGGCGACACCTCGACGAACAGTTCAGGCTGGAGCTCGGACAGATACGGCAGCTGCCGGCTCATCCCGCCCGCGGTGTGGTGCTCGGTGAGCCGCGCCGCGGTGAACACATACGGGAACACCTCACCGTGCTGTTCGGGTGGCGCTGGGTTCGACGGATTGTCTTGGCGCGCATACACTTTGCGCGCTGGATTGCCCTGCTGGCGATACAGCGCGTTGCGCACCGGAGACTCGTGCGGCTCGTAGTGGGTGGGCAGCGGACCGTCGAGCACGCCGTTGGGCGCGAACAGCCAGGCCTTACCGTCGGCTTGCATGACGAACGGGTCGTCGCCGCGCAGTGCCGCGACGCCGACCGCGTCGTCAGGTGGTTGGTAGTCGGGCGGTTTGGTCTTCTCGAAGTCGGGCACGTCGTCGCCGGTCCATTCGCCTGCATCGGCGTCCCACCAGACAAGCTTCTTGCGTTCGCTCCACGGCCGCCCCTGCGGGTCGGCGGATGCGCGGTTGTAGAGCACCCGGCGGTTCATCGGCCACGCCCAGCCCCACTCGGATTCGTTGCCCGGGGTGCGCCGTGCCGCCTGGTTGACGTCACCGGCGTACACGCCGCTGTAGATCCAGCAGCCGCACATGGTCGTGCCGTCGGCTTTGAGGTCTGTGTAGCCGTCGACGACGCGACCCGTCGTCACGTCGATGCCGCTGATGCGGCGCAGCACGTCCTCGCCGGAAGGCTCGTCGCCGTCCATCGCGTAGTCCCAGGAGAGGTCGAGCAGCGGCCGGTCCGTGGGATCGGTTGAGCCAGCGAGCTTTTCGCGCAGGATACGGCCGAGGTGATAGAAGAACCAAAGCTCCGAGCGCGCGTCACCGGGCGGGTCGACCGCTTTTTCGCGCCACTGCAGCATCCGCTGGGTCTGGGTGAAGGTGCCGGCCTTCTCGACGTGCGATGCGGCCGGGAACAGGAAGACCTCCGTGCGGCAGGTCTGCGGGGTGATCTCCCCCGTCTCGACCTCCGGGCCGTCCTTCCAGAACGTCGCGCTCTCGATCTCCACGAGATCGCGCACCACCAGCCAGTCGAGGTTGGCCATGCCGAGGCGCTGCAGCTTGCCGTGCGCGGAACCGACGGCTGGGTTCTGTCCGAGCAGGAAGTAGCCGAACACCTTGCCGTCGACCATGTCCATCACCGTGCGGTACGTGCCGTGGTCGCCGTTGATGCGGGGCAGGTAGTCGAAGCAGTAATCGTTTGCGGCGGTGGCGTTTTCGCCCCAGTATTCCTTCAGCAGCGACACCATGTAGGCATCGGCGTTGTGCCAGAAGCCTTTCTGGTTGCGGCTGATGATGTCGTCGAGGTAATCGCTGAGCGTTTCCTGCCCGGCGTGCGGCATCGCGAGATAGCCGGGCAAAAGGTTGAACAGTGTCGGTACGTCGGTGGAGCCTTGAATGCTGGCGTGCCCTCGTAGCGCGAACACGCCGCCGCCCGGTCGTCCGATGTTGCCCAGTAGCAGTTGGATGATCGATCCGGCGCGGATGAACTGCGCGCCCATGGTGTGCTGCGTCCAGCCGACGCTGTACACCAGCGCGGAGGTGCGTTCGCGGCCGGAGTTCTGCGCCCACGTGCGGGCGACGTATTCGAACTGCTCGGCCGGCACCCCGCAGACCCGCTCCACCATCTCGGGGGTGTAGCGGGCGAAGTGGCGCTTGAGGATCTGGTAGACGCAGCGGGGGTGCTGCAGCGTCGGGTCGGACGGGATGTCCTTGGCTCCTTGGACCGGTGCGCCCCCGGAGCCCTGCTGGTCGGGTGCGCTGCGTTCCTTGGCTCCTGAGCCACCGCCTTGGGACTCGGTCTGCTGGTACTGCCAGGTCGACGTGTCGTAGGACGCGGTGTCGCGGTCGTAGCCGCTGAACAGCCCGTCGAGGTCCTCGGTGTCTTGGAACCCCTCGTCGACCAGGAAGGCGGCGTTGGTGTACGCGGTGACGTACTCACGGAAGTCGAGCTCGTTGGACAGGATGTAGTTGATCACCGCGCCGAGGAATGCGATGTCGCTGCCGGCTCTCAAAGGCACGTGCTTGTCGACGACCGCGCTGGTTCTGGTGAACCGCGGGTCGATGTGGACCACTTCGGCGCCGCGGGCCTTGGCCTCCATCACCCACTGGAACCCAACCGGATGGGCCTCGGCCATGTTCGAGCCCATGATGACGATGAAGTCCGAGTTGGCAAGGTCTTGCTGATAGTCCGTCGCTCCGCCGCGACCGAAGGAGGCTCCCAGACCGGGAACCGTGGCGCTGTGTCAAATACGAGCTTGGTTCTCGATCTGTAATGCGCCCAGCGCGGTGAAGAGCTTCTTGATGAGGTAGTTCTCTTCGTTGTCCAGGGTGGCGCCGCCGAGGCTGGCGATGCCCATGGTGCGGCGCAAGGTGTTGCGGTCTTTGTCGAAGTCCTGCCAGCCTTTGGCGCGGGCGTCGAGCACGCGATCGGCGACCATGTCCATCGCGGTGTCCAGGTCGAGGGTCTGCCACTCGGTGGCGTACGGCGCGCGGTACTTGATTGTGGTGAGCCGCTGCTTGCCGGTGACGAGTTGCTTGCTCGCAGATCCCTTGGGACACAGACGACCTCGCGACACCGGGCTGTCCGGATTGCCTTCGATCTGGATGACCTGGCCGTCCTTCACGTACACCTTCTGCGCGCAGCCGACTGCGCAGAAGGGGCACACGGAGTGGGCGATGTGGTCGGCGTCGGCCGTGCGGGGTTGCAGTTGTTGTGAGCGGTGGGATTGAGCGGCCTTGCCGCGGCCCGTGCTGTCGCTGGAGGTGAGCTGCCGATAGACCGGCCACGACTCGATCAGCTTCCTGAAGTCCATGTGCCGCCCCTCCCGTGCTCGCCCCGGTGTGATTTCGGTGCGATTTCCGGCGCTGAGCGCCGCTTAGCGCACCGAAATCTACGAGCGACTCTAGGTGGTAAGCCCCCTGCTCTTGCTGAATTCGGCGCGTCAAAGATGTTCCGGGCGTACATGCGTGTGCCCGCCTGTTAGCGACAATTCACTGACGTGCGCAGACAGCGCTGTGGCCGCCGTCGGCGGGGTCCGCCGTTTATCTCGTTGACCTGCGCAAACGCATTGTCGCTACGAGGCGGGCATGACGGTCCCCGGCCGGAATTCTCGACGCGACGGTCAAGACGGTCCGACTATCCACCGGGCGCTGTCGTCGTCACGCCGCGTGATCCGGCGGGCGTCGAGGTGTTCGAGTAGCGGCACGGCGACTCGCCGGGTGGTGCCCAGAGCACGACGGGCCTCGCTGACCGTGAACGGTTGCGGCAGCGTGCGCAGAATCAAGGCCGCCCGGTCGAACACGTCGGGTCCCAACACCACACCGTCGCCAATGCGGGTCAGCCGTCCGGCACGCACCGCCGCAGCGAGTTCCTTCGGGCCGAGACCGAGGCCGGCCAGCTCGTCAGCCTCCGGGGCGCGGAACGGTTCCTCGGCCAGCCGTTCCTCGATGATGCGCACCGCCTTATCGACCCGCGCAGGCAGCCCGATCCCCGGCTTGCGGACTCGACCATCGGCAACCTCGAGCCCGGTGCCCTCCACCAGCGGGGCGACCAGCTCAGCGGCGGGCAGGCCGAGTTGTCGGCGCAAGGTCTCCAGTGGCATGCCCGCCGCAAGATCGTGTTCGGCAGACCAGGTTTCGACTGCGGCCACAAGATAACGCCGCCGTTCGGCCCACCACTTCGAGTCGACCACCCAGTCACCGACACGCTGCCCCGCAACAGGAAAACCCATGGCGCGCAGCTCCCTTGCACGGGCGCAAACAGGCGGATCGACCCGACCGCGGGCCAGCTCTTCGGCGCGCGCGCGTGCCGTCCCGCGGCGGCGCAGCGGCGCCGGCCGCACGTCGAGCACCTCGATGCCCGCCACGATCCGATGCTCACCGGGATCACGCAACAGCCCGACATCGCCGATGCGCAACGGCAACGGCCTGGCCAACCGAAGCCTCGCGGCCGCGCCGAGCGGACGCACATGCGCCGGCACGTTGGCAGAACCGATGTGCAGCACCAACTCTCGGTGCAGCTGCCCCGGCTTGCGCAGCGCCACGTCGATCTCGGCGGTGTCCAGCCATGCGCCCGGGGTGCGAACCGTGTCGCCGCGGCCGATGTGCTGACGGTCGACGCCGCGCAGGTTCACGGCGACGCGCGCCACTGCCGCGACTTCGGCGTGGTCGCGGCCCAGCGACTGCAGACCGCGGACGGTGACGCGCCGCCCCCCGTGTTCGAGCTCGTCGCCGACTCGGATGGTGCCTGCAGCCAGGGTGCCGGTGACGACGGTGCCTGCGCCACGCACGGTGAACGAGCGGTCTACCCACAGCCGCACGTCGGCGTCGCGGTCCGGTGCCGGCAGCTGGTCCGCCAATGCCGCCAACTGGGTACGCACCTGCTCGAGGTCGGTGCCCAGCACGACCGGTGCATGTGCGAGTGTCGTGTCCGAAAGCCGTTGCCGCACTTTGTTTCTCACTGGCGCCGGATCCGCGAGATCAGCCTTACTGATCACCACCACGGCATGCCGCACTCCGAGCGCGTCGAGCGCGGCCAGATGCTCGTCAGACTGCGGCATCCATCCCTCGGTGGCCGCCACGACGAACATCACGGCCGGCACCGGGCCGACGCCGGCGAGCATGTTCGCGACGAACCGCTCGTGTCCGGGCACGTCGACGAACGCGATCTCCCGGCCCTCGATCGAGGTCCAGGCGAACCCGAGATCGATCGTCAGCCCTCGGCGTTGCTCCTCGGCCAGCCGGTCGGGCCACATGCCGGTGAGCCGCTGCACCAGCGTCGACTTGCCGTGGTCGACGTGCCCGGCCGTCGCTACTACGAACACGCCCTGACCGCCGCCAGCAGCAGTTCGTCGTCCTCGGGTGCAACCGTGCGCAGGTCGAGCACGCAGCGGCCACCTTCCAACCGCCCGACGACCGAAGGGGCGCCGGTGCGCAGCGGCGCCGCGTACCGCTCAGGCAGGCTCACCCCGGCGCTCGGCAGCTGCACCCCCGGCGCGCCACCGCCGCCGACCGCGGCGATGCAATCGACGGCGTGCGCGTCCGAAAGTTGTGCGGCGAGGTGCTCCGCGCGCCGGCGCAACGACGCGACGTCAGCCGAAAGATGCTCGACCACCGGCGGCGGCGGACCTACCAGCGTCGCTTCCAGCGCGGCGAGCGTCAGCTTGTCCACGCGCAGTGCCCGCGCCGCCGGGTAGCGCCGCAGCCGCTCGATCACGCCGGCCCGGCCGAGTAACAGGCCGGCCTGCGGTCCGCCCAGCAGCTTGTCGCCGCTGGCGGTCACCAGATCAGCACCGTCACGCAAAACCGTTGTGGCATCGGGTTCGTCAGGCAAAAGAGGGTGTGGGGTCAGCAGCCCCGAGCCGATGTCGACGACGAGGGGGACGTCGAGTTTGGCCAACTCGGTGACCGCAACCGCCGACGTGAAGCCGGTGACGTGGAAATTCGACGGGTGCACCTTGAGCACGAAGCCGGTGTCGGGGCCGATCGCGTCGGTGTAGTCGCGCAGGCTGGTGCGGTTGGTGGTGCCGACTTCACGCAGCCGCGCCCCGGTGGACTCCAGCAATTCGGGGATGCGGAAGCCGTCGCCGATCTCCACGAGCTCACCCCGGCTGAGCACGATTTCCCTACCGTCGGCCAGCGTCATCGCGGTCAGCAGCAGGGCGGCGGCGTTGTTGTTGACCACGTGCACGCCCTCCGCGGCCGGTACGGCGCGCGCAAGTGCGGCCAGCGCGCCGCGGCCGCGGCGCGCGCGACGGCCGGTGGCGAGGTCGAATTCGACGTCGGTGGCCCCGCCCGCGGTCACCACCGCGTCCAGCGCGGCCTGCGACAGCGGTGCGCGCCCGAGGTTCGTGTGCACGATCACGCCGGTGGCGTTGATGACCGGCCGCAAGGTGGTCGCACGTGTCGGCAAGCCGGCGACCGCGGCGTCGGCGACCTGCTCCGGAGTGATCTCGCCCGCACGTGCACGCTGCTGAGCTTGCGCCACAACGGTTTTCACCAAGGTGCGGCCCAGCACGCGTTGGGCCTCGGCGAGCCGCGGATCGGCCAGCAGCACGTCGGTGCGCGGCACGCGCCGCCGCGGGTCAGCCATCGACGGCCTCTGGACTATGGCGGAGGCGGACGGGAATCGAACCCGCCAGCGACAGAACCTGCCGCTCAACGATTTTGAAGACCGCGCCGGCCACCAGACCGGATACGCCTCCCTGGGCCATGACGCCATCATGGCAACTTGGTAGGGCAGCATGGAACGGTGGCCTACCGATTGACCCAGTACGCGCACGGCGGCGGCTGTGCCTGCAAGATCCCGCCCGGCGAGCTGGAAGACGTGGTCCGCGGGCTGTCGACGTCCGCGCCGCGGGATCCGGCCGGCGAACTGCTGGTCGGCCTCGACAGCGGCGACGACGCGGCCGCGGTGCGGATCGAAGGTGACGTGGCGCTGATTGCGACGACGGACTTCTTCACCCCGGTGGTCGACGACCCGTACGACTGGGGCCGCATCGCGGCGACGAACGCGCTGTCGGACGTGTACGCGATGGGTGGCCGGCCGGTGGTGGCGGTCAACCTCCTGGGCTGGCCACGCGACGTGCTGCCGTTGGAGCTCGCCGCCGAAACTCTGCGTGGCGGATCGGACGTCTGCAACGCCGCCGGATGCCACCTGGCGGGCGGACACAGCGTCGACGATCCCGAACCCAAGTACGGGCTGGCCGTCACCGGCATCGCCGATCCGAATCGGTTGCTGCGCAACGATGCCGGTAAGCCGGGACTTCCGCTGTCATTGACCAAGCCGCTGGGCATCGGGGTGCTGAACAGCCGCCACAAGGCGACCGGCGAGCGGTTCGCTCACGCGATCGACGCGATGACCACCCTCAATGCGGATGCGGCCAGAGCCGCTCTGCAGGCCGGTGTCGAATGCGCCACGGACGTCACGGGTTTCGGGTTGCTGGGCCACCTGTACAAGCTGGCGCGGGCCAGTGGTGTCACCGCGGTGATCGACGCAGCGGCGGTGCCGTACCTCGACGGCGCCCGCGACGCACTGGCGGCCGGCTACGTCAGCGGCGGGACCCGGCGCAATCTCGACTGGGTGGCCCCCCATGCCGACTTGTCGGCGGTCAGCGAAGAGGAGGCGCTGCTGTTGGCCGATGCGCAAACCTCCGGCGGGCTGCTGATCGCCGGGGAGATTCCGGGCGCGCCCGTCGTGGGCGAACTCGTGCCGCGCGGCGAGCACGCGATCGTGGTGCGCTGACGAACTAAGGACGACAGCCCAGCGGCTGCGGCAGACGGGTGATCATCACGCCGCCGTCGGTCAGGGAGACCCCGATGGTGTCGGCGGCCGATCCCCACGCCCACGTCGTGATCGCGTCGCTCAACTCGCCGCACCAGGGCATCCCGTTCAGCGGCGCATACGTCGGCAACTCGGCGCGCATCTGTGCGACCAGCTCATGATGGCTGCCGGGCACCTCCCAGAACTCGAAACCCGGCGGTGTCGGCCGCTTGCCGACGTAGGGCCGCGCGCCCACCGGCAGCGTGACCTCTGGCACCAACTGCGAACGCGGACCGCCGAGGTCGGGCAGCGGCGAGGCGGAGGGCTGCGCGGCCGTCGTGGCGGCAGGCGACGCGGTTGGCCGCGACGGCGTAGTCGCGACGAGTATCCCGACGATCAGCGCGCTGACGGCCGCCGCGATCGCACCCAGCGCGAGCCAGCCTCGCCCGGACAATGGCGGGTGGGGCGTCTGCGGTTCCGGCGTCGTCATCGTTCCCCCTGTCGCCAACCTAGGGACGCATACCTGCGCTATCCGACCACACTTGACGTTGCACTGGAGACCGGACGGTCAAATTCCCCTGTTCGCAGCGCATCCGCTGCATTTCTGCCAACCCTGGACAACTTTCTGCCAACCCGGAACTAAAAGTTTCGGCCGCCCTGTTTTCACGGTCGACCGGCCAGGAGAAACCCACCGAGTCGGTCAGCAGACAAGCACAGAGCGAGGCACGACAATGAAGAAGAACGTCACATTCGCCACGATCGCAGCGAGCGCGCTGGCCGCGCTGTCCATCGGACTGGCCGCCCCGGTCGTGGCCGTCGCGCCGGCCGACAACGGGCACGATACGGTCGGTGTCGACACGAACAACTATCCGACGAATGCGCAAACGCCTTACGGCACATACCAGAACCCGCACAAGAGCGGAGCACACTGACGCTAGCCATTCGCGAAACAACGGGCGCCTGAAAAGGCGCCCGTTGTTTCGTTGTTGGTCGGAGTGATGCTGTTAGGGCGCGACCGGCCGGCGGCCGAGCGCAGAATCAAAGCGACAGCCGACCAGCGAGACGAACGGTGCGAACATGCGAGTTGACGGGCGGGACATCACCGTTTCGGGCAGCTTGCTGCAGCCGTTGACGCGACGCACCAACGACATCCTGCGGCTCGCGCTGGCCACGGTGTTCCTGGCGATCGTGGTCACGGGGTCTCTTGTCACCCGCACCGAGTGGATGGCGTTGGAGAAGTCCATCTCCCGGATCGTCGGCATTCTGCCGCCCGCCCAAGCCAATCTGATCTATCTGGTGTACGGCTTCGCGATCCTGGCGTTGCCGTTCTTGATCCTGGTCGGGCTGATCGTCGCCCGCCAGTGGAAACTGCTCGGCGCGTATGCGGCGGCCGCGCTGATCGCCCTGCTGGCCCTGTCGATCACCGGCAACGGCATCGCCGCGCCGCGATGGCACGTCGACCTCTCCGAAAAGCTGGACACCACGCTGTCGCAATTCCTCGACGACCCGCGCTGGATTGCGATGCTCGCGGCGGTGCTGACGGTCTCGGGCCCCTGGCTGCCCAGCCGGTGGCGACGCTGGTGGTGGACGCTTCTGCTGGCCTTCGTGCCCATACATCTGGTCGTCAGCGCCGTCGTGCCGGCACGTGCGCTGCTAGGTCTCGCGGTGGGCTGGTTCGTCGGCGCATTGGTGGTGCTCGTCGTCGGTACACCGGCGTTGGAAGTGCCGCTCGACGGCGCCGTGCGGGCGTTGGCGCGGCGCGGATTCCATGCCACCGCGCTGACGGTGGTGCGGCCAGCCGGCCGCGGACCGCTCGTTTTGTCCGCGGCGTCGTCGGAACCCGGCACGCCCGCGATCGTGGAGATGTACGGGCCGAACCAGCGCAGCGGCGGTGTGCTGCGGCAGCTGTGGCGCAAACTCAAGCTGCGCGGAACCGAGACCGCCCCACTGCAGGCCTCGATGCGCCGCGCCGTCGAGCACCGCGCGCTGATGACAATTGCGATCGGCGACATCGGCATCGCCAACACATCCGCGGTCGCGGTCGCGGAGCTGGACCGTGGGTGGCATCTTTACGCCCACACGCCCGCCCGCGGCCGCCCACTTGACGACGCGATTCCCGTTGACCGCGTGTGGGATTCGTTGCATCTGCTGCATGACCAGCAAATCTCGCACGGCGACCTGCGGTGCAAGGAGATCACCGTCGAGGACGGCGCCGTGCTGTTCGGCGGATTCGGCCGCGCGGAGTACGGCGCCGCCGACGCTCAACTGCAATCCGACATCGCGCAGCTGTTGGTCACCACCACCCACATCTACGACGCCAAACGGGCGGTGGGCGCGGCGATCGACGCGTTCGGCAAGGACACGATTCTCACGGCGTCGCGCCGGCTCACGAAATCGGCTGTGCCCAAACGGCTTCGCGCCTCGATCACCGATGCGGCTGCCGTGATCTCTGCCGCCCGCGACGAGGTGAAACACCAGACCGGCGCCAACCAGATCCAGACCGAGACCATCACCCGGTTCACCCGCCGGCAACTCATTCAATTGGTGCTACTGGTCGCCTTGGTGTACGTCGCGTACCCGTTCATCAGCACGCTGCCGACGTTCTTCTCCGAGTTGCGGACCGCGAACTGGTGGTGGGCGCTACTGGGTTTGACGGTGTCGGCGCTGACGTACATCGGCGCAGCGATGGCGTTGTGGGCGTGCGCCAACGGATTGGTGAGCTTCCGGCACCTGGCGATCATGCAGGTGGCCAACACCTTCGCGGCCACCACCACGCCGGCCGGCGTCGGCGGGCTGGCACTGAGTACGCGCTTCTTGCAAAAGGGCGGACTCGGCGCGGTGCGCGCCACTGCCGCGGTGGCGCTTCAGCAGTCGGTCCAGGTGATCACCCACGTGGGGCTGCTGCTGTTCTTCAGCGCCGCGGCAGGCGCGTCAACCGACCTCTCCCACTTCGTGCCGTCGGCCACGATCCTGTACCTGATCGCCGGTCTGGCGCTCGGTGCGGTGGGCGCTTTCCTGTTCGTGCCCCGGCTGCGTAAGTGGCTGGGGACCGCGGTGCGGCCGCGTCTCGAAGAGGTGGGCGCCGACCTGGTCGACCTGGCTCGCGAACCGAAGCGACTCGCAATGATCGTGCTGGGTTGTGCAGCAACAACTCTCGGGATGGCGCTGGCGCTGTGGGCGAGCGTGGAGGCCTTCGGCGGTGGAACCACGTTCGTCACCGTCACCGTGGTCACGATGATCGGCGGCACGCTGGCGTCAGCGGCTCCCACACCCGGCGGCGTCGGCGCCGTCGAAGCCGCGTTGATCGGCGGGCTGGCCGCGTTCGGTGTGCCGGCGGCTGTCGGCGTGCCGTCGGTGCTGCTGTACCGGGTGCTGACGTGCTGGTTGCCCGTATTCGTCGGTTGGCCGATCATGCGGTGGCTGACCAACAAGGACATGATTTGACCAGCCGCATCGCCAGTCACCTGCGTACGTCGTGCAGGATCGCCATGTTGGGCACGGTCTCGAGTTCTTCGACGGAGTGGCTGAGCAGAATACGGCTTCGGTTGGGCGACAACAAGATCGACAGGTGATGATGCGGCCGGTCGTCGTCGGTGAACGAGATGCGGTCGATTCGGATGATCGGCGCGCCGATTGCGACGTCGAGCAGGCGCGCGTTGCGGGGGTTGGCGATCTCAGCGCTGAACTCATGCTGCATGCGGGTGAATTTGACGCCCGCCTCGGCGAGAAGTTGAAACATCGGTGTGTGCGCCATCTTCTCAGCGGTGACAGTTTTGGCGAGATCGGCAGGCATCCAGGCCTCCGTGACCATCAGCGGTTCGCGGGTGCGACGCGCGCGCCGGACGGCGAGGACGTACAGCGCGTCGCCGGCCAGACCGATTTTGTCGGCGATCACCGGCGGGGTGGTGCGGACGCCGAAGTCGACCACCTCGACGCCGGATTCGAATTGGATCCGATGCATCTCGTCGTCGTAGAACCGGCTGGCCGTGGGCTCGTCATGCGAATCACGTTCGCGCACAAACGATCCCACGCCTTGGCGGCGCATGATATAGCCCTGGGCCGCGAGATCGGCCAATGCGCGCCGGACGGTGATGCGAGAGACACCGAACTGGTCGCACAATTCCTGCTCCGTCGGCAGCGGCTCGCCGGGGGCGATGGCACCGCGGGCGATCTCGTCGTGCAGCACCAAGAACAGTTGCCGGTGCAGCGGCACCCCTGCGCCGGCACGGACCAAGACAGGTGTGTTGCGAGTCTCGTCCACGGCTCCTTTTTGCCCTTGCCGTCGGTTGTGTTGTCTTATTACTATAACAACATTATGTCTTCTGCGGCTCCTAGCGAAGTACCTGAGTGACCGTCACCCAGGAAGCAGTCCGATGGCCGACCCCCCGGTGAACCGCGAGATCTTGCTGAAGGCGCTCGCTCGGCTCAGCGCCGACCAGCGTGCGGTGATCGACCGGTGCTACTACGGCGCGCAGACGGTCGCGCAAATCGCCCGCGAGTTGAAGCTCGACGAAACCACGGTGCTGTCCCGGTTGCACTACGGGATGCGCGCCCTGCGCTCGTCGCTTGGTGAGTCGGGAATCGCCGAAGCGCTCGGAGCGCCGCCGGACCAGCCGGCGTCGCCGTAGATAACGTCCTGGTCACGACCGCGAAGAACGCCATATCGCGTCGCCGTCGGCAGTAAAGTCCCGCTCGTGGCCACGAACCCGTTTGCCAACGCCAGAGGGCGGTGGCTGGCGTTCGCGGTTTCACTCGCCGTGTCTGCGGCCATGTTCTACAGCCAAGGCAAAGAGACGCACTGCTGCGCCGCGGCACCGGCAGCGGTGCCGACTGCTGCTGCGGCGGCGGCGCCGGCCGATCCGCCCCGGGTCGCCAGCCCCGAGGAGGCGCAACTGCTGGCGGCGAGCGCACCGATCTCAGCCGCGGACCTGCAGTTCGCACTGCCTCGCGGTGTGGCCCCCGAAGACGGCCTGCAGGTGCACACCATCTGGGTCGCGCGGGCCATCAGCGTGATGTTCCCCGAGATCACCACCATCGGCGGGTTCCGCCAGGACCCGCTGAAGTGGCATCCCAACGGCTTGGCGATCGACGTGATGATCCCCAACCACCACTCGCCGGAGGGCATCGCGCTGGGCAACCAGATCGCCGGCTTGGCGTTGGCCAATGCGCAACGGTGGGGCGTGCTGCACGTGATCTGGCGGCAGGGGTTCTATCCGGGCATCGGGGCGCCGAGCTGGACAGCCGACTACGGCAATGAGACCGCGAACCACTTCGACCACGTCCATATCGCCACCGACGGCGGCGGCTATCCGACGGGGCGCGAGACCTACTTCCTCACGTCGATGCGGCCGGGCTAACCGGTCCTGACCGGAAGCTGTGCCCACCCCCGCACACTCGACGTCCGAGCGCGTCGCGCATTGTCGTAGTCGACCTCCCAGTCGGTCCACCGCTTGAGCACTTCCTCCAAGGCGACTCGTCCTTCGAGGCGTGCCAACGCCGATCCCAGGCAAAAGTGCAGTCCCTGTCCGAAGCTCAGATGCCCGGCTTTGCGGTGGATGTCGTAGCGGTCGGGGTCGCTGTATCTGGTCTCGTCACGGTTGGCCGACCCGTTGAGCAGCAGCATGTACGAGCCCTCCGTGACGGTGTGCCCGTACAACTCGACGTCGCGGGCGACGTAGCGCGCCTGCACGGGTGAGGGGGGTTCGTAACGCAGCGTCTCTTCGACTGCCGACGGGATGAGCGAGGGGTTTGCGACGAGTTCGCGGCGCTGGTCGGGATGTTCGCCGAGCAGTTGGCCCATGAATCCGATGAGCCGAGCGGTGGTTTCGTTGCCGGCCCCGGCGATCATCGCAGTGTAGGCGAGCACTTCGGTACGTTCGAGCCGGCGCCGCGAGCCGTCTTCTTCTTCCACCTCTGCGTTGAGCAGATCGGTCATCAAGTCGTCGGACGGATGGGTCGCCCGCCACTCGATGTACTCGGCAAACAGCGCGATCGCGTCCTGAAAGACCGTCGGGCTGAGATCGCCGACGTTGTCCTTCGAGTCGACGGTGATGCTCTTGTCGTTGCGATCCCGGATCTGCTGTTGCGCCTCTTCCGGAATGCCGAGCAGGTAGCCGATGGTGCGCATCGGCATGATGGCACCGAGATCCAGCACGAAGTCGAATCCGTCGACGTCGCGCAGCGGATCCATTGCGCGACAACAGAATCCGCGGACCAGGTCTTCGACCGCCATCATGCGCCGCGGTGTGAAAACCCGGGACAACAACCGGCGGTGCAAGTCGTGCAAGGGCGGATCCTCGAAAAGCAAGATGCCCGGCGGCACTTCAAGGCCGCTGAACAAGATGTCTGCCGTCGTGCCGCGTCCCGACCGATACGTCCGCCAATCGGGAAGCGCACGCGCCACGTCGTCGTAGCGACTCAGCGCATAGAAGTTGTACTTGTCGTTGTAATAAAGCGGGGCTTCTGCGCGCATTCGCTTCCACACCGGATAGGGATCGTCGTCGATGTCGAAATCGAACGGGTCGTAGTACAGCTCCGCAGTCTGCTTGGTGCTCACTGATGCTCCTCCCTACCGGGGTTGGTTCGGCACTCCGGGGAACAGCTGCACTGTCGGCCCCGAGGTGACCCAGCCACCGAGCTTCGTCACCAGCTGTGGCGCGAAAACGGCGCCGTAGACGACGTTTCCGATGACGACGACGGCCACGATCGACAGGATCGACGACTGGACGCGGGTGTGCGACACCCTGTCGGCCCACATCTCGATGACGTTGCGTCCTTGCGCATCCGTCCGCCCGAGAAGGTAAGTGAAGACCATCATCTGGATCCCCATCGCCAGCGCGTCGTAGATCGGATATTGATGCAGCGTGCCCTCGAACAAGCCGAGGCCCGGAATCACGTAGGCGTAGTAGAAGACTCCGAGCCGGGCCCCCAGGCCGGCGTTGAATATCAAAGCCCAGCAGAAGCCGACGACCAGACCGACTGCGAGAAGCGTTATTGGCCTGCGCCAGTTGAACTTTGCGCTCAGCCGACGTCCGAGTGCCGCACCTATCACCGCGGGCACGCAGAAATAGCCGATGTAGCCGATCGGAACCGACGACGGCAGGCCGCCCCAGGTCATGTTCAACGGCCACCACGAGGGCATGCGTGGCAGTGCCGGTGGAAACTGCGCGTACATCGCCCAGTCGTAGGGTGCCTCGATCCACGAGAACGAGATCGCCGAAATGCAGAGCAGAAGAAGCGGGTGCAGACGTCGCCGGCGGACGCTCAGATACACGCCGGCGACGAGGAAAAGGATGCCGCTGGCCCAGCCGAAGATGACCGCAGCCACGAGCAACGGGGTCAGCTCTGTGTTCACGGTTCGTGCTCTTCGCTTGTGCCACTGCGCGCTTCGGGATCGAAGGACACGACCAGACCGAAGATCAGGACGATCAGGCCGAACAGGGTGCCCAGCATGATCACTGCTCCCACGACCACGCCCCTTTCGCCGCTCACGTTTTATAAAAGTGAATACTATTCTAAGGGCCCCGGTCAAGACCGCTATCGTGGATGCCGTCAAACCGCTGAGCGCGGTTCAAGGAGTGAGGCCGTGGCCCAGCGACGTTCGATCGACAAGACGCCGGTTCAGGCGATCCGCCGGCCCCGTGGCGAACCGCGAAGGCTTCTGCTCGATGCGGCACGAGACCTGTTCGCCCGTCGCGACTACCGGAGCACGACGACGCGCGAAATCGCCGAGGCGGCCGGAGTCAGCGAATACCTGCTTTTTCGTCACTTCGGCTCGAAGGCCGGCCTGTTCCGGGAAGCGCTCGTCTTACCGTTCACCGGCATCGTCGACGAATTCGCGCAGACATGGCGGTCGGTGGTCCCCGAGCAGACCGACGAGGAAGAGCTGGCGCGTCATTTCGTCGAGCAGCTCTACGACGTGGTCGTCGAACATCGGGGTCTGCTGCTGACGCTCGTCGCCTCCGAGGCGTTCAGCGACGACGAGATTGCCGACGCGGGCATCGCCGATATCAGACGGGCGCTGGCCTTGCTCAGCCGAATTGGCGCTGAAGGCATGCGATTGCGGGGGATGCGGTCGAGCGAGGCGGACCTACCGGCGCATTCGACCGTGGCCATGATCGTCGGCATGGTGGCACTGAGTTCGACGTTCTTCGGAGCGCAGCAGCCGTCGCGCGAAGCGATCGTCAACGAACTGGTTCAGGCGGTCCTGCACGGGTTCCTGCACCGGCACGACTGAGGGGGTATGTCGCGCCGCCTTCGCAAGAGCCGAGACCCGTTGTGCCCGCCTCATAGCGACAATTAGGGCCGCTGATCCAGACGACGGGCTACCCGACCGGCCGCGGACCCACTAACTTGAGTTCATCAGCGGCGGGTGCAAGTGACCGAGGAGTCGCCATGACGTTCGCGTATCAGGACATCGCCAAGCTCGTGGGCATCGCGACAGCGGCAGCAGCACTGGGGCTGGCCACGGCGACCGGCGCGACCGCTGACTCTGACGACGACGCGTTCCTGCGCGCACTCAATGCCGACGCACTGTCGTTCGACCTGCCGCAGGTAGCGATCCAGAAGGCCTACGTGGTCTGCCAGGCATTTTCAGCAGGCGCATCGCCGGCGGACATTCTGAGCAAAATGCAGACCACGTTGCCGATGACGCCACGCCAGACGGCGATATTCATGACCAGGTCCGTGCAGGTCTACTGTCCGCAGTACGGTAGCCAGCTGTCCGGCTGAAACCCTCCGCGGACTTCGGTGGCAAGTGCAGCGTTCTGCATCAGGCGCAGGGCTAGTTATTGCGCGGCGCCGACGCCTCGAATTACGCAGTTCTGAGAATCAACACACCACCGACCACCAACGCTATGCCGGTCAGCCGAAGGGCCGTGACCGGATCACCGTACAAGACGATGCCGAGGAGGACGGCTCCTGTCGCACCGACGCCGGTGAACACCGCGTACGCCGTTCCCACGGGGATGCTCTGCATCGCGAGGGTCAAGGGATAGACCGCCGCGACCGCGAGCAGGAAGCACAACAGTGTCGGCAACGGCCGGGTGAAGCCCTCGGTCGGTTTGATGCTCTGCGACCATGCCACCTCTGCCAGCGCGGCAGTCAGCAGCCACGCCCACCCGCTCATCGCGCACCTGCCAACGTTGCGGCGAGCTGGTGCGCCAAGCGTTCGGCCCGTCTCGCGGCTCCTACCAGATCCGGCCCGGGAAACGTTGGCTGCAGGCGTATTTCATGAATGTCGGTGATGCCGCAGTACTGCAACCACCACCGCAGATACGTGGACTGGTGGTCGGTGCCAAACGTCGGTGGCACACCCGGCGCGTAGACGCGGCTGGTGTAGACGGTCACCGCACGGCGTCCGGCGAGCAGGCCCCGGTATCCGGTCGCCGGATCGAACGTGAACGCGATGCCCGGCTGGGTCACCGTGTCGACGAACAGCTTCAGCGACCACGGGATTGCACCGTTCCACATCGGTACGGCGAAAACCAGCGTGTCTGCCGCCTGCACGCGCGCGGCGATGTCGAGGACCGCAGACCAATCCCGTGCCGCCTCCTCGGGCACGGCCTGGCCCGCGATCACCGCCATCTTCGCCGCGACATGTCGCTGGCCGAATGGCGCGATGTCGGTGAAGGTGTCGAGCCGGTCCACCTTTGTGTCGGGCTCGTGCTCACGGTAGGCGTTGACGAACGTCTCGGCGAGCCTCAGCGAATGAGATTCGTCGCCACGGGGCGACGCATTGACCAGCAGCATACGGGCCATTTCGATCACTCCCTAGTTGCGGAACACTGTTCCTTACCATGAACGCCCCATATGCGGAACGCTATTCCGCAATAGCATGCGACCATGGACGGGTGGCAACCGCAGCGCGAAGCGGCGGCGCGCAACGAGGCGAAGGTGCTGGACGCGGCGCGCACGCTGCTGCGCTCACCCGACGCCGGCGATGTCGACATGCGCAACATCGCACGGGCGGCGGGTGTCGGCGTCGGCACTTTGTACCGTCGGTTCGGCGACAAGGCCGGACTGCTGGCCGCGGTGGTTGGCGAAGACGAGAGGACGCTGCAGGAGGCGGTGCTGACCGGCCCCCCGCCGCTCGGCCCCGGCGCGGAGCCGGCGCAGCGGTTGGCTGCGTTCATCGACGCGCTCGTGGCGCTTACCGAACGCAACCTCGGCGCGCTGCTGGTGACCGACGCGACCCCGCCCGGGCGGCTGAAGATCGGCGCTTATCAGGGCTGGCGTCTACATCTCGTAGCGCTTTTGCGCCGGGCGCGAGATGACTTCGACGCCAAGGACGCCGGCTGGCACGCCGACGTCCTGCTCGCGACGGTCGATCCGCAGCTGTACGCCTACCAGCGGCGAGAACTTCGGCTGAGCAAGCGGCGTATCGCCGAGAACGCCAAGGCGCTCGCCGCTGCGATCGCGGGCGACTAAGTCCAAAGACTCAACGCTCACGACGCGGCAAACGTGCGCAAAGAAAAAGCCCTGAACCCCAAACGCAGGTTCAGAGCTATTCCTATGTCCTGACACATCACTCGGTGGCAGGTGCAGGATTCGAACCTGCGTAGGCGTAAGCCGACGGATTTACAGTCCGCTCCCATTGGCCGCTCGGGCAACCTGCCGTGGTGCGAATAGCAGGGTACAACGAGCGCCCTCGAGACTGAAAAACCATGCACCTGCCTTGGGCTTCCGGATCGCGTGCGACGAAGATGAACACCACGCACACACCGGCATAACTCCAGGAGGACCGGATCCCATGGCGGATTCATCGTTCGACGTCGTCAGCAAGGTGGACCGGCAAGAAGTCGACAACGCGCTGAACCAAGCCGCGAAGGAGCTGGCCACCCGCTTCGACTTCCGCGGCACCGACACCAAGATCGCGTGGAAGGGCGACGACGTCATCGAAATCACCTCGTCCACCGAGGAGCGTGTCAAGGCCGCCGTCGACGTCTTCAAGGAAAAGCTCGTCCGCCGCGACATTTCGATGAAGGCCTTCGACGTCGGCGAGCCACAAGCCTCGGGCAAGACGTACAAAGTCAGCGGCACCATCAAGCAGGGCATCTCGAGCGAGCACGCCAAAAAGATCACCAAACTGATCCGGGACGAGGGCCCGAGAAACGTCAAGACGCAAATTCAGGGCGACGAAATCCGCGTCAGCAGTAAGAAGAGAGACGACCTGCAGGCGGTCATTTCCCTTCTCAAAGGAGCCGACCTGGACGTCGCCCTGCAGTTCGTCAATTACCGCTGACGCGGAAATAGCTGCTAACGACGTGCCGCCGATTGCTGCGGCGTGTCGTTCTGGTATGTGCCGTACGGCGTTTGACCTGGCACAGCCCAGGAGCCGTGCGCGTTCGCACCCCGCGGGTCAGGCCCGAAGTCCCCTGGTCCCGACGGGCCCGCCATGGCTGGAGCGGCCAGCGCCATGAACAATGCGGACAACGCGGCGCCGGTAAGGGCAGCCATTCTTGTTCGCCTCATTTCGGTCCTCCTGATTGCGTTCATAACACCAGGTTAGAAGCGCTTTGACGCACCGGGAAGAAACTCATGTGAAATACAAAGAATGGCGCCGGATGCTATTTACGTGATTCCGACGGCTGCCTGGGCAGAATCCACCGCGACATTGTCGACCAGCGGAAGCCGCACCCGAAACACGGTTCGGCCGTCCGCCGATTCCGCGGTCACCGAGCCCTCGTGAGCCTCGACGATCGACGCGACGATCGCCAGCCCCAAACCCGTGCTGCCGGAGTGGTGCGACCTCGCCTTGTCGGCCCGCACGAACCGCTCGAACAAGTGCGGCAACAACTCCGGATCGATGTCGGGCCCGTCGTCGGTAACGGTCAGCTCCGCGTAGTCGCCGTCGCGCGCGATCGCCGTCGTGACCGTCACCCCGGCAGGCGTGTGCACCCGCGCGTTGGTCAGCAGATTGCTCACCAACTGATGCAGCCGCGCCCGATCACCACGAACCCACACCGGGTCGTCGGGCAGATCGGTGAGCCAGCGGTGGCCCGGACCCGAGACCGCGGCGTCGTTGACCGCATCGATGGTGAGATCGACCAAATCGACGATGTCGGTCTCCAGGTCATGTCCTTCGTCCAGGCGTGACAGCAGCAGCAACTCCCCGACCAGCGACGCCATCCGCCTGGCTTCGGCCTCGATGCGCGCCAGTGCGTACTCGGTGGTGGGCGGAAGCTCGGCGCTGTCCTGGCGGGTCAGCTCGGCGTAACCCTGGATCGCCGCCAGCGGCGTACGCAGCTCGTGGCTCGCGTCGGCGAGGAACTGCCGCATCCGCCGGTCCGATTCCGCGCGCTGCGCCAGCGCCGAGTCGACGTTGGCGAGCAGCCGGTTCAACGTCTCGCCCACCATGCCGACTTCGTTGTCCGGGTCGGTGTCGCGCTCGCGTACCCGCGCGGTGATGCGGTGATCGTCCAGCGGCGCCTTCGCCGCCTTCGCGGCAGTGGCTGCGACGCGGCGCAGCGGGCGCAACGCATACCGCACGACCAGGAACGTGGCACCCGCCGTGACCAGCAATGCGACGACGATCAGCGCGCCGGTGACCACCATCTTTTGCCTGACCGCATCGTTGGCCTCCTCCAACGACACCCCCGACACGATCACGCTGCCGTCGCCGATACCGCGGCTTTGCATCCGATACGAGCCCAAACCGGCCAACTCGACGGTTCGCGGCGGACCGTCCGACCACGACTGCGCCTTGATCTCGGAAACCACGTCGGACGACGCGGGCACCGGTTCACCGTTGGAAAAGACCGCGGCCTCGACGACGTCGCCGTTGCGCAGGACCGCGATCACGTTGCCTTCGGCATGTCCGACGAACGCCGCCAGTGGTTCCTCGGTGTTGGTGATCTTGATGCGCTCGGCGGTCACTTTGTCGAACGACTCGCACACCGCGGCCAGCGACCGCGACACCTCCGAGTCCACCATGCCGGTCACATAGCTGCGCAGCACGAGCACCGACACCGCTCCGACCGCCAGCAGCACCACCGACACGACCGCGGTCACGCCGATGATCAGCTGTCGCCGCAGCGACCGCGGCCACCACCTGCGGACGGCACTCATCGGGGCGGGCGCAGCATGTACCCCACACCGCGCACGGTGTGGATCATCGGCTCACGGCCGGCGTCGATCTTCTTGCGCAGGTACGAGACGTAGAGGTCGACGATGCTCGCGCGGCCCCCGAAGCCGTAGTTCCACACGCGATCGAGGATCTGAGCACGGCTCAACGCCCGCTTCGGATTGCGCATCAGGTACCGCAGCAATTCGAACTCTGTGGCGGTCAATGCGATCGGCTCGCCCCCGCGGGTGACCTCCCGGCTCGCGCCGTCGAGCACCAGATCACCGACCTTGAGCACCTCGTCCTCGGGAGCCGCCGTGACGTTGGACCGCCGAAGCAGCCCGCGAAGCCGCGCGACGAGCTCTTCGAGGCTGAACGGCTTGGTCATGTAGTCGTCGGCGCCCGCGGTGAGCCCGGTGACCCGGTCCGTCACGGAGTCGCGTGCCGTCAGGAACAGGATCGGCGTGTAGGTCTCCGCCTCGCGGACCCGGTGCAGGATCTGCATGCCGTCCATGTCGGGCAGCATGATGTCGAGAACGAGGATGTCCGGCTCCATCTCGTCGAACTTTCGCACCGCCTCCTGCCCGTCATGTGCGACGTCGACGGTCCAGCCCTCGTAGTGCAACGCCATCTTGACCAGGTTGGTGAGCGCCGGTTCGTCGTCGACAAGAAGCACCCGGATCGGTGAGCCGTCGGCGCGATGCATCTTGGGCAGCTGCCCCAGGATCGCTTGGCGAGGGCGTTGGTTTCGCGCGGGCACAGACAGCGTCGTCATGATTCCATAGTCCAGATCGCATATGTGACTGTCACGTCCTTCATAGAGTTTTCCTATCTGCGCTGCTCACACCTGGACTCATGTACGGTCTTGTGGCGCGGGCCACATGAATCGCTTTCTGCTTCAAAGGGATTCGGATGGTCACGAACATATGACTTTCAAAGATTTGCATCTTCTATGCATTCGGTCTGATCGCTTGATCCGCCTGAACCGCGCAAATACGTTGCGTAGCAAGTCTTTAACGACCCTTCCCTGCTACGAGCGGAGCAAACCATTCACACCGTGAAAGTGACGGAGCCGCAAGCCGCCGTCACCAACAAAGAACCGACGCGACTCGACCGGCTTCGGCCGATCCTGCGCTACGACGTGCCGGCGTCGCTGGTGGTGTTCCTCGTCGCCCTGCCACTTTCGCTCGGCATCGCCGTCGCATCAGATGCCCCGGTGTTGGCCGGGATCATCGCAGCCATCGTCGGCGGCATCGTCGTCGGCGTTCTGGGCGGCTCGCCGCTGCAGGTCAGCGGCCCGGCCGCGGGATTGACCGTCGTCGTCGCGGGCCTGGTCGCCGAATTCGGCTGGGCCGTCACCTGCGCCATCACGGTGGCCGCCGGCGTGTGCCAAGTTCTGCTGGGCCTGAGCCGAGTGGCCCGCGCAGCGCTCGCGATCTCCCCCGTGGTGGTCCACGCGATGTTGGCCGGCATCGGGATCACGATCGCGCTTCAGCAGGTGCATGTGCTGCTGGGCGGCAGCTCGCAGTCGTCGGCCTGGACCAACGTGGTCGAGCTACCGGGCCAGCTGCTCAACGTCAACCCAGCCGAGGTGTTCATCGGTCTGCTGGTGATCGGGACGCTGGTGGCGTGGCGATGGGTGCCGGGGTGGCTGGGCAAGGTGCCGGGGCCGCTGGTGGCGGTCGTGGGCGCGACTGTCATTTCGGTGGTGTTCGCGTTCGACGTCGAGCGGATCAAGCTCGACGGTTCGCTCGTCGATGCGCTGTCGCTGCCGAGTCTGCCGGACGGCCAGTGGGGCGCGTTCGCGGTCGGTGTGCTGACGATGACGCTGATCGCGTCTGTCGAGAGCCTGTTGTGCGCGGTGGCCGTGGACCGCATCGGCGGCACCAGCACAAACTTCAACCGGGAGATGATCGGTCAGGGTGCGGCCAACATCGCCTCCGGCACGCTGGGCGGTTTGCCGGTCACCGGGGTGATCGTGCGCAGCTCGACGAACGTCGCCGCAGGCGCTCGCACCCGGGCCTCGGCGATCCTGCACGGGGTGTGGGTGCTGCTGTTCGCGCTGCCATTCGTGGGCCTGGCCGAGCAGATCCCGCTGTCGGCGCTGGCAGGACTCCTGGTGGTCATCGGCATTCAGCTGGTCAAGTGGGCGCACATTGAAACAGCCTTGCGCACAGGCGATCTCGCTGTCTACGTCGTGACGATCCTCGGTGTCATCTTCCTCAACTTGCTGGAGGGCGTGCTGATCGGGCTCGCGCTGACGATCGTGCTCACGGTGTGGCGGGTGGTGCGGGCGCAGATCCACGCCGAGCAGATCGGCGACAACGAGTGGCGGGTGTCCATCGACGGCTCGTGCAGTTTCCTGTCGCTACCGCGCCTGACCGCAGTGCTGGCCTCGATTCCACGAGGCACTGCGGTCGACGTCGAGCTGTCGGTGGACTTCATCGACCGCGCGGTCTACGAGACGATCGAGGAGTGGCAGAAGCGCCACTGCGAGGCCGGCGGCACCGTGCGCGTGCACGACGTCGGCGCCGTCGACGTCTCCGACGCGGTGGCCGGGCCGCCGGCTCGCGGGTTCACGCCCATCGACAAGAGATCCGGTGTGGCGCCGTGGAGTTCATGGCAGCCGTCCAGTTCCAACGGCAACCGTAACGGTGCTCGTCCGGTGTTGCACGGGCTGGCCGTGTACCACCGCCGCACCGCGCCGTACCTTCGCCCGCACATGCGCGAGCTCGCCCACGCGCAACGGCCCGAGACGTTGTTCATCACGTGCACCGACTCGCGGATCGTGCCGAACGTCATCACCAGCAGCGGCCCAGGTGACTTGTTCACCGTCCGCAACGTCGGCAACCTCGTGCCCGCCGGGCGCCTGGACCCCTCGATCGAAGCGGCGATCGCGTTCGCGGTGGACAAGCTGCACGTGTCGTCGATCGTGGTCTGCGGTCACTCGAGTTGCGGCGCGATGAATGCGCTTCTGCCGCACGATATTTCGGAATCGCACCCGGACGACGAACCACTGCGCGCGTGGCTGCAGCACGGCCAACCCACGCTGGCCGCGTTCGCCGACGGCCGTCATCCCGTCGCACAGTCTGCGGCCGCCGCCGGCTTCGACACCGTCGACCAGCTCAGCATGGTCAACGTCGCGGTACAGGTGCAAACGCTGTCGGAGCATCCGGTGGTCAGCCGCGCGCGAGAAGAGCGCAATGTCAACGTGATCGGGCTGTTCTACGACATCCCCAGTGCCGGTGTGCTGAGGGTGACGCCGACGGGTGTGGAGGCGCTCGCCGACGCGGGCGTCAACGGCCACTGAGCCGCTCGCTGACGTCGACCCCGACCGTCTTGCCGTCGTGTCGGTGGTCGGTCATGTTGCGGCACTCGCCGGACACCTGCACCGAACCGCGCGCGATGTTGCCGGAGGCATGGCAGATGACCGCCATCACCGCCGGGGTGTGGACGGACTCCCCGAACGGGCACTTGCCCGGTGGCGGCCCCTCCGTCCAGCCGTTCTCTACCAGCGCCCGCGCGATCCGGCGGAAGTAGCCGGCAGGGTCGGCTCCCGCTGGTATCGCGAAGCTCATCTCGACATGGCCGCGATACGGTGGGCGGCCCTGGTCGTTGCACGACTCGAACGTGAACGCACCGGTGACGTCAGTCAGGCTGGCCACCCGCACGATCTCGCGGGCGGCGTTGAGCACCTGGGTCATCGCCTGCTCGTCGCTCAGCGGTTCTGTCATGACGCGTCCTCCCTGCCCCGCCCGGCTTCCGGATCGATGTAGGCCGGCACGCCCGGGATGCGAGTGTCGATGTGTGGCAACCGAATCGGGCCGATCCACGGCAGCGTGATCTGACTCGGCGTGCTGATATGCGGCTGGCGTCGTCCTTTCGCCAGCAGATTGTCGCGTGCCAGCGCATCGGGGTGGCCGGTCACGATGTGCACCATGCTGCGCAGCGCCTCGCCGCCCAAGTCGTAATAGTGCGAATGGTTGCGAAAGCTCAGCCCGTCACCGCCGGGCACCTCGGCGTGGAACCGGATCGCACCGAATCCGTCGCCCGCGGGATCGGTACCCAGGCCCGCATATCTGCCGAACGGATAGCCGAGCGCCTCGTTCAACTCGTTGGGGACACCGCCCGCCTCACCGAGCCAGCTGATCGGATCCGATGACGCCGAGCCGACGTATACGCGACCATTGATGTGAAAGTCGCTGGCGCTGTGCGCCAAGTCCGTTCCGGGACAACCGAGCAGGATCACGTCGTCGGCATGAGCACCGCTGCCGGCAAATGCGTCGGCGACAGTCGTCGCCCCGTACGAGTGACCCAGCACAGTCACATGAGCCGGGGCGCCCACGTGGGTAGCAGCCAGTCCGTTGACGTCTTGCGCCAGGCGCGCACCCCCTTGACGAGCCAGCCACGGTGACGCCACGCGGGCGTCGTCGTAGCCGTCGGGGGTGTCGTAACCCATCCAGGCGATCACCGACAGGTCGTCGTCAGGGTGGGCGGCCTTCGACTGGTCGTAGAGGTTGATCGCGTCGTTGTGGCCGCCGTGCAGCCAGCCGCTGGCGACGCTGCTGCCCGCACCCGGCACGATCACCGCGATGTCCTCGGCGCGATCCGGATCGCCGATCGCGATCGCCGCGCGGCCCTGCCCGCCGAACGCCAAGGGCTCGTACGCCCACAGCAGCACCGGGCGCGGATTGCCAGGGTCCGCTCCCCTGTCATGGTCGAGGCCCATGGTGACCTGTTCGGCGTTGCGGTGCCGGGCGTCGTCGTCGGGCCGATTGAGGTCGTCGGCCAGGACCGCGCGGTTGATCTGGTCGCGAACCTGTGCGGGAACGCCGTTGAGATTGCCCAACTCTGGTGGATGCGCAGCGATCAGTTGATCCTGCTGGTCGCGACTCAGCGAGTTCCACCAAGCGGACACCTCGTCGGCGTTGGCGCCGGGCGGCGGCTGGGTCATCGCCGACGCAGCACCATCACGTTATCGGTGAGCACGGCGGGTTCGCCGTCGGGACTGACAGTTTGGCGTTCGACGGCTTCGACCCTGACCCGGTCCCAGTGCTTTTCGTCGAGTTCCAGAGACTCGACCACCTCGTCGGCGGTCGGGAACTGGTGGTCGTGCATCTTCGACGCCCACGGCGGGGCGGCGGCATGATCCACAATGAGCAAGGTGCCGCCGGGCTTGACCGCCTGAGCCGCGCGGCGCAACAACGACACCCGGTCCATCGGAGTCCGAGAATGCAAGAACTGGGCCGACACCAAGTCGAACTCGCCATCCGGGAAACTCTCGGTGAGGTCGCGTCGCTGAAAGTCAATGCGGGTCTTGATATTTCGTGCTTCAGCATCAGCCATGGCCCGATCCAGCGCTGTGGTCGAAATGTCCACCGCCGTTACCTGCCAACCCTGTTCGGCCAACCAAATCGCGTCGGCGCCCTCTCCGCAACCCAGGTCGAGTGCACGTCCGGGCGTCATGACCTCGGCCACCTCGGCCAGCCGGACGTTGACCCGACCGCTCCACACTCGGTCGCGTTCGCCGTAGAGCTCCTCCCACGCGCGCTCTGCTTCACTTATCGCCATACCGACCACCTTGCCACGCTGCGTAGCCCGCTGGCCCGCACAAGTGAGGCCTGCGTCACACTTGTCGGGTGACCGTCAGTGAGTACGCCGACGTGGTGATCGTCGGCGCCGGCATTTCCGGCATCGGCGCCGCCTACCGGATTCAGCAGCGAAACCCCGAGATCCGCTACGTGATCTTGGAGCGGCGCGCGAACATCGGCGGGACCTGGGACCTGTTCCGCTACCCCGGTATCCGCTCTGACAGCAGCATTTTCACGCTCAGCTTCCCGTGGGAGCCGTGGCCGCGGCGCGAGGGCATCGCCGACGGCGACCACATCCGCCAATACCTGATCGACAGCGCCCGAAAGCACGGCATCTACGAGCACATCCGGTTCAACAGCTACGTGCGTAGCGCCGACTGGGACTCCGCGACGCACACGTGGACGGTGTGCCTCGACGACGGGACGACGTACCGGTCGCGGTTCGTGTTCTTCGCCACCGGCTACTACAAGTACGACGAGGGCTACATCCCCGACTTTCCTGGAATGGCGCAGTTCACCGGCGACATCGTGCATCCACAGCACTGGCCACAAAACCTCGACTACACCGACAAGACGCTGGTGGTGATCGGCAGCGGCGCGACCGCCGTGTCGATGATTCCCGCGTTGGCCGAACGTGCCCGTCGGGTCGTGATGCTGCAGCGCACACCGAGCTACATCGGGACGTTTCCGCGGATCGATTCGTTGACCGAGGTTATGCGAAAGATTCTTCCTCCCAAAGCTTTTCACACTGTGGTCCGGTTCCGGATGGCGGTGCAGGAGGCCATCGGCTGGTTCCTGGCGCGCAAGACGCCCGAGTTCATGAAGTTCCTGTTCCGGCGCATGCAGAGCAAGCGGCTGCCCGCCGGCTACGACATCGGCACCCATTTCACGCCGCCGTATCAGCCGTGGGATCAGCGGATCTGCCTCGCCGCCGACGGCGATCTCTTCGAGGCGATCAACGCCGGGCGGGTGGAGGTGGTGACCGACCAGGTCGACCACTTCGACACCAACGGCATCACGCTGAGGTCGGGACGCCACCTCGACGCAGACGTGGTGGTGACGGCGACCGGCATGGATCTGCAGGCGCTGGGCGGGGTGGCGCTGAGCATCGACGGCACCGAGATCAAGCCGCAAGACCGCTTCGTCTACAAGGCGCACATGCTGCAAGACGTCCCGAACCTGTTCTGGTGCATCGGCTATGTGAACGCGTCGTGGACCCTACGGGCGGACATGACCGCACGCGCGACGGCCAAGCTGATCGCGTACATGCGCGACCACGGCTATACGTCGGCCTACCCGCATCTGCAGCGGGAGCCGATGACCGAGAAGCTGACGTGGGACATCGCCGCCGGCTACGTCCTTCGCAACCTGCACGCGCTGCCGAAATCGGGTACCAAGCGGCCGTGGAACGTGCGGCAGAACTACTTCGTCGACGCAATCGACCACCGGTTCGACAGGATCACGGAGTCGATGGTGTTCGACAGCGCCTAGCCCACGGAGTTGACGACGAAATCAGCCTTGTGCCTTGTGTTTTCGATGCGCCGGGCGTTCGCTTCGTCGACCTCTCTCACCCATCTCTCGGCCTGCTCGGGTGACTTGCCGAACGCGATGTGCCGATCGACGAGGCGGCGGTGGCGCTCGTCGTACCGCAGGTCGAGGTACCACACCTCGGTGAGGCGGGCTCGGATCGACGGCCATGGTGGTGCGTCGTCAAGCAGGTAATTGCCTTCGGTGACGACCAGCCGCGCGGAGGGCGGTACCGGGATGCTGGCCGCGACGGGTTGTTCGATCTGGCGGTCGAACGCCGGCGCGTAGACCACGTGCGGCGGCTCGGCTGCGATCCGTTCCAACAGCGCAAGGTAGCCGTGCGCGTCGAAGGTGTCGACGGCTCCCTTGCGCTCGAGGCGTCGCAGGCGGGCCAGCTCGACGTCGGCGAGGTGGAACCCGTCCATGGGCACCTGCACTGCGTCGGCGAAGTGCGCGACGAGTTCGGCGGCCAAGGTCGACTTGCCGGCCCCGGGCGGGCCGGTGATGCCGAGGATCACGCGACGGCCGCGGCCGAGCAACACGTCGACTCGCCCAGCGAGTTCGCGCGACAGCACACGGCAAGTGTGCCGTCCTGAATAAGGTGACATCCATGACACCTGCTCGCCGCGAACCCCGCGTCGTCGTGCTCGGTGGCGGATCGTGGGGCACCACCGTCGCGTCCATCGCCTCCCGTCGGGCCGAGACGCTGCAGTGGGTGCGTTCACCCGAGACCGCCGAGGACATCAACGAACGCCACCGCAATCTGCGCTATCTGGGCGACGAAGTGGAACTGAGCCCAACCCTGAAGGCCACCACTGACTTCGAGAAAGCCGCAGACTCTGCCGACGTCGTGGTGATGGCCGTGCCGTCGCACAGCTTCCGCGACGTGCTGAAAGAGCTGCAGGCGTACCTGCGGCCGTGGGTGCCCATCGTGTCGCTGGTCAAGGGGCTCGAGCAGGGCACCAGTCTGCGGATGTCGCAGATCGTCGCCGAGGTGATGCCCGGGCATCCCGCTGGGATTCTGGCCGGGCCGAACATCGCCCGCGAGGTGGCGCAAGGCTATGCGGCGGCTGCGGTGATGGCGATGCCCGATCAGCAGTTGTCCACGCGGCTGGCCCAGATGTTCCGCACTCAGCGGTTCCGCGTGTACACCACCGACGACGTGCTGGGCGTCGAGATGTGTGGCGCGTTGAAGAACGTGTATGCGATTGCGACGGGCATGGGATATTCGCTGGGCATCGGGGAGAACACCCGCGCGCTGGTGATCGCGCGGGCGCTGCGGGAGATGACCAAGCTGGGTGTCGCGATGGGCGGGCAGCCGGAGACGTTCCCGGGGCTGGCGGGTCTGGGCGATCTGATCGTGACGTGCACGAGCCCGCGTAGCCGCAACCGCCACGTCGGCGAGCAGATCGGGGCGGGCAAGCCGATCGACGAGATCCTGGCGTCGATGGATCAAGTCGCCGAGGGCGTCAAGGCCGCCAGCGTGATCATGGAGCTGGCCGAGCGGTACGGCGTGCACATGCCGATCGCGCGCGAAGTCGACGGCGTGATCAACCACGGCCGCACGGTGGAGGACGCGTATCGCGGGCTGGCCGCGGAGACGCCGGGACACGAGATCCACGGCGCGGGGTTTTGAGGTCTTGGCCCTACCGGGCGAAGCTGCCTGACGGACTCAGCACGAACCCGTGCTGCACGGCGTTGTTCACGCATACCGTGGCACCCGCTGCGTCGATCGCACAGCTGACATCGCGGTAGCTGATCCGGGTCTGCGGGGGCAGCGGCTTGGGCGCGCCCGCCGCCGCAAACAGTGGTGCCGCACTGTTGGCGAACGTGGGTTCTTCTGCGCCGACGCCGCTCACCAAGTTTGCCCCGTTCGGTGCAGCCGGGATCGGTCCGCTGCAGCCGTACGCGTTGCGCGTCTTGTCGAGCACGCACGTCAGACCGTTCGGTGTGCCGAATGCGTACCAGGCGCCGTCCAACACCGAAAACTCCGCCGGAGAAATCGGCGGATAGACGTTGATGTTCGGCAGCGTCCCCTCGTCGGCTCCCGCGACGGCCGTCGTCACCACCACCACTGCTGCGACGGCACCGGCGAGACCGCTCAGCATCTTGCTCAGCACGGAATCACCCCTAAGCGCTCGTGCCGCCCGCCGCGGGCGCACGCACCACGACCGGTACCGCCGGGAAATAGCCGGCCATCTCGGTGCGCGCCTTGCGCAGCGCCGCTGTGCCGTAGCCCTTCTTGCGGTGCTCAGGATGAATCCACACGCGCACGTTCACTTCGTGGTTGGCGAGTTCGCCGAACACCATGCCGACCTTCTCGGTTCCCGCGACCGCCACCAACCACACGGCGTCCTCGCTGTCGATGCGTCCCAGCCCCGAGGTGATCTCGTCGTCAAGAGAGCCGGCCGGGCCGCCGGAGCCATCCCCGGCCACATGCATGTCGTCGGTGCGCGCCGAGAAGATGTCGCGGTCTGCCTCGCCGAGGAACGGCCGCAAGGTCAACCCCTCACCGGTGCTGGCCGGGCGGTCTCCGAGCGTGAACGTCAACTGCTTGTTCAGATCCTCGAGCTCGGCGGCGATGCGCCGGCGCGAATCCTTGGTGAACTTGTCGAACGACATCCCGATGACCGCTTCGGCGCCAAGCCGTGACGTGCCCAGCAGCTTGGCGATGACCTCGACGGCGTCGTCGCGATTCTCGGCGTCCACGATCGCATCGGCCACCTCGTGGCGGCGCTCGAGCGCGTTGACCAGGGCATCGGCGATTTCACGTCGGGCAGCGGCGCGGTCATGGTCAGTCATGCCATGAGCGTAGTTCAGTACATCCCTCGAGCCATGTCCTCCAGCCGCGCAATCCGCTCCGCGATCGGCGGGTGCGTCGAGAACAAGCCCACGAACCGCTCACCGGCCCGGAACGGGCTGGCGATCATCAGGTGTGCCTCGCTGGCGAGCTTCGGCTCCGGCGGCAGCGGCGCCTGCTGCACCCCGGCCGAAATCTTGCGCAACGCCGACGCCAGTGCCAGCGGATCGCCCGTCAGTTCCGCACCCGACTGGTCGGCCTGATACTCCCGCGACCTAGACACCGCCATCTGCACGACCGTCGCCGCAATCGGACCCAGCAGCGAAACCAGAAGCAGCGCAAAGGGATTGGCGTTGCCGTCCCGCCCGCCGAACCAGCTCATCAACACCGCCAGGTTCGCCAGCCCGGTGATCACCGCCGCGAGCGCACCGGCCACACATGAGATCAGGATGTCCCGGTTGTAGACGTGCGACAGTTCGTGGCCGAGCACCGCACGCAGCTCACGTTCGTTGAGGATCGCCAGGATGCCGGTGGTGCAACACACCGCCGCGTTGCGCGGATTGCGGCCTGTGGCAAAGGCATTCGGGTTGGCGGTGTCGCTGATGTACAACCGCGGCATCGGCTGGTGCGCCACCGTCGCCAACTCGCGGACGATCTTGTACATCGTCGGCTCTTGCAGCTCGGTGACCGGCTGCGCATGCATCGCCCGTAGCGCCAGCTTGTCGCTGTTGAAATACACCCACACGTTCATGCCGACCGCGAACAGGACCGCCAACAACATGATCCCGCGGCCGAACAGCGACCCGACGAACACGATCAGCGCCGACATCAGCCCGAGAAGCAGCACCGTCTTGATGCTGTTGCCCCACCGGTGCCCGACCATCACTCACTCCTCCTGGACGCAAACGGATCGTTAGGAGAACGCTGAGCGATGAGGCTGGGTTCCGTCAACCGTGACGCGAGATCGTGTACTCGACGAGGGTCGCCAAGGCATCGCGCCCCGCGCCCGGCGGCAGCCCGGCCAACTCGTCGCGGGCTTGGGCCGCATACCGGGCGACCGTGGCCTTTGCTTTCGCCATGCCCGACGACGCCCGCAGCAACGCCAACGCCTCCGCGACGTGCGCGTCGTCCATGGGTCCCGCCAGCAACTCGCGCAGCCGCTGCGCGTCCGGTCCGCTTTCCTGCAGCGCGTAGAGCACCGGCAGCGTGTGCACGCCCTCCCGCAGGTCGGTGCCGGGCGTCTTCCCGGACTCGTCGGAGTCGCTGGCGATGTCGATGATGTCGTCGGAGATCTGAAACGCGGTGCCGACGATCCCGCCCAGCCGGCTCAGCCGCTGCACATTGTCGTCGGACGCGCCCGAGAACGTCGCACCGAGCTGCCCGGACGCCGCGATCAACGACCCCGTCTTCTCGTGCACCACACGTAGGTAGTGTTCGACGGAATCGACGTGCTGCGCGGCCCCGCGGGTCTCTCGCATTTGGCCCGTGACCAGCTCGGCGAATGTCTCGGCGATCACCCGCACCGCGTCGGGGCCCAGTCGGCTGACCAGCCGCGAGGCGGTCGCGAACAAGTAATCGCCGGCCAGGATCGCGATGTTGTTGCTCCAGCGAGCGTTAGCGCTCGGGGCACCGCGGCGCACCTGCGCCTCGTCCATGACGTCGTCGTGGTACAGCGTCGCCAGATGCACCAACTCGATCACCGAACCGGCGACGGTCACCTGCCACGCGTCCGGGTTGGGGCCCAGTTGCGCGGCGAGCACCGTGAACAGCGGGCGGAAGCGCTTGCCGCCGGCCTCGAAAAGATGCAGCACCGCGTCGCGGATAATTTCGTCGCCCTTGCCGAGTTCCTCGCTGATCAGCGTTTCGATGCGGGCCACACCGTCACGGACACTGGCGGCAAAAGCCGGGTCTCCGAATTCGACGCCCGCCACCACGGTCGCTGGTGTCCTCACCCGTCCAACATACTGGTGAACATGCACGACCGCGGACGCGAGGAGCGCAATGGCGCGAGCGCGGACGTGGTCGTCGTCGGCGCCGGTCCGGCCGGCTCCGCCGCGGCGGCGTGGGCCGCGCGAGCCGGTCGCGATGTACTGGTAATCGACGCCGTCGAGTTCCCCCGCGACAAGCCGTGCGGCGACGGCCTGACACCGCGCGCCGTCGCCGAGTTGCGTCGTTTGGGCCTGGGCGACTGGCTCGACACCCGCATCAAACACCGTGGGCTGCGGCTGGCCGGGTTCGGCGGCGAGGTGGAGATCGACTGGCCAGGTCCGTCGTTTCCGGCGTACGGGTCTGCGGTGCCGCGGACCGAGCTCGACGAGCGGGTGCGCCAGGTGGCCGTCGACGCCGGATGCCGGATGTTGTTGGGCTCCAAAATCGTTGCAGCAGAACGAGATTCGCGAGGCCGCGTGGTGTCGTTGACGACGCGCTCGGGGTCGTCGGTGGCGTGCCGGCAACTGATCGTCGCCGACGGTGCACGGTCGCCGCTGGGGCGGGCGCTGGGTCGTGAGTGGCATCAGCAAACCGTCTACGGGGTGGCGGTGCGGGGATACCTGTCCACACCGCGCGCCGACGACCCCTGGCTCTCCTCGAATCTCGAGCTGCGGTCGCGTTCCGGCGAGCTGCTGCCGGGCTACGGCTGGATCTTCCCGCTGGGCAACGGCGAAGTGAACATCGGCGTCGGCGCGCTGGCGACCGCCAAGCGGCCGGCCGATGTGGCGCTGCGGACGCTGATCGGCCACTACGCCGACCAGCGTCGCGACGACTGGGAGTTCGACGGGCCGCCGCGCGCGGTGTCGTCGGCCCTGCTGCCGATGGGAGGCGCGGTCAGTGGAGTGGCCGGGCCGAATTGGATGCTGATCGGCGATGCCGCCGCCGGGGTCAACCCGCTCAACGGCGAGGGCATCGACTACGGGCTGGAGATGGGCAGATTCGCCGCGGACATGCTCGGCAGCGGCGACTTGTCGCTGGCATGGCCTGCGCTGCTGCAAGCGCACTATGCCAAGGCGTTCTCGATTGCGCGGCGGTTGGCGTGGTTGCTGACGGTGCCGTGGCTGTTACCCAGCGTCGGGCCGTTCGCGATGCGGTCGGTGACGTTCATGCAGATGGTGGTCCGTGTGATGGGCAACCTGGTGACCGACGACGACGTCGACCGAGTCGCACGGTTGTGGCGGCGGCTGGGCAGCGGCTCACGCTGGGTGGACCGCCGCCCGCCGTTCTCGTAAGCCGATGCGCGTACCGCGTTTTCTCCCCGCGAGCGTGCACTGCGGTACAGACCGGACCGGCGTGTCGGGGTACAGACACGCACGCTCGCGCAGAATCAAAAAGTGGGCTTGATCGCCGCGTGCAGGGCCACAATGCCGCCCGTGAGATTGCGCCACCGCACCTGCGACCACCCATTGCGCTCGATGCGGCGGGCCAGCTCGGCCTGGTCGGGCCAAGCCCGGATCGACTCCGCGAGGTAGACGTACGCATCCGGGTTCGACGACACCGCGCGCGCCACCCGGGGCAGCGCCTGCATCAGGTATTCCTTGTAGACCGTGCCGAACAGGCGGTTCGTCGGCGTCGAGAACTCACACACCACCAGCCGTCCGCCGGGCTTGGTCACCCGCGCCATTTCGCGCAGCGCTGCCTCGTGGTCGACGACGTTGCGCAGCCCGAAACTGATGGTCACCGCGTCGAACGCCTGGTCTGCGAACGGCAGCCGCGTCGCGTCGCCGGCCACTTTCGGCACCGGCCGCGCCCGGCCCGCCGACAGCATGCCCACCGAGAAGTCCGCGGCGACGCACCACGCTCCCGAGCGCGCCAGCTCGCAGGTGGACACCGCGGTGCCGGCCGCAAGATCGAGGACGTCGTCACCATTTCCGACACTCAGCGCCTGCCGCGTCGCGCGGCGCCAGAAGCGGTCACGACCCAGCGACAGCACGGTGTTGGTGAGGTCGTAGCGACGCGCGACCGCATCGAACATCGACGCGACCTCGTGCGGATCCTTGTCCAGCGTCGCGCGTCCCACCCGGCCGAAGCTATCAGGCGGCGGCGGCCCGGCCGATCCCTCGGACGGCCTGATAGTGGGCCAGCAACTGGTCGCAAATCACCGGCCAGGTGCGCTGCAGCACGCTGCGCCGGGCCGCCGGTGCGTAGAGCGACCGCGCTTGCACCACATGAGCCACCGCCCCGGGCAGGTGCTGCTCGAACTCCGCGACCTCCAGCAGCAGCCCTGTGCGGCCCGGGCTGACCAGATCTCGCGGACCCCCGGAGTTCGGCGCCACCACCGGCACGCCCGAAGCCAGCGCCTCCTGCACCGCTTGACAAAACGTCTCGTGCTCTCCGGGGTGCACGAACACGTCCATGCTGGCGTACGCGCGCGCGAGCTCGGCACCGTACAGGGCGCCGGTGAAAACTGCTGTGGGAAGCATTTTTTCGAGCCTGGCGCGGTCGACTCCGGCGCCGACGATCACCACCTGCACATCGTCGTTGTGCGCCAGCACGCGCAGACGTTCGACGTGCTTCTCCGGCGCCAGCCTGCCGACGAACCCGACGATCGGCTTGCCGGCCGGCGACCACATGCGCCGTAAGTGCTCGTCGCGCGCGGACGGCGCGAAGCCGGCGATGTCCACTCCCCGTGCCCACAGATGAAGACGCGGAATACGCTGTGCAGCAAGCATTTCCATCGTCGCTGACGACGGCGCCAACGTGCGGTCAGCGTGCCGGTGAAGATGGCGAAACCAGGCCCACGCCGCCCGGTGCGCCACCCCGATGCCGTAGCTCTTCGCGAAACCCGGGACGTCGGTCTGGAAGACCGCGATCGTCGGTACCTTCAGCATGCGCGCGGCCTGCAGGCCGCCGTATCCGAGCAGTGCCGGAGAGGCGAGGTGGACCACGTCGGGCGCGAAGTCGCGCAATATGCCGAGCATTCGTGGCATGGGAACACCTAAGGGAAGCGAGGTGATCCGGGGAAACATGCGCGACGGCATCCGATGGACCGGCACACCGTCGTGCTCTACCGCAGCAGGCTGTTCGCCTAACGGATTGTCCGGCGCGATGACGATCGCGTCATGACCGGTGCGGTTCAGATGCTCCAAGACCCGCAGCACCGAGTTGGAGACGCCGTTGACGTTGGGCAGGAAGGATTCCGCGACAATGGCCACTCTCACGCCGAGAGCGTGTCACCGGCGCCTTTCCCGGCGGTTGCGGACAGGAATACGACACACGAAATTCAGGCGCCCCGACGAATTCTTAACATTTAGTTATCCAGTTGGCCGCAAATTCAGGTACCGTCAGCCGGAATGCTGAAAGCTGACGCGCCCGGGGGGCGGATGGTAAACGGGTGGGATGATCCGGATTGCGCTGCTCGCCTCCGGGGAAAATTGACCAATGCTGTCGCGAGCATGCTCCGGTTGGGCATCAACCACAGTGACGCGGCTCGTATGCAGTGGCAGGGCGTCGCGCAAAAGTATCGGGACCGGTGGGCTCAGGGCGACGTCGACGGAATCATGCCGGTGCTGTCGGATCTGTTGATCTGGGTACGGCAGTCCAATATTGACGTGTCGAGAAATTCTGATGTGGTCGCGCTGTTCAACGATCCGGGATTTCGCAGCCTGCGCACGCGTATTCCGGCGATCAACAAAGATCCGAAGATGCTCGACATGTTCCGCCGGCTCGCCGGCGCGGGAGCTGTCGACTAGCCGAGTTCGGCTTTCAGCAGTTGCCCGAGTTGGACAGCTACGGTCGGATATGCGCTGGCTCAAGCTGGCCGCGGTCGTCGGTGTCCTGCTCGTGACTGCGGGCTGCGCCCGGGCGATCGACGGCTCGCCACTGGCGCCAGCCGGCACGCACCCCGCGGCCACCGTGCTGATCACCGGTGACGGGTACGGCATCCAACTCGGCAGGCCGGTGGCACGGGTGTCGTTGGAGATCTTCCTCGAACCGCAGTGCGCGCTGTGCGCGCGCATGCAGATGTTCCAGGGCGGTGAGATCGCCGACCACATCGACAGCGGCGACCTCTTGGTGACGTACCGGCCGGTGACGATCTTCGACACCACGCCAGCGGGCTATTCGCACCGCGTGAGCAACGCGCTGTTCATCGCTGCGGACGCCGATCTGGCAGCGGCAGCGTTCCAGGGCTTCGTCCAGCAGCTGTATTGGGACGCCGACCCGTCAGGCGACAACCGCTATCTGGCCGGCGTGGCCGAACGGGCACGGTTGCCGCAGAGCACGATCGACCACATCGCCGCGGGCGATCCCGCCGTCGACACTATTGCGATGGACGCCGCGAACCAGAAGCTGCTCAAGGAGATTCGCCACGCCGTGGTGATCCCGACGGTCTATGACTCCAACACTCACAAGGTCGTCGACACCGCCGACAACGACTGGCTGAAGCGGCTGGTGGGCAACCGCTAGCGGTGGGACCTGCCGGCTAGCGAACGTATCGGCGTTCCACGACTGTCGCCGCCACCAACAGCGCAGCCGCCACCAGCCAGCCCACCACCGCGATCGACCCGGCCGGGATGATCGCGAGCGCGGCGTTGCGATGTTGCACGCGAACGAGATTGGGGTTGTTGCGGTCGTATTCGACGTAGATGCGCATGCCGTCCGCGAGCTCCGACGGATACAGCACGCCGAGCTCCGGGCGGTAGGTGACGCGGTCGGGGGTGACGAACTCGATCGTCGAACGGCGCGGCCCAGCGCTGAGCACCTCGGCCTGCGCCACACCCATGTTCCGTTCGATCTGCCGGTCGTTGCGCCATGCGCCGGCCACCAGCAGCACCGATTGCAACGTCACCAGACACGCCGCAACGACGATGCCGATCTTGATGCGGCGCATGACCTTTCGGCCGGTGCTGTCGGGTTCGTCGGGGTCCCTGTCGTTTCGCAAGCGATTACCTACGCTGGCGAACCGTCTCATATCGCCGCCTTGATCGACGCGTGCAACTGCCGCAGCGTCGAGCGATCCGCTTTGACTTCGAGCACTCGCATCCCGGCAGACGAAGTGTTGATCGCCTCGACGAGGTCGTCGACCTCGACCTGCTGTGACTCGATGTGATAGGCGCGGCACAATGCGCCGACGTCGACGTCATGGGGCGTGCCGAAGATGCGCGACGACACATCGGAGAACCGCGGGTCGCCCTGCTCGAGAAGCTCGAAGATGCCGCCGCCGTTGTCGTTGGACACCACGATCGTCAGGTCCGTCGGCACGGGCTCCGTCGGCCCGATCAGCAAGCCGGAGGCGTCGTGCACGAAGGTCAGGTCTCCGATCAACGCGACTGTGCGGCCTCCCGAAAGATGCTCGTGCGCCAGCGCGGCACCGATCGCGGTGGACACCGTGCCGTCGATCCCCGCCACTCCCCGATTCGACCGCACCACAACACCTTTGGTGTGGGTCCCCACCAATGCCGCGTCTCGCACCGGATTCGACGCCCCGAGCACCAACTGGTCGCCGGGCCGCAGCGCGTCGGCGACGGCGGCAGCGACGTGCAGGCCGGTGGTCAGCGGGTGGGCCTTCAGTTGGCGGCGCACCGCGTCGACCGCGCGGCGGTTGACCTCGGCGCAGCGCCGCAGCCAGCCCTCGCTCGGCGTGCCGGTGGTGATCGCGCGGGTGCCGGTGGCCTGGGAATTGCCCGAGACGTCAGGCCAGCGCGGCCCGGTGGTCAGCGCGTACACCGGCACGGCGGGGTCGGCCAGGAGCGACGACACCGTCCGGTGCAGCGTCGGCCGGCCCAGCATGATCACCTGCTGCGGATGCAGCAGCGGCAGAGCGAGCGGGTGCAGAGGGTTCTCGGCGGGTGGCGCGGTGGGCTCGGCGACGGTCGGCAGCGCGGCGAGGTTCGGGTGCACGCCGGCGCCGTGGCCGCTGATCACCACGGTGTCGTGGGACAGGTCGATCTCGAGCGGTTGGTCGAACGTCACGGGCGGTGTGTAAGTCCACGGTCGGCCGCCGGGGCGGCCCGGCGGGACGGCGGCCAGGTCCGGTTCGGGGCCGGGTACCAGCGGCTCGCGCAGCGGGATGTCGAACTGCACCGGCCCGGCGTTGGCGGTCCGCGCGCCCGTCGCCGCGACGAGGACGCGGCACACCGCCGAGCGCCAGCGGGCGTTCTGTTCGGCCATCTTCTCGGTGCCCTCTTCGGCCAGGCCCAGGCTGATGGAGGCGCGCACCTGCGTGTCGAAGTAGCCGAGCTGCTCCATGGTCTGGTTGGCGCCGGTGCCCAGTAACTCGTACGGCCGGTTGGCCGACAGCACGATCAGCGGCACTCGGGCGTAGTTGGCTTCCGCGACGGCCGGGCCGAGGTTGGCGACCGCGGTGCCCGACGTCATGACGATGGGCACCGGCGCCTGTCTGCCGACCGCCAGGCCGATGGCGAGGTAGCCGGCGGTGCGCTCGTCGATGCGGACATGCAGGCGGACCCGGCCGGCGGCGTCGGCGTCACGCAGCGCGAAGGCCAGCGGCGCGTTGCGCGAGCCGGGACACAGCACGACGTCGCGTACGCCGCCGCGAATCAGCTCGTCGACGACCACGCGCGCTTGCGCCGTGGAGGGGTTCACGTCTCCAGGGTGTCACAGGGAGTCGCCGGGCCGGCGACGTCAGGGGCCGGAGCCGCTGGGCGGCGACATCAGGCGCCGGCGAGGAACTTCAGCATCGCGGCGTTGACCACGTCGGGGCGTTCCATGAAGCCGAGGTGCCCGGCGTCGGGGATTTCCAGGTAGCGGCCGTTGGGCAACGCATCGGCGACCTCCTTGCCCAGATACGCCGGCACTGCGAGATCGTCGGCGAACCCGATCACCAGCGTGGGCGTGGTGATCGCGCGGTACGCCGGCAGTCGATTGGTGTCCGGTGCGACTTCGCTTTGCGCCCGCACCCCTGGTGTCGACTTGGCGGGCCACAGCGTGAACATGTCGATCCAGTCCCGCACGGCGTCGTCATTGTTGAGCGTCTTCGGCGAAAAGCTTTCCAGCAGACGGATTTTCGCGCTGTAGGCGGCGGGCAGCTCGATGCCGGCGTCGGCCAGTTCCATTTCGGCACTGCGGAAGAACTTGCGGGTCAGGTCCTCCCGGCCGCGGGTGCACAACAGCACCGCGCGCTTGACCAGTTCCGGCCGGGAGAGCATCAGCTCTTGGGCAATGAAAGAACCCATCGACGCTGCCACGATGTGGGTCGGCGCGAGGTCGAGCTTCTCGATGAGCGCGGCCGTGTCGGCGACCATGGTTTCGGTGGTGAATCCGTCAGCGTCTTTGGTGGCGCCGACTCCCCTGTTGTCGAAGGTCACGACGCGATAGCCGGCACCCAGGAACGCCGGCACCTGAAACGGCGCCCAGGTGCGGCCCACGCCACCATGTCCGGCGATGAACAACACCGGCTGACCGCTGCCGGAATCGTCGTAGGCGAGGTTGACCATGCGGCGAGGTTACCGTGGCGCCGAAATCGGGTTTTCCGACACGCTCTGCACGCGTTTGCATGCGACGGGTCCTATATCGCGGGTTGTCAGATACGCTCGCGGCGCCCGAAACGGGCCCGGCCGCGCCGTGAGCGGGCAGCCTTGATCGCGCGGTCCCACACCAATTGCGAGATCGGCTTGCGCTGGCCCCGGGTGACCAGATCCTTGGACATCAGCGCGGCCGCGGCGGCCTTGGTGCTGACCGACGCTTTGGACATGTGGCCCGAGTCGAAGGGCGGCTGCGGGTCGTATTCCAGGGATAGCTGGATGACCTTGGCGCGGCTCTCGCCGCCGATCCGTGCGGCCAGCCACAGGCCGAGGTCGATGCCTGCCGAGACACCCGCACACGTGACGACGTCGCCTTCGTGCACAATGCGCTCGTCCCCGACAGGCTTGGCGCCCAATGCTTTCAGCGCACTCAAGGCCGCCCAGTGGGAGGCCGCGCGTTTGCCGTCCAGCAGTCCGGCTGCGGCGAGGATGACCGAACCTGAGCACACCGACGTCGTCCACGTCGCCGTCTGGTGAGCCTGGCGCAACCAGTCGAGTACCTTCTCGTCGCGCGCGTGTTCCATCGAGGAGAACCCTCCGGGCACCAAAATGACGTCGGGAGAGGGTGTTTCGGCGAACGAATGTGTTGCCGCGATCACCAGCACGCCGGAGTCCGCGGTGACGGGTCCGGGTTCATGCCAGACGAACCGCACTTCGGCGTCCGGCAGCCAGCGCAGCACTTCGTATGGCCCGATGAAATCGAGTGCGGTGAAGCCGGGATAGAGCACAATGGCGACGCTGACGACCCGTCGCGTGGTGCCGGCGATGGTGCGCAGCCAACTCATCAACCGGGCGTCGGCGCGCGCGTCGTCGACTCCAATGCCGCCAGGCAGCAGCATGCATCCCACACATCAGGACAGCGACGTCGGCGCGCTGGGCGTCGCCTGAGCGTCGCAAAGCCCGTCAGCCCAGCAGCTCGTAGCACTCGATGATGCGCCGGATCCACCAGTCCCGCCGGTCTGCCGGCGCCTTGAGGGCCGCCAGCCGCGCGGGTTCGGGCACGGCTGCGGCCACCGGCAGGTAGCCGTCGACCGGTGCGACGGGCTCGGCGACGTCGTGTTCGAACAGTCGTCCGGTCGCAAGCCCGCAGGCATGCCTCAGCGTCGGCAGTGCCCCGGCGGCCTGCAGTCCCGTGCCGATGCCCACCGCCGAGTCGAGCGCACTGGAGACAACAACCGGAATGCCAAGCAGCTCAGCGGTTTTCAGCAACGCTGACCGGCCACCGAGCGGCGCGACCTTCACCACCGCGACGTCGGCGGCATCCGCGCGGACCACACGCAGCGGGTCCTGCGCCTTACGGATGCTCTCGTCGGCAGCGACCGGGGTGTCGATGCGCCGCCGGACCTCGGCGAGTTCGTCGACGGTCTGACACGGCTGCTCTATGTACTCCAGCGGGCCGAGTGCCGCCGCCGCCGTGACTGCTTCGTCGACCGTCCACCCGCCGTTGGCGTCGACCCGGACGGTGGAAACCAGCCCGCGCACGGCCTCGACCCGCGCTACGTCGTCGCGCAGCGTCTGTCCGGGTTCGGCGACCTTGACCTTGGCTGTGCGGGCGCCCGGGAAGCGGCTCAACACCTGCGCCACCTGGGCCGCCGGCACCGCGGGAACGGTGGCGTTGACCGGAATGCGATCCCGGCGCAGCTCCGGCGGCATCAGGTAGGCCGCCTCGATCGCCGAAGCCAGCCAGTGCGCGGCTTCGGGGGGCTCGTATTCGACGAACGCGCCGAACTCGCCCCAGCCGACGGGTCCCTCGATGAGCGCCACCTCGCGAATGGTGATGCCGCGGAAGCGAATTCGCATCGGCAGCGCGACCACGTGGACGCGTTCCAGCAAGTCGGCGAGGTCGGGTCTCAACTGCTGAAGACCTGCTTGCCCGCCAGATACGTGGACCGCACCTCCAGGTCGGCGACCTCCGCGGCGGGAACAATCCGCGGATCTTGCGACAGGACGACGAAGTCGGCGTACTTGCCCACCTCCAACGAGCCGACGATGTCGTCGGCGAACAGCTGCCACGCCGCGTCGATGGTCTGTGCGCGGATCGCCTGCTCGACGGTCAGCCGCTCCTCAGGGGCCAACACCCGCCCGCTGGGGGCCGTCCGGGTAGCCGCGACGCTGATGTTGCGCAGCGGCTCCTCGGGCGTCACCGGTGGGTCGTTGTGCAACGAAATCCGCATGCCGGTAGCGACCGCCGAACCGCACGGCATCCATCGCGATCCGTGCTCCGGGCCGAACAACCCGTCGACCAGCACGTCGCCCCAGTAATGAATCTGATCGACGAACACGCTACACGTAATCCCAAGTGCCGCAGCGCGTTTGAGTTGCTCGTTGGTGATCGCGCCGACGTGCTCGAGTCGCAGCCGGTGATCCTCGCGGGGCCAGCGGTGCAGCGCTTCTTCGTACACGTCGAGGATCGTGTCGACGCCCGCGTCGCCCTGCACGTGGCAGGCCATCTGCCAACCCTGCGGGAAATACGCGCCGACGATCTCGGCGAGCTGGTCGCGGCTGTAGTTGGCGTGTCCGCACGAGCCGGGTACGACGCCGATGGTGCGGGTGGCATCGGTGTCGAGGTACGGAAACGACAGGTCGACGTTACCGATCCACGGCGAGCCGTCCACCCAGATCTTGATGCCGACCTGTTTGACCATCTCGTCGCCGTTGTCGGGGAGGGCATCGCTGGCCAATCTGGCGGTCGAGATCTCGTAGGTCCGCAGCCGCACCGTGAGGTCGTCGTGCAGCTGCCCGAGCAACGGCCGAAACACCGGGTCGAACGCCATCTCCGAGCAGGTGGTCAACCCGGCGCGGTTCAGGCGAGCGCACTCCGCGCGCAGCATCGCCGGATAGTCGGCGGGCTCGACAACGCCTGCGAGTAGCGAGAAAACCGCAGCGGTTTCCACAGCGGTTCCGTCGAGGTTGCCGCCGCTGTCGCGGCCGTAGCGGGCGCCTTTGGGGTCCGGGGTGTCGCGGGTCAGCCCGGCACGGCGCGCGGCCGCCGAATTGAAGAACGCCTTATGGCCGGAGTTGTGGATGACGACCAGCGGCGTGTCGGGCGCGATGCCGTCGAGCCATGCCAGCGTGGGCTCCGGCAGGCCCGACTGCAGCAGCGGATCCCAGCCGACGAGATAGGCGCCCTCAGTCCCCCGAGCCGCCACTTCCCGCTTCACCGCGTCGACGACGGCGGTGGCGTCGCGGATCGTGACCGGGCGGATGTCGGCCATCCGGTCGGACAACACGATCGCTTCCATCAGCGGATGTCCATGCGCCTCAACGAGTCCCGGTAGCACACAGCCGTCGATGTCGACTACGTCCGTGGCCTCACCGATCCACGGCTCGACGTCGTCACGACTGCCGACCGCCACGATGCGCCCGTCTGTCACGGCCAGCGCCTCTGCGGTGGAATTGGCGTCGTCGACCGTGAGCACGGTGCCCCGAATGACGAGTTCTGCTACTGGCATGGGTCATATCTTGCGCCGCGGGGCGGTGTTTGGGTCGGATGCCCGCGGATGTGCCCGTCGGCGGTTGCGGCTCGAATCACCCACCAACTGCGCGCCTCGCCCTACACTTCACCGAAAAGTCAGGACGGGTGAGGCGACGTGGGGCGAGTGCTGGCCATCGCAGCGGCGACGTCGATGGCGGCCGCCTTGACCGCCGGGTGCGCGAACACCGTGGCCGGTACCCCCAGGCCTCAGATCTTTGCGCTTCCGAACTCCACCGCCGCAGCCGCGCCCGCGGCCGGTGGTGTGCAGGAGAAGGATCTCGAGGGGCTGTTGCTGGGGCTCGATGACGTGCGCACCATCATGGACGCCCCAGATCTCGCCGTACAGCAGAGCTATGCGCAGATGCCGCCCAGCACGGCCGGCTATGTGCCGGAGGACTGCGTTCGGGCCGCCTACAACACGGTCGAGGCCGGCTACCGCGACACCTCGTTCGTCGCGGTGCGCGGCTCGGTGATGCAGGAACCCGACGACAGCCCGCAACTGCTGCACATCGTCGACCAGGGCGTCGTGACGTTCCCGGACGAGGGCGCGGCCCGCACCTACGTGACCCGGACGCTGGAGACGTGGCGCCGCTGCGCCGGGACGCCCTTCACCGCGCTGCGGCCGGAGGCGACTGAGCACTGGACCTTCGGCCAGGTCACCGAGGCCGACGGGATCAGTGCGTTACCGAAGACGGCCGACGGCTCGCAGTGGTCCTGCTCGCACGCGATCACGTCGCGGTCCAACGCCGTCGTCGACGTGTCCGCATGCGGGTTCTGGATCACCGATCAGGCGACCACCATCGCGTCCCGGATCCGCGACAAGTTCCCGGCGTAGGACATTTCTATAACACGTTCTAGTCTTGACCCCATGAGTCAGGAGCAGCTTCGCCATCCCATCCATTCCGGTCACCTCCTCGTGGGCGCGCTCAAGCGCCACAAAGACAAGCCGCTGCTGTATCTCGGCGACACCACGCTGACCGGCGGTCAGCTCGCCGACCGCATTACGCAGTACGTTCAGGCCTTCGAAGCGCTGGGCGCCGGCACCGGCGCCGCGGTCGGCCTGCTGTCGTTGAACCGGCCGGAGGTGCTGATGATCGTCGGCGCCGGGCAGACCCAGGGCTACCGCCGCACCGCACTACACCCTCTCGGCTCGCTGGACGACCACGCCTACGTGCTGACGGATGCGGGCGTCACATCGCTGATCATCGACCCCAATCCGATGTTCACCGAGCGCGCGCTGCGCCTGCTGGAACGGGTCGATTCTCTGAAGCAGATTCTGACGATCGGGCCGGTGCCCGACGCGCTGGCCGACGTTGCGGTGGACCTCAACGCCGAGGCCGACAAGTACCAGCCCCGCCCCCTGACGGCCGCGGAGTTGGCGCCCGACCACATCGTGGGCCTGACGTACACCGGCGGCACCACTGGCAAGCCGAAGGGCGTCATCATGACCTCGCAGACCACCACCACGATGACGTCGATCCAGCTGGCGGAGTGGGAATGGCCGGAGAATCCGCGGTTCCTCATGATCACCCCGCTGTCGCATGCCGGGGCAGCGTTTTTCTTGCCGACGGCGATCAAGGGCGGCGAGATGATCGTGCTGTCGAAGTTCGACCCCGCCGAGGTGCTTCGGGTCATCGAGGAGCAGCGCATCACCGCGACCATGGTGGTGCCGTCGATGCTGTATGCGCTTTTGGATCACCCGGATTCGCGCACCCGCGACCTGTCGTCGCTGGAAACCGTGTACTACGGCGCCTCGGCGATCAACCCGGTGCGGCTCAAGGAGGCGATCGACCGATTCGGACCGATTTTCGCGCAGTACTACGGCCAGTCCGAGGCGCCGATGGTGATCACCTACCTGCCCAAGGCCGACCACGACGAGAAGCGGCTCACCTCGTGTGGACGGCCGACGCTGTTCGCCCGCACTGCGCTCTTGGGCGAGGACGGCAAGCCGGTGCCGCAGGGCGAGGTCGGCGAAATCTGTGTCAGCGGACCGCTTTTGGCGGGCGGCTACTGGCAGCTTCCGGAGGCGACGGCTGAGACGTTCCGCGAGGGCTGGTTGCACACCGGTGATCTGGCGCGGGAGGACGAGGACGGTTTCTGGTACATCGTCGACCGGGTCAAGGACATGATCGTCACAGGCGGGTTCAACGTGTACCCGCGCGAAGTCGAGGACGTCGTTGCCGAGCATGAGGCGGTGGCGCAGGTGTGCGTGATCGGCACGCCTGACGACAAATGGGGCGAGGCCGTCACCGCGGTCGTCGTGCTGCGCGACGACGCGCCGCGCGACCAGGAGTCGATCACCCGGATGACCGCCGAGATCCAGGCTGCAGTCAAGGAGCGCAAGGGATCGGTGCAGTCGCCCAAGCAGGTCGTGGTGGTGGACGCGCTGCCGCTGACCGGGCTCGGCAAGCCGGACAAGAAGACCGTGCGCGCCAAGTTCTGGGAGGGCGCGTCGCGCGCGGTCGGCTGAGCGTCGTGCACCGCGAATGTGGCGTCACGCCAGTCACTTTCGTAACTCGGCCGGGGCAATAGTCGTCGTGCCCGGCTCTTAGCGACAATCCCGGCGGGTAGCCGCCAGGCAAGGCCGATTGTCGCTAAGAGGCGGCCACATCGATCATCGCCCGCCTCAGCGACGGGTTCGACAGCACGACCGGTAGCGTGCCGAATATGACCCAAGAGCGAATTCGGCCGCCGTGGTGGCTGAAGCCGATGAACAAGGTCTTCATCGCCATGTCGAAGCTGGGCTTGAGCTTCGGCGGGGAAAGCCCAGTGGTGTTGACGGTGCCGGGCCGCAAGACCGGTAAGCCCCGATCCACACCCGTGACGCCGATGAACATCGACGGGAAACGCTATGTGGTGGGCGGCTTTCCGGGCGCCGACTGGGTGGAAAACGCGCGCGTGGCGGGCGAGGGCACGCTACAGCGCGGCCGTCGCACCGAGCGGGTTCGGCTGGTGGAGATGTCACCGGAAGAAGCGCGACCACTGCTGCGGGCGTTCCCGACCGAAGTCCCGACCGGAGTGAACTTCATGAAGAACGCCGGCCTGGTGAAAGACGGCCGTCCAGAGGAATTCGAAGCGCTTGCCGGCCGATGCGCGGTGTTCCGCTTCGACCCCGTCGGGTAGGAGCGAATTGCCTTGAGTCAGAATCCCTTTGACGCATCGCTGTGGCGGACGGTGCCGGGTTTCGACGACCTGACCGACATCACCTATCACCGGCACGTCGACGACGGCACGGTTCGGGTGGCGTTCAACAGGCCGGAGGTGCGCAACGCGTTCCGGCCGCACACCGTCGACGAGCTCTACAGGGCGTTGGACCACGCCCGCATGTCGCCGGACGTCGGCGTGGTGCTGCTCACCGGCAACGGGCCCTCCCCCAAGGACGGGGGGTGGGCGTTCTGCTCCGGCGGCGATCAGCGCATCCGCGGCCGCACCGGCTATCAGTACGCCTCCGGTGAGACCGCCGACACCGTCGATCCGGCACGCGCCGGCCGGCTGCACATCCTCGAGGTGCAGCGCCTGATCCGGTTCATGCCGAAGGTGGTGATCTGCCTGGTGAGCGGCTGGGCGGCCGGCGGCGGGCACAGCTTGCACGTGGTGTGCGACCTGACGCTGGCCAGCCGCGAGCACGCCCGGTTCAAGCAGACCGACGCCGACGTGGGCAGCTTCGACGGCGGCTACGGGTCGGCTTATCTGGCCCGGCAGGTCGGGCAAAAGTTCGCCCGCGAGATCTTCTTCTTGGGCCGGCCCTACACCGCCGAGCAAATGCACCGGATGGGTGCGGTCAACGAGGTGGTCGACCATGCGGACCTGGAAACCGTCGGGCTGCAGTGGGCGAAGACGATCAACGCGAAATCGCCTCAGGCGCAACGGATGTTGAAGTTCGCGTTCAATCTGCTCGACGACGGCCTGGTGGGTCAGCAGCTGTTCGCCGGCGAGGCGACGCGGCTGGCGTACATGACCGACGAGGCCGTCGAGGGCCGAGACGCGTTCCTGGAGAAGCGAGACCCCGACTGGAGCCGCTTCCCACGCTACTTCTGACGCGATTTCGGTGCGATTCCAGGCGCTGAGCGCACGTTTGCGCACCGAAATCGCGGGGGCCGTAGGCTGCGGAGCGTGAATCCGATCCGGCGGTTCTCCCGGGCGATGGTGATGGCCGGCATGCGGCCGCCTATCGCCGAACAACTGCTCCTGCACCTGCCATCCGCCGAAACCGTGCATCTGGGCGGCAAACGCGTGCTGATCACCGGTGCGTCCTCCGGTATCGGTGAGGCGGCCGCGGAGTTGTTCGCCCAAGCCGGCGCGAGCCTTGTGGTGGTCGCCCGCCGCGAAGATCTGCTGGCTGCGGTGGCGCAGCGGATCGTCGACGGCGGCGGCCAGGCGATCGCCTTGCCCTGTGACCTGTCCGACCTCGACGCGATCGACGAGCTGGTGTCCGCCGTGCAGGACCGCCTCGGCGGCGTCGACATCCTGGTCAACAACGCCGGACGCTCGATCCGCCGCCCGCTCGCCGAGTCGCTGGACCGCTGGCATGACGTGGAGCGCACCATGACGCTGAATTACTATGCGCCGCTTCGGCTTATCCGTGGGCTGGGACCGGGCATGCTGGCTCGCGGCGACGGCCACATCATCAACGTCGCGACGTGGGGTGTGTTCAGCGAGGCGTCACCGCTGTTCGGGGTGTACAACGCGTCCAAGGCTGCGTTGTCGTCGGTGAGCCGGGTGATCGAGACCGAGTGGTCGGGCCGAGGGGTGGCGTCGACAACGCTGTACTACCCGCTCGTCGCGACCCCGATGATCGCGCCGACCAAGGAGTATCAGGGGCTGCCTGCATTGACGGCTCACGAGGCCGCGCAGTGGATGATCACCGCCGCGCGTCGCCGGCCGGTGCGTATTGCGCCGCGGATGTCGCTGTTCAGCCGGGCACTCGACCTCATGAGCCCCGAGCTGGTCACCGCGATGATGAAGCGGCAGCGTGTTCAGCCGAACCCAGTGGCGTGATAGACACGACAACCATGGAGATTCTGGCCAGCCGGATGCTCATCCGTCCCGCCGACTACCAGCGGTCACTCGAGTTCTACCGCGACGCAATCGGGTTGGCTATTTGGCGTGAATACGGCGCCGGCACAGTGTTTTTCGCCGGTCAATCTCTGATCGAGCTGGCCGGCCACGGCCGCGACGACGGCGCCGGCACGTTTCCGGGTGCGCTTTGGCTGCAAGTTCGCGACGTTTACGCCACCCAGAGTGAACTGCAAGGGCGCGGCGTCCCCATCGCCCGCGAGGCGCGTCAGGAGCCGTGGGGACTGCACGAGATGCATGTCGTCGATCCCGACGGCATCACACTGATCTTCGTGCAGGTGCCGCCCGAGCATCCGCTGCGCCGCGACGTCCGCGGCTGACTATCGCCGCGACTATCGGATGCTCGGGCTTGCTTGCGTCGGCGCGACGATACCGTGGTCGTAGGCGAAGACGATCGCCGCGGCCCGGTCACGCAGTCCCAGTTTGACGAAGATCCGGCCGATGTGAGTCTTGACGGTGACGCCGGAAATGAACAGCTGATCGGCAATCTCGGCGTTCGAACGGCCTCGCGCGATGAGGCGCAACACTTCCAGTTCCCGCGCGGTCAGTTCGGTGATCTCTGCCGACGTGTGCTGCGCGGGGCCGTCGCGGTAGGTGCTCAAGACTCGTCCGGTGACTGCCGGGTCGAGATAGGCGTCGCCGCGGGCCACGGCCCGCACAGCGCGGATCAGCTCTTCGGCGGACGAGTCCTTCAGGACGAATCCCGCTGCGCCGGCATGAAGCACACCCGACAGCAACTCGTCGTCGCTGAAGGTGGTGAGCGCGAGAACCGGCGGGCCGCCACCGGACACCAGTAGGCGGGTCGCCTCGATCCCGTCGACCCGCTTCATCCGCAGGTCCATCACCACAACGTCAGGCTGGTACTGGGCGACCGCGTCCAGGACCTCGTCACCGTCGGAGCATTCGCCGACGACACTGATGCCGTCCTTGCGCCGCAGAATTCGCCGTAGCCCGGATCGCACCAGCTCCTGGTCGTCGACAAGAAGCGCACTGATTTCCACCTGGCCGGTCATCACCCGCATAACCTGCCGTTGTGCTGAATTTCGTTGCCTTCCAGTGGAATTCGCACCAGCACCGACCAGCCGCCGTGAGATGGGCCCGCAGCCAGCGTTCCACCGACAAGATCAGCCCGTTGCCGCATCCCGCGCACACCGCGGCCCTCCGCCGACGAACCTCCTGCGGGCACCGCCGCCGGCAGCTCGTTGAAGACGTTGAGCACTGCGGCGGTGTCGGTGATAGCGAGCGTCATGGTGGAAGCCGAGCGCGGCGCATGCTTGGCGATGTTGGACAGCGACTCCTGCGCGATGCGGTACAACGCCAGCCCGACGGCCGCGGAGACACGATCCAGCTCCCCCGTGACGCGCAGCGTGATCTCGAGTCCTGCGCTGACGAATCCTGCGACCAGAGCAGAGATGTCGGCCACCCCGGGTTCCGGTGCCAGCTTGCTTTCGGCGGTGTCGAGCAGACCCACGGTGCAGCGAATGTCCGACATCGCCTGGCGCCCCAGTCTTTCGGCCTGCTCGAGGGCGTCGACGGCCTCGTCGACGTCGCGGTCTTGCTGCAGCGCGCGGCGCGCCCCGGTGACATGCAACAGGGTGATGCTCAAAGAATGCGCGATCACGTCATGTATTTCTCGTGCGATGCGACGCCGTTCGTCGGCGGCTGCATGGTGTGCCAATTGGTCTTGTGCTTCGCCCTGTGCGATCAGCAGTTGCTGTTGGATGCGCATGAGATAGCCGACCATCCAACCGATCCCGACGAACGCCAGATACAGCGGCCAGCTGTCGAGGCGGTCCAGCGCGGCGGCCGCACACAACAGGCCGGCCGCCGAGGCCGCGGCCAGGAATCCGCCACGCATCGACGTCAGCGAACCGACCACCCCGACAGTCAGACCCAGTAACAGCGGCGCGAAATCTGCCCTGATCGGCGTCGAGGTGGCGAACAGCAAGATCGCCGTTGCGGTCATCCATGCGGCCCACAGCCCGACGGCTTCGTACTTCACGAAACCCAAGAGGAAGAAGAACACGTACGGCGCGCCGGCTACCAGCAGTGCGAGAGTGGCGGCGAGCCAGTCAGAGGCGGGACGCTGCAACACCGCGATCACCGCAAGCACGGCCAACGTAGCGTCCACGGTGCCGACGAACGTCCAGCTGAAGCCGCCGGGAAGAATGTCCCCCCTCCGGCGCACCCTCAGGCGCAGGTTCTGCACCGCAGACATCACCGGGCAATCCTAGGAGCTACCGCGCGCGACGGCATCGTCCCGTGGTACGACATCGCGCTCCGACCCTGGTTGCAGATCAAGGTCGGACCCTCGCACGACGCGCAGCGACCTCCGCGGCCCGTAGCGTCGGAATCATCACACACCGAAACGATGGCATCGACGAAAGCCGTTGTGGGTGTTTCTGATTCATCGCAGCACGAGCGCGTCCAACAACACGAGAGGATCCGCACGCCATGGCCACCATCCACATCCCGTTCTGGCCTGCCGCCGAACCGCTTGGCGACTTCGCCAAGACGACTGCAGTGCCGCTGCGGCGGCCCGACGTTGGCGGTGCCCAAATTCGGCGCCGCTGGCGGCTGCTGACCGCATGGCTATCCAAAGCCACCCGACCGGAGCCACGGGTGAAGCGCAGTTATCCGCCGCCTCGCAGCTCGTTTCTGGAGTCGGCAGCCATGCGCCGGGAGATGTACCGGCTCTGAGGTCCTCACGCACTATGTCCGGTGATCGTCCGGTGATCCGCTCGACCGGTGGACTCGAGCGGCTGGAGTGTATGACCCAGGAAGGACAAGATGGCCTGCGTCGTCTCCTCCTGGGCGTCGAGGAATCCCGAATAGTGTCCACCGCGAAGGCGGGCGAGCCGGCCGCGTGGCGCCTGCCGTGCGGCACGGATTGCCGGCCCGGGCGGGGCGACACCGTCGGCGTCGTAGGCGACGACGAGCAGCGGACATTGAATTCGCTTGGCGTACCGAGCCGGACGGTAGAAGCCGATGCGTACCGCAGACCGAGCCGCGACGGCTTGCTGCCAGTGTGGGTAGCGGTTCGAAGGATTGAGCGCCCTCGAGTAATTGCGCGAGTCGGGTGTGGTGAGCGCCGCGACGGTGCCGCGTTCACCGGCCAGCGGCACCAGCAGCGGATCGCGACCGAACAGTCCCCCGATCGCATCGGCCGCGGCACGAGCGATCAACCGGACGAACGCCAGTAAAGTCATGTGCCGCAGGGCGTTGCGCATGGCGTCGAGTCCGTCGGCGGCCGGTGCGTGCGCGATCGCCGCAGCCAGCCCGGGGTTACGCGCGGCGAGCAGAAACACATGGCCGCCTGACGCCGAGAACCCCCAGATGGCGAGCCGGGCGGGATCTACGCCGGGCAGCGTCGCGGCGAAGTCGATGGCGGCTTGGTAGTCGGCGAGCTGATCGCGGAAGCGCACCAATTGTCTTGGAGTGCCGCCACTTTCACCCAGATAGCGGTAGTCGAAGGCCAGGACGCTGTAGCCCGCGTCGTGGAGCTCCGATGCGAGTGGATCGGTGCCCGCTTCCTTGATCACCGCGAGTCCGGCGGCCATGACCACGCATGCACCGTTGGTTCCAGGGTAGTGCCACGCCGTGCAGTAGCTGTCACCGCTGGGAAACCACACCTTCTCGCGGGTCGTCGACATCGTGGTCTTCTTTCCGCTGGAGTCGGGCGACGCAGCGCCGCGGCAACAGCTATGATTCAGCGACCTACATACAGTATGTAGGAGGATACATACAGTATGTATGAGGAGCAACACGTTGGACGATGTTCGCCGCAGCCAAGCGCAGCGGGCCGCAGAAACCCGCGAAGCGCTGATTTCAGCGGCCCGGCAGCTCTTCGCCGCCCGCGGCTTCGGTGAGGCAGCACTGGAGACCATCGTTCGAGCGGCCGGCCTGACCCGAGGGGCGCTGTATCACCACTTCGCCGACAAGACCGAGCTTTTCGCCGCGGTTTTCGAGCAAGTGGAAGCCGAAGTCGCAACCCGGATGGCCGAGGCCATCGCGCAGGCCGACGAGAGCGATCCGGTGCAGATCATGCGCCTGGGAGCGAACTTCTGGCTGGACGCCTGCTCGGATCCGGAGATTCAGCGCATCGTCCTGGTGGATGCTCCTGCGGTGCTCGGCTGGACCCGATGGACCGAGATCGGTAACCGCTACAACATCGGGCTCGTCAGAGCGCTGTTGACCAATGCGGTCGAGACGGGCCGCATCCCGCCTCAGCCGATCGAGCCGACGGCCCTGACGATGCTGGCCGCCATCCGCGAAGCCACCCTGTACGTCGCACGCGCCGAAGACCACGAGCAAGCACGCCAGGACGCCGGCGCAGTCATCGAACGGCTCATCCGCGCCATCGAGTGAACGCCAAGCATCATCCGAAACAACCGTTCGTGAAAGGAGTTCCGATGGCCATCGGTAAGACGGAGCCGAGCCACCGCGCCGACCGGGATCGGGTGCGGGCCCGCTCCGCGATAGGGCATTACGCCGCACTGTTGCGCCCCGATGCCCTCGCCGCCGCGCGTCTGCCGCTGCACCGCGACATCCGGATGCGGATGAAGCAACTCGGCAGCCGTGCCAAGCCGCGCCGCGAGCGGATGCGCGGACTGATCGCATCGCCGGGCGGACGGCTGCGCTGGCGATCGGTTCCGCGACCCGGTCGGCCTGCACCGTATGGTGCTCTGGTGCGGCCGGTAGCTGTCGCCACCTGTGACGTCGACCGGGCAATGATGTTGGGCCGCACGCCTTTTCCATTGCCGCTGCACCTGGGCCACGAATGCGTGGCAGAGGTGACCGAGGTCGGCGACCAGGTGAACGACGTTCGCGTCGGCGACCGGGTGGTGGTGCCGTTTCAGATCAGTTGCGGACAATGCGCCGCATGCCGGCGCGGGCTCACCGGCAGTTGCCTGGCGGTCCCGCCGGCATCGATGTACGGATTCGGCATCTCGGGTGGCCTGTGGGGCGGCGCACTTGCTGATCTGATGGCGGTTCCGTACGCCGACGCGATGCTGGTGACATTGCCCGACGGTGTCGATCCCGCTGCCGCCGCCGGCGTCGGTGACAACATCTGTGACGCCTACCGTCAGGTCGCACCGCATCTGCCCGCCCTGCTGGCCGCAGATCGCGACACCGAAGTGCTGATCGTCGGGCGACTGGGCAACCGGGAGCCGATGACGTCGAGCGCTATCTTGTGCACCGCGCTGATCTCCCAGGCGCTCGGTGCCCGCCGAATCTATGTGGTCGACGGCCGCGCGTCCGTTCGCGATCGGGCGGAGCGGCTCGGGTTCCGCGCCTTAGAGCCACGACAGCGCCGCGAGTGGCCGACCGCTGCACTCACCGTCGATGCGACCGGCACCCCGACCGGACTTCGTCACGTGCTTCGCCATACCGCACCCGACGGAGTCTGCACCTGCGTGTGGTCGCTTCACCGCAGTGCACGCATTCCGTTGGCGGCCTGTTATGTGCGCAATGTGACCCTTCACATCGGCCGCAGCCATGTCCGCGCCGTCATGCCAGAAGTATTGCAACTCATGGCATCACGACGGCTGCAGCCGGAGTTGGTGACCACACTCACCGCTTCCTTCGACGACGCGCCCGCCGCCCTTCGCGAGCATTGCCACGGCGACGCGATCAAGACGATCCTGACCGCCTGAACGGCCTTGCGTCCTCGCGTTATCGTCCTTTCGGTGTTCGATCGGCCACCTGAGACATGACAACAGCCACTGGTAAGGACTTCAAGCAGCATTTGCACCGTTACCTGCACGATTCCCGGGTCGCAATGCTCTGGAAGCTTGACGGCTTGTCCGAGTACCAACTGCGACGCCCGATGACACCGCACGGCACGAACCTGCTGGGCTTGGTGAAACATCTGGCCGGCTGCGAAATCGGTTACTTCGGTGACGTTTTCGGCCGGCCGTTTCCCGAGCGGCCGCTGTGGCTGGCGGAGCCGACGGAGCCGACGGCGGACATGTGGGCAACCGCTGACGAGACTCGGCACGACATCGTGAATCTGTACCAGCGGGCCTGTGCCCACTCCGACGCCACCATCGAAGACTTCGATCTCGATCACCCGGGCACCGTCCCAAGCTGGCCTCCGGGGCGCCGCACGGTGACGCTGCACCAAATCCTGGTTCACATGCTCGCCGAGACAGCGCGCCACGTCGGACACGCCGACATCATCCGCGAACTGACAGACAACGCAGCCGGGTTAGCACCGGACCGCTCAGGCCTTTTCGACGGTGACGCCGCCTATTGGCACAGCCTGCACCGCCGAATCGAGCTAGCAGCGCGCCAAGCGTCTGAAGCACCGAATGCGTCATTGCCTCCGAAGATCCAGCATGAGTGACACCGCATCCACGACAGCAACGTTCCTCGCTGAGCGCGACGCGATGTCGCGGTCAGCCGGCTGTCGTCGCCAACGGCCAGCCGACCGATGCCAGCCGCGACGCCACCTGATGGATTTCTTCCGGATTCGGTTCCTGCTCAGTGATTCGGCGGATCGCCTCATGAATCTGATCGGTGGTAACAGGCGTGTCGGAATCGCCCTCTCGCAGGATGGACAACGCCGCCTGCACCACTTCGCTTTCGGTGAGCGACCGTTTCAACAAGGCGAGCAACGGAAAATAGTCTTTGGGCGGAACACCATTCGGGTATCCCTGGTGGATCCACTTCAGCGCGCACTCGAAAAAACTGCGGTTCTCAGCCATCGATGTCAGCTCATTTCCTCGGAAGGAACGGGAACAGATCTATCCCGAAGTGATGGATGATGGTTCCTCGGGTGATCCACAGGATTCCGATGACAATCACTGCGGCGACGACTAGGAACAGCACTACCCCGAGGCACTTCAACGCCGTATTAGGTTGCTGCACAACGCTGTTGGCGTCGACGCCGCCGGCCCCGCCCGAATAGGCCACCAACCCCAGAGCGAAGATTGCCGGCAGGCCGGCGCCGAGCAGCAGCCCCACGAGGAGCACACGCAGGATGCTCTCCAGATAGTGCATCAGTCGTTCCTCATCTCAAGACCTCAAGCGATCGGTTCTTTGGGCGTCGCGACGTCGGTCGGCCGAGTCCCGGGAGGTACCACCGAGTTGGTCGTGGTGTCCCACTCGGCGTTGACGTTGGTGTGGTCGACCTTCTGCTGCTGAGCGCGCCGCCAGATGTAGAACGACGCACCTACGAGGATCAGGAAGATGACGATGTCACCCCACAGCGGCGAGCTGAACCCGGTGATCCCGTGCGAAATCCAAAACGTCAGTGCGCCAACCACTCCCGCCGCTGGCAGCGTCAGCAGCCAAGCTACGGCCATCCGTCCGGCGACAGCCCACCGCACCTGAGCTCCCGGCTTTCCGACGCCGCTGCCCAGAATCGAGCCCGTCGCCACATGGGTGGTCGACAAGGCCATTCCGGCGGCGCTGGAACTGAGGATGATCGCCGCTGACGACGCCTCGGCGGCAAGGCCTTGCGGGGACTCGAGTTCCACCAGACCCTTGCCCAAGGTCCGGATCACCCGCCATCCGCCGATGTAGGTGCCCAGTCCGATCGCCACGGCACAGCTCGCGACAATCCAGAACGGCAGTCCGTCCTTCTTGACGTCGCCGGTCAGGTGCCCGGTGGTGATCAACGCCAGGGCAATCACACCCATCGTCTTCTGCGCGTCGTTCGTGCCGTGCGACAGAGCCACCAGCGAGGCCGTCGCGATCTGGCCCCACCGGAACCCTTCTTCGCGTCGGCTCTTCAGGACCTGGCGTGTGATCCGGTACACCAGCCACGTCGCGGCGGCCGCCACAATTCCCGCTATGACGGGCGCGGCGACGGCCGGGATCAAGACCTTCTGCGTGATGCCGCTCCAGTTGACGCCGCCGACGCCGATCGCCGCGAGGCCCGCTCCGATCAGCCCGCCGAACAGTGCGTGCGAGGAACTCGACGGAATGCCGAACAACCACGTGAACAGGTTCCACAGGATTCCGCCGATCAGCCCGGCGAAGATGATGGTCAGCCCCGTCGACGGGTCGATTCCAGCCAGTAGGTGGCCGGTCTTGGCGTCCTGGATCTTCAGCACCTGGGTGGTGACGGTGGCCGCCACCTCGACTGACAAGAATGCGCCCACGAGGTTGAGCACCCCGGCGAGCAGAACTGCCACCTTGGGTTTCAGAGCGCCGGTGGCAATCGACGTCGCCATCGCGTTGCCGGTGTCGTGGAATCCGTTGGTGAAGTCGAACACGAGTGCCGTCGCGACGAGCAACCCCAAGATCAGCAACTCCGCGCTCATGGCGCCCATTCTGCTGGCACGGAGGCTGATTCACACAAACTCCGTGGATAGCGCAACTCGTGTCGAGCAGGGAGTTTGCTCTGACCTGCGAGGAGTTCACCGATTATTCACCTGGCGGATGCGGTGTGTTGGGGCGTGCAGCCGATCCGGGGCTGGTCGCGTTCTCCGCTCTACGATCGAATCAACCAAACCGTGCGGGCGGACGTCGAGGAGAGGTGGCGCAGTGAACCGATTCCTCAGCGCGATCGCGTCGTGGCTGCGCGCGGGATATCCCGAGGGCATGCCCGCCACCGACTACATGCCGGTGCTCGCCCTGCTGTCGCGTCGCCTCACCACCGACGAGGTGAAAGCTGTCGCCGCCGACTTGATGAAGCGCGGTGATTTCGACCACATCGACATCGGCGTGGCCATCACCGGCATCACCGACGAACTGCCGTCGCCCGACGACGTGGAGCGCGTGCGTCAGCGCCTCGCCGTCGGTGGCTGGCCGCTGGACGATCCGAGAGACAGCGAGGACACCGGATAGCCACCCTGCACACGCTCGAGATTCCCGCCGGCGCCGAGGTTTCGCGTGTGCTGCCCGCGGTGGAGCAGATGCTGACCGGCCGCACCCAGGCACTGCTGCCCGTGCCGACCTGGAGCCCACGTGAATCTTCCTTGCTGACAACGTCTTTGCGGGCCGGCGAACCGATCGACGACGACGTGGCGCTGGTGGTTGCGACGTCAGGCACGACGGGTGTCCCGAAGGGCGCGATGCTGACCGCAGCGGCACTGCGCGCCAGCGCGTCTGCTGCACACGCGCGCCTGGGCGGTACCGGTCGTTGGCTATTGGCATTGCCGGCGCACCACATCGCCGGCATGCAGGTTTTGATCCGCAGCGCGCTCGCCGGCACCACGCCGGTGGTGCTCGACGTCTCCGGCGGTTTCGACGTCTCACTGCTGCCCGCCGCGGTGCAGGCGTTGGGTAGCGGTCGACGCTACGCGTCGTTGGTGGCAACCCAATTGGCAAAGGTGCTCGACGACCCGGCGGCGACCGGCGCACTGGCTGAGTTCGACGCGGTGCTGATCGGCGGCGGGCCGCTCCCTCCTGCGCTGGCGGAAAAAGCTCGTGGCGCAGGCATTCACGTGGTGCGCACCTACGGAATGAGCGAGACCGCCGGCGGCTGCGTCTATGACGGGGTGCCGCTGAACGGGGTGCGGATGCGGATCGACGATGCGCGAGTGGTGCTCGGTGGCGCCACGTTGGCCAAGGGGTACCGCAATCCGCCCTCGGGTGCTGACCCGTTCGCCGAACCGGGCTGGTTCCGCACCGACGACGCGGGCAGCATCGACGCCGACGGTGTGCTCACCGTGTACGGCCGGCTCGACGAGGGCATCAGCACGGGCGGGCTGACCGTGCAGCCACAGGTGGTCGAGGCCGTGATGTCAAGCCATCCGGCGGTGGCGCAGTGCGCGGTGTTCGGCGTACCCGACCCTCGCCTGGGCGAGCGGGTGGTCGCCGCGGTGGTGCCTGCGGCAAACCGTCAGCCGCCGACGCTGCAGGAGCTGCGGGAGTTCGTCGGCGCCTCATTGGACAGCACTGCCGCGCCGCGTGAGCTGCATGTCGTCGACGAGCTGCCGCTGCGCGGAATCGGCAAGGTGGACAGGCGGGCGCTGGCCGGACGGTTCTCCCGGTGATCTGCCCATAGGGTGGCGTCGTGAAAGTGCGCAGCGAGGCGGTCGCGGTACCGCTGGCCGTCGCGCTGGTGACAGCCGCGTTCGTCGTGCCGCACCTGCATCTCGGCGTCGTCACGCCGCTGATCCGCTCGTCACCCGAACGAATCCACCAATTCGCCGATACCGCACCGATATTCGGATGGTGGAACACCCACGTGGGATGGGGCACACCGGTCGCGGTGCTGATCGGCGTGCTTGCCGTCGCGTGCGGACCCACTGTCGCCCAACGCCTGCCGTGGCGGGCGCTGCCGGTTGTCGCGTGGGCGACGTCAGCGGCGTGGGCTTTCGCGCTGGCCATGGTCGACGGCTGGAAGCGCGGCTTTGCCGGCCGGTTGACCGCCCAGCACGAATACCTGCGTCAAGTGCCGTCGGTAACCGACATCCCGGCGGCACTGCGCAGTTTCGCCCGTCGCATCCCCGACTTCCAGCCCGACTCCTGGATCACCCACGTCTCCGGCCATCCGCCGGGTGCGCTGCTGACGTTCGTCTGGCTGGACCGCATCGGGCTGGGCGGCGGCGGCTGGGCCGGCACCTTGTGCCTGCTCACCGGATCCAGCGCGGCCGCGGCGATCGTCGTGACGCTGCGGGCCATCGACGGCGAAGCCACCGCCCGGCTCGCCGCGCCGTTCGTGGCGGTCGCACCGACCGCCATCTGGGTTGCCGTGTCAGCCGACGGCTATTTCGCGGGAGTTGCCGCATGGGGCCTTGCGCTGCTGGCGCTGGCCGTCAGCCGAAGCGTCCGGCTGCCCGCCGTGGCCGCCGCCGGTGCCGGTCTGCTGCTGGGCTGGGCGGTCTTCTTGAACTACGGCCTGGCACTGATCGCAGTCCTGGCGGTGGCTGTGCTCTTCACCGCCGATCGACGTCGCGACGCGTTCACAGCGCTGGCCGTCGCGATACCCGCTGCGCTGATGGTCGTCGGTGTCTTCGCGTGGGCAGGCTTTTGGTGGTTCGACGGCTACACCCTTGTGCAGCAACGTTATTGGCAAGGCATTGCGAATGACCGACCGTTTCAGTACTGGAGCTGGGCCAATCTGGCGTCGGTGGTGTGCGCGATCGGTCTGGGCAGTGTCGCGGGAGTCGGCAAGGTCTTCGATCTCGCGGCGATCCGCCGCCGCCGCGGTATTCACCTTCTGGTGTTGGCCTCACTCACCGCGATTGCGTGCGCGGACTTGTCGATGCTGAGCAAGGCTGAAACCGAACGCATCTGGCTGCCGTTCACGATGTGGCTGACAGCGGCGCCGGCACTGCTGCCGCAGCGGTCACATCGCTGGTGGCTGGCCGCCAACGTCGTCGGTGCGTTGGTGCTCAACCACGTCATCTACACGAACTGGTAAGAAATTCGTCTCCGGAAAAACGGTGCCGCTGCCCGCAGACCGGAGTAGACGAGAGACATGGCCGACGACAGTCCGCCGACAGGACGCCGGTGGCGCAGTCCCCTTCGCGGCCCTTGGCTGACCTCGGTCTTGGGCCTGGTGCTGTTGGTCGCCCTGCCGGTCGTCATCCTCACCGGTTTGTTGTCCTACATCGCGTACGGCCCGCAGTACGGACAGGCCATCCCCGCCGACGTGGGATGGCTGAAACTGCCGACGTTCGACTGGCCCACTCAACCGGCATGGCTGTACCGGCTCACCCAGGGAGTGCACGTCGGGCTTGGACTCGTGCTCATCCCCGTGGTGCTGGCCAAACTGTGGTCGGTGATCCCGAAGCTGTTCGTCTGGCCACCGAGTCGGTCGATAGCCCAAATGCTGGAACGGGTTTCGCTGCTCATGCTCGTCGGCGGCGTCTTGTTCGAGCTTGCCACCGGTGTGCTGAACATCCAATACGACTACATCTTCGGCTTCAGCTTCTACACCGCGCACTACTTCGGCGCATGGGTGTTCATCGTCGGCTTCCTGATGCACATCACATTGAAGGTTCCGCGCATGCTCAGCGGTGTGCGTGCCATCCCGGTGCGAGAAGTGTTGCGCACCAAACGCTCTGACACACAGCCAGAGCCGCCCGATCCCGACGGACTGGTGGCCGCCGATCCGGCACCGGCGACGGTGAGCCGCCGCGGTGCGTTGGCACTGGTGGGTGGCGGGGCGCTGGCCATGGCCGCGATCACCGCCGGGCAGACCGTCGGCGGCTGGACCCGCCATTCGGCGTTGCTGCTCCCACGCGGGCGCGACCACGGATCGGGGCCCAACGACTTTCAAGTCAACCGGACCGCATTCGCGGCAGCGATCAGCCCCGAGAGCACCGGCGAGCGGTGGCGACTCAGGCTGACTGGTGGAACCGCTCCGGTGACGCTGGACCGCGATGCACTGGCCGCCATGGCGCAACACACCGCACGGCTGCCGATCGCGTGCGTCGAAGGCTGGTCGACCACCGAAACATGGAGCGGCGTGCGGCTGCGTGACCTGGCCGCGCTCGCCGGCGTGCCGACGCCGCGGCTGGCGCGGGTGACGTCGTTGGAACGCTTCGGCGCATTCAATCGCGCTGTGCTGCAGCGCAATCAGGTGCTCGACCCCGATTCGCTACTGACGCTGCGGGTCAACGGTGCGGAGTTGTCGGCGGACCACGGATATCCGGCGCGGATCATCGTTCCCGCACTGCCCGGCGTCCACAACACCAAGTGGGTGGCGTCTATCGAGTTCGAGCCCGAACCGTGACCACCGCCCGCGGCCTGCTGGCCCGCTACCGCACGTTCTACGGGTCGCATCCGTTGCACCTGCTGACCATGCTGGCCGGGTTCGCCGCGCTGGCTTACGTCATCGCCGTGATGAAACCGCAGACACTGTGGAACCCGCACGTGTGGTGGCAGTCGATCGCGGTGTGGTTCGCAGCCGCCGTCGTCGGACACGACCTGGTGTTGTTTCCGCTGTACTCGTTGGCCGACCGACTCTTGACGTTGCCCGATCGGCGGCTGCCGAAATCTCCTGTGCCCGTGGTGAACCACCTTCGCGTGCCCCTGCTCGGCGCGGCGCTGACCCTGCTGGTGTTCCTGCCCGGAATCATCGAGCAGGGTGCCGCCACGTACCAGGCTGCCACCGGTCAGACGCAGCAGCCGTTTCTGGGCAGGTGGCTGTTGTTGTGTGCGGCAATGTTCGCTAGTAGCGCGGGCTGCTACGCGATCCGGCTGGTGCGGGTCCGACGGCGAGGCTCGCCACCACCCGTCGATCCACCCGATGAATTTCGATGACCGACATCCCGACGAGCTCGGCCAGGCGGGCGGCGCTGTCGACGCCGACGGACGCCCAGCGAAACCACGGCCCGACCGCCCGCGCGGACTCCAGCCGCACCCAGCCGCGGTGCACGCCCGTTGCGGCGCTGTCGAATTCGACCAGGCACCGCCCACCCTCCCGCAGCAGCTGACGGGCCCGCGCAAGGATCCGCCCCGGGTCGCCGTCCAGGCCGATGTTGCCGTCGGCGAGCAGCACGGTGTGCCAGCGGCCGGTGGCCGGCAATGGCGCGAACATGTCGCGGCGTAGTGCCGGCGCGCCTCGGCGCCGCGCTAGCCGCACTGCGGTGGCCGACTGGTCCACACCGAGCGCTGGGATGCCGCGGCGCATCAGCTGGGCCACCAATCGCCCTGGGCCGCAGCCTAAATCGAGGGTAGGGCCGTCACACAGGCCGACTACCGCGCGGTCGAAGGCATCGTCGGCCCCGCGCCCGCCCAGCCAGCTGCGCACCGGAAGCAGGTGCACGCGACCGTCGTCGTGGCGAACCCAGCACCGTTCACCGCTCAGCGCCAGTTCGTAGAGGTTGCCCAGCACGTCACAGCCCTTGGGTGATCTTGGCAAACCGCGATTCGGATGCGCACTGCTCTCGCACCGCGGCCACGTCGTCGATGGTGTCGACGTCGCGCAGTTGGTCCACAAGCACCACGTTGATTCCGGTGTCGCGCAAGGCGCGAAGCGTGATCGCACCCGTGTCGGGTTGCGACATCGGCACCGCGCGCAGCACGTCCGCCTCGATGGGCGAGTGCACCCCGAGCACCCACCAGCCGCCGTCGATCGCCATTCCGAGCACGGCAGGCGCGGCCAGCAGCGCGTCAGCGCAGCGGGAAAGCAACCCGGCCGTGACTTGCGGGGTGTCCATGCCGATCTGCAGCACGGGCCGGGGTCCAGCCGCGGTGGCGGCATCGGCGTGGGCGTTGGCCAGCCGGTCGCCGAAATCCGTACCGCGTTGCGGAACGACGATGAAAGAGCTCAGCGCCGAACGTATCTCGTCGGCCATCACCGCGGTGTCGAGATCACCCGTCAACGCGACCACACGACTGGCCACCGGCGCTGCCGCGACGGCGTCGAGCGTGTCCAGCAACGCGGCCGCAGCGATCTGTGCTGCCGCCTGTGCACCCACCGCCTCGGCCAGTCGGGTCTTGGCCTGCCCGGGTGTGGGCGCCTTCGCGACGACCAGCACCGTCACCGGAAGCGTCATGAGATCGCCCGCCAGAAGTCGACGGCCGCCACGAGGCTGCCACGCGCGGACCCGCTGACTTTCGACTTCCCGCCGGTACGGGGGCCGTAGCCGACGTCGCGCTCCACCACGCGCCAGCCGGCCTGTGCTGCCCGCACCAGTAGCTCCACCGGATATCCCGACCGGCGGTCCTCGACGCCGAGTCGCAGCAGCGCGTCGCGGCGGGCCACTCGCATCGGCGCGATGTCGTGTATCGGCAGCCCATAGCGGGTCCGCAGCCGCCAGCTCACCGCGGCGGTGCCCAGCCTCGCATGCCAGGGCCAGCGCAACCCGCGCACCGGGCGCCGACGTCCGATCACCATGTCGGCGCCCCGCTCGAGTTCGGCGACCATCAGCGGCAGCTCCGCCGGATCCAGCGAGCCGTCGGCGTCCAGCACCGCCACGATCGGCGTCGTCGCCGCGACGACGCCCGCGTGCACTGCCGAGCCGTACCCCGGCCGTGGTTCCGTGACCACCCGAGCGCCGTGGCTGCGCGCCACATCGGCGGTCTCGTCAGTGCTGTTGTTGTCGACCACCAGAGCCTGATAACCCGGCGGAATTCTCGCCAACACGCCCGGCAGGGACGCCGCTTCGTTCAAGCACGGCAGCACCACCGTCACCGAACAGTCGGGCATGTGTGCCGAGGTTAGTCACGCCGGTGTCCGCCGCTGCGCGGGCAGGGGTGACGAATCAATGACATCGCCGCAGGTCGTTCCCGTTTCCGACTAACCTCGGGGCTGTGGCCGCCCGGGTACTGATCGCCGACGACGACACCGTCGTCCGTGACGTAGTGCGGCGCTATCTCGAGCGCGACGGCCTGGACGTCACCGTCGCCGGGGACGGGACCGAGGCGCTGCGGGTGCTGGGCACCCAGCGGATCGACGTCGCGGTGCTCGACGTGATGATGCCCGGCCCAAACGGGATGGCGCTGTGCCGCACCTTGCGCAGCGGCGGGGGCTACCCGATCCCGGTGATTCTGCTGACCGCGCTGGGTGAGGAAGACGACCGCATCGCGGGCCTGGAGGCAGGCGCCGACGATTACGTCACCAAACCGTTCAGCCCTCGAGAACTGGCGCTGCGGGTGCGCTCCGTGCTGCGCCGGGCCCCGGCTCCCGGCTCTGCGGTGCCGATGGAGATCACCGCCGACGGGCTCAAGGTGGTTACTGCCGCGCGGTCGGTGTACGTCGACGGGCGCAAGGTGAACCTGACCAACCGTGAGTTCGACCTGCTGCTGTTCCTGCTGACCCACCCGGACACCGTGTTCACCCGCGAGGAACTGCTCAAGCGGGTGTGGCGCTGGGAGTTCGGCGACCTGTCGACCGTGACCGTGCACGTGAAGAGGCTGCGTACGAAACTTGGTGCGCGACATCGTGTTCAGACCGTGTGGGGGCGCGGGTACATGTGGGGCGAACCGCATGCCGACACATGATCTGGTACAGATCGCCGGCTGGGCGCTGGGCTGCACGGTGCCCGTCGTGGTGGCCGGTTGGCTGGTGATCCGGCTGGCGCGGTCGTGGTCGCTGGCCGTCAGCATGGTGGTGCTGGTGCTCATCCCGACGCTCGCGACGTTGGCAGGCGTATTGGGCGCCTCGGGCTTCATGATCACGCAGACGTTCCGGCAGATAGCCGTGGTGCTGCTGATCGTCGCGGTGGTCACCATCCCGGCGGCGGTGATGCTGGCCCGGTTCCAGGCCCGAAGAACGGTGTGGGAGAGACAGATTCGCGACTCCGAGCGGTCCTCGGAGGAGTCGCGGCGGCAGCTGGTGGCGTTCGTCAGCCACGACCTGCGCACGCCGCTAGCCGGCATCCGCGCGGTCGCCGAGGCGCTGGCTGACGGCGTGGTGCCGCCGCGAGAAATCCGCGAGCACGCCAGACACATTGAGCAAGAGTCGATTCGGCTGTCGGAGATGGTCGACGACCTGTTCGAGATGTCGAAGATCAACGCCGGCGCCGTGCAGCTGACGCAGGAGCGGGTGGCACTCGACGAGGTGGTCGACGACGTGCTGGCCGCGCACAAGATCGCCGCGGAACGGGCCGGCGTGGCGTTGCAGGCGACGCTGCCCGCCGAACCGGTCCGGGTGATCGGCAGCGACCGCGCGTTGGTGCGCGTGCTGTCGAATCTGGTAGCGAACGCAATCGCGCACACGCCGGCGGGCGGCACCGTGAAGCTGGCGCTCGGCGCCGACGAGAACGGTGCGTTCGCCCGCGTCGACGACACCGGCGTGGGCATCGACGAGGCCGACCTTCCGCGGGTGTTCGACGTGGCGTACCGGGGCTCCAACGGACGGGTGCCGCGCAGCGACCCGTCGCTGCCGAGCGGTTCTGGTTTGGGGTTGGCGATCGCGGCCGGGTTGGTGCAGGCGCATCACGGCACGCTCTCGGCGCACAATCTCGGCACGGGCGCACGATTCGAGGTCAGGTTGCCGCTCGCGGCAGATCGCTGAGCCAGCCGGTTGTCAGGCGCGCAGCGGCGCCGTTGCAAAGGCACGAATGCCGTCCGCTGGGCGGACGCGGGCAGTGAACCCGAGCAGGTCGCGCGCCCGGGTGGGGTCGGCGACGATGTGGCGGACGTCCCCGCTGCGGTACTGGCCCGTGACCACGGGCGCCGGCCCGCCGCTTGCACTGCACAGCAGTTCGGCCACCTGCAGAATCGAGATGGGTTGTCCTGAGCAGACATTCGCGGCGGTGAACCACTGCGCGCCCACCCGGCGGACGGCCGCCGCATTGGCTGCTGCGACGTCGTCGACGTGGACGAAGTCGCGCATCTGGGCACCGTCTTCGAAAACCTTTGGAGCATCTCCTTTTTCGAGTGCCGACCGGAAGATCGCCGCGACCCCCGAATACGGCGTGTCTCGTGGCATGCCCGGGCCGTACACATTGTGGTAGCGCAGCGCGATCACCGATCCGCCGGTCGCCTCGCTCCAGGCCAGTGCGTAATGCTCCTGCGCGGTCTTGCTGGCGGCATAAAGACTGCGCGGCCGCAGCGGCGCGTCCTCGTCCACCAGTCGCCACTGCAGATCCTCGCCGCCGAGTGGGCAGCGGTGCTCGAACATGCCGGCGTCCATATCTTCGCGGCGCCGCGGCGGCGGCTCGACCGGCCCGTGGACCGGGCAGTCGTAGCGGCCCTGCCCGTAGACCACCATCGACGAGGCAAGCACCAGCCGCGAACACCCCGCGGCGTACATCTGGGCCAGCAGCACGGTGGTGGCGTAGTCATTGTGGCTGCCGTACGCCGGGGCGTCGGCGGCGTTCACGCCGGCGCCCACCATGGCGGCCTGATGGCACACCACGTCGACACCTACCAGCAAGCTGGCCAGCGCGTCGGCGTCGCGGACGTCCACGCGATGACAGCCGGGCGGCGGCTGACTGCCCGGCGCGTGGGCGGCCGGAAGCATCACGTCCACACCCACGACCTCGTGGCCGTCGGCGCTGAGCGCATCGGCCACCCGCGTCCCGATGAACCCGGCCGCGCCGGTCACGAGCACCTTCATGGCAGCTCGAAGGGCAGCGACACGCCCTCATGCGGCAAGCAATGGGTACAGGTGCGCTCGCTGTGCACCGCACTGATGGCGTCGAGCACCACTTGCTTGAACGGCCCCAGGTTTCGCTGGAACTCGGCGAACACGTCGACCGCGCGCACCCCGGATCCGACGTCGATACCGGCGTCCAGATCGGTGACCAAAGCGATTGCCGCGTAACATATTTCGAGTTCACGGGCCAACACCGCCTCCGGATACCCGGTCATGTTCACCAGCTCGAAGCCCTGGCTCGCGAACCACCGGCTCTCGGCACGGGTGGAAAACCGAGGACCCTGGACCACCACCATCGTCGCGCCGTCGGTGATCCCGGGCGCCAACGCCGCCTGCCGCAGCGTCGGGCAGTACGGGTCGGCGAAGGTGACGTGAATGCCGCCGGAATCGAAGTAGGTGTCGGCGCGGCCGGACGTGCGGTCGACGAGCTGATCGGGCACCACCATCGCACCCGGGCCGAGCTCACGGCTCAGGCTGCCGACCGCGCACGGCCCGAAGACCCGCCGCACACCCAGCGCGCGCAACGCCCACATGTTGGCGCGGTACGGCACCGCATGCGGCGAGAACTCGTGGCGCACGCCGTGGCGCGGCAGAAACGCCACCTCATGGTGAGCGACCTCGCCGATGGTGATCGGCGCGCTGGGCGGCCCGTATGGGGTGTCCATCTCGACGCTGCGGGCGTCGTCGTCGAAGAACGTGTAGAAGCCGCTGCCTCCGATCACGCCGATCATTGGCCCATTCAAACAGCATGCGACTATCGACGCTGTGGCCAGCGTCGCGCAGTGGATCGAGGGAGCGCGTCCCCGTACGTTGCCCAACGCCGTCGCGCCGGTGATCGCCGGGACCGGGGCGGCCGCGTGGCTGCACGCCGCGGTGTGGTGGAAGGCGCTGCTGGCGCTGCTGGTGGCGGTCGCGATGACCGTCGGGGTCAACTTCGCCAACGACTATTCCGACGGCATCCGCGGCACCGACGACGAGCGCGCGGGACCGCTGCGACTGGTCGGATCACGGCTTGCGACACCGAGATCGGTGCGGGCGGCCGCCGCGGTGAGCCTGACCGTCGCCGCAGCCGCAGGTCTGGCACTGGCCCTCACCAGCGCGCCGTGGCTGATCGCGGTCGGCGCGCTGTGCGTCGCGGGTGCCTGGCTGTATACGGGCGGCTCAAAGCCGTACGGATACCGCGGCTTCGGCGAGCTGGCGGTGTTCGTGTTCTTCGGGTTGGTCGCGGTATTGGGCACGCAGTACGTGCAGGCGCTTCGCGTGGACTGGGTGGGCGTGGTGCTGGCGATGGCGACGGGCTCGCTGTCGTCGGCAGTGCTCGTCGCCAACAACCTGCGCGACATCCCCACTGACGCGCGCACCGGAAAGGTCACGCTGGCGGTGCGGCTCGGCGATGCCCGCACCCGGGTGTTCTATCAAGTGCTGCTCGGTGCCGCGGCTGTCGCAACGTTGGGCCTGACGGCCGCAACCCCGTGGGCTGCGGGTGGTTTCATCGCTGCGCCGCTGGCGTGGCGGGCCGCGGCCCCGGTGCGGCGCGGCCGCGGTGGACGCCAATTGATTCCGGTGCTGCGCGACACCGGGCTCACGATGCTGGTGTGGTCGGCGGCCGTCGCACTGGCGCTGACACTGGCGGCGCCGCCGACGTGATCAGGCGGCCGACGTCCCCGTCCAGTATTCGACGAAGCGCCCGTCGGCGATCCGCAAGATGTCGTTGCCGGTGAACGCGACGCTTCCGTCGCCGCCACGACCGACCCATCGCGCAGCCAGCAGCTCACCGTCGACCAGCGGACCCACCTCGATGTCGAACGTCAAGTCCGGCATCATTTCTCGCGTCTCGTCCACGATCGCCTGCAGCTCCGATGGCCCGTGGATGTCACGCCCCGGCCAGTGGCCCACGAAGTCGTCGGACACCAACTCGGCGGCGACCGGCTTCCCCGACCACAATTCCTCGATCCACCTCTGGTACAACGATTGTGCGCTCATACACCCGATCTTAAAGAGCCGCGTCGGTTCGGCGCGTCGGCGTCGTCGGGTCAGGATGGGCCGCGGCGATCAGCCGAATTGCAGCCACCAGTCGTGTAGCGCAGCCATGTCGGGTCCCTGACCACTGCCCAGCATCAGGTCCTCGTTGCGGGTCCAGATGACATCCGAGTCGCCCTTGTATCTGCCGCACGCCACCTGGCCCTCGACCTTGTCCGGCGTGGACGTGTAGTGCCACGTGGTGGGCGAGGGCGTGTCGCTGCCGGGGCACGTCAGCAGCTCTTCGTCTTCTTTCATCGCGCTCTCGAAATGCCGGTCAAGGCTTGCCTGGTCACCGAACAACGAATAGCGGGCGACGGCGGGCCCGCCCGGCTTGGAGTTCTGTTCACAGTCGACCGTGGCCAAGGCATCCGCGACGGGAGTGACCGGCTTGCAGGTTCCCGGGTCGTAGCCCGGCGGCAGAAGCGTCATCAGCTTGGCGATCGGCCCGCCCTGACCGGTGGTCGACGGTGCGGTCCGGCTGGTGGTCCGCGTCTTCGTACTGGTCGTAGTGGTCGGCGACGTCGTAGTGGTCGTCGAGGTGTCGTCGTTGCTCTTGAGCAACTTCGGGATCAGCAGGATGGCCACCACGGCGACGATCACCACGACGACGAGCGCGACGATGCCGAGGATGATCGGTGTCCAGTTGCGTTGGGGCGGCTGGGCCGACGGCATCGGTCCCGACGGCGGCGGCTGCCACGGCGGTCCCCCCGGCGGGCCGCCGGGACCCATGGGACCGGTGGGTCCCCAGCCGCCAGGTCCCCAGCCGCCCGGTCCCGACGGTGGAGGAGGCTGGTACGGCGGCTGAGACGATGCGGCCGCAAACGGCGGCGGCGTCGGCGGCGGAGTCTGCGAGCCCTGCGGCGGCACCGCAGGCGGCGGCGTCGAGAAGCTGGGCGGCGGCGTCGCAAAGCCGGCCGGAGTTGTCGGCGGGACTGCGGCCGGTATGGTGGCCGCCCCGCTTCGCGCCAGGATGGTCTCGGCTTGGTCCTTGTCACGGCTGGCGAGCGCTTCGTGCGCCGCCATCGCGAGGTCGCCCGCGGTGGCATACCGATCTTTCGGGTCTTTCGCCATGCCGCGGGCGATCACGTCGTCGAACGCCGCGGGTATGCCGGGGCGCACCACGCTGGGCCGGGGAATCGGATGCATCAGGTGTGCGGTGATGACCACGCTGACGCTGTCGGCCGGATACGGCTGCGCCCCCGTCAGGCACTCGTGCAACACGCATGCCAGCGCGTAGATGTCGGCGCGGTAGGTCACCTCCGAGTTGGTGAACCGCTCAGGCGCCATGTATGCGTACGTCCCCACCGCGGTGCCCAGTTCGGTGAGCTTCTCGTCGGTCGTGGCGTTGGCGATGCCGAAATCCACCAGATACGCGAAGTCGTCCCGAGTGATCAGAATGTTTTCCGGCTTGACGTCGCGGTGCATGATGCCACTCTCGTGGGCGGCGTCGAGCGCGGACGCGACCTGACGAATGATGGCCACCGCACGCGCCGGCGTCAGGGGCCCGTAGCGGACCAGCATCTTGCGCAGGTCCGTGCCGTCGATGTAGCGCATGTCGACGTAGAGCACCCCGTCGATTTCGCCGTAGTCGTGAATCGGAACCACATGCGGTTCCTGCAACCGGCCCGCCGAATGCGCTTCGCGCTGAAGGCGTTTGCGGAACACCGGGTCGTGAGTCATGGCTGACGGCAGCAACTTCAGCGCCACGGTCCGGTCCTTACGAGTGTCTTCGGCCTCGTACACCTCGCCCATGCCGCCACGCCCGAGCAACCGTCTCAAGTGATAGTGACCGAAGTCGGTTCCCACCCGCGAGTCGGTGTCACTCATTGGTCTTCCTCACCCTCCCGCGGGCCGCATCACGGGGCCGCTCAGGGCAACACGCTAATGCCTGCGGACGCGGCTCACAGGGGAAACCGGGCTACTGAGCGTGCTCGTCAGGGGAACGGATCTCGAATGTGAAGCGGTGATCGCAAATCCGGATCCGGTCACCGTCGTTCAGCGACGTACTGCCCCGCACCCGTTGCCCTTCCACGTAGACCCCGTTGGCCGATCGAAGGTCGGTGATCACGAAGCTGGTGCCGGTGTCGATGATCACGGCGTGGTGGCGGCTGACGCTGGCGTCGTCGAGCACTAGGTCGTTGTCGGCGAGCCGACCGATCCGGGTGGCGGCCGCGAGAAGCGGATGACTGCGCCCTGACTGCTCGCGCAGGCATGCCAGCGCATGCTCGCCGCTGACCGCCGTGCGCTGGTCGATGCTGACCACGGTCTCCGCCGCGGTGGCCCTGGCGGTTCGCTTGATGTCCAGCGGCTCCTGCCGCAGAATCCGCCCGTAGAGCGCCTGCACCGTCGGGCCCGGATCGATCCCGAGGTCTTCTGCGAGCGTGTCTTTGAGCCGCCGGTAGGCGTCCAGCGCATCGGACTGCCGTTCGGCCAGATAGTAGGCGGTGATCAATTGCGCCCACAGCGGCTCGCGGTAAGGGTGCTCGGCCGTCAGGCTTTCGAGCTCACCGATCACCGCATAGCCACGGCCGCAGGCGATTTCGGCTTCGGCCCATGCGGTGTGGACGAGCAGCTTGTCCTCGGTAAGCGCGGCGGCGAACGCGTCGACGAACTGGAAGTCGCGCAGATCGTCGAGCACGGGGCCGCGCCACTGGACGAGCGCAGCCGTCAGATGCCTGCTGGCAGTATCGAATTCACCAGCGGCGGCCGCCTGCACCCCCTTGTTCTTCTCGGCGATGAATCTGCCGATGTCACAGGCTGTTTCGGCGATGTTGAGGCGATAGCCAGGCGGCGCGCTGACCAACGCGGCGCGCGGGTCGACGCCCGCTTTGGCCAGCAGCCGACGCAGATTCGACACGTACGAATGCAGGCTTGCCCGCGCCTCGGCCGGCGGCCACTGCTCCCATGCCGCCGTGACCAACGATCCGATGCTGACGGCACGGTTGCGGTTGATCACCAACATGGCCAGCACGGCCCGTTGCTTCGGCGTGCCCAGCGGCACCGCCGACCCGTCGACCGTCATCTCCAACGGACCCAAGACGCCGAAGCCCAGCCCGGTCTGCGTCATGGGCTCATAGTTTGCGCTACCCCGGCGGGTTTTCGCCACGAAGCCGAGCTCTCAACTGCTCTCGGTCCCGGCGGCGTCGTTCGTCGAAAGCGGCGATACTGGCGGTGGCCCGGCGCCGCAACGGTGTGAACAACCAGATGCCCAATGGCAGCGCGATCACGATCGCGAACGCCAACGCGATATAGAGCGGGAAGTCGTGCACGCCGGCCACGCGGGCGACGCCGTAGATCAGCGCGGTCAGGCCGGCGACCAGAAGAAGCCGGGCCAGCGCGTAAAGCACCACGTCACGTACCAGCCGAGGCCCCGGCCTCCCGTCGGACCCCTCATCGTTGCCTTCTGCTCTTCGCGCAAGCGGCTCATCGCTGCCTTCTGCTCTTCGCGCAAGCGGCTCATCGCTGCCTTCTGCTCTTCGCGCAAGCGGCTCATCGCTGCCTTCTGCTCTTCGCGCAAGCGGCTCATCGTTGTCCACCGCCCGAGCCTATCCACGCGCGTATATTCGACCCAAGGAGGTGTTCACGCTGGTATACCTGCTCATCATCTTGCTGATCCTGGCCAGCCTCATCTACGTCGGTTGGCGGATGGCGCAGGCTGCGCGCGCGCCTCGGCACCGAACCCGCGTCATCGGCCCGGACGACGATCCCGAATTCCTGTGGCGGCTCGGCCGGGGCAACGACGACACGACCAAGCGTTAAGCGAAGCCCTCCGGCCGGCCGCTCGGAAAGCCGTCGGCCACAACCGCGGCCAGTTCGATCAGTGCCCGCTGGGTCGCCGGCTTCAACCGATCCAAACTGATCTCGGCACCCGCTTCGAGATGAGGGTCGAACGGCACCAACCGCACCGCGCGGCACCGCCGCGAGAAATGGTCGATCACCTTCTGCAGATCCACTTTGCCCGAGCGGGGCCGCACCGCGTTGATCACCGCGACCGAGTTGCGCACCATCTCCTGATGTCCATGCGCGTCGAGCCAGTCCAGCGTCGCTGACGCGCTGCGGGCACCGTCGACGGAACCCGAACTGATCACGATCAAAACGTCGGCTTTCGACAGCACTGCCGACATCGCCGAATGCATCAGCCCAGTACCGCAATCGGTGAGCACCAGGCTGTAGAAGCGTTCGAGAATGTCGAGCGTGCGGGCGTAGTCCTCTGAGCTGAACGCCTCCGAGACGGCCGGATCGCTCTCGGAGGCCAACACTTCCAGGCGGCTCGGCCCTTGCGACGTGTAGCGGCGGACGTCGCTGTAGCGCTGAATGCCTTCGGCGTCACGCAGCAGGTGGCGCACGGTCGCGGGCGTCTCCAGCGGCACCTTCTGGCTGAGCGTTCCCCGGTCGGGGTTGGCGTCGACGGCGACGACCCGATCCCCACGAATCGTCGCAAATGTGCCACCTAGCGCCGCGGTGATCGTGGTCTTGCCGACGCCGCCTTTCAACGACAGCAGGGCAATTCGATAGCAGCCCTGCAGCGGCCGATTGACTTGCGCGAGCAGATTGTTGCGGTGCGCGTCCTTCGGGCTCTCGCCCAGGTTCACCGCCTTGAAGGTGGCGAGATACAACCATTTTCGCCAGCCGCTCGACGGCGGCGGCTTCGTCGGGCGCAACAACTCCGTGGTGGTCAGGTCCTCGGAGGTGGGCGGTGGGGGTGGCGGTTGATACGGGGGTGGCGCCGGCTGCGGGAAGCCGGTGGGCGGAGTCGCGGTGGCCCAGTGCGGCGGCGGCTGACTGTGACGGCCGTTGCTGCCCCGCACCGGCCCCGTGGTGGGCTCGTCGAAGCGCTGCTGTGCGCGAAAGCCGCCGGTGTCGAAGCCGTCAGGCACGCCCTGTCCCCCTAGCTCGTCTTTCCTTCGCGCACGACACTAGCGCAGCGATCAGCCGACTCCCGCGTACGAATGCAGGCCGACCGTCACCAAATTGATGAAAAACAGGTTGAACACCATCGCGACGAAGCCGACGACGTTGATCCACGCCGCCTTCTTGTCGCGCCAGCCCGCGGTGGACCGCGCGTGCAGGTACGCCGCATACACCACCCACGCAATGAACGACACCGTCTCCTTGGGGTCCCAGCCCCAGTAGCGACCCCATGCCTCCTCCGCCCAGATCGCTCCGAAGATCACCCCGAAGCCGAACACCGGAAACGCGAAAATCGTTGTGCGGTAAGCGATCCGATCAAGGATTTGAGCATCGGGCAGCTTCTGCACGACACGCGCCAACAGGCCCTCCGTATCGGGCTGGCTGAATCTGCTCATCCGCAACAGGAACAGGATGCTCGCGACGCCGGCGACCAGGAACACCCCCGAACCGAGGCTGACCACCGACACGTGAATCGGCAGCCAATACGACTGCAGCGCAGGCATCACCGGCGCGGCGGTGGCGTAGAGCCAGCGGCCCGAAATCGTCAGCAAGATCAACACCGGCAACAGCACGAACACCCACAGCGGGCGGTACTGCCGACGTCGCAACACAACCGCGGCGGCCACCAACCCGGACAGGCATGTCAGGTTGATGAACTCGTACATGTTGCCCCACGGCGCACGCATGGTGGCGAACCCGCGCAGCGCCACGCAGGCGAACAGCAAGCCGATTCCGACGTACACCAGCGCCAGGCCGGCGCCGCCGACGCGCTCGTCGAATGGTCGCGCCGGATCGTCGGCCACGCCGGGTGCGGAACCGTCGCCGCCGACGCCGGCCGCGACCAACTCCCGCGCCTCGGCCTTGCGGCTGCGGCTGTAGGCCAACTCGAACGCCAACAGCAGCAGCGCCCCGACCAGCACGACGGTGGACGACGTGAAGGCCCAGTCCGAATAGGTCGCCAGCGTCACGTCGACGTGCTCGGTATTCATGCGCGATCCGCCTTCGCTTCTCGCTCGGTATTCATGCGCGATCCGCCTTCGCTTCTCGTTGGCTCGGGCGCCGCCCGGTCCGGCAGCAGGCGCGTGACCAGCCGTTCGAACTCGTCACCCCAGCCGGAGTTGTCGGTGCGGGCCAAGCCGCCCAGCTCGACGTTCACGGTACCGACGATGTCTGACGGAACGATCCGGACCCAGATCCGTCGCCGCCTGACCACCAGCGACACCAACAAACCGGCCATCATCGTCAACGCGAACACGAGCACCCAGATCTGGCCCGGATCATGGGAGACCTGGAGGTTGACGAACGGCACGGCGCCGTCGAATCGCACCACGGTCCCGTCGTCGAGCCGCACCTGCTCGCCGGCCCGCAGATTGACGCGCGCCACTTTGGCGAGCCGGCCCTGATGCATCAGCGCCGGGTCGAGCGAGAACAGCGACTGCGGCTTGCCGGTGTCCAAACCGGCGTCACCGCGGTAGACGTCGACGGCCACGGCCGGGGCGTTGAGCGTCGGGAAGCTCGACGACAGCAGCGTGCCGTCCAGCTGCTCGGTGGGCGCGAACAACCCCTGGATCGCGATCTGGTGCTTGCGACGTTCATTGGGATCGGGATAGGTGCCGCCCGGCGGGTCGAACCGCATCGCGCCCGACGAGAGCAGCGTCCGCGGGTCATCAGGGCGCCACTGCACGGTCTGGGTGCGGGTCTGCCCGTCGCGGAACGTCACCGTGAACGTCGGCGCGTAGCCGTGGCCTTGCAGGTAGATCCGGTCGCCCTCGACGCGCAGCGGGTGGTTGACCTCCAGCCGGTACGGCCGCCACCTGCCGGCGGTCACGTCGTCGCCGGCTTGATAGTCGATGTTCGCGGCGAACGACGTCGCCTGCCCCGATGGCAGATAATGTGCTTGAAAATCGTTGACTCGCAGACAAATCGGGTTCAGCGATGTGCCGTCGACGGTGTTGCCGGCACGAAACGAGTCGAACGCCGCGGGTGATGCGGAGCAGAATCCGGGACCGCCGTCGGCGATCACCACGACATTGCCCTCGTAACCGAAGAGCTTCCCGACCGCCACCGCCACCAGCAAGCCCAGCAGCGAGAAGTGGAACACCAGGTTGCCGAACTCGCGCAGATAACCTTTCTCCGCTGAGATTTCGACGACGTCGTCGCTGCGGCGGATGACACGGCGCCACCCGCCGAGGCGGTCGTCGATCTCGGCGGCAAGCGCTTCCGGTTCCGCCTCGAGCCGGCGCTCGGCATGCTTGGGCAGCCGAGAAAGGTTGCGCGGCGCGGCAACCGGAGTGGCGCGCAAGCTCTTGACGTGGTCGACCATCCGCGGTGCCAGGCACCCGACCAGCGACACGAACAACAGGACGTAGATGGCGGTGAACCAGAAGCTCGAGAACACGTCGAATGCCTGCAGCCGGTCAAGCCACGGTCCGATCGTCGGATGCTCGTCGATGTACTGGATAACCTTGGTCTGATTGAGGTTTCGTTGCGGCAGCAGAGCACCGGGCACGGCGCCCAGAGCAAGCAGGAACAAGAGCACAAGCGCGGTGCCCATCGACGTCAGCGCCCGCCAGGTGTTGCGGGCCCATGCGATAGCGCGCCTCATATCGGCAGCCTCACGTCTGTGACGAACGCGTCGCGCACCCAGGCAATGAAGTCGTTCCAGACTCCGGTGACCAGTGCCAGGCCCACCGCGATCAGCAGTGCTCCGCCGAAGATCTGGATCGCGCGGGTGTGCCGGCGCAGCCAGCCGAGCCCGCGCACAGCCCACGCCGACCCGAATGCCAATACCACGAACGGAATTCCGAGACCCAGACAGTACGCCACCACCAGCAGCACGCCCCGCGTGACGCTGGCCCCGTCGGTGGCCGACGCGACCGCGACCACCCCGGTCAGCGTCGGACCCAGACACGGCGTCCAGCCCAGCGCGAACACCGCACCGAGCAACGGGGCACCCGCCACAGTCGACAGGCGGCGCGGCGTGAACCTGGCTTGGCGCTGCAACGCGGGAATGAACCCGATGAACACCAGCCCCATCACGATCGTCAGGACGCCGCCGATGCGTTGCAGCAGAAGCTGATTGGTGATCAGTGTCGTGGTCATCCCGAGCACCGCGACCGTGCCCAGCACAAACACCGTGGTGAAGCCGGCCACGAACAAGACCGCCGAGCCGGCCACTCGCCAGCGGGCGGTCCTGACGGCGACGTTTCCGTGCGCCTGCTCTTCGCCGACGACCGCGGCGAGATACGACAGATAGCCCGGCACCAGCGGCACCACACACGGCGACGCGAACGACACCAGACCCGCCAGCGCGGCTACCCCGACCGCGACGAGCAGTGGCCCGGCGGCGGCGAGATGAGCGAAACCCGTCACTGCACTCCCGGTTTCGGTTGCTCAGCCGCCAGCCGCTGCACCACCGGCAGCAAGTCCTCGGCAAGCAACTCACGCAGGAACACCGCTGCGACTCGGTGCTGGCGGTCCAGCACCAGGGTGGACGGGATCACGGTGGTGGGGAACTTGCCACCGAACGCGATCATCGTGCGCATCGCCGGGTCGTAGATGGACGGATAGCCGATCTTGCGGTCGACGACGAAATCCTTTGCGGCGTCACGGTTGCTGTCGCGCACGTCGATACCCAGAAACGCCACGCCGTCACGCCGGGTGGCGTCGTAGACCTTCTGCAGTTCCGCAGTTTCGGCGCGGCAGGGGCCGCACCACTGTCCCCAGATGTTGACGACGACCACCTGACCGCCGAAGTCGTTGAGCCCGACCGTCTTTGCGGGGTCCATCAAGCTTGGCCCAGCTAGGTCGCCCGGGCGACGGCGGGTGTCGGGCGGGTCGTAGAAGATATCGGTTTGGCCACCCGGCGCGACGAACTGGAACGTGCCGCCCTGGGCGACGGCGTCGTCACCGGTGGAGCAGGCGGTCGACAGTGCCGCCACAGCCGCCAGCGAAGCAATCAGCCGACGCCCAGTCATTCCGCGGCCGGTTCCCAGTAGTTCGCGCGAATGAAATTCTCGCCGTCGAACACCAATGACGTCAACGACGCCAGATCACACTGGCGCTTGCGCGGGTCATGCCACAGCCGCCTGTTTTCCAGATGCCGCCGCAGCGTCCACACCGGCAGTTGATGGCTGACCACTACGGCCTCGTGCCCGGCTGCTTTCGCGCGCGCCTTCTCGATCGCGGTGCGCATGCGCGCGGCGATCTCCTTGTACGGCTCTCCCCACGACGGCCGGAACGGGTTGACCAGATAACGCCAATTGCGCGGATCCCGCAGCGCGCCGTCGCCAGGTGAAACACGTTGTCCCTCGAACACGTTCACTGACTCGATCAAGTCTGGGTCAGTCACCACGTCCAACCCGTGGCGGGCAGCGATCGGCTCGGCCGTCTCCTGCGCCCGCTGCAGCGGCGAGGCCACTACCAAGACGATGTCGTTGTCGGCCAGCGCGTCGGCCACCGCCTGGGCCTGCGCGCGACCCCGTTCGGAAAGTCTGTAGCCGTCCAGCCGGCCGTACAGGATCTTGTCGGGATTGTGCACTTCGCCATGTCGCATCACGTGCACGGTCGTGGTCTCTGCCATCACGCCTCCGGTCGTGGGGCTCTCGCCGCGGCCCGGGCGGCCGCGGGCAGCGCAGCCTCGATGCGGTAGAACGCCTCTTCGTCGAGAACCGCTGAGACGAACCAGGTTTCGAATGGGCTCGGGGGCGCGTAGACGCCGCCGTCGAGCAGCGCATGAAAGAACGCCGGATATCGCCACGTCTGACTGGCCTTGGCCGAGGCGAAGTCGTTGACCGGACGGTCACCGAAGAACACCGACAGGAAGTTCCCGGCACGCGGAATGGCGTGCGGCACACCGGCTTCCGCGAGGGAATCATGCAGTAGCTCCGCCAGTCGCTCGGCGTTGTAGTCCAGATTGCGGTACACGGATTCGTCGGCGGCGCGCAGCGTCGCCAGCCCGGCTGCCACCGCGACCGGGTTTCCGGACAAGGTGCCGGCTTGGTACACCGGGCCCAGCGGCGCCAACCGCTCCATCACCTCGGCGCGCCCCCCGAACGCCGCGGCCGGCAGCCCACCGCTCATCACCTTGCCGAAGGTGTACAGATCTGCCTGCACCGGCTCCAGCCCGTACCAGCCCGACGGGCTCACCCGGAAGCCGGTCATCACCTCGTCGCTGATCAGCAGCGCCCCGGCCTGTCGGGTGATGCGGCGCAACGCCTCGTTGTAGCCCGGCTCCGGCGCGACCGTGCCCATGTTGCCGGGGCAGGCTTCGGTGATGATGGCCGCGATCTCGGTGCCGAACCGGTCGAAGGCCTGCTCCACCGCGGCCACGTCGTTGTACGGCAGCACGATCGTGTCCGCGGCCGTCGCACCGGTGACCCCTGGCGTCGACGGCAGGCCCAGCGTCGCCACCCCGGAACCGGCGTCGGCAAGAAGCGCGTCGACGTGGCCGTGGTAGCAGCCGGCGAATTTGACGATCTTGGGCCGGCCGGTGAACCCGCGGGCCAGCCGCACCGCGCTCATGGTGGCCTCGGTGCCGGAGTTGACCAGCCGGACCCGCTCGGCCGGTGGCACGCGGCGGCTGATCTCCGCGGCGAGCTCGGTCTCCGCGGGTGTGGGCGCACCGAAGCTCAAGCCGGTGGAGGCGGCGCGCTGCACGGCCTCGACGACGGCTGGGTGGGCGTGGCCGAGGATCATCGGGCCCCACGAGCAGACGAGATCGACGTAGCGGTTGCGGTCGGCGTCGACGAGCCAATAGCCGCGGGCCGACGTGATGAACCGCGGCGTGCCCCCAACCGATTTGAAAGCCCGCACCGGCGAGTTCACGCCGCCCGGGATCACGTCGCAGGCTTGGGCGAACAGACGGGCGGAAACAGCGGTGCGTGCGGCGCCGTCGTCGAAGCGGACCTGCTCAGCGCTGCACATGGAACCAGTGTCCCAGCTGCAGGCCAGGCGCTGACTACAGGGTGTAGGACCTCTAGCCGCTGCCGGACGAAATCTTCGCCACGGCCGTCAGATGGTCGTTGGCGGCGTTCGCGTGCGTGACGAGCGCGTCGATGTCGGGCGAATCGGCCAGACAGGCTTGCGACGCGGCGTTGATCTCACTGACCGCGGCCTGCGCCTCGTCGGTGAGCGCCTGCTTCGGGGCGGGCAGGGTTGCCGCGAACCGGGCGCCGGCGCTGCTCAGCTGGCGGCATGCGGACTGCGTGGCACCGATGTCCGAAGCGTTCAGCGCGTCGCCCAGGCTGCCCAGCGCCTGCTGGATCGCCTGGAACGGTGCGTTGGCCTTGCTACCCCAGTCGGTGCTGTTCTCGGCCGGGCGTGGCTTCTGCGTCTGCCCGATAGCCGAACGAGGCTGGGGTACGGGCTTCGGCCCGAAGATCGGCCGCGGCACCCATGGCGTAGCGGTGGCTGCCGCCGTGGGCGACGAGACCACCGGCGCGCCCTCCGGCGCCACCGCGGCCACGACACTGGCGATCACCCCCGCAGAAACCGCAGCCGCGATTCCCGCCCACTTCGTACGGGTCGACATCGATGTCCCCCTGCGTTCGCGAAATTGCCGAAAACCGACTGTAAGCGACGCAGGCGGTCCCGCTCGTCGAATGCGAGATCTAGTGACTTAGGTCCTCGCCGGAGTGAGCGCGAAGACGGGATGGACAGGCACTTTCTGCGGTTCCTTGGTGCTCCGCTTCGTCACCGTCAGCGTTTCCGTGTTCGCCATGCCGCTGGCCATCGCGAGCCGGTTGAAGATCTTGGCAGTGAACCACGGCGGCTTGAGGTAGGCCATGCCCACGAGTTTGATGGTCACCATGCAACTGCCGCAATGGCTTGCCCGGTTCAATCGCCGCGTCACAAACCCGATTCAGCGGCTGTGGGCGGGCTGGCTGCCGGCGATGGGCATCCTCGAACACGTCGGCCGGCGGTCGGGCAGGGTCTACCGCACGCCGCTGAACGTGTTCAGCACCCACGACGGTGTCGCGATAGTGCTGACCTACGGGCCCGACCGCGACTGGCTGAAGAACTTGACATCTGCCGGCCGGGGCCGAATGCAGCGCCACGGCAAGACGTTCACCGTGACCGATCCTCGGGTGATGCCGAAATCTGTGGCGGCGCCGTCGGTGAAGGGCCTGTGGCGGCCGATCTTCGCCAGGCTGCCGTTCGAGTACGCAGTGCTGCTGAAGAAAGATGACGCATGAGCGATTTCGCGCGCCGGCGGGCCCGGTTCAACCGGCAGGTGGTCAACCGGCTGGTCCGGCCGATCAGCGGCTGGGTGTCGATGTGGTCGATCATCGAGCACGTCGGACGACGCTCGGGCAAGACCTACCGCACGCCGGTGTCCGTTTTCCGCACTCACGACGGCGTCGCCGTGCTGTTGCCGTACGGAACCGACAGCGACTGGGTGCGCAACGTGCAGGCGGCCAACGGCGCTCGAGTGATGTTGAACGGCAAGACGTTTCGGGTGACGAATCCCCGAATTGTGCCGACCGCCGAAGCGGTGGAGTCGGTCAAGCCGCCCTGGCGGCAGATCATGAAGGCGACGGGCATCAAGTCGACGCTGCTGCTGACCCGAGCGTGAACTCCTGGCGAGGCGCCTCGGCGTGTCGCCGCCGTGGACGCACGTTGGTGATCCGCTCCGGCGCCGACCGCTACGCCGGAACGGCGCGCAGCGCGGCGGGCAGACTCGGCAGGAAATGGGCGGCGGCGAATGCTTTGATGTCGTCGGCCGTCTCCAGCGGTGTCGACGACGGCAACAGCAGCGCCATCAGCGCGTAGCGCAGGATGACGTCCGCGAGCTCGCCGACGGCCTGATCGCCGATCCGCTCGGCGAACCCGGCCGGGAAGATGACTCGCAGCGCCTCGGCCATCCGCTCGACCGCCGCGGGCCAGTGCTGGTGGGCCAGCGCCAGCGTGAGCGCAGGCTCGTCAGTGATCATCCGATTCAGCACCCGATGCCGGCGCAGCTGCAGGATCGCCGAGGTGAACGCTTCCACATAGTAATTACTCTGCGGCCCACGGCTTTTCAGCTGCTGAGCGATGTCGGCGAAGAGCGCGGCGTTCTCGCGGTCGATGACCGCGAGAACGAGTTGGTCACGGTTGGTGAAGCGCCGGTAGATCGTCATGCGGCTCACGCCGGCGCGCCGGGCGACGTCGTCGAGCGCCACCCGGCGGAACCCGTGGCGCTCGAATTCCACCATTGCCGCGTCCAGGATCGCGGTGGTGACGGGGTCAGCCAGCTGCTGCTCTGGCATATCCGGACCGCGCAAACTTGTTGTATCGCAACCGCATCGGCAAGCGGTCCCACAGCCAGTTGACCGGCCTCGACCGGCACAGCGCGGCGAACCGCTGATAGCGCCGTTCTTGACGGTCAGTCCACGGCAGACCCAGCAGAACCCGTGCCCGCGGCGGCAGACCGCCCGTCGTCAAGAAGGCCGCCACCGGATTGAACAGCGGCGCCGCTATCCGCCATACCAGCGGCGGAACACCTTTCGGGCACGGAAAACCCTTGGTGACGTAGCCGACGCCGTATTTCGCGGTGGGATGAGCGACCACGACCTTGTCGAGCATTGTGTCCCAATACTGTTCGAATGCAGCGTAATCGGTGGGCATCACTCGGTCGCTGACGCCGTAGCGGCGGTACCAGGTCTTGGACTCCAGATAGATCTGTTCCTTCTCGGCGCGGCTGAGCCGCTTGACGAAGGTGTCGGCGAAGTAGAGCACCTGCTCGACGAAGGTGGCGTGCGCCCAGAAATAGGTTTCCGGGTCCAGCGCGTGATAGCGGCCGCCGTCGGGCATCTCGCCCTTGATCTGGTGGTGGAAGTCGCGGACCTGGTGGCCTGGGTTGTCTGCGTCCGAGCCGTACACGGTGTTGAAGATCGGCGGCAGCGAGCGCTTGACGCGGGCGGCGGTGTCGGAGAAGAACACCGAGTGGTCGAGAACGCCCTGGCCGAGTTCGGCCAGCATGTTCTGCAGCACGGCCGGGCGGGGGCCGATCAGCAACATCCGGTTGTCGCCGAAATACCGCCACACCAGCGACTGCGGGCCCAGCGGCAACGCGTCGTCGGTGCCGGGCGTGGTCTGCGCGAGCTCAGTCATGGAGACGATGTTACAGACACTGCACTCTGTAACAACTGGCGGTGGCGCCGGAGCCGGGCGATGCCGACGACCGCGAGTGCACCGGCGGCGGTGCCGAGCATGAACGCCAGAACCAGCAGCGGCGGGTAGTACGCGACCGAACTGGTGGCGGGCTCGCCGTCGGCAACCGGCGAAACCACGACGGTCGATTGGGCCCCGAGCCAGCTGAGCACACAGCCGGCCGCCAAGGCGGCGGCCAGCACGAGCTCGACGATGGCGCGCTTCACGTGGCGGCGCCGGGGTTCTCGGCGCTGCGCTCCTGCACGAGTTCGATCAGCGCAGCTCGCAGTTCGCGATGCCGGCGCGCCCACGCCTGCACCGTGCGGTCCTCGGTGAGTTTGAGCCCGATGCCGAAGCGGCCGCGAGGCACCCCTGTCAGTTCGCCCAGCGCGCGGGCCGACTGCCATTTCGGCGGATCCGCCTCTTTGTCGGCCTCGGGGAAAACCCGCACGATCGCGCTGACGTCGATGGTCTCGGTGCCCTGGCGCAGGGTCTCGCGGGTGAGCTCGACCGAGGTGTGGATTCGCGCGGCCTTGATCTGGATGGCGAGGAACCCTGACACCATCACGAGGAAGAACGCCGGGATGATCAGCTGCGGACCGATTCCCGCGTTGACCTCGATGGCCAGCATGATCGCCGCCGCCAGCGGCCCGGCCAGCAACCACCACCAGCTGGCGCCCACCTCACGGAACAGCGGCGCCGACGGCGAGCCGTCAGTCACCCTGTGCCTCTGCATCCACGGCGTCGAACCACGTGGTCGCGGAGTCGCGGCTGGCCGCCACCGCCGCGACGAGCAACGCGATCGCCGCCGGCAGCGGCATCACGATGCCGAGCAGCAGCGCACACAACACCAGCAGCAGCACGATGCCGTACGACAGCGCGACGCATGCTCTTCGAAACCGCTTGTCGCCCTTGCGCGTTCGACCGACTAGGAAAGCGAGTAACGCTCCGGCGAGGATGAACAACACACCGAATCCACGGAAGACGAACGCCATCGAGCGGACCTGGTCCTCCGACAGGCTGGCAGTGGGAAAGCTGCCGACGAGCCGACCGTAGTCGGCAGTCACGGCCAGCAGTCCGCTGAGCACCAGCCAAATCGCCGCAACCACCCACGCCCAGATCGCGATCTGGACCGACACGGGGCGCGAACTGGCTGAGGTCATGATCGAACCACTTTATCGACTTTCAGCGCGTGAAATAGGCGTGTGCGTCTTTGCGGTGCAGCAGGTACACGCCGCCGAGGATCAGCACCGACCCGACGATGCCCGTGATCGCATAGACCACCGCGCCCAGCGTGGGGCGCTGCACGGTGAACAGGCTGGTGACGACGTAGATCACCGACGCGACGCCGCCGCCGGTCAGCAGCGTGCGCGCCCACCGGTAGCCCTGCCGCATCAGAAAAAGGAAGGTGACCACCAGCGCAGTCACCACGAACATCGCCAATCCGGTGATCGAGTAGACGACGACATTGTGCGGCACCTCCGGCGACGTCGCGGTGTCCACGGCCTCGCCGATCAGCAGCAGCGGCAGCGCCGACAGCCACAGCCCGAACCCGGTCCCGACGTCCACCGGCCGGGTGGGCGGCTCCTGCTGCTGCTCGGGGGATTCAGCCGAGCCAGTTGGCGACATCCGCGGCCCAGTACGTCAGCACGATGTCGGCGCCCGCGCGCCGAATGCTGGTGAGTGTTTCCAGCGCGGCCGCCCGCCCGTCGATCCAGCCGTTGGCAGCGGCGGCGCTGATCATCGCGTACTCACCCGAGACTTGGTATGCGGCGACCGGCACCGGTGAGACCTCGGCGGCGGCGCGCACCACGTCGAGGTACGCCATCGCGGGTTTGACCATGATGATGTCGGCGCCTTCGTCGATGTCCAGCGCGATTTCCCGGGCGGCTTCCCGCGCGTTGCCGGCGTCCTGCTGATAAGTGCGCCGGTCGCCGGACAGACTGGAGGCCACCGCTTCCCGGAACGGTCCGTAGAACGACGACGCGAACTTCGCCGCGTACGCGAGGATGGCGACGTCGGTGTGGCCTGCTGCGTCCAACCCGTCACGGATCGCCGCGACCTGGCCGTCCATCATGCCGCTGGGCGACACCACGTGTGCACCCGAATCCGCTTGTGCCACAGCCATTTCCACGTACCGCGACAGCGTCTGGTCGTTGTCGACCCGCCCGGAGAAGTCCACCAGTCCGCAGTGACCGTGGTCGGTGAACTCGTCGAGACAGGTGTCGGCCATCAGCACGGTGGCTGAGCCCAGCTCCTTGTTCAGCTCGCGCAGAGCCCGGTTCAACACTCCGTCGGCAGCAACGGCAGCCTCTCCGGTGGGATCCTTGTCCTGCTCGCGGGGAACGCCGAACAGCATGATCCCGCCGACGCCGGCGGCGACCGCGTCGGAAGCCGCCTGGCGCAGGCTGTCGTAGGTGTGTTGCACCACGCCGGGCATCGACGTGATCGGGCGAGGTTGGTCGATCCCGTCGGCGACGAACATCGGCAACACCAGATGCCTTGGCTGCAAGGTTGTTTCCGCGACGAGCCGACGAAGCGCCGGGGTCGAGCGAAGGCGGCGCGGACGCTGGCGGGGGAACCCCACCCCCTACCGCCTGCGGCTCTTCTTACGCGGCGGCGGCAGCGCGCCCTCGGCCCGCAGCCGCGCAGCGTGCTCGGCCAGCGCGTCGACCAGCGGCCCGATCTGCGCCACCTCCGGCTGCACGTCCACCCGCAACCCGAATTCGGCCGCGGTCTCGGCGGTCTTCGGCCCGATGCAGGCCACGATCGTGCGGGCGTGCGGCTTGCCAGCGATCCCGACCAGGTTGCGCACCGTGGAACTCGACGTGAAACAGACCGCGTCGAAGCCGCCGGACTTGATCATCTCCCGGGTCTCGGCCGGCGGCGGTGCCGCGCGGACCGTGCGGTACGCCGTGACGTCCTCGATCTCCCAACCGCGTTCGCGCAATCCCTCGGCCAACGTCTCGGTGGCGATGTCGGCACGCGGCAGCAACACACGGTTGACCGGGTCGAAAACGTCGTCGTAGGGCGGGAATTCGTCGAGCAGCCCCAGCGAACTCTGCTCGCCGGACGGCACCAGTTCGGGGGTGATCCCGAATGCCCGCACCCGGTCGGCGGTGGCCTGTCCCACGCAGGCGATCTTCACACCGGAGAACGCGCGGGCATCGAGGCCGAACTCGCCGAACTTCTCCCACACCGCGCGCACCGCGTTGGTGGACGTGAACACCACCCACTGGTAGCGCCCGTCGACCAGGCCCTTGACGGCCCGCTCCATCTGCGCGGGGCTGCGCGGCGGTTCGACCGCGATCGTCGGCACCTCGATGGGCACCGCGCCATGCCCGATCAGCCGCTCACTCATGTCGCCGGCCTGGTCCTTGGTGCGCGGCACCAGGACCGTCCAGCCGTACAGCGCCCGGCTCTCCCACCAGTTCAGCTTCGCGCGGTGGGCGACGGTGCGGCCGATCGTGACGATCAGCGGGCCCGTCAATGGTCCGGCGGGGTCCGACGCGCCCAGCGCTGCGGTGTCGGTCAGCGTCTGCAGTGTGCTCTCCACCGACCGCTGCTGGGTGGTCGTGCCGTGGGCGGTGACCACGCACTGCGTGGTCTCGTCGAGCCCGTAGTCGATCAGCGTGCGGGCGGCTTCCGCCAGGTGTTCGGCGGTGGCCTGCAGGATCAGCGGGCCCGGCGCCGCCGCCAACGCCGCCCAGTCGACATTGGGGTCGCGCACGTCGGCGACGGTGTGCGACGAACCCAGCGGCAGCCCCGCGTACGTCGGCACCGCGGTGCTCGCGGGCAGACCAGGAACGATTTCGAAATGCAGATGCGTCTTGGCCACGGCCTGCACCTCGGTGATCACCGCGTCCACCGATAGCGGGTCACCCGACACCAGCCGGACCACATCGATGCCGGCGCGCGCCTCGGCGGCCAGGGTCTTGGCCACCTCGGCCGGGTCGCCGAGCGCGGGGCGCACCTCGGGGACAGACGGCAGGTTCGGGTCCACCGTGTCGTCGGTGATGCCCGGATCCGGCGACGACAGCTTCGGCGGCTCAGGCAGAGTCGTCCCGACCAGCGCCAACACCTCGGCCGGCACGTCGGGATCGGTGAACACCAGCTCCGCGCACGCCAGTACCTGGCGTGCCCGCCCCGTCAGAAGGCCCGGGTCGCCGGGCCCCGAACCCACGAACACGACGCGTCCCGGCTTGGCCTTCCGCCCTCGCGTCATCTTTACCTCGCTTTACCCATTACTCGCGCTCACGCGCGGACATCAACTCCCGGGCACCCAGTTCGAACAGCTCGGCGGCAACAGAGCGGCCAAGCTCCGCAGCCTGCCCGGGCGTTCCGATCCCGGACGCACGGATCACGTCGGATCCGTCCAGCGTCGCCACGCAGCCGCGCAGTGACAGCTCGTCGAAGACGCGGCCGTCCTCGTCGATCGACTCGACCACCTCCGCGATCGCGCCGACCGGCGCGGAGCAACCCGCCTCCAGTTCGGCGAGCAGGACTCGTTCCGCGGTGACCGCTGCGCGCGTGTCGGCGTCGTCGAGCTTCGCCAACAGCGCCGCGAGCTTGGTGTCGCCGCTGCGGCACTCGACCGCGAGCGCACCCTGAGCCGGCGCGGGCAACATCTGCACCGGCTCGAGCGTCTCAGTCACATCCGCGAGGCGTCCGATGCGGGCCAAGCCCGCCCGGGCCACCACGACGCCGTCGAGATCACCGCTTACCACCCTGTTCAACCTGGTATCAAGGTTGCCTCTTAGGGGGCGGATTTCCAAACCGAGACCCAATGCTCTAAGCTGTGCGGCCCGCCGCGGGCTCGACGTGCCGATCACCGAGCCCGCAGGCAACTCGCCGAGCACCAAACCGTCCCGGGCCACCAGCGCGTCGCGCGGGTCTTCGCGCCGGGGAAGTGCGGCGATCGTGAACCGCGGGTCCGGGGCGGTCGGCAAGTCCTTGTAGGAGTGCACGGCCATGTCCACGCGGCCGTCGTGAATCGCCTCGCGCAGTGCTGCGGTGAACACGCCCACGCCGATCGTCGCAATCGGCTCAGCCGACCGGTCGCCCTCGGTGCTGATCGTGACCAGTTCCGCCGCGTGGCCCCGCGCGATGAGCGCGTCTCTGATGGCACCGGCCTGGGTGGTGGCCAACAAACTGCCCCGGGTGCCGATCCGTATGGTCAAGCGCTACCTGGGAGCTTCCGGTTCGATCGTCAGCGGCAGTTCGCCGGCCGCGACGGCGTCGACGGCCTGTGGGTCGAGTTCGAAGAGCTCACGCAGCGCCTCGGCGTAGGTGTCGCCGCCCGGCGCGCTGGCGAGCTGCTTGACCCGCACGGTCGGGGCGTGCAGAAGCTTGTCGACGACCCGGCGCACGGTGCGCGCGACCTCCTCGCGGTGGGCGCCGTCCAGACCGGGCAGGCGGTTGTCCAGTCGCAGCAGCTCAGCCTCGACCACCTCGGCGGCGCGCTGACGCAAAGCGGTGACGGTCGGGGTGACCTCCGCCATCCGCTGAGCCGAAAGGTATTGCGCGACTTCAGAAGCCACGATCAGGCGGGCTGCTTCGGCGTCGGCCGCGGCGGCGCGCGCCGACGGCTCGCGCTGGATGCGGTCCATGTCGACGACGTGCACGCCGGGCAGCCCGGCGACGGCCGGGTCGACGTCGCGGGGCATGCCGAGATCGCAGATCACCAGCTGCCGCTCACTGCCGTGTGCCAGTCCGCGGTGCACGTCGGCGAGCGAAACCACCGGACGGACTGCGCCGGTACAGCAGACGACGAGATCGGCTTCGGCGAGCACGCCCGACAGGTGATCGAGCGACCACGCGTCGGCGTCGACGCCGACGTCGCGGAGATTGTGGGCCAGCCTGCGGGCCCGCGGCAGCGACCTGTTGACGACGCGCACGCGGGCCACGCCGGCGCGGGCCAGTTGCTTGGCGGACAGCGCTCCCATCGCACCGGCGCCGACGACGACAGCGGTGCGGCCGGCCAGCCCGTCCAGCCGCGTTTGCGCCATGCCCAGCGCCACCGACACCACCGAGGCGCCGGCAGCGTCGATGCTGGTTTCGCTGTGCACGCGCTTGCCCACCGACAGCGCACGCTGGGCCAGTTCGTGCAGCACCCGCCCGACCGTGCGATTGGCCTCCGCGGCCGCGTAGGCCCGCCGAACCTGCCCGAGCACCTGCTGTTCGCCGACCACGGCGGAATCCAGCCCGCTGGCGACCGCGAAGAGATGCTCGACGGCGGCTTCCGCGTAGCGCACGTAGGCGTATTTGGTCAGATCCTGCAGCGACATGCCCGAATGCTCGGAGAGCACCTGGCCGATCGCCGACAGGCCGCCATGGAACGCGTCGACGACCGCGTACACCTCGACGCGGTTGCACGTGGACAGCACCATGGCCTCGGTGATCAACGACGACTGCAGCAGCCGGTCGGCGATCTTCACCTGATCTGCTTCGTCGGTGCTCAATTGCTCGAGCACCGCTACTGGCGCGCTGCGGTGCGACACCCCGAAAAGCAGCACGCTCACGGCCGAATCACCACGGTATCCACGGTAATCGTTTGATGGTTAGCCGACCAAATTCCTCCGCCTTTTCCCGAAACGGTATTCCGCGCGGCCCGCTCTCGCACTTTCCCGCGGTGGCGTCAGTCTGGGTGAAGGTCAACGCGCCAGGTCCGCACGCAGCCGGAGCTCGTCGACCTCCCAGTAGCTGTGCTCATGCCCGTCGAGCAGCACTACCGGCAGCCGGTCACCGAACTCCGCACGCAGGCTTGGTCGGCCGTCGGCCGCCTCGGCGTCGACGTCGGTGACCGACAACTCGAAGCCCAGCTCGTCGGCAAGCTCGCGAAGCCGCCGCCGGGCCTGCTCGCACATCACGCACCCGTCCCGCGTCAGCAACGTCACCCGCCTGTTCACGTCGCAAGTATCCGCGGTCGGTGTCCTACTGTTGAACGGTGACGGAATCCGCCTCTCAGGATGTCGCCGGCAACGCCAGCGCAGAAGCCGCCGTCGCCGACCTCGCGGCCGATGTGGCCCGCCACGCCGAACTACCCGAACCGGCGCAGTCCGGTCCGCCGCCCCCGCCCGTCGACCTCACGGCCGCAGCGTTTTTCGACGTCGACAACACGTTGGTGCAGGGCTCGTCCCTGGTGCTGTTCGCCCGGGGACTGGCCGCCCGCAAGTACTTCAACTACAGCGACCTGCTTCGGTTCGTCTACGCGCAGGCCAAGTTTCAGTTCACCGGTCGAGAGAACAGCGACGACGTGGCCGAGGGCAGGCGAAAGGCGCTGGCGTTCATCGAAGGCCGCTCGACGGCCGAATTGGTGGCGCTCGGCGAGGAGATCTACGACGAGATCATCGCCGACAAGATCTGGCCGGGCACGCGAGCGCTGACTCAGATGCACCTCGACGCCGGCCAGCAGGTGTGGCTGGTCACCGCGACGCCGTACGAGCTGGCCAACATCATCGCCAAGCGGCTGGGTCTGACCGGCGCGCTGGGCACCGTCGCCGAATCCGTCGACGGCGTGTTCACCGGCCGGCTCGTCGGCGACATCCTGCACGGCAGCGGCAAGGCACACGCCGTGCGCTCGCTGGCCATCCGGGAAGGTCTGAACCTCAAGCGCTGCACGGCCTACTCGGACAGCTACAACGACGTGCCGATGCTGTCGCTGGTCGGGACCGCCGTCGCCATCAACCCGGACCATGCGCTGCGCGCTCTGGCCCGGCAACGCGGCTGGGAGATCCGCGACTTTCGCACCGCACGCAAAGCCGCCCGCATCGGGGTGCCGTCTGCGTTGGCGCTGGGCGCGGCGGGTGGCGCGCTGGCCGCGATCGCGTCGCGCCGCCACGGCGAGCAGTGAAACCGGCATTAGATAGGCTCGCGGCGTTATGGCCATAGCTGAAGAGATCATCGGTACGCACTACCGCTACCCCGACTATTTCTCGGTGGACCGCGAAAAGATCCGCGAGTTCGCGCGCGCCGTGCAAAACGAGCACCCGGCGCACTACTCTGAAGAAGCTGCCGCTGAACTTGGCTACCCGGCCTTGGTGGCGCCGTTGACATTCCTGACGGTGGCGGGCCGCAAGGTTCAGCTGGAGATCTTCAAGAACTTCGACGTGCCGATCAACATGGAGCGGGTGCTGCACCGCGACCAGAAGATCAAGTTCCACCGGCCGATCCTGGCCGGCGACAAGCTGTTCTTCGACTCCTATCTCGACAACGTGATCGAGTCGCACGGCACCGTGGTCACCGAAATTCGCGGCGAGGTCACCGACGCCGACGGCAAGCCCGTGATCACCAGCGTGGTGACCGTGATCGGCGAGGCGCTGCACGAGGGCGAGCCGGACGAGGTGGTCGCCGCGATCGCCGCGCGCCGTGACGCGATGATCGCCAAAGCGCTAGGGAAAGCGCCGGAGTCGGCTGAGCCGCAGGGTTAACCGAAGAACGTGTTGCGCCTGTTGGCCAGCAACCGGTACAGCGTCTGCTGGATGGTTTCGCGCACCTGGTCGGTGAGCTCGAATGTGACCATGGGATCTTCCGGCGCGGAGTCGTCGTAATCGGCGGTGACGATCGGCTCGCCGAATTCGATGTACCACTTGGACGGCAGCGGGATCATGCCGACCGGCCCCGCCAGCGGGAACAGTGGGGTGATCGGAAAGTACGGCAGCCCGAACAGCCTGGCCAGCAGCTTCAGGTCGCCGATCATCGGGTAGATCTCCTCGGAGCCGACGATCGAGCACGGGATGATCGGCGCCTTGGTGCGAAGCGCCGCTGACACGAACCCGCCGCGGCCGAACCGCTGCAGCTTGTAGCGGTCCTTGAACCGCTTGCCCAGACCTTTGTAGCCCTCCGGGAAGACCGCGGTCAGTTCCCCTTTGGCCAACAGCCGGTGCGCGTCGGCGGTGCACGCCATCGTGTGCCCCGCCTTGCGCGCGGCCTGCCCCAGCAGCGGGCTGTCGAAGACCATGTCGGCAGCCAACAGCCGCAAAGACCGGTGCGACGGATGCTTGTCGTGCACAGCCACCGACGCCATCAGCCCGTCGAACGGCAACACCCCGGCATGATTGGCCACGACCAGCGCGGCTCCGGTGTCCGGGAGGTTCTCGACACCGCTCACCTCGACGCGGAACCACGACGTGAACAACGTTCGCAGCAAAGGCAACACGACTGCGTCGTTGAAGTGCGGGTCGAATCCGAATTCGTCGACGCTGTAGTCGCCGGTGAGGCGGCGACGGACGAAATCCGCGACCGCACCGATCCGCCGGGCCAGCTCGTTGGGCTCCTCCGGCTTCTCGGCCGGGCCGCCGGCGGCGCCTCGGTGCGCGTCGATTTCCCGCACGACGGCGGCGAGATCTTCAGCGGCGGCTTGGTGCTGCGGGTCGGACAGCACCGAGGGATGTCGGCGCGAGGCCTCGGCGCGCTGGGCGGCCCGCTGCGCCGCCCCCGGATTCCCATGCAGCGGAATCACTTTCGCCTTCGGCTCACCCGACACGATCGATACCTCTTCCCACCCGTCTGCTCGAGTGTGTGGTTGCGTCTACCCCCATCGTTGCGCGGTCGCCACCGCGCGGCTCTCCAGCGAGCGTACCCACCGAGGGTCGATGATTGGTGTGAGTCCGCGACCGCGAACGTAATCGTCGAACGCCTCGGCCGTAGACCACTTGGGATGGTAGTCCAGTTCCGTCTTCATCCGCGTGGTATCCATGACTCTGCCGAAGCTCAGGTAGTTCAACTGCTCGCGGTTGATCTCCGTGTAATGGTTCAGCCGCCGAAGCGAATCGACCGCCCACAACCCGAACCCGGGCACCGGCAACGGAATGCGGCCCGCCCGGCGGATTGCTTGGGACATCATGATGATTCCGTCGGCGCCGATGTTGAACGTGCCTGCCTTGCCGGCGACCGTGCCTCGCTCCAGCGCGCCCAGCGCGTCCTGCTCGTGCAGCAGCTGCAGCCGGGCGTCGCGTCCGAGCACGGTCGGCACGATCGGGCCGGCCAGGTAGCGTGATAGTGCCGTATCCATGGCCGGGCCGATCAGATTGGCGAGCCGCAGAATCGTCACCGCGATGTCCGGGCGGCGCCTGCCCAGCCCGCGCGCATAACCCTCGATGTCGAGACTGTCTTGGGCGAACCCGCTGCCCAGAGGGCGGCGGCTGGTGCAGTCCTCGGTGAACATCACCGGGTCGCGGGGGCTGGAGCCATACACCTCCGAAGTGGACTTCAGCACCACCCGTCGAACCGAGGGCGCCTTCTGGCAGGCGGCGAACAGCTGCATCGCGCCCATCACGTTGAGTTCCTTGAGCGCGGCCCGCCCACCGGCTTTGGGCGCGTACGACGCGGCGGCAGCATGCACCACCGTGTCCACATCGTTGTTGCGAATTACCTTGGCAATGAACGGGTTTCGGATGTCGGCGCGGACGAACTCCGCACGCCCCATCCGGCGCAGCAGATCCTTACTCGGGGCGATCGCATCGACCGCGATGATCCGGCTGATGCGAGGGTTCTGCGCTAGCCGGGCCGCGAGATAGCCGCCGAGGAAGCGGCACGCGCCGGTAACCAGAACCACGTCGGGGTACGCGGTGTCGGACGTGTTTTCCCCCGCGGAAGCCATCATGACAGCCTAGCGATCTGAGCGGGGCCCGGCAGGTGGAAAACCGGGCCGCAGCGGCCGGTTTACTTGCCGAGTTTTCTGCGCTGAACCCGGGTGCGGCGAAGCAGCTTGCGGTGCTTCTTCTTCGACATGCGCTTGCGCCGTTTCTTGATGACTGAACCCATGAACTCCGCTACCTACTATGTGCCCGTCGGGGCTGCTGCCAGTGCTACGTCTGCGTCCCGTTTACCCAGGGACCCGGACACTTTACCCACCGACGAGCGAGATCGAAAAAGCTGTGGGGTCAGCTGACGTCGAAGTACGACTTCTCCAGCATGTCGTGCACGGCTTTGGCATGCACGCGGAACGAGCGCCCCACTCGGACCGCGGGCAGTTCGCCGTTGTGCACCAACCGGTAGACCGTCATCTTGCTGACCCGCATCAAGCTGGCCACCTCGGCGACAGTGAGAAATTGAGCTCTAGCGGCCGGCTGAACGTCGGCGGCGGCAGAATCCCGCTTACTACTCGCAGAATCGCGCCCCGACGGCCCGTTCGTTGACGTCATCGCAACCCAATCCTTCAGGCGCGCGGGCGCCAGCGGCTTCCCCTCCGCTGGCACGGACGCGTGCATACATCGAGGAGAATAGCGGTACAGGTGGGATTACTGCGACGGGTGTGGGCTAATCCGTGGAAAATTAGGCGAACTACTCTGATGTAATTCCTAGCTGGCCAGCGCGGTTTTTTGCCGCGGCCACGGCTGCGGCGACCGCAGCCCTCATGCCACACCGCTCGAGCTCAGCCAATCCCGCCGCGGTGGTGCCGGCCGGCGACGTGACCATGGCCCGCAGCCGCGCCGGCGTGGTGTCGAGGTCGCCGGGCCGGCCGTTGTCGTCGAGCCGCTCCAGCAACATCGCTGCTGACCCCGCCAACGTTTGCACGACGAGGTCAGTCGCCACTGCCCGGCTCAGCCCCACCGCCACGCCGGCGTCGACGAGCGCCTCGACCATCAGGAAGATGTACGCCGGCCCCGAACCCGAGACGGCGGTGACGGCGTCGAGCTGCGACTCGGGTACCGTCAGCACCCCGCCGACCGAGTCGAACAGCGCGGAGACCTCCTTGAGCTGCTCCTGCGAGGCGAAGCGGCCCTTCGCAATTGCGCTGACGCCCGCGCCGACCACCATCGGCGCGTTGGGCATCACCCGGATGACGGCCGCGCCGGCCGGAAGTTTGCCCTCGAAGAATGCGGTGCTGACACCCGCGACGACGGTGACGAACACGTGCTCGACGCTGCCGGCCTCGTCGCGCCCGACCGCGTCGGCGATCTCGTCGACCACCGCCTCGACGTCGGAGGGCTTGACCGCGACCACGACGAAGTTCGCGTTCTCCACCGCCTCGGCCACACCGGTCACCAGGACGGAGTACGTCTCAGAGAGGTGGCGAACGCGCGCCGGGAGCCGTTCGGCCACCACCATGTCCTTGACCTGCCGCCCTGATCGCAGCAAGCCGGCCAGCAGGGCCTCGCCGATGTTGCCGCCACCGATGATCGCGATTCTGGACACCGCAGCAGCATGCCAGACGCTCTAGTGGTCCGGCACCAATGCCAGCTGGCGGGTCTGCACAATGATGCGGCCCTGACTGTCGACGACGGTGTGGTCCTCGTCGAACCAGTCTCGGCCGATCTGCGTGGTGGTGGCCATGATCCGCAGCCAGCCGTCGGCAGGCAGCCCACGCAGGTATGCGGTGAGCTGCACCGTCGGCGCCCAGCCACGCCGGCCCACCGCGAACGCGACCGGCATCGAGACGTCGCCGCACATCAGCGCGAACAGGATGTCGGGGGCCATGCCCCGGGGACGCGCCCAGATCTGGATCACTGGCGCCTCGCTGCTCGCCGAGCGCCCGTCGGGCACGCTGGACAACAGCGGCCGCACGTCGATGCCCTCCCAGTAGTTGACGGTCCCGAACATCGGATGGCCGGGGCCGATCGGCTCGACGTCGGACGGCGGCTCGGGAGCCATCAACGACAGCACGGGGTTGGCGGACAGTAGCGGCGGCGCCACGTGCTCCGGCTCGCCCAGCGTCACCACGGCGTGCACCGCGACGCGCTCATTGGCGCGGTCGCCGCCGATCAGCTCGACGTCGACGACGCTGATGCGGCGGCCCCGCTTGCGCACGAACGTCTCCAGCCGCATCTCGCCGGGACTCGGCGCGGACAGGAAGTTCGCCGACACCGAGATCGGCTCGATTTCACCACCAAGAGCTTCGCGGGCGGCCGCCGCGCACAGCGACAACATCGCGCCGCCGTGCAGCTTCGGCCCGATGGTCCAGGTCTTGTTCAACTCGCCCGCGTACGCGCCGTCGCCCAGCGGCCGCAGGGCCATCGCGTCGGAGAACAGGCTGGATTCGGTCATGGTTTCCTTCAGCGCAGCAGGTGGGTGCGGGCGAACTCCAGCGACTCGGTCAGCAAGGCTTCCCGCTCGGCCTCGGTGCGCACCCCGGACGTGGTGACCTCAAGAATCACATGGCCGGCGAAATCGCTGGCGGCCAGCATCTGGCACACCTCCGCGGCTGGCTGTGTGCCGCGTCCGGGCACCAGGTGCTCGTCGATGTAGGCGCCGGACCCGTCGGTCAGGTGCAGGTGCGCCAGCCCCGACCCCATCCGGCCGGCCATCTCCAGCGCGTCGGTGCCGGCGGTCGCGGTGTGGGACAGATCGAGCGTGTAGTGCGCGTAGTTGCCCTCGAGCGGGTCATAGGACGGCGAAAACGCCGAGATCGCCGGGCCGGGCCGGCCGCCACGCTTGCGCATCCGCTCGATCGACGCCTGGGTGCCGCCGAAGAACCGGTCGGCGCGGAACGGGAACATGTTCTCCACCGCGACGACGACGTCGCTGGACTCCTCGAGCCGCGCGACCTGTTCGGCGAAGCCCTCCGCATAGCGGCGCTGCCAGCGAAACGGGGGGTGGACGACGACGGTCTGGGCGCCCAGCTTCTCGGCGGCGGCCACGCTGCGGTCCAACTTGGGAATCGGGTTGGCGCCCCAAACCCGCTGCGAAATCAGCAGGCATGGCGCGTGCACGGCCAGCACCGGCACGCCGTAACGCTGCGACAGTTTGGCGATGGCGTCGACGTCCTGACTCACCGACTCGGCCCACACCATCAGTTCGACGCCGTCGTAGCCGAGCCGCGCCGCGTACTCGAAAGCCGCCTCGGTTCTCAGCGGGTAGACAGAGGCGGTCGACAGACCAACCTTGATCGCTGGGCGCACAGGGTTCCCGGCGCGCTAGCCCGACTGCAACAGTGCCAGCGGGCCGAGGGTGACCAGCGCGCCGACCGCCACTGCGATCAGCGTGCTGGTGATGTCCTCGGTCTTGCGAACGATGCGGACCGCGACCACCAAGCCCAAGATCACCAGCACCGACAACACCAGCGCGACGATGTTGTTCCACTTCCACAGCTCGTCGAAGCCGATGAACAGCCCGGCGCCGAATGCGACCGCCAGGATCGACTGCAGCACGATCAGCGCGCTGTGGCCGATCTGCTGCAGCCTCGACGGCGGCGCCTCGTCGTCGTAATCCTCGGCGGTGGTGGTCTCCCCGGGCACGTCGGGCAGCTCGGTCACCGAGTCGGCGACCGCGTCGGGCTCGTCGCCGCGGCGCAGCAGCTCGTCGTCCGAGCGGCCGCCGAACAGCGGCTCGCGCACAGCGTGCAGGTATGTCGGCGGCTCGGCGAGATCGGCCCGATCCTCTTCGACCGCGACCGCGGCGTCGCGGCCCTCAGCGTCCTCCTCCACCTCGATGTCGAGGTCGTCGCGCGCGTCCTCTACGCCTTGCGCGTCTTCGACGTCCTGCACGTCCTCCACGTCGATGGGGTCGGGAACCATTTCTTCGGCGGGCACGTCGGCGGCGACGAGTTCCTCGGCGCCGTCCTCAGTAGTCTCAGCGCCCGGCTCGGCGGTCTCGGCGACAGGTTCGGTGGCGCCGTTCGTGTCGGTGGGCGCTTCGGCGGGTGGTGCCTCGTCGCGGACGATCGGGATCTCGCCGGTCAGTTCGGCCACGGTGACCGCGTCCGCATTGCCCCGGCGCCGGCGCCGACGCCCACCGACCGGCGGGGCGCCGATGGTCCCGTTCCGCGCCAGCAACTCCGCGACCGAAATAGGCCGAGTATCGGAGCTGTCGTGGGGTCCGGTCATGGCTCAGTCGCCCGCCCGTCGTTTCAGGTCCACGTGAGAAGCATCTGCCACCGAGGTCTCCACCGCCCGCTTGTCGGCTCCGCTGACGGCCGCCTTCTTGTCAGCTCCGCTGACAAAAGCCGTTCCATCAGCTTCGCTGTCGAGTTTCCGCAGAATAAGGCCCTCCCGCAACGCCCAAGGGCAGATGTCCAGGGTTTCTATCGACAGGGCTTTCATGCTTGCCTCGGCTACCAACGCTCCAGCCACGATCTGTGGCGCTCGCTCGGCGCTCACTCCTTCCAGTTCGGCGCGGTCGGCCGTGGTCATCCGCGAGATGAATGCGATCAATTGCCGCAGTCCGGTCGCCGTCAATGTTCTTTTTACGCGCGGCCCCGCTCCTGAGGGCGCCGCGCCAGTCAGCCGGGCCAGCGACCGCACAGTCTTGGACGACGCCACGGCCAGGTCCGGCGGACCCGCTTTGAGCAGGGTACGGCTTGGCTCGGCCAGTTCATTATCCAGCCAGTCGCGCAGCATAGCGACCCGCCGGCGCCCGGGCGGATCGTCGGGCAGCCATTCGCGCGTGAGCCGGCCCGCCCCCAGCGGCAGCGACATTGCGACGTCGGGCTCCTCGTCGACGCCGCTGGACAGTTCCAGCGAGCCGCCACCGATGTCGATGTTGATGATCCGCCCAGCGCTCCAGCCGTACCAGCGGCGCACCGCCAGGAACGTCAGCCGCGCCTCGTCGACGCCGCTGAGCACCTGAAGCTCCACGCCGGTCTCGGCCAGCACACGCGCCAGCACGTCCTCGGAATTCTTCGCGTCGCGCACCGCCGACGTGGCGAACGCCATCAACTCGGTACAGCCGGAACTGGCCGCGATCTTCGCGAACTCGTCGACAGTGGAAATCAGCTTGTCGGCGCCCTTGCGCGTGAGTTTCCCGGAGCTGTCGATGGCCTCGGCCAGCCGCAGCGACGCCTTCGTCGAACTCATCGGAGTGGGGTGCCCGCCGCGCCGCGCGTCCACCACGAGCAGGTGGACCGTGTTGCTTCCGACGTCGAGCACGCCCAATCGCACGTTTCCAACTTAATGCGTCTACCTTGGACTTCTGTGACTGGCACACACCCCGGGGAAGTCGAGTTGGACTTCGCCCGGGAATGGGTGGAGTTCTACGACCCGGACAATCCCGAACACCTGATCGCCGCGGACATGACGTGGCTGCTGTCGCATTGGACGTGCGTATTCGGCACGCCTGCCTGCCGAGGCACGGTCGAGGGACGTCCCGACGACGGATGCTGCTCGCACGGGGCGTTTTTGACCGACGACGACGACCGCGCACAGCTCGACGACGCCGTCGCGCAGCTGACCGACGCCGACTGGCAGTTCCGCGAAAAGGGGCTGGGCCGCAAGGGCTATCTGGAGCTCGACGAATACGACGGCGAACCGCAGTGGCGCACCCGGAAATACAAGGGCGCCTGCATCTTCCTGAACCGGCCGGGTTTTCCCGCTGGGATCGGATGCGCATTGCACATCAAGGCGATGCGGCTGGGTGTGGAGCCGCTGACGATGAAGCCGGAGGTGTGCTGGCAGCTGCCGATCCGGCGCAGCCAGGAATGGGTGACGCGGCCGGACGGCACCGAGATTCTGAAGACCACGATCACCGAGTTCGACCGCCGCGGCTGGGGCGAGGGCGGTCACGACTTGCACTGGTACTGCACCGGCGATCCCGCCGTGCACGTGGGGCGCAAACAGGTGTGGGAGTCGATGGCCGCCGAGCTGACCGAGCTTCTGGGCGAAAAGGCTTACGCGGAGCTGGCCGCAATGTGCAAGCGGCGCAGGAAGCTTGGGCTGATGGTGGTGCACCCGGCGACCCGCGCGGCCGGCACCGACCGATGAGCGACAAGCTGTTTCTGTTCCGGCTCTTGCCGCCCCGCGCCGACTTCGCGCAGACGATGACGGCCCAGGAGCAGGACGCCATGGCCCGGCATGCCGCGTACTGGCACGAGTTGCTCAACGCCGGGTGGGTGGTGGTCTACGGTCCCGTCGCCGACCCCGAAGGGGTGTGGGGGCTCGGGGTGGTGCGCGCGGGCAGCCAGGCCGAGGTCGTGGAGCTGGGCGAGAAAGATCCGGTGATCGCGGCCGGGATCGCGACGTTCGACGTCGCCGAGATCCTGGGCGGCATCACCGGTTGAGAGTCCATGCGACTCAGAATCGGTAACAGAGAATTCGCCACTTGCGCGCCAGCACCGGGACATGGCCCGACAGCCGGACGCCGAGCCGTAGAGGTCGCGGAAACAGTTGCACCTCAGGTCTTTTCATCAGACTGATGTCATCCACCAGTCTCAGCCGGGGGTTGCACCGCTGCGGCCATCCCGGGTCAGCGAACCCCGCGTTGGCGAATGCTTTGCCGGTGTTCTGCGGCACGAGCTTCAACGCTGTCCGGCTGACTCTGCCGATGTGGCCGTAGTCGTTGAAGGCGAGCTCACCGGTGCGGAAGTGGTCGGTTATCGAGCGGAAGAAATCGACGAGGACCGGCTGACTCAAGAATCCCGTCAGGCCATCGGCGACCAGGATGGTGGGCCGGTCGGCCGGAATTACGTTGGCCCATCCGGGATCACCGATGCGCGCCGCCACGCGGCGTTCCTGGGCATGCGCAGGCAACACCGCCTCGCGCAGCGCGATCACGGCAGGCAGATCGACGCTGTACCAATCGACCGTCGCGGGAGGGCGGTTGCGCACGATGCCATGGCTCAGCCCGGCACCGAGGTCGACGACGACGGCGTCGGGGTGCTCGGTGGTGAAGTACCGCACCCGTTCGTCGAGTAGCTTCGCGCGCAATGCCACCGGGCATCGGACAGCCGCCCCGACCTTCAACGCGCCGAAGTCGTGATCGAGCGCTCGCACCACTGCGTCGGCGGTCGGGTCAGCCAAAATCGGTCGGCTGCAACGACTGTCGAGCGCTCGCGCATACAGCGTGAGCAGCGCGGTCTTCTCGACAGGAGCCAGGTCGTCGACCGGGATCTTCGCACCCGCGTTCAGTCCGGGGCCCTCCGGGCCGACGTCGAACAACTAGTTGTCGCCGGCGCCACTGTTGCGGGACGCACCGGCGGGGGCATCCTTACGGGGGCTCGTGTTGCTGGGTTTGTGCGGAAGCACTTTCCTCACTACGTCGTTCAGCGAGGGCAGGTTACGAGTTTTCGGCGGCCCGCTCGGCGTGGTCCTGCCGGTGGGATCTGAACCGCTCGCGCTGGTGTTACCGGTGTTCGTAGTAACCGCCGTATCCGGCGTCGAGCCCTTCGGATCCGCTCCCGGGGTAGCGGGTTTCCTCCACTGCGGCAGAATGCGATTCAGGTTCAGCCCCGGGCTGGGATCGCCGCCGGTAGCAGTCTTCTCGCCCTTGCCGATTTGCGACGTCTTCTCGTCATTGCCTTGCAGCTGTGGGGATTTCGCGTTCTCGTCGTTGCCGGGCGAAGCCGCTTCCTGTTGCTGCTGTGGCGTCGCACTCGAAACCTGCAGTGCGCGAAGCTGATTCGTGTTCGGAGTCGATTGCTGGTTCGGCACGGTGTCGGTGTTGAGCGGAGGCGGATTGAAACCGAGATCCGTCCACAACTTGTGGAAGAACGGCGCTAGGTCGCTGGGGTTGTAGCCGGTGCTCAACTCCGGTGGCAGGCTAGGATTGCCGAATGACCAGAAACTCCATTTGTTCAGCTCGACAGCACGGTCGATTTGCTCCTGCGTAGGCACGTTGGCCGTACCGGCCTTATAGGCCTCCACCCATTCGTCGATGACCGGGTTACCCGGCCACAGCTGACCGATGGCCTTCACGATGTCCGGGTAATCCATGCCCGCAGCTTTGACGAAGCCGCAGTTGCCCGGGCAGAGGGCACTTCCCGGGGTGAACGGATCGAAGGCGACCACCATACCTGCGAGGAGCGATTGGAATGCTCGGCCCACTTGCACCAAGTCGGGGAACTGAATCGGGTTGGTCGACGGGTCGGCCATCAAATGGTCGAAGTAATTCTGGAAGGGCTTCGACAGATCGAGCTTGTACGTCGAATCGGCCCACGGCATCACATTTTCATCGGTGACCGGATCGACATGGGTTCCTTCGAACCCGAGCAAGGGATAAACCACGCCACTGGGATCGGCATAGCCGGTGTAGTTCGGCCCAAAGGTGTACCCGGACACCAGCTCTGACGTCGGAACCTTGAACCAGTTGTCGACGAGCGGGAATTTCACGAGCCCGGTCAACAACAGCACATTCCAAATATTCTGGTCGATACCGCTGATGCCGGTAATGGGGCTGATGGGCACATTAGGCGGGCAGGTGTTTGCGGCGCAATACTTGCTCACCGGAAGCTCTGCGGCCAGGTATCCGGTGATTTGCTGACCCAGCCCCGCATCCCACTGGTAGGTCGGGCTTCCCATCCCGGACAGCGCCGGGAACGGCACCAGAGAGTTGATCAACGCCTCGTACTTCGGGGGGTCTCCGGGATCCACTCCCCATATGTTGTTCGCGTGCACGACGAACCATGGCCCGCTGAACAGCAATGCCGCGCCCATGTTGTTCAAAGCCTGGGTCTCGTTGTACGGCACGTTCACCAGGTCAGTCAGCAGGTTCACCGGCACGTTGAAGATCGACGCGGCTGCCAGCCGCACCTCCATGCTGGCGACGCGCCGCTCGGGCACGCTGGCGGCGTGCGATTCGGGTGTCGGCGCAACGGGTGCGAGCGCGATGACGCTGGCCCCGATCACTGCAACCCCGGACATCAAATGCGAACGAACGGCAGCGGGCATGAAAATCTCCAACTCGATGTTTGCTGCGGTAGGCCTGAACCTACCCCGGCAAACGCCCTCATGACACCCGTTCGGAGATATTCGCTCGCTGAAGAAGCACAAATCCGGCCCCAGCGAACGACCGATCATGACGCGTGATCGGTCGATCGAATTCACTACTTTTCGGCCAACTGCAGCAAGCAGCATTCACCGGGATCTTCCTCCAGGCCATTGACCAGCGCACTGCTTGGTCGACGACGGGTCTGCTATCCACGGGCGCGAGCGAATCTTACTTAGCTATCGAGTTTTTGGGCGCTGTCGCGCCGAAATCAAAATTCATCTCGGGCTCGATCAATCGTCGCGATCGACTACTCTGACATACCGGCACCGAGAGGGGACGACATGGCCACCGCGACCAGTGAGCCGGTGCGGCTCCCCCCGCAGCCGCGTATCCCGAAGACCGTGCAGGGCATCGTGCTGCTGACCGCACTGTGCGAGGCGGTTCCCGTCCTGCGCCGTCGCTACGGCAGCACATTCATGATCAATTTGCCGGTGTTCGGCAAGACCGTGGTGATCAGCGACCCGGTCCTCGTCAAAGACATCTTCAGCACCAGCAGCGATCTGATCGAACGCCCGACGAATCTGGGCCACGTATTCGGGCCCGGATCGACGTTCAGCCTCAACGGTGCCGAACATGCGGAGCGCCGCAAGCTGATCCTCCCGGCGTTCCACGGGAAGCGGGTCAGAAGCTACGAGCGCATCGTCGAGGAAGAAGTGCTGCGCGAGACGGCGACCTGGCCGGAGGGCCGCGAATTCGAAACACTGCCCTCCACGAGCCGGTTCACCCTCAACGCCATCCTGCGCGCGGTGTTCGGCGACGAGAAACAGGCGCTCGACGAACTCCGTGACGTGATCCCGGCGATGATCACAGTGGGCTCGCTGCTTCACCTCCTGCCCTCTGTCGTCGGTCGTGACCTCGGTCGGTGGAGCCCGGGCGGGCGGTTGGCGCGGTATCGGCGCCGGATGGACGCCGTCATCGATTCACTCATCGCCGCGGCCCGCGCCGACCCCGCACTGCAATCGCGCACCGACGTGCTCGCACTTCTGCTGCAGGCCCGATACGAAAACGGTGAAGCGATCCCGGACCGCCACATCGCCGACGAACTTCTCACCTTGGTCGCGGCCGGACACGAAACGACAGCGTCGCAATTGGCCTGGGCCATCGAGCGGTTGCGCCGGCATCCGGGCGTATTGGCCCGGCTGGTCGACGAAGTGGACGCCGGTGGGTCCGAACTGCGGCAGGCGACAATCTATGAAGTGCAACGCACACGCGGCACGATCGAAGCTGCGCTACGGCGGGCCACGACGCGAATCCGCCTGGGCGAGTGGGTTCTTCCCGAAGGCGCGAATGTCATGGTGAACTTTCAACTTGCTCACGAGTCCGAGGAGAATTTCCCCGCTGCCGACGTCTTCGATCCGGATAGATTCGTGGGCGTCAACCCGAAAGCGTTCAGGTGGATACCGTATGGCGGCGGTGTAAACCGTTGCCTCGGTGCAGGTTTCGCTCACATGGAAATGGACGTTGCGTTGCGCACCTTGCTGCGCGAATTCCGGTTCAGCCCAACCGACGCGCCGGGAGAACGGCGGCGCTACCGCGGGGTGGCGATCGTGCCGGCCCGCGGTGCACGGGCAGTGGTTCATCGACGAACGGGCGCAGCGTCTCGTCACCAACAACAAGAAGATATGTCGTTGTCCGACAAGGTCGGCTGAGAGGGTCCTGGCATGGCAATCGCTCCCACCGAGAAGATCTCCGACGCCGGAGTCAAGTTGTTCAAGGCATTCATGAACAACTACTGGTATCCCTCGTTGACCCGCCGACTCGACGCGGAAGATCTCACCTGCCTCAATTACGGGTATGAAGAGGATCCGCCGATGCAGCTACCGCTCGACGAATCCGACGAGCGCAACCGGTTCGGCATCCAGCTCTATCATCGGGTCGCGACGCAGGTCGACTTGGGCGGCAAAGAGGTGCTGGAAGTCAGTTGCGGCCACGGCGGCGGAGCTTCGTACCTGGCGCGAACGTTGCATCCGGCCGCATACACGGGACTCGACTTCAATCCGGATGGCATCGCGTTCTGTCGCAGGCGACACCATGTGCCCCAACTGAGTTTCGTGCACGGTGACGCCGAGAAGCTACCCTTCGACGACGAATCCTTCGATGCGGTGATCAACATCGAAGCCTCGCACGCCTATCCCAACCTTTCCCGGTTCCTCGCTGAAGTGGTGAGAGTGCTCCGGCCGAAAGGACACTTCCTCTACGCCGACTTCCGAGGCAGCAGCGAGTTTCCCGGCTGGGACGCGGCGCTGGCCGACACGACGATGCGCCAACTCGACAAGCGGGTCATCAATCGGGAAGTGCTACGCGGACTGGAGCAGAACTCTGCGCGATCGATCGACTTGGTGGGCCGGCTGCTGCCTGCTCCGCTGAGGCCCTTCGGGCGCCGATTCGCCGGCGTGCCGGGCACCGGGCTCTACCGCGACATCGAAACCGGCAAGATCGAGTACCGGATGTACTGCTTCACCAAAGATTGAACCTGATCGTCGTCACGCGATGACGTAGTCCGACAACGGGAACCGGTCCTGTTCCTTGACGGCGCTGCGCACCGATGTGGGCCGGAACAGCGGTGCTTCCCCTGTGCCCGTGTGGTTTCTAAACCAGTACGAACGAGACGTTGCGCAGTTGCCCAGGGCGAAAGCCGAGTCTTGCAGCAACTCTGTCATCCGGTCGAGGAACCGGGCGTTGGCCTGCTCGGTGACCTCGAACGTGCGAGCGCCACGCCGTTGAACCTCACTGAAAAGCCTTGCCATGTGGCGCATCTGGTACTCGACGGTGTTGAACCACGACAACCCGACCCAGGAGTACGGGCTCGCCATGGTCAAGAAGTTCGGGAAGTAGGGAATCGATATCCCCTGGTAAGCTTGGAATTTCGTTTCCCGCCACCACTTTCCGAGGTTTCTTCCTTCCCGGCCGATTACCTCGATCGCGGGCAGATTCGCTTCCCAGACGTCGAATCCGGTAGCAAGCACCAACGTGTCGACGTACCGTTTGGTCCCGTCGCACGCGACGATGCCGTCGGGTTCGATGCGAGCGATCCCACTGGTCTCCAGCGACACGTTCGGCCTGGCGAACGCACGATAGAAGGAGTTGGAGATCGTCGGCCGTTTGCAACCGAAATCGAAATCCGGGTTGAGTTTGCGGGACAGTTCGCGGTTGCGCACCCACATCAGTCGGTAGGCCGCCGAGAGTGCGGCGATCGCCTTGTTGAAGAGCTTGAAGTAGCGATATTTCCACATCGTGACCACCATCGAGAACTCGAGGGTGGTATCGGTGAACCATCGAACGACGCGCTGGGTGAGCGGCGCCCGGGCAAAAAGCCGTTGCACCGCAGGCGGAAAGGGAATGTCGACCTTCGGCAACACCCAGATCGGCGTCCGCTGATACACGGTGAGCTCCGACACCTTCTTGGCCAGCTCTGGAATCACCTGTACGCCAGTGGAACCCGTGCCGATCACAGCTGCACGGCGACCGTCCAGTGGATAGCTGTCGTCCCAGGCGGCGGTGTGAATGATGCGCCCAGCGAAACTGTCGATGCCGGTGATATCGGGTGTTCGCGGCTGACAGAGAAAACCGGTAGCGGCAATGAGGAACTGGGCGGTCAACGTCTCGCCGCCGGCGATCGCCACCCGCCAGACGTGAGCGTCCTCGTCCCACCGCGCGCCTTCGACGGTGGTATTGAAACGCATGAAGCGGCGCACGTTGTACTTGTCAGCAACATGCTCGGCGTAGCGTTTGAGTTCCGCACCGGGCGCGTAAAGGCGTGACCAGAACGGGTTCGGTTCGAACCAGTACGAAAATGTCGGAGACGGCTGGTCGACGGCAAGTCCTGGGTAGTGGTTGACGTGCCACGTTCCGCCCAGATCGTCCTCGCGGTCGACGATCAGGATGTCGTAATAACCCAGCCGATTGAGTTGAATCGCGGCGCCGATACCGCCGAATCCGGCACCCACGATGATTGCGTCGAAGTGCTGCACGCCCATATCGAGACAATAGTGGAGAACAAGCTCGAGCGGACCAACAGCAAAGTATTTCTCGTTGCCGAGGACGCGAGGCGCGCGGCCTGCCATACTTGCCCGCATGACTCGCACAGCCTCATCGGAGACCTTGGACAACATCAGCGTGAAGCTGATTTACCGCATCGGGTCCACTCGCTTGTACAAAAGGATCTTCAAATACTGGTACCCCCTGATGACCCGGCGGCTCAGCCAAGACGAGGACGTCGTGTTTCTCAATTGGGGCTACGAGGAGGACCCGCCCATGGGTCTGCCTCTCGACGAGTCCGACGAGCCGAATCGGTGCAGCATCCAGCTGTATCACCAGACCGCCACGCAGGTCGACATCGGTGGCAAGGACGTGCTGGAAGTCAGTTGCGGCCATGGTGGCGGGGCGTCATACCTGGTCCGCACGCTGCATCCGGCCAGCTACACCGGACTCGATTTCAACTCGGCCGGCATCGCGTTCTGCCGAGAGAGGCACAAGCTGCCGGGCCTGGAGTTCGTACAGGGCGACGCCCAGGATCTGCCCTTCCCAGACCAGTCCTTCGACGCGGTGCTCAATGTCGAAGCCTCGCACATCTATCCGGACTTCGAGCGTTTCCTCAGCGAAGTCGCACGCGTGCTCCGGCCTGGCGGCCATTTCCTTTATGCCGACTTCCGCAACCGCGACGGAATTCCGGAATGGGAGGCCGCACTCGCCGCATTACCGATGCGGCTGGTCTCTATGAGGATCATCAACGAAGAAGTGCTGCGGGGACTGAACAAGAATTCCCAGCGTTCGATGGAAGTGATCAATCGCCATTTGCCGGCCTTTGCGCGCCGCTTCGGGCGCGAATTCGCCGTTGTCGACGGTTCTCTGTTTCATCGGGACCTCGCCCGGGGCGAAATCACGTATCGCATGTATTGTTTCGCGAAGGACTGAGCAAACACGAATCTCGGTCGACCGAATCGCACATTCTGGCGATGTCGCGTTACCGTGCGACCTGCTGCGGGTGGCGATTCAGCGAATCGCCGGCATGAACCTTCCCATGACCGCCGGAACTACCCGCTGATAGGCCGGCCCGGTCAGCCGCAGCAACAGATCGATGACTTTCATGTCCGGCCCGATCAGGACTCGGAGACGGTTCTTGCGGACGCCAGTGAGAATGACTCTGGCGGCTCTGTCCGGGGACGTGGACCACATGCGCTTGTTGAACGCGTCTCTCAAGTCGACGTCGCCCAATTCCTTCGCCACTGTCATATTGCGCACGAACGCGGTATTCACCCCGCCGGGAAAGACTGTCGTCACGTGCACCGGGTGTCCGGCCAGCGCCATCTCTTGTGCCAGGGCCTCCGTGAAACCGCGGACGGCAAACTTCGCGGAGTCGTAGGCGGCGGTGCCCGGCACCGCGAACAACCCGAACGCACTCGAGACGTTGACCACGTGACCGTCGCCGGAAGCGATGAGATACGGCAGAAAGGCCTTGGTGCCGTTCACCACCCCCCAGAAGTTGATGTTCATGACGCGCTCGATCTCCTCGAACTGGCTGATCTCGATGTCTCCGTAGAACGAGATGCCGGCGTTGTTGTAGATCTGGTTGACCCTGCCGAAGTGGTCGTTGACTTCCTCGGCATACGCAATGAACGCCGCCCTGTCGGAGACGTCGAGCTGGTCAGCCTTGACTTCGGCACCGATGCCCCGCAGCTGTTCTTCAGAGCGCGACAACCCTTCTCTGTCGATGTCGCTGATGGCCAGCTTGGCCCCCGACCGCGCCAATTCGAGCGCGAGCGCCTGACCGATGCCTGATCCGGCGCCCGTGATCGCGGCGACTTTCCCAGCGAACCCCTGCATGCGCGCACTCCCGTCAGCTAGCTGTGCCGAGCGTAGTCGGCTCACGGGCTGAGGCGGTCCGAGACGAGGAGACTTCAGGCAGGAGTCCGGTGTCGCCTAGCCGCCGCCGAGTTTCCGGTAGATCCTGCCGGCCACCGGCGCGACGACAGCTCGTGGTGCGTACAGGTTGACTGTCGAGATCACCTTGGAGGGGAGACCGGGGACGACGCGCATCTTGTTGCGCTCCAATCCATCCAGCGACGCCTTGGCGGTGTACTCCGCCGAGGTCCACAGCAGATTGGGCACCAACTTTTCGACCAGTGACGGCTCGACATACTCCGACAGTCCCGTCCGCACTGCACCTGGAGCCGACAGCGTCACGTGCACGCCTGAGCCGAGCAGTTCTCCGCGCAGCGACTCACTGAAGGTGTTGAGGAACGCTTTGGTGGAGGCGTAGGTCGCGTTGTGGGGTATCGGGGCATTGCCGGCGGTCGACCCGACGATCAGGATTCCGCCGGCCTTTCGCTCGAGCATTCCGGGCAGAACGGCCAGTGTGAGGTCATGCACCGCAACGACATTCAGTTGGACCTGGGCCCGCTCGACGGCTGGATCAAGCGTGGCGACGGGACCCACCGTTGCGATGCCGGCGTTGGCACACAGCACCGAAATGTGTCGCGCAGCTAATTCAGTGCACAAGTCGGCCCGTTGAGCAGGGTCGGTGAGATCTCCGGCGCGCGCCTCGACGGTTACCCCATATTGGTCGGCTAGCCGCGCAGCAAGGGCATTCAGCACACTTTCGCGACGCGCAGTGACGATCAGATTGTGGCCTCGGGCCGCCAATTCGACGGCTAGCGCTTCACCGATACCTTGCGAAGCACCGGTGATCACCGCACGCGCATCGGGACCAGGGGCAGGTAGCGGCACGAGTGAATCCTACCGCCCTTCGGTGGGCTCGTCGGCTGTTCGGCAAAGGCGACCCCAGCGCGAGAGTGCATGTAAGCGACCGTCGTTGCGATTGAAGAGCCCGGCGCCGCAAACCTTTCCATGGCGCCGGAGTGCATGGATTCCTGCCCAACAGCGCCTCGCATGTCGTCCGGCCGGTGTGCGCCGATCTCGATTGGCGTTGCCGCACAGTGTTTTTCAGAGCTGTCGAACGAGCTTGAACTTGCAGGCGACCCGATCGCCACCCACGCCAGGTCAAGAAACCCGGGCCGACCTCGCCCGCACGCGGGATGGTAGCAGCGAGCTGACATTCATCGGCCACCAGAACCAGCGGCCGAGCAGGGCTGCGGTGGAGGGCATCAGAAACGAGCGCACGACGAGGGTGTCGAACAGCAGACCCAAGCCGATGGTGGTACCGACCTGTCCGACGGCCCGCATGTCGCTGACCACCAGGGCCGCCATGGTGAAGGCGAATACCAAACCCGCGGCCGTCACGACTTTGCCGGTGCCGCCCATCGCCCGAATGATGCCGGTCTTGAGCCCGGCGCCTATTTCGGCTTTGAAGCGAGCGACGACGAGCAAGTTGTAGTCAGAACCCACGGCCAACAGGATTATCACCGACATCAGCAGCACCATCCAGTGCAATTCGACGCCCAGAATGTACTGCCATACCAAGACGGATAAGCCGAAGGAAGCACCCAACGACAACACCACCGTGCCCACAATCACGATCGCGGCGACAAGACTTCGCGTGATGATCAGCATGATGACGAAGATGATGCAGAGCGAGGCCACGCCGGCGATCAGCAGATCGTACTTCGATCCTTCTTGCAAGTCTTTGAGAACTGCTGCGTTCCCGGAGAGATAGATCTTCGAGTTCGCCAACGGCGTGCCCTTGAGTGCTTCCCGGGCGGCTTTCTTGATTGCGTCGACGCGCGCGATTCCCTCAGGCGTCGCCGGATCGCCGTCATGAGTGATGATGAACCGCGCCGCCTTGCCGTCCGGTGACATGAACAGCTTCATGACACGCTGAAATTCCGGGTTCTGGAAGGCAGAACGGGGCAGGTAGAACGAGTCGTCATTTTGGGCGGCATCGAAATCGCGGCCCATGGCGATCGTGTCGGTACCGACTTCTTCGATCTGCTCGATGATGCCGGACATGGTGCTGACGGTGGTGAGCAGCATCGTCTGGACGCTCTTGACGGTCTCGATCTGCGGGGGCAACTGGGCCATCAATTGCGGTATGACCGCGTCGATGGTGTCGAGATCCGGCGCGAGCGCATCGAGCTTGTCGCTTATTCTGTCCAGGCCGTCCGACGCGTCGTATGCCGACCTGAGCGCCCAGCAGATGGGGATGTCGAAACAGTGCGGTTCCCAGTAGAAATAGTTACGGATCGGCCTGAAGAAATCGTCGAAGTCGGCAAGCCGGTCGCGCATTTCCTTGGTGATGTCGATCATTTGTTTCGTCACACCCACTGAGTGATGGGTGGCGTCGGCAAGCTGCTGCGTCAATGCGTAGGTGCGCTCCAACGTCGCGACGGTTGCCGTCAGGTCATCGGCCTGAGTCCGCATGTCCGCCAGCCGATTTTTGATGAAGGGCATGTTCTCCTGCTGACCGGCGCTCTGCAGGCTCAACAGAAACGGTATGGACGTATGTGTGATCGGCGTTCCCTCGGGCCGGGTCACTCCCTGCACCATCGCAACGCCTTCGACCCCGAGAACGGCTCTGGCCACCTTGTTGAGCACCAGAAAGTCGGCCGAATTGCGCATGTCTTGGTTGGATTCGACCATCAACACTTCCGGCCGCATTCGGGCCTGCGAAAAATGGCGCTCGGCAGCCGACCACCCGATGTTGGCGGGAGTGTTCGACGGCATGTACGGCCGGTCGTTGTAGCTCACTTTGTAGCCGGGCAGCGCCAGAAGCCCGATCACGGCTATCACGAACGAAGCGACGAAGATGGGGCCCGGCCAGCGAACGACCGCTGTGCCCACTCTGCGCCAGCCTCGAACCGAGGTTGCGCGTTTGGGGTCGAGTAGCCGAAACCGACTGGCGACACTAAGGACAGCCGGAATCAGAGTCAGAGCTACCGCAACCGCGACGAGCATGGACACCGCGCAAGCGGCACCCATCGTTTGGAAGATGGGCAGTCTGGTGAAGCTGAGACAGTACGTGGCGCCGGCGATCGTCACGCCGGATGCCAGGATCACGTGAGCGACCCCGCGATAAGCGGTGTAGTAAGCCGTCTCCCTGTCCTCACCGGCCTGGCGCGCCTCGCGATAGCGCCCCAGCAGGAATATCCCGTAGTCGGTACCGGCCGCGATCGCGAGGGCGACGAGGATGCTGATCGCGAAAGTCGAGATGCCGATGAGCCCGGCGTTCGCCAGGAAAGCGACGAAACCGCGCACTGCCGCTAGGCCGACTCCCACTGTGGCCAACAAGATCGCCACTGTCGTGACCGACCGGTAGACGAGCAACAGCATGACGAAGATGACCACGACGGTGGCCACCGTGGTCTTGACGACCGCCCGATCGCCCGCGTCGATCAAATCCGCCGAAAGAGGTGTCGGCCCTGTGACGTACGCCTTCACTCCGGGTGGTGCGGGTGTTCTCTGCACGATGTCACGGACAGCCTGCACGGACTGGTTCGCCAGCGTCTCGCCTTGGTTACCAGCAAGATTCAGTTGAACGTAGGCTGCCTTACCGTCGTCACTCTGCGCGGCCGGCGCCGTGAGCGGGTCACCCCAGAAGTCCTGAATGTGCTGCACGTGAGTCGTGTCGGCACGCAACTGACGAATCAGCTCGTCGTAGTAGTTGTGGGCATCCTCGCCGAGCGGTTGCTGTCCCTCCAAGACGACCATTGCGACGCTGTCGGTATTGGAGTCCTTGAACACCTCGCCGATGCGCGTCATCGCCTGTAACGACGGCGCGTCCTTGGCACTCAGCGATACCGCCCGCTCCTTGGCGACGTGTTCGAGCGAGGGAACGAAGACATTCAAGACGGCGGTGATCGCCAACCACCCGAGGATGATCAGTGGCGCGAGCTTGCGGATCGCAGCCGCTGCGAATGGCCGCTCGTTGCGTTCAGTGGTCGTCCGGCGGCTACTCATGAGCTTCCGACAACGCCGTGATCGAACGCGCCCGAGTTCATCAATGCGTCTCAATCCGCAAAGTGCCGTGGACCTGCCCCGAGACGGGCGGCGCCGCCGGCGTCAAGCACCCGGTGACAGTGCCGCTTTGCGTGCCGCCGCACCTCGGCGGCCTGCATTTGCTCAGACCAGTTCCGCATCGCGAACATCTCTGCCACTCTAGGTGATACGGGGTTATGGCATCTGCCGTAATGCGCGATAAATTCCGCGAATCGTCACGAAGGAGTTCGTCCCCATGGCATTTGCTCAGGCGCTCCGATTCCACGTCAGCCTGATGAAGATCGGGGTGGACGGTCTGACCGGGGTGGCGCGGGACAAAGCCGTCGCTTACGGCTCCACGTTGACCGGCCGGAAAACTGCTCCGCTCACAGACTTCGACCCGCTTTCGGCGCAGACGATGCGCGATCCCTACCCCGGATACCAAGCACTGCTGAGCGGGCCCGACGTGCCGAACGTCTGGTACAACCGCAAGCGCGGAATCTACATCGTCGCCGGATACGACGACGTGCGAGCCGCACTGCGCGACCACGACGCGCTGTCCTCGGCCGAGAGTCAAGCACGCTATCGCGTGCACCTGCAGACCATGAACGCAACGGATCCACCGGATCACACTCGGCTTCGCAAGTTCGTGTCCCGGGCGTTCACCCCGCGGGCGATGACGGCGTGGCAGGCGGCCATCAACGAGGTCGCCGACGAACTGGTCGACGGCATGATCGCCCGCGAAAACACCGACGTGGTCACCGATCTGGCGAAACCGCTGCCGAACCGTCTGATTGCCATGATGTTGGGAATACCGCGCCAAGATCACAGCCGGTTCCTCGCGTGGTCCGATGCGATAGTCGAGGGTTCATTCGTGCCGCTCACCGCACACGGGGTGGCCCTCAGTGCGCGCTCAGCCCGTGCCACGGCGGCGATGCGCCGAGAGCTCGACCGCATGATCAAGCAGCGCCGCCGCCATCCCGGTGACGACCTGATCTCGATGATGACCGGCGCCGAAGGCGACGATGTGTTGACCGACGACGAGGTGTTCTGGAGCGCCTCGATGCTGATCGGCGCAGGCAGCGAGACGACGACGAACCTGCTGTCGGGCCTGTTCCTGACCCTCGCACAGCGGCCGGACGTGTACGCCGCGCTTCGCGCGCATCCCGAACTCATCCCCGCCGCAATCGAGGAGCAACTGCGATTCGTCTCGCCCGTTCAAGGGTTCTACCGAACCGCTACCCGCGACTACACCGTTGGAGCCAACACCATACCGGCCGGCGCACGGGTCTTGCTGCTGTTTGCCGCCGCGAACCGCGATCCGCGCCACTTCACCGACCCCAATACCTTTGATCTGCAACGCAATCCGACCGACCATCTCGCCTTCGGCGGCGGCATCCATTACTGCCTGGGCACGCATCTGACCCGCATGGAAGTCAGCCGGGTCTTGACGCAACTGCTACCACGAGTCGATGCCATCCGGATCGCCGGCGATTACCGCTACCTCGATAACCCGACGATGCGCGGGTTGGCCACCCTGCCGCTGGAGTTGGTGCGCAGCGCACGGGTGCACTCGCCGAACGGGCCGGCACGGCCGGCGTCATAGCCCGCGCGCACTGAGCCAGGTGTGGATGCGTTCGGCGACAGCAACCCAGCCAGGCTCCAGCATCATGTTGTGCCCCATGCCGGGAAAGAACTCGGCGCGTGTCCGGTATGCGCGCGCAGTCGCAAGAACTTCCTTCCTCGTGTGTGCGCCGTCCTCGTCGGCTCCGAGGACCAGAACCGGAGTCGTGACACGCTGCGGACGCGGCAAGCTGAGCACCAGGCAGTCGATCCCGATGCGCGAGCTGTCCTCTTGCAGCCGTGAGGCATAGCGCCGTACGTCTGCCTCTGGGGTGTGCGGCGAGAAGAACCGCTCCCGCGCGAGCTGCGGGGTGCTGATGTACGGCAATGCCTTGCCGGTCAGCGCCATCTTGGTGAAGTGCAAGGGGTGCTTACGAATCCATCGAAGGGCCGACCCGAGATTTCCCTGCGGAGGCATCGAGGTCATCAGCACCGCTGCCGGCGCAGCATGCGATTGCAAGTACTTCTGCACGATCAGTCCGCCCATGGAGTGACCGATCATCACCGGGGCCGTGGGCAGCGTCTCGGCCACCGACTTGACGTCTTCGACGTAGTCGGCAACCGAACAGGCGCGAAGCGGTTTGTCGGTGGCGCTGTTGCCGTGACCGCGGAAGCTGAGCGCCAGAGCTCGGTAGCCTCTGTCGGCGAAAAATCCCAGGAAGTGCTCGTCCCAGCACCACGCAGCATGCCAGGCGCCGTGGACGAATAGCAGCGGGACAGGATGGGATCGGCTGACATCGCCGCGGTCGATCACCTCGAGCATGTGGCACACGGCTTTTCGCGAACTGCGCACGTGGCATGCCTCCCGGTGATAGGTCGCCCTTGCGGGTATCCGCGAACAATTATGCGCGGGAAGGACACCGGCAGAGTCGGTTTTGCCGGCGGCCATCGGGTCACAGCCGTTACGCTGGCCGTGCACGCTGATTCGGACCTGCCGGATTACGACTGCCGTGAGGACCCACGATCCGATGACAGCTCAACCGACCGCTCTGGTGACCGGCGCAACAAGCGGCATCGGAGAGGCGACCGCCTACCGGCTGCACGGGAAAGGCTTCGCCGTCTTCGCCGTCGGCCGCAACCCGGTTGCTCTCGATGCATTGCGCGCACGCGGCCTGCAGGCACGTGCTGTCGACGTGACCGACGAAGCCGCGGTGGTCCGGCTGATCGACGAAATCCACAGCGATCACGCGGCGGTGGATGTCCTCGTCAACAGTGCCGGATTCCCCTTGCCCAGCCCGCTCGAACAGGTACCCCTGAGCGAAGTGCGGCGCCAGTTCGAAACGCATGTCGTTGCGCCTCTTGCGCTTTCACAGGCTGTGTTGCCCGGTATGCGCGCCAAGGGCTCGGGCACGATCGTCAACATCGGCAGCACCGGCGGGCGGTTCACCACCCCGGGTGCGGGCGCCTATCACATCAGTAAGTACGGCGTCGAGGCTCTTTCGCTGGCTCTTCGCGCCGAGGTGGCGCCCTTCGGAGTGCGCGTCGTGCTGATCGATCCGACCGGGGTTCGCACCCGATTCGTCGAAGCTCAGCTGGAAGAGCCACGCTCGTATACCGATGACGACCCGTACGCCGATTTCAAGCGCCGTTACGACAAGGCCACCCGGGCGCTGACCGAGATGCCGGGCGTCATGGTGAGCGCCGATACCGTGGCCCGCGAAGTGATGCGGGTGGTGGCGGCCAAAAACCCCAAGCCGCGCTATATCGTCGGCGCGTCCGGCAAGGGATCGGTGCTGGCCCGATCATTGTTGAGTGACCGGATGTGGGAGCGCGTGGTGATGATGGGAATGCGCGGTTAGCGCATTCGGCCCGAAAACGGCTGTCTTTCAGTCCCTTCCAGCCAAATGCGATTGCCGTACGCATCCAGATGCGTCACCTCCTCTACCGGCTTGCGGGTCGTCGGTCCGTACCTTCCGCGTGGCCAACCGAGCGGCACGATGCAGCAGGGTGTGACGTCGGACGGCAAGTCGAGGATTCTGCGCGCCGACGTTCTGCTCCACAGCGGCAGCGTGATCAGTGATGCTCCCAAGCCCATCGCCCGTGCGGCCAGCAGCAGGTTCTGCACGCTGGGATATATCGATCCCCAGTACGCCGATTCGGCGGCATGGGGCATCCGCACCACTGGCAGCCGCCCTTGCCGGGCACCGAGCCGCAGGCAGGCCACGACCAGAACCGGGATTTCGGGGAAGTGGTCGACTTGCCATTGCACCGCCCGCGCGATCTTGGCCATCGACTCGTCGCGGGCCGCGATCGGGCGAATCAATGCCTGCCATTGGACTTTCCAGCCTTGGCGGTAGCGTTTCGCAAGCTGTTCTTTGACTCGCCGATCCTTCACGACGACGAACTCCCAGTTCTGCCCGTCTGCACCGGTCGGGGCACGCAACGCCAACTCGATGCACTTCAACACCAAGGTGTCATCGACCGGGTCGGGCAACACCCGCCGAACCGCCCGCTGCGTCATCATCGCATCGAGCAACGACATGTCCAGGCCGGCAAGCGCTTGCGCTGTGGGCGGCTCAGTCGATCCGTCGGACGATCCGGGTCCGAGCGCGCCGAACGAACGAGACATGGTGAACCAGAATTCCTGAGCGTCAACGATTCATCGCGCCCGCACCTCACCGAACACGCGATCGGCGAGAGCGGCCGTGAAGCGTCGCGTCTGCTCGAGCTGCTGCGGCTGGACATTGGTGGGCGGGATGCGCACACCCAGGTAACGGTCCCGGTATTCACCCGATCCTAGATAGCTCGTCAGCGACAGCATGGATCGGAGATCGTCTCCGGGATACGTGAAGTGGATCTCGTCGACGTACCGACCGCCCTGCTGCTCAGCGAGTTCGCGCACGGCGGCGAGATTCTTCTGCCAGTACCGCCGACAAACGACGAACACGGCAAACGGCTTGCCTGCGAGAAGGTTCCATGCTTCGTCTGACATCAGGAAGGATCGCATCGGCATGCTCACGGTCTGCCACCAAGTCGGCGATCCGATGCAGATCAAGTCGTACTCGCCGTCGCGCACCGACTCCGGGATACGGATGTCTCCGGTGTCGCCCCGTCGTTGGGCCGGTAACACGCTGAGCATATCCGGCCACACTCGGCGCATCGGAAAGCGTGAGAACCGTTCGGCGTAACGTCGATCCGTGAATTCGATCTTGGCGTGCCGAACCTCGCAACCTCTCTCCCGGAACACTTCTGCCGCGGCCTCGAGCACCCGCAGCGACTGTCCGGTGAACGTGTAGTACAACAGCAAGACACGAGGCCGCCTCTGGCCGCCCTGACTTGTCATCTCGGTCATCAGGCCTCCCTGTCAGATGTGTTGTGCAACCGTGGCCCCCGCGGCGACTTCCCCATTAGGCTCAGCCCGTGACCGGCAAAGTCTCCGTCGACCTCAGCGGCCCCGCCCAGACCATGCTGACCACTCTGTACTGCAAGGCGTTGGACGCTGATTTCGACAGACCCGTCCTGGGCGATCGACTCGCGAAGGAGACGGTCGGCCGGATCGACTACGACTGGAATCAACTCGGCGTCGCCGACCGGTGGACGCCGCTGGTGACCGTCCGCGCGGCCCAATTCGACCTCTGGGTGTCTCAATTCCTGGCGGTGACACCGAACGCCACCGTGGTTCACCTGGGCTGCGGTCTGGACAGCCGCGTGTTTCGTCTTGACCCCGGCCCGCAAGTCCAGTGGTACGACGTCGACTACCCTGCTGTAATCACGTTGCGCGAGAAGATGTTTGCGCAACGGCCGCATTATCACCTGCTGGCCACGTCCGCAACGGATCTGTCCTGGCTCGATCAAATCCCGGCCGACCGCCCGGTGTTGCTGTTGGCGGAGGGCATCAGCATGTACCTGAGGCAGGACGAGGGAGTGATGCTGCTGCAGAAAGTCGTCGACCGATTCCCGTGCGGCGAAGTGCAGATCGACTTCTACAACTGGCTCGCCGTCCGCTCGCAGCGGACACACCGACTGCAGCGGCAATCCGGTTCGACGCTGCACTGGGCCGTCAACGGGCCGTCGGACATAGTGACCAGGGTGCCCCAATTGCGCCTGCTGATTGCGACGACGCTGTTCGATGCCGTCACCTTCGACCGCACGCCGGCCGGTTTCCGACGGACGCGGCGCGTGGTTCGTGCGATTCCGCCGCTGCGGCGAATGTTTCAATACCATCGCTACGCCTTCGGGCCCGTCAGCTGATCGCTGGTCGCGTGCTGGTCGGCGATGGCGGTCAGCAACGCACGTATCGCCCCGATCGATCTGTCCGGATCCGGGCCGTGCGAGTGATATTCCACCGTCAGGCGTCCCGCGAAAATTTGCGTGAAGTAGATCTCGATACCGGCGCTGACGGCGAAGAACAACTCGCCGTGCGTACTGACGACTTCCAGTTCAGGAGGCGTCGGTACCGGCGGCACGAGACCGTTGTCGGAGAGCAAGACCACATCGGGCAAGCCAGGGGCGTTGCCGACGTATTGGGGACTGAAATGAAGGCGGGACTGCTGAATGACACCGTCCGCGAGATCCGACCGGAACGTTTCGGCGATGTCGCGTGCCAGGCTCAGAATGCTTGTGCCGCGGTCGATCTCGGCGAGGTAGGTGGCCAATCCCACGGGGTTGGTGCATCCGGTGGCCGACACCGGCGGGGACAGGAAATACCGTAAATCCACTGTGTAGATCAGCGGGACGGGGATGTGGGGTGTGCCGCGCAGCTGCCACTCAGCCATCAGAACCACCGCCGAGAGCAGCGCGGTCAAGCCCAGCCCGTTCGTCTTGCACAGCGACACGATGCTGTCGGTGTGGTGTTCGCTCAGCTGACACGACACCATCGGAACGCGCACGGGTGAAGCCGGTGCCGCGCCCGTCGGGGCTCGCCGCGACGGCGGAAGATCGTAGGCGAACATCGCCGGCATGAAACGCTCTACGCCCGAGCGCTTTTGCTTGGCAATGCCCCGTTCGGCCAGCACCGTCTCGATCGACGCCGGTGCCGGCTGCGGAGTGACCGGCCGAATGGTGCCGGTGTTCACCATTTCGGTGTAGTACGACAGAAGTTCCTCGATGAGGCCGTACATGTGATGCCCGTCGGCGAGGCTGTGGTGAACGTAGAGCGTCGGCTGCGCTTGTCCGTCGCGGATCGTGACTCGAAGGTGCACCAGCGACTCACTCTGGTCGAAGTGCGGTGAGGGTGGCTCGGCTGTCGGGTCGCGGAGTTCGACAACCTCGATGCCTGCGGGCAACAAGTCGTCGGTGACGATCTGGTGGCGCCCGTCGGCTGCCCGCTCGATCCGCGCGGTGAGCACGGGATGTGCCTCGAGCAGCGCATCGTAGGCCGCCGAGATCGCGTCGATGTCGACCGGTCCCTTCATGTGCGCACCGAGACCCACGAAATTGTGCGTCTCGGCGAGCATCTCCTCGCTGTTCGCCAGCTTGCGAATCACCGACGACGGAAACATTTCCGGACTCCCTCGGGCATCAAGTTTCTCTGCCTAGCTCGACGACAGATCCACGAGCGACATCTGGTCGCTGACCGCATCCGTCTCGTCCTCGGCGATCGCAGCGCGCACCAGTGCCATCAGCTCGGTAGCGAAGTTGCCGGCGATCGCTTGCGCCCGCGCCGAAGGCACCCGGCGCGCATCGTGCCACCAATCCACGTGCAGCACACCACCCGACCGATACGCCCGCAGCTCGACCGCATGGCCCAGCCCCGGAAGGGTTTCGCGCAGTGGGATGTTCACGTCACCACTGAAGCGGACCGGCGTATCGACGGACGCCAAGGACGCTACGTCGGGAAGCGCGCCCATGTACGAGTAGAAGATGTCGGCGGGATGGATTGCGCCGAGGACCCGCGCGGTCGGCGCGTAGAGGTAACGCAGCAGTCCGTAGCCGATTCCGCAGTGCGGCACGGCATTGCGCACTTGCCGCACATCGTCGAACAGTTGCTTTGCGCTGACGCTTTGTTCTTCGCACGCAAGAGCAACCGGATAAAGGGTGTTGAACCAACCGACCGTCCGGCGCACGTCGATGTCGGGCTTCAGTACCGACCGACCGTCTCCGGCGAGGTCCACGGCGATGACGCCGTCACCGAGCGCGCTCGCCACTGCTCGGCTCAGCGCCCCGAGCACCATGTCGTCGATCGACACCCGAAGCCGGCGCCGCGCGTCGTCGATCTCGGCGGTCTCGGAGACGCTCAGCGACGAGCAGATTCGCACCAGGTCTTCCGAGCTCGGCGGCTCGGCCACCTCGGCACCGACACGCAGCTGCGCTGCCGCGGTGGATTGCAGCCAGTAGTCGCGGCTTTCGACGACGGCGGAATGCGTGGACAGTGCAGCGCAGCGCTGCGACCATTCCCGCCAGGGGGCGGTAGGCGGTTGCAACACAATGTCTTCGCCGGCCATGCGCTGACCGAAGGCCGTGAAGATATCGGTCAGTAGCATGTCGCGCGACGTGTTGTCGGCCACGGCGCCGTGCACACTGAGCATGAGGTAACTGGGGCCATCCGGGCGGCCACGGATGTGGGTGGCGGTCAGCGGCGGGCTCGACAAGTCCTGTTCTTGGATGTGCTTTTTGGCCATGTGCAGCAGGACTTCTCGCGCCTGCTCGGTTGCGGCCTCGACGCTCTCGGGCAATGACTGGACATCGACCTCAGCGTCGTCCTGCGGTTCGCCGAGCACCTGCTGCCAGGTTCCCGCATGCTCAACGAGGCGCAGACGCAACGCATCGTGGTGGTTGACCACTGCGGTGAGCACCGACCGGATGTCGTCGGTCTGCACATCCTGGCGCATCTCGAGAATGAGCGGGAAGCGCCACCGTCCGGACTCGCGGATCCCGTGTTCGAGGAAGTGCGCGATGTTCGGCGGGACGGGAGGGTGCGCGACGTCACCCGGCGCCTGGCGTGCCAGACCGTCGGCTGCGTGTCGGGCGACCAGCGCCTTGGAGAGCGCCACCACGGTTGGGTTGTCGTACAGGTCCTGCGGCGTGATGTCCAAGCCTTCGTTGGCAGCGGCCATCGCGACACTGATCGCCACCAGCGAGTCGCCGCCCAGCTCGAAGAAGTTCGCGTTGCGGTCGACCGAGCTGACGCCGAGGCACTGTGCCCAGATGCGCCGCAGGGTCGCTTCCACCGGTGAACTGCCGTTTGCCGCCGGCTGATTGGCAGCGCCGTTCGATCCGGCCGTCGACGGCGCGGTCGACGCGGCCCCCTCCCCCGCGGCCCATCTCGCCGCAGCGTTGTGGTCCACCCAATGCCGTTGACGTTCGAACGGATAGCCGGGAAGCGATACGAGGCGAGGTTTGTGGGGGCCGCGCAGAGGCGTCCAGTCGACGTCGACACCGGCCGACCACAGCTGGCCCAGCGCCAGCAGGAACGCGTCGCGGTCGTCGCGGTTCTGGGCGTGATGGCGCATCAATCGAACGGCGCGGTGACTGCTTGACCACCTCGGGTGCCGCGTCGCCGACGCGGTCAGGGTCCCACCCGGACCGACTTCCACGACGACGCGCTGCGGATCGGCCAGCAGCACGTCGAGCTCGTCGGCGAACCGGACCGTCGCACGCACCTGCCGCGCCCACGTCGCGGGATTGGTCGCCTCACTGGGAGTCAGCCAGGTGCCGGTCACGTTGGACAGCAACGGAATTCGTGGCTCGTGCAGCGACAGTCGGGACAAAAAGCCCTGGAATTCCGGGATCATCGAATCCATCAACCGCGAGTGGAACGCGTGCGAGGTGCGAACCCGCCGCGCCGCGATGCCGGCCGCGGCCAGGCGCTCGGTGAACGCCCGGATGTTCTCTTCGGTGCCGGCGACGACGCAACTGCCGGGGTCGTTGATCGCGGCCACGTCGACGTCGTCCGACAGGTGCTCGGCGATCGCATCGGGGCTTGTCGCGACCGAGACCATGACTCCGCGGGGCGCGGCATGCATCAGGCGCGCACGCATCGAGACGACTTTGAGGGCGGTGGGAAGGTCGAATACGCCGGCGACAGCGCCCGCGGCATACTCGCCGATGCTGTGTCCTGCGAGCGCTGACGGGCGAACGCCGTAGGTTTCGATCAGCTTCGCCAGAGCGTATTCCGTGGCGAACAACGCGGGCTGGGTGCGGTCAGTTCGTTCCAGATTGCGTGCGGAACCCTCGAAGATCTCCGCGCGCAGGTCGATGCCCAGTTCCTCGCGGAAGCCCGCGGCGCATGCGTCGAAATGTTCGGCGAACACCGGCTCAGACTCGTAGAGTCCACGCGCCATGCCGATGTGCTGGGCGCCCTGGCCGGGAAAGAGGAAGACCGTTTGGCGCGATTCCGTTGTCCCGCTGGGGGTCTCGCCGACGAAGACGTTGTCGTGTTCGGGCTCGCCGAGGACGGTGGCCGCGTTGCGCTGGTCGGTGACCACCGCTGCCAGGCGAACGTTTTCCGTGCGACGACCCGCGAGGGTGTGGGCCACATCAGCCAGGTCGACCGGGTCCGCGCCGGACAACTGCGCGGCCAGGGCGCTGCGTGACTGCTGCAGCGCATCGGTGGACCGGGCCGACAACAGCAGCACCTGTGGACCGGAGTGCGGAGTGCGCGCCGGGACGTCCGGGGCTTCCTCCACAACGACGTGCGCGTTGGTGCCGCCCACCCCGAACGAGCTGACCCCGGCCCGCCGGATGCCGTCCCACTCCCACGGACCGTATTCGCCGCGCACGACGAACGGGCCCTGCTCGAGGTGCAGTTCCGGGTTGGGGCTGGTGAAGTGCAACGTCGCGGGAATCGCTCGGTGCTCGAGGCACAGGATCGCCTTGATCAGCCCGGCCATCCCGGCCGCCGACTCCAGGTGACCGATGTTGGACTTGACGGAGCCGACGAAGCACGGCCCTTGCCTGCTTGCGGTCGAAACCGCGAAAGCCTGTCGCAGGCCTTCGATTTCGATCGGGTCGCCCAGCGGTGTCCCGGTTCCGTGCGTCTCGACATAGCTCACGGTCGCAGCGTCGATGTCTGCGACCGCGTGCGCCTCTGCGATGACGTCGGCTTGCCCGGCGGCGTTGGGCGCGGCGAACGTCATCTTCGTCGCTCCGTCGTTGTTCACCGCTGATCCCCGAATGACCGCGTGGATTCGGTCGCCGTGGTCGATCGCGGACTCGAGCGGTTTGAGCACCACAGCGGCGACTCCGCTGCTGAAGATCGTGCCGTCCGACCGCACGTCGAACGGGCGGCAATGGCCGCTCGGCGACACCATGGATCCCGGTTCGTACCAGTAGCCGACGCGGTGCGGAATGCGAAGGGACGCACCACCGGCCAACGCCATGTCGCATTCGCCGTTCAAGATGCTCTGACAGGCCAGGTGAAGTGCTACCAGAGACGACGAGCATGCCGTCTGGACGGACAGGGCGGGCCCGCGCAGGTTGAACTGATGCGCTACCCGCGTCGCCAGATAGTCCTTGTCGTTCTGCAACGACAGGTTGACCATCTCGAAGGTGACTCCCTGGCCGATGATCACGTTCGGGTCCCGGTGTGACATGAGGTTGTGCAGCAGGTATCCACTGGTGGTGCTGGTGCCGTACACGCCGACGGATGCATCGAGGTCCGTGGGGTCATAGCCGGCGTCTTCGAACGCATGCCAGGCGCACTGCAAAAACAGCCGGTGTTGCGGATCCATCGTGCGGGCGGCCTGAGCGGTGAAGCCGAAGAAGTCCGCGTCGAACTCGTCGATGCCGTCCAAGAGCGCCGCGCGCCGCACATACGCGTGGTTGCTCAGGGCCTTCTCGCTCACCCCAGCGACGACCAGGTCGTCCTCGGCGAGCGTGACTATCGATTCGGTGCCGCGCCGCAGGTTGTCCCAGAACTCCGAGACAGAGTTGGCGCCGGGGAAGCGCGCCGCCATGCCTACGACTGCGATCGCATTCGGCGGTAGTTCGCTGTTGGCGGTCACACGCGGTCTCCTACTTTCCGACGCGCTGCGGCCCGTTGCCGCGCTGCGGCGCGCTGCTTGGCTCGATCGCGCACTGAATCCGCGATCTCGGCTTTCTGGTGCCCGTTGATGCCTAGTTGGCCGATGAGGTCGGCGGTGACGTCGGCCAGCGAGGCGCCCCGCAGTAGCAGCGCGACGGCGGGCTCGACGCCGAAGTCGCCGCGCACGGTGTTGCGAATACGCACGGCCATCAGGGAATCCATCCCCAACTCGGTCAGCGGCTGGTCGGCGTCGATTTCGCTGTCCTTGGGGTAACCCATGATCGCGAGAATCCGACCGCCTACCCGCGCGGTGACGACCTTGGTGGCCTCAGCCGGCTCCATGTCGCGCAGCGCATCCAGACCCACCCAGTCGTCGTCGCTTTGCAACTCGAGTTCTTGCGCCAGCGCTGCGAAATATCCCAGCTGTTGAAGCTCCGGGAAGGCCGCCGCGGCACGGTCCAGGCGCAGTCGTGCGACGCCCAGCCGGCCCGTGTTGCCGGCGAGTGCCGCCTCCAGGGCCTCCAGACCCTCAGCTGGAGCGATGGGGTCGAGCGCGGAGAAGCTCAGGGCGCGGGCAACACCGATGTCCGACCATTGACCCCAATTGATCGTGATGCCAGCAAGATTCGCGGCGCGCCGCCAGGCGACCAGGCCGTCGAGCCACGCACTCGCAGCGGCGTACGCGCCTTGCCCGGGAGCGCCCAGCAACGACGACGTCGACGAGAATCCCACCCACCAGTCCAGCTCCCGATCGACCGTGGCGGCGTGAAGGCGCAGGGCGCCTGCGGCTTTGGGCGCCCACACCCGATCGAGGCTCTCGCTGCTGAGTGCCGCGACGATCTGATCGTCGATCACCGCAGCACCGTGAACGACGCCGCGCAACGTCAGGCCGGTCTCTTCGGCAGCAGCGACGAGTCGCTCCGCCACGCCCGGAACGGAGATGTCGCCGGTCACCACGGCGACTTGGGCTCGTTGGGCGAGTTCTTCCAGCACTGACCGCTGCCCGTCGCGAGCATCTGATCGGCTGTTGAGCACCACGCGCCCGGCACCCTTGTCGATCAGCCACCGCGCGACCACCAACCCGATCCCGCCGAGTCCGCCGCTGACGACGTATGCGCCATCGGGCCGGACGACCGGATTCTGTTGTGCTGTCGGGAGTTTCGCACGGGTGAGCCGCTGGGCGTATCTGCGCTCGCCACGCCAGCCGACGATGTCGTCGGTGTCCGACGATCCCAGCTCCGCGATCAGCGCCGAAACGGCGTCGCCGCCGGCGTCCAGATCGACTACGCGAGCGTGCAGGTCAGGGTGTTCGTACGCCAGCACCCGGATCAACCCTGTCAGCGCACAGATCGACGGGTCGCCGCCTTCGTCGTGGTGCACCGCGAGACCGTTGCGAGAGACCACCCACAGCCGCGGGCTCTTCCCGTGCCAGCCGCCGACTATGGCGCGCACCGTCGTCGACAGCGCCCAGACCAGATCGCGGCACCGGGCCGGCGCGGCGTCGGAGTCGGCCCCGCCGAACGGGTGCTGCTCGGCGAGCACCACGACTCCGACCGGAGGACGGTCAGGGTCAGCGGCAGCGTTCGCGAAGGCCTCCATCACCGCGGATTCCTGTCGCAGGTCTGCGGTGATCACCCGTCGCGTGTCTGAACTCAGCCGCGCGATGAAATCCTCTGCGAACCAGCCGGTTTCGGCGCCTTCGGTCAGCACCAACCAGCTGCCGTCGGCGGCCGTACCCGTCGGTGCGGGAGTGTGGATCCAGCTGGTGTCGAAGATCTTCTGCGTCAGTGGCATCGGCACGCTGCGGCGTTGCACCCGTTGCAGATAGATACCGGCGATCTCTGCGATCGCCGTGCCGGCATCGTCGGTCAAGACGACCCGACCGAGCTTGCCGGCACCGTCGTCGAGGCCGGTCAGCTCGGCGCGGCATCGGACATGCCGGCCGACGTCGCCGAACACCCGGATCGATTCCATCGCCACCGGCAGATAGGTGGCCTCGGCGGAATCGGTCAGCGACTCGGCAGGCATTGCGGCCGCCAGTCCCTGCAGCGCCGCATCGAGCAGCACTGGGTGGAGCCGGTAGTGGCGGTGTGCACTGGCCTGTTCGGGAAGGGTGATCTCCGTTTCCGAGACGCCGCCGGGCTTGCGCACGATGCGGGTCAACGCGGCGAATGCCGGGCCGTGGTGTAATCCGGTGCGGCGCAACGCGGTATAGAGGTCTGCCGGTGAGACGACGCTGCCGGTGTGCTCTGGAGTCAGCGTCGGAATCGGCGATGCAGATGGCACCGGCTCGACTTTGGCGACGGCGTGCCGGCGCCAGCTGCCGTTCACGGATCGGGAATGGACTTCGACACGGATGGAGTCGTGGTGGGTGAGATGCGTTGTCACCTGCGTGTGGTCGTCCAGTGGAAGCATTTGTTCGACTTCCAGGCGGTGGACCGCGACAGCTGTCGCAGGCAATCCCAGGGCTTCGCTCGCGGCGGCCAACGCGATTTCGGCGAACCCCGTCGCGGGCATGACCGCTTGGCCGTGCACCTTGTGATCCGCGAGCCAGGGAACGGATTCGGTGCCGACGTCCGCCTGCCACACGTGGCCCTGACCGGACGGTATCTCGACGTGCACGCCCAGCAGTGGATGAGCCGTGGCTGACTGTCGGCTTGCCGATGACGCGGCCCAATACCGGGCATGCAGCCACGGTGTGGGCGGCAGATCGACCAGTCGTGCTGTGCCGCCGGCACTTTCATCCGCCGTGGTTGTCGGCGATGCTGCGGCCGCCAGATAGGTATGAAAGGTCAGCGCTTCGGGCTGGTCCCGGTTCAGCGTGGCCGCCACGTGGGTGTCGCCGCGCGGCCTGGCCGACTGCAAGTTTTCGGTGATGGCGTGGGTGAGGAGGGGGTGGGGGCTGATTTCGACGAAGGTGGCGTGCTGTTGGGCGGCGATGCTGATCGCTTGACCAAACCGCACCGGCTGACGCAGATTGGCCACCCAATACTGGGCGTCGAACACCGGCGCCACACCGTTTTGGGCACCCACCGTACTGATCAACGACACCGTCGGCGACATCGGCGACAACCCCGCCAACCCAGCACGCAACTCTGCCAAAATCGGATCCACCGTCGGATGATGCGACGCCACATCCACCTCGACCCGCCGCGCCAACCGCCCCCCCGCATCGACCACCGCGATCACCGCATCCACCTGATCCGGCGGCCCGGCGATCACCGTCTGCGCCGGCGCGGCATACACCGCCACCGTCACCTGCGGATACTGGGCAATCAACGTCTCAACCGCAGCCGCCTCCAACTCCACCAGCGCCATCGCCCCGCGCCCCGACAACCGCGCCATCAACCGCGACCGCGTCGCAATCACCTTCAGCCCATCAGCAGCCGACAACGCCCCGGCCACCACCGCCGCACTGACCTCGCCCATCGAATGCCCGATCACCGCATCCGGTGTCACCCCATAGGATTGCCACAACCTCGTCAACGCCAACTGCATGCCCACCAACACCGGCTGAATCCGGTCGATGCCCATCACCGGCTCCCCCGACGCCAGCACCTCACGCAACGAAAACCCCACCTGCGCAACAAAAACCGGCTCCAACTCAGCCACCGCCGCACCAAACGCCGGCTCCTCGACCAACAACCGCCGACCCATCCCCGCCCACTGCGAACCCTGACCCGAATACACAAACACCGTCCCCACCCGAGACGTTGCGTCGCGTGGTGGCACGACGCCGGGCGCGGGGCGGCCGTCGGCCAGTGCCCGCAGGCCGGAGACGGCCTCGCGGTGATCGGATGCGACGACGGCGGCGAACTTTCCGTGCCGTCCCCGGCGGTGGTTGAGGGTTCGGGCGACATCGGCCAGCGGCACCGCGGCGCCGTCGCCGTCGATCCAGTCGCCCAGCGCCGACGCCCATGCCGCTATCCGTTGCTCGGTCTTGCCCGACAGCACCAGCGTGCTGACGGCCGGATCAGGCTGCGGCACAACGGACTGCGGATCAGGGCCTTGCTCGATCACCGCGTGCGCGTTTGTGCCACCGAGTCCGAACGACGACACGGCGGCTCGGCGGGGACTGTCGTCAGCCGGCCATGCTTGCAGATCGGTGGGCACGAACATCCGGGTGCGCGACGGGTCGATCGCCGGGTTCCACTCGGAGAAGTGCAGGTTCGGGGGGATCCGGCCCTTGTTCACCGACAAGGCAGCTTTGATGAATCCGGCGATTCCGGCCGCTGCCTCCAAGTGGCCCATGTTCGTCTTCACGGCCCCTAGAGCGCAGCGGGCGTCGCCGCGGCCATAGACGTCAGCCAGCGCCTCGAACTCGATCGGATCACCCAAAGCGGTTCCGGTGCCGTGTGTTTCGATCATGTTCACCGAGTTCGGTGTCACGTCGGCGCTGCGCAACGCCCGGGTGATCACGTCGCGTTGCGCGATGGTGTTCGGGGCGGTCAGGCCGTTGGAGCGGCCGTCCTGGTTGACTGCTGAGCCGCGCACCACGGCAAGCACCCGATCGTTGTCGCGCACCGCGTCGGTGAGCCGCTTGAGCGCCACGACACCGCATCCCTCGCCGCGCACGAATCCGTCGGCCCTGGAGTCGAAGGTGTGGCACCGGCCGCGCGGTGACAGCATGCCCCACTTGGCCATTGCTATCTGCGTTTCGGGTCGCAGGATCAAGCTGACCCCGCCCGCGAGGGCCAGATCGCTTTCCCGCAGCCGCAGACTCTGGCATGCCAGATGTATCGCCACCAGCGACGACGAGCACGCCGAGTCGACCGCTACCGCCGGACCGCGCAGTCCTAACAGATACGCGATCCGGCCGACCGCCACGGCATGGGCGTTGCCGGTGGCGGAGTAGGCGTCGATGGTGTCGGGGTTGGCAGCCGAAATAGTCTGATACTCGGTGTAATACACGCCCATCATCACTGCGGCGCGGACGCCGGAGAGCTCGTCCGGCGCCAGACCGGCATGCTCCAGAGCTTCCCAGGCCACCTCCAGCATCAGCCGCTGCTGGGGATCCATGGCTTCCGCCTCGCGCGGTGAGATGCCGAAGAAGTCGGCATCGAAGCCGGCCACATCGTCGAGGAAACCACCCCACTTCGACGACATCCGGCCGGGTGCGAACTGGTCCGGATCGTAGAATTCGTCGGCGTTCCAGCGGTCCGGGGGGATTTCGCTGATCGCGTCGGTGCCGTTTGCGAGGAATTTCCAGTAACTTTCGGGTCCGGCGACGCCGCCGGGGAAACGGCAGCCGATGCCGATCACCGCTACCGGTTCGGCGACCGCGATCCGGGAGGCCTTCTCGAACTGTTCGGTCAGCGAACCCCGCTGATCGGCCGTCATGGCCGCCACCCTGCCGAAGATCGTTCTCATCAGAAAACACCGCTTTCGCTACCGGCGGAGGCCGACTCGACGCTGTCGAACAGCGCATCCAGCACACTGCCGTCCTCGTCCAACGTTGGCTCGATGTCGTCGCGCTGTGAAGCATGTTGCGCCGCAAGCGTTTCCGCTAGATACGCCGCCAATGACCGGATGGTCGGATGGTTGAACAACGTGTTCGCCGATACGTCGAGGCCCACCAGCTTCTGGGTTTCCTTCAGCACCGTCATCGCCATCATCGAGTCGAGTCCGAGCTCCGGGAACGGCCGCTCGGCGTCGACGGCTGCTGCGGACAGGCGCAGTTCGCGAGCGAGGATGGCTTTGAGCCTGCTTTCGAGCTCGCCCGCCAGGTTCTCCGGCGGGATATCTGCCCAATCCGGAACTGCCGTCACGGCTTGACTGCCGGCGTTACCCGTCGAGCAGTCTCCGGTCGCAGAGCTACCGAGACCGTCGGACAACTCCGTGAAGTACCCCAGCTCAGCGAAAGCCGCGGTGGCGGCAGCCCTGTCCAGGCGCAGCCGGCCGACACCCGTGCGCGTCAGCGGGCTTCCCACCAGCGACTCCAGCGCCTCGATCCCTTCGTCGGGTGTGATCGGATCCAGCACGCTGTAGGTGAGGGCCCGGCTCATCCCGACGTCGGACCACTGGCCCCAGTTGATCGCGTTGGCGGGCAGACCGGACGCGCGCCGCCACGCGACCAGCGCGTCGAGCCAGGCGTTGGCCGTCGTATAGGCCAGCTGACCGGGCAAGCCCAAAAGCGTTGCCATCGAGGAGAAGCCGACCCACCAGTCGAGCTCTCGGGTGGCTGTGGCCGTGTGCAGTCGCAGTGCACCGGTCACCTTCGGCGCCCACACGCGCTCAAGTCCGTCCTCGGTGAGCGCGGTCACCAGGCCGTCGCCGCTCACCCCGGCCGCATGCACGACACCGCGTAGCCCATACCCGGTTTCTTCAGCGGCGGCCACCAGCCGTTCGGCGACTCCCGGCGTCGCGATGTCGCCTGGGACAAACGCGATTTCCGTGTCATCTGCCCACGCCGAGAGTGTCCGACGCTGGTCCTCTGAGGGTTCGGTCCGGCCGTTGAGGATCAGCCGGCCGGCGCCCCGCTTCAGCAGCCATCGCGTCACCACGCCGCCGAGGCCACCCAGTCCGCCGGTGACGATGTACGAGCCGTTCGTGCGGACAACCGCATGACCCGCCCCCGGCTCGAGCGTTGCGCGGGAGAGCCGTTCGACATATCGACGGCCGCCTCGCCAGGCGATCACGTCGTCATGGTCGGTTGCCCCGAATTCCGACATCAATGCCGTGAGGACGTCGCTGCGATGGTCGACATCGACCAGGGTGGCTCCCACGTCGGGTTCACCGGCGAGGACGCGAGCCGCTTCTCCCGGGAAGCGCCAGTTACGGACCAGCCCTTTGAGCGCGCCGATCGCCGGATCGCCCGTCTCACCGTCATCCACGGCCAGCCCATCGCGGGTGACCAGCCACAGCCGTGGCGGCTTGCCTCGGTTCGAGTCGACGACGCTGCGCACGGTGGCGTCGAGCGTCAAGATCAGCTTTCGGGCGCGCCGAAGGGTCTGGTCCGCATCACTGCCGTCGAACGAGCGCGTTGCGACGAACACGACCACACCGGCCGGTGAAATTTGTTCTCGGATCGACGCTTCCGCGAACAGCGACACGATGCTCACGCGCCTGGTCTGCGCGCTCAGCTGGGTCGCGACTTTCGCCGCGAGCTCCGTGGTTTCGGCGTCGTCATCGGTGAGCAGAAGCCAATTCCCGTCGGCAGCGGACGGCTTCTCGTGTGCGGGTGACGCCTCGGAAGGCGCCCAGCTGGTATCGAACACCATCTGTTCGAGCGGTAGCGAAATGTCGCGAGGGTCCACCGGCCGCATGCGAATTCCGGTGAGTTCCGCGAGCGGCGTTCCCGCGGCGTCGGTCAACAGGATCCGGCCGACACAGCCCGCGCCGTCCTGGCCGTCACCGGACAGCTCGACGCGGCACCACGCCCGCTGCCCTACCCGCCCGAACAGGCGAATCGTTGCGAAAGACACTGCGTCCAAACGCGTTTCGGGTGACCCGGCCGCACTGTTGATGGCATCGGCCAGGCACTGCAACCCCGTGTCGAGCAGCAGGGGCGCTATCCCGAAATCGGGATGGTCGACGACCTCGTCGGACAACCTGATCTCGGTTGCACCTTCGACGTCGACCGGGCAGGTCGACGGACCGTCGTCGACAGTACGGATACCGGCGACCGCACACCGATGCCACGTTCCGCCTACCGAACTGGCGTGTATCTCGACGCGAATTCCGTCCTGCGCCCGGACAAGCTGTGTCGTGAAACGCATGTGACCATGCGCGGTGAGCGTCCGCTCGATCTCGAGATCGCACACCTGCACGGCCGCGAGTGCAACGTCGAGGGCTTGGCTTGCGGCGCTCACGGCCATTTCGGCGAAGATTGCCGCCGGTACGACCGCCTGGCCGCTCACCTGGCGACCGGCCAGCCAATGCGGGATGTCGGCTCCGGTGTCGGTCTGCCACACATGGTCACGGCCGGAAGGCAACTCGACGTGTATTCCCAGCAGCGGATGTGTGGCTGAAATCTGCTGCGCAGCAGTCTTTTTCTCGAGCCAGTACCGTTCGTGCAGCCACGGCGACGGCGGAACGTCGATGAATCTGCCGGTGCGGTCGGCCGCGCTGACCCCGAGTGTGGCGAGCTGAGTATGGACGGACAGGGTCTCGTCTTCGCCACGCCTCATCGCCGACGTTACGACGGTGCGGTCGTTCGGCGACGTCGACGCGAGGGTTTCGGTGATGGCGTGGGTGAGGAGGGGGTGGGGGCTGATTTCGACGAAGGTGGCGTGCTGTTGGGCGGCGATGCTGATCGCTTGACCAAACCGCACCGGCTGACGCAGATTGGCCACCCAATACTGGGCGTCGAACACCGGCGCCACACCGTTTTGGGCACCCACCGTACTGATCAACGACACCGTCGGCGACATCGGCGACAACCCCGCCAACCCAGCACGCAACTCTGCCAAAATCGGATCCACCGTCGGATGATGCGACGCCACATCCACCTCGACCCGCCGCGCCAACCGCCCCCCCGCATCGACCACCGCGATCACCGCATCCACCTGATCCGGCGGCCCGGCGATCACCGTCTGCGCCGGCGCGGCATACACCGCCACCGTCACCTGCGGATACTGGGCAATCAACGTCTCAACCGCAGCCGCCTCCAACTCCACCAGCGCCATCGCCCCGCGCCCCGACAACCGCGCCATCAACCGCGACCGCGTCGCAATCACCTTCAGCCCATCAGCAGCCGACAACGCCCCGGCCACCACCGCCGCACTGACCTCGCCCATCGAATGCCCGATCACCGCATCCGGTGTCACCCCATAGGACTGCCACAACCTCGTCAACGCCAACTGCATGCCCACCAACACCGGCTGAATCCGGTCGATGCCCACCACCGGCTCCCCCGACGCCAGCACCTCACGCAACGAAAACCCCACCTGCGCAACAAACACCGGCTCCAACTCAGCCACCGCCGCACCAAACGCCGGCTCCTCGACCAACAACCGCCGACCCATCCCCGCCCACTGCGAACCCTGACCCGAATACACAAACACCGTCCCCACCCGAGACGGCAGTTCGGAAGGCTCCACGACACCCGGCGCCGATTCGCCGGCTGCCAATGCCCGCAGGCCAGATACCGCCTGGCTTCGATCGCGCGCGCTGACAGCAGCGAAGTGCTTGTGCCGCGTCCGATGCCGAGCCACGGTGTGCGCCACGTCGGCCAAGCGAACACCGGCACCCTCCCCGGCCAGCCAGTCGGCCAGCATCGCGGCCGTCGATGCGATGCGCGCCGGTGTCTTGCCCGACACCACCAGCGTGCTGACGGCCGGATCAGGCTGCGGCACAGCAGGTTCCGGATCAGGCGCCTGTTCCACGACCACATGTGCGTTGGTGCCGCTGACCCCGAACGACGACACCCCGGCCCTGCGGCGCCGCCCGGATGACGGCCATGGCATGCCTTCGGCAGCGATCGTGAACCGCGACGCCCCCGGCCCGGCGTGCGGAGTCAACCGCGCAAAGTTCAGGTGCTTGGGCACATAGCCGTGCTGGATGCTGAGCACCGTCTTGATGAATCCGGCAACTCCCGCAGCTGACTCCAGGTGACCGAAGTTCGTCTTGACCGAACCGAGCACCAACGGTGCGGCCCCGTCGCGCTCGCCGAACACCTGGCTGAGCGCGTCGAGTTCGATCGGGTCACCTAGCGCCGTGCCTGTGCCGTGCGCCTCGACATAGTCGATGTCGCTGGGCGCTAGCCGCGACGCCGCCAACGCCGAACGCATCAGCGCCTGCTGCGCCGGTCCGCTGGGCACCGTCTGCCCGCTGCTCGGACCGTCCTGATTGACCGCGGACCCGCGCACGAGCGCCAGCACCCTGTCGTTGTCGCGCACTGCGTCGCTGAGCCTCTTGAGCACCACCACACCGCAACCCTCGCTGCGCACATACCCGTTGGCGTCGGCGTCGAAGGTCTTGCAGCGGCCGTCGGGTGCGAGCATTCCCCACCGAGAGCACGCGATGCTGTTTTGGGGGCTCAGGATCAAGTTGACGCCGGCCGCCAGCGCCTGATCACTTTCCCGTCGCCGAAGGCTCTGACACGCCAGGTGGATCGCGACCAGCGACGACGAGCACGCCGTGTCGATGAACACCGCCGGGCCGTGCACGCCGAGTAGATACGCCAGCCGCCCCGCGGCGAAGTTCGCCGCATTCCCGAACGAGACGTACGGGTCGACGTCTTGTGGACGGGCTCCGGCCGAGTGCAGGTAGTAGTAGTCGCTGGTGGTGGCGCCGACGAACACTGCGGTCTGGGTGCCCCGGATCGCGGTTGCGGTGATACCGGCGTTTTCCAGTGCCTCCCAAGTTACTTCGAGCAGCAGCCGGTGCTGCGGGTCCATGCCGGCCGCCTCGCGCGGCGACATGCCGAAGAAGTCGGCGTCGAACTGGTCGGGCTGCCACGACGTGAGAAAGCCGCCCTCACGATTGCAGATGGTGCCCGGCACGGTGTGGTCTTCGCTGAAGAACGCGTCGGCGTCCCAGCGATCCGGCGGGACCCGCACGATGCCGCTCCTGCCGGAGTGCAGCAGCCGCCAGTACTCCGCCGGATTGTTCACCCCGCCCGGGAACCGGCAACCCATGCCCACCACGGCGATGGGCTCGGTGTCGCCTTTCTCGGCGATCTCCAGGCGTGCGGTCAGATCGTCGATCTTGCGAAGCGCTTCGGCGACGATGGACCGACGATCCGGCGGTGCGGCGGCCATCGCGCTCATCCGAGCCTTTCCGAGAGTTGTTGCAGCAGTTCGTCGTCGGTCAGATCGTCGTAGTCGTCGGCGCTGTCCTGTTCGGACACCTCGATCAGCTCGGGCAGGACCGTGGCCAGATAGCCGGCCAGTGCATCGACGGTCGGGTAGTCGAATACCACCGAAGCGGGCAACGCGACGCCGAGGCTCTCGGCGAGGGAACGCTTGAGCGTCACGCTCATCAACGAATCCATCCCCGATTGGAAGAAGCCCTCGAACGGATCCAATGACGCGGGTGAGTCCAGTCCCATCGCGGCCGCCACGTGGGCGGTCACGTGCTCCACCAGAAGCTCCCGACGCCGCGCCGGTTCGCAGTCGCGCAGCGCGGTGCGGAATTCGGTGGCTTGGGTAACCGAACTGTCGCCGTCGACATCGGTGCCGGCGCCCAGCAGATCGTCCACGATGTGCAGCGCTGCCCGGGTGCGGTAAGCGGCGGCCAGTCGGCCCCAGTCCGCGGCGACGATAGTGGCGCGGGCGCGGGCATCGCTGCCGATGACCCACGGCAAAGCCCGGATAGCGATTTCGTCGGGCATGGGTTCCAAACCCGAGTCGAGGGTGACCTGACGCTCTTCGTCACTTTGCCTGTCCGTCAACGACTTCCAGAGCCCCCAGTTGACGGCGGTTGCCGGAAGCCCTGCCGCCCGGCGTGCGAACGCGAACGTGTCCAAGAACGTCGTGGTGGCGGCGTAGTGAGCCAGCCACCGCGAACCGGTGATTCCGGAGATCGACGAGAACATCACGAACTGGCGTACCTGGTGCCTCAGCGACAGCTTGTGCAGCAGCGCCGCCACGTTCAGCTTCGGCCGGAACATCACCGCGACGTCGTCATCGGTCATGTCGCGCAGCGTCACCGGCCCCCCGGCGAAGGCGGCGAGATAGATGCCGGCCAGCGGCGGAAGATCCCTGCCGAAGCGGTCGAACAGCGCGGTCATCGCTGCTTCGTCAGCTGCGTCGGCGGCCACGGTGGTCAATGTTGTTCCGCTGGCCGACAGGCTGGCCGCCAAGGCATCGATGCTGGGGCCCGGATTGCGGGACACGGCAACGATATTCGTGGCACCCATGTCAGCGAGCTGCTCGATCAGGTACGGCCCGACATTGCCGGTGGCGCCGACGACCAAGTGGCAGCGGTCACTTTCGAGCTCGACCGGTGCGGTCGAGGACGGGTAGCCGTGACGCAGCCGGGGGACGCGCCGCACACCGGCCCGATAGACGACTTGGTCCTCGCCGTCGCGGCCGTGCGCCTCGTCCACCAGATACCGTGCAGCCAACTCGGCAGGCACCGACGCGTCGACGTCGACGATTCCGCCCCACAGTTCGGGATGTTCCAGCGCCAAGGTGCGGCCCACGCCCCATAACGTGGCGTGGCCTGGGTCGGCACGATCGCCGTCGTCGACGGGCTGGCCATTACGCGTCAGCACAAAGAGCCGCGGCGGCAACGCCATTGCGGCCATCGCCGCGGTCAGCCGTCGCACCGCGTCGAAAAGCAGGTAGGCCGGTGCGGGGTCGAAACATTCAGACACTGGCTCGGGCGCGTACAGCACATTGGTGACTCCGGCCAGACCGTTGACCAGTTCTGCCGCGTCGCGGTCGTCGCTCAGCACTGAGGTCGGCAGCACCGACACCGCAGAATGGTCGTCGAGCACGCGGCCGATTTCCTGGGCCAGTGCAGGTTCTCCGATGACCAGCCACCAACTGTCGGCGTCGGCCCGCGCAGTCTCCAATGGCGTTTCGGGCCAGACTAAATCGCAATACCACTGCGCGGGGACCACACCACCGATCGGCGCATTCGAATCGCCTTGCCGAAGGCGGGGTCGAGCGCCGTTCGACGGCGTGGCGGTGATCCAGTGCCGAGTGTGGTGCCAGGGTGTAGAAGGCAGCACCGGATGCGGTTCCGGCGGATGCGGGGTCTGAGGCGGTTGGCTCACGTGAACGCTGTTGAGGTTCGTGTGGAAGCTGATCGTGTCGTCACCGTCGCGCCAGAGCGTGCCCACGCTGTGGTGGTGTGCCGCCGACTCGAGTGTGTCGCTGACGGCGTGGGTGAGGATGGGATGAGCGCTGATCTCGACGAACGTGCCGTGGTCTCGGGCGGCCGCCGAGACTGCCTGCATGAACCGCGCCGGCTGGCGCACATTGGCGATCCAGTACTCGGCATCGAGCAGTGGGCTCGTGGTGCCTTCGGTGACAGTGGAAAAGAACGGAATCGTGACGGCTCCGGGGCGCAGATCGGCCAGTGCCGCGCGCAGTTGCGGCAGGATCGGTTCCATCAACGCGGTATGCGAGGCGACTTCCATGTTGACTCGCCGGGCGAACTTGTTGTCCGCGCTGAGCTTGGCGATCACCTCGTCGACCGGTGCCACCGGTCCGGCGATCACCGTCTGCGCGGGCGCGATGTAGCCGGCGACGCTCACCCCGGGCTGCTCTGCGATCACCGCTTCGGCGCGGTCGGCGTCGACCGTCAGTAACGCCACGGCGCCCTGCCCGGCCAGCGCCGACATCGCGCGGGATCGATTGGCGATCACCCGAAATCCCTCGGGCACGGTGAGCGCTCCGGCCACCACGGCAGCGGTCACCTCTCCCATCGAGTGGCCGATCACCGCGTCCGGATAGATCCCGTATGACCGCCAGAGGTCGGTCAGCGCGAGTTGTAGTCCCATCAGCACCGGCTGGACTCGCGCATCACCGCTGACCGGTTCGCCGTCCGCGATCACTTGTTGCAGCGAGAATCCGACGTGCTCGACGAACACCGGCTCCAATGCGGCGATCGCCGCGGCGAACGTCGGCTCGTCGTCAAGCAACTGCCGGCCCATGCCCGCCCATTGCGAGCCCTGACCCGAATAGACGAACACCGTGCCGGGGCGGCACTTCCCCTCGTGGGGACCCACCACACCGTCGACCGATTGACCGGCCGCCAACGCTTGCAAGGCTTTCACCGCGTCGGCACGATCGCGCGCACACACGGTCGCGAACCGGCCATGACGCTCCCTGTGGTGATTGAGCGTGTGCGCCACATCCGACAGCCGCACGTCCCCGCCGGCGCCAACCATCCACTCCGCCAATGCCGCAGCCGTCGACGCGATGCGTTCCGTCGACTTGCCCGAGACGACCAGCGTGGATACCGGCGGCTCCAGCGTCCGCTCAGCGGGAATGGGGTCGGGGGCCTGTTCGATCACGACATGCGCATTGGTGCCGCCGAAGCCGAAGGATGACACGCCGGCCCGGCGTGGCCGCTGCATATCCGGCCACTTCTGTTGCTGCGCAGCCACTTTCAGTCGCAGCTGGTCGAACGGTATGTGCGGGTTGGGGGTTGTGAAATGGAGGTTGCCGGGGATATCCGCGCGATGCACCGCCAGTACGGCCTTGATGAAGCCGGCGATACCGGCCGCAGCTTCGAGATGGCCGAGATTCGACTTGATCGCACCGATCAACAACGGCGACTGTGCCGCACGCCCACGGCCCAGCACCGTGCCGAGGGCGCGTGCCTCGATCGGGTCGCCGAGCAGCGTTCCGGTGCCGTGTGTTTCGACGTAGTCCACTTCATGGGGCGCCACGCCGGCGTTCGTGTACGCCGCGCGCAGCACCGCCATCTGCGCCGACGGGTTGGGAGCCATCAGCCCGTTCGATCGCCCATCCTGGTTGACGGCTGAGCCGCGGACGACCGCCAGGATCCTGTCGCCGTCACGCAGCGCATCCGAAAGACGTTTAAGCACCGCGACACCGCAGCCCTCGCCGCGCACGAACCCGTCCGCGCTGGCGTCGAAGGCATGGCATGCCCCGGTCGACGACAACGCGCCCGCCTGGTCGAACCCGCGGAAGACAGCAGGCAGCAACAGCAGGTTCACCCCGGCCGCGAGCGCGAGATTCGCGTCGCCGGTGCGCAGACTCTGACAAGCCAGATGCACTGCCACCAGCGACGACGAGCACGCCGTATCCAACGCCAGCGACGGGCCGCGCAGATCCAGGTGGTAGGAAAGCCGGTTCGCGATGATGCTCAACGCCCCACCGGTGTTGCTCCACGCGTCCACACTTGGCAGATCGCTGGACGCCAGGTACCCGTACTCGCTTAGGCAGGCGCCGACGAACACGCCGGTTTGCGTATGCCTCAAGGAACTCGGCCGAATTCCCGCATGCTCCAGAGCCTCCCAAGCGACCTCCAGCAGAAGGCGCTGCTGCGGATCCATCTTCGCCGCTTCGCGCGGCATGATGTCGAAGAACTCCGCGTCGAAGCGGTCGATGTCGCTCAGAAATGCGCCCCACCGGGTGGTGCCGGATAGTACCGCGGCGATCTCCGGTGTGGTGTCGTCGAACGAGGCCCACCGATCCGGGGGCACTTCCGACACCGCGGATCGACCGTCGGAAAGGAACTGCCACAACGACTCCGGGCCGCTGATCTGGCCCGGAAAACGGCAACCGACACCGACGACGGCGATCGGCTCGTCGGCCGACCCGCGTTCGACGCTCACGGCCTCGACCGGTGACTCCGGTTCGGCGCCGGTCAAGAACCGCGACAGCTCGTTGATCGTCGGGTGCTGCCAGAACTCGAGCGGCGAGACGGGTTGACCGATCAGCTCGGACAATTCGCCGGAGAGCACCACAGAATCCCGCGATCCCACGCCGAGATCGTTGAACGAGGCATCGAGATCGATGTCGTCGGGAGAGCACCCGATGTTGGTGATCAGGTAGTCGACCAGCCAGTCCCGAAGCCTGGCCTCGTCGGGAAGTACGCCCATCTAGAAGCCACTCTCTCTGCCGGCCGGAGCGGATTCGACGATGTCGAACAACTCCTCCAAGACGTTGCTGGCGGAATCGGTCAAGGCATCGAAATCCTCCGGCGAATCCTGCTGTGGCAGAAGCTTTGTCGCCAGATATGCCGCCAATGACGTGACCGTGGGGTGATTCCACAGCATCGTCACCGACAGTTCGAGGCCGACGAGTTGCTCCGCTTGCCGTCGAATGGACATCGCCAACACCGAGTTCAGCCCCATCTCCGCGAACGGACGGTCTGCGTCCAGTTCGGCTTCGGGCAGTTGCAGCTCGCGTCGCAGAATGGTCCGCAGTCCCTCGTCGAGCTTGCTGAGGACTTCGTCGGCAGACATCTGTGCCCAATCCGGCCGCACGGCCGACTCAGCCTGCGCTGCGGCAGAACTCGCTGGCGCGTCGGACGGCAGCGGAGCCATCACCACTTGCGCGATGTCGTAACGGTTCGCATGGTCCCACGCCGCGAACGCTTCGGCGGGATCGAGCGGACGTGAACCCATCCGTTCGAGTTCCTGGATCACCACCGCAGCGTCGGCGGCGAATCCGAGACCCCGCCATGCCACCCAATCCAGGCTCACGGTGCGGCACCCCTGCCGGCGACGTGCGCGGGCCAGACCGTCGAGGTAGGCGTTCGCCGACGCGTACGCCCCTTGCCCGGGAACCCCAAACACGGTGCCCGCCGAGGCCGTGAGGAAAAGGAAGTCCAAGCTGCCGGGTGGGAACTGCTCGTGCAGAACCTGTGCTCCGGCGATCTTCGGCCACAAGGTGCGACGCAGGCGGTCGCGCGAGATCTCGGTCAGCAGTTGGCCTTCCGTCACACCGGCCGCATGGATGACGCCACGAATCGGTGCTGCGCCGTCGTTGTCACGCCGGGCGAGCAGAGCCGCCAGCGCGTCGCGCGAGCCGATATCGAGCGCCACGGCCTCCACTGAGACGCCACGCGCCTCCAGCGCTCGGATCGCGGCGATCTTGTGACGCGTCTGATCGCTGTTGCGTTCGTCGTCCCAATCCCGTCGCGGCGGCAACGGTGTCCGGCCGGCGAGTATCAGACGACGCGCGCCATGGTCAGCGAGCCAACCCGCCATCAGCAAGCCAAGAGCGCCCATGCCGCCGGTGATCAGGTACGCACCATCGGACCGGCAGTGCAACGGTTCTCGAGCCGAAGGGCCGGACAGCGGCGCCAGAGCGGGCACGAGGAGGTCATCGCCGCGCACGGCGAGGATCGACCGGGCCGGCCTGGGCAGCAGGTCAGCCAGCGTTGTCGCGAGCTTTTGCTCGTCCTGTTCGGAGTCGGTATCGAGGTCGATCAGGCCACCCCAGAGCTGGGGCTGCTCGGCGTTTATCACGCCTGCGATCCCCCACAGACCGCTCTGGCGTACCGCTGCGCCGCAACTGCCCTCGCGCACACCGCGAGTGACGATCCACAGTGTCGCCGGGTTGTCGTCGTCGCGCTCGATCAGTATCCGCACCAGATCGGCCACTTCCGAAGACAACCGGACTGCGCACTCGGCGTCGGTCTCGGTGTCCCGTTCGCTGTCGGGAACGTAGACCACATACCGTGCACCAGCGATGTCGGCCGGCTGGTATCCCGCGGTGGCGAGTCGATCGCTGAAGCAGCGCACCGCTCCGGCTTCTCCGATGACAGCAACCGTGTGGGCACCGGCGGAGTGTGGTTGAGCGAGAAGGCTTTCGCGCGCCGACCGCCACTCGACCGCATGAGCCAGCGTGCGCGGGTCGCCGGCCACGGGGGCTGCTATCGCATCGACATCGACGGCGGCGTACCGCAGCGACCGGATGTCGATGCATGTGGTGCCGTCCGGCGCCTGCACCGAGATGTCGACGACGAGTTCTTGCTCGTCGGCGCCACCACGCCGATACGCTTCGACGCAACCCCGCCCCTCGGCCAATTCAGCATCGACCCGGATACTCTCGGCGGCCACGGGAAACATCAGCGCCGAGTTGGTGCCCTCGACGAGCCGTCCGACATGAAAGGCGGCGTCCAGCAGTGCAGCACTCGACGCTTCGGTCGGTTCGACGTCGGCGCGCACACCACCCGGCGCCGAGCGCACGGACTCGATCGACCATGTGAACGGTCGCCCGTCGATCTCCGGCTGCTGGTGCACGGCAGGCCCCGATTCGACAGCGACACCGTTCGCACCGCGCTCTCGGTGATCAGCTCCGTCGCGCACACGCTGCGATCCGGTCCGCGGGCGCGACAGTCGGGCGCAGACATGCTGTGTCCACGCATACCCGCTTGCCTCCGCGACGGGCCGCGACGACACCGAGAGCGATCCACCCTCGGCGAGCACCTGGACCAGGCGGGGCTGGTCGACGACGATCGGGTTCTCGAATCGGACGTCAGCAACAGCAGACGCGCCGAGCTCAGCTGCCACAGCCGAAAGTGTCTGCGCCAGAACCGATGCCGGCACCACTTCCGCGCCACGAATACGGTGCCGACCGGGATACGGCCTGGCTTCGGGCGCCAGTCGCGCCTGCCACAGATGAGCTGAACTGCCGGCCACGGCGATGTGCTGGCCCAGCACGGTTCCCGGCTTGGGCGGGGATTCCATTGTCGCCGTGGCGTCGTCGATGGATATCCAGTGACGGGTGTGGTGCCACGGGGTGGCAGGCAACACGGGATGCGGTTCCGGTGGGTGCGGCGTCTTCGGCGGCTGTGATGTGTGCAACGTGTTCAGGCTGGTGCGGAAGTTCACGGTGTCGTCACCGTCTCGCCACAACGTGCCGATGCTGCGGTGCGGAACGGAACCGAGCGTCTCCGCTATGGCGTGCGTCAGGATCGGATGAGCGCTGATCTCGACGAACGTCGAGTAATTACGGGCGGCCGCGACGACGGCCGCGTGCAACCGCGCAGGCTGTCGCACGTTGTCCACCCAGTAGTCGGCGTTGAGCACCGGCGCGGTGACACCTTCGATGACTGTCGAGAAGAGCGGAACAGCGGGCGATCGAGGGGTCAGATCCCCAAGGGCGGCACGCAGATCCGGTAGCACCGGGTCCATCTGTGCGGTGTGGGAGGCCACGTCCATGTTGACCCGGCGCGCGAAGCGGCCCCGTGCCGTCACTGCGGCGATCACCGCGTCGACAGGCGCTACGGGCCCGGCGATGACGGTTTGGCGCGGCGACACATAGCCGGCCACGCTGACCTGCGGGAAGTCAGCGATCACCGCGGCGCTGGCGTCTTCGTCCAGCTCCAGCAGCGCGACAGCTCCCTGCCCGGACAGCCGGGACATCAGGCGTGACCGGGTGGCGATGACACGCAGGCCCTCGGCCGGAGTCAACGCTCCCGCGACCACCGCCGCGGTGACTTCGCCCATCGAATGACCGATGACCGCATCGGGCGCCACGCCGTAGAAGCGCCACAACGCCGTCAGCGCCAACTGCAGTCCCATCACCACGGGCTGAACGCGGGCGTCACCGCTGATCTGCTCGCCCCCGGCGATTACGCGACGCAGCGAGAATCCCACGCGCTCAACGAAATCCGGTTCCAGTTCGTCTATTGCTGCGGCGAAGGCAGGTTCGTCGTCGAGTAATCGTTGGCCCATACCGGCCCAGTGGGCGCCTTGACCGGAGAACACGAAGACTGTGCCGACGCCCTGAGATCCCGTGTGCGGCGGCACCACACCGGGTGCGTTCTCGCCTGCAGCCAGGGCCCGCAAACCAGTTATCGCCTGGGCGCGGTCACGCGCGCACACTGTCGCGAAGACCTTGTGGCGGGTGCGGTGATGGTTGACGGTATGGGCGACGTCGGCCAACGGCACGTCGATACCGTCACCGGCCATCCATTCGGCCAGCGTCGCTGCCGTCGACGCGATCCGGGCGGGCGACTTTCCGGAGATCACCAAGGTGCTGACAACCGGATCGGCTTGTAACACAACGCCATTGGGGTCAGGCGCCTGCTCGACCACCACGTGGGCGTTGGTACCGCTGACCCCGAACGACGACACCCCGGCGCGGCGGCGGCGCCGCACCGACGGCCAGGCCATGGGCTGGGCCGCAACCGCCAGCCGCGATGCGCCCTCACTGGCGTGGGGGGTCAGCGAGTCGAAGTTGAGGTGCCGCGGAATGTGCCCGTGGCGCACGCTGAGCACGGCCTTGATGAAGCCCGCAATCCCGGCGGCCGACTCGAGGTGGCCGAGATTGGTTTTCACCGAACCGACCACCAACGGCACCGAATCGTCGCGCTGGGCGAAAACCTGGCTCAGAGCGTCGAGTTCGATCGGATCACCGAGCGCTGTTCCGGTCCCGTGCGCCTCGATGTAGTCGATCTCGCTCGGCTGTAACCGCGATGCAGCCAGCGCCTGGCGCAGCACCGCCTGCTGTGCGGGGCCGTTGGGCACGGTCTGGCCGCTGCTCGGGCCATCCTGATTGACCGCCGATCCGCGCACCACCGCCCACACCCGATCGCCCTGTCGCAGGGCATCGCTGAGCCGCTTGAGCACCACGACGCCGGCGCCTTCGCTGCGCACGTATCCGTCCGCCGCAGCGTCGAAGGTCTTGCAGCGGCCGTCAGGCGCGAGCATTCCCCACCGCGAGCACGCGATGCTGTTCTGCGGTGTGAGGATCAGATTGACTCCGGCGGCGAACGCCTGATCGCTCTCGCGCCGACGCAGGCTCTGGCAGGCCAAGTGGACCGCGACCAGAGACGACGAGCAAGCAGTGTCGACCACCACAGCCGGACCGTGCACGCCGAGGAAATACGACAGCCGCCCAGCTGCGAAATTCGACGCATTGCCGAACGGGATGTGTGGGTCGAGTTCCTCTGGACGCAACCTGCCGGCGATCAGCGAGTAGTCGTAGGTGGTCAATCCGACGAAGACAGATGTCTGCGAGCCGCGGATGGCGTGCGCGGGAATGCCGGCGTTTTCCAAAGCTTCCCAGGCGACTTCGAGCAGCAACCGCTGCTGAGGATCCATGCCTGCCGCCTCACGCGGTGACATGCCGAAGAACTCTGCGTCGAATTCGTCGGGCTGCCAACCAGTGAGGAAACCGCCTTCGCGACTGCAGATCGTGCCTGCGACGGTGTGGTCTGGCGAGTAGAACGCATCGGCGTCCCAGCGGTCGGCGGGCACCCGCACGATGCCGCTGTCGCCGTTGCGCAGTAACTGCCAGTATTGGGCCGGATCGTTGACTCCGCCGGGCAACCGGCAACCCATTCCCACGACCGCGATCGGCTCGGTCTCGCCCTTTTCGGCGATCTCCAGACGCGCGTTCAGTTCGTCGATCTTGCGTAACGCCTCGGCCATGATCGCCCGGCGATCCGCCGGTGCCGTGCTCATCGTGTCAACCTTCGCGTTCGTGAGATTCGATGTGCGGCTGCGCAATCGCGTAAGCCGTCGGAGCGCTTGTCCGCCGCCACAGGTGCATTCAGTTGGCCGGCCGTCATACGACCGCGTCGAGTCGCTGGAACTGATCGAGTCGATAACGCTCGACGCATGCCGAGCGCCGGATCTTGCCACTCGTGGTGATGGGGATCGAGCCGGGAGACACGAGCACCACATCGGCGGCCCGAACGCTGTGCACTCGCGAGATCGCCGCTGTGACATCACGTTTGAGCGTGCGAAGCCTTTGCTGCTCGTCTTGTTCTGGCGCGCGCGGCTTCCTGACCTCGACGATGACGACCAGCTGCTCTGTCCGATCACCGGGAACGGACACCGCCGCGACGCGGCCGCCGCTGATTTCTTGGACGGTCGCCTCGATGTCGTCGGGGTAGTGGTTACGCCCGTCGACGATCAGCAAGTCTTTGATGCGGCCGACGATGAAGAGCTCTCCCTCGGAGATCACGCCCAGATCGCCGGTACGCAGCCACGGACCCTCGGGCCGTCCCGGAGAATGGTCGAGAAGACGTCCGCCGAATGTCCGCTCCGACAACTCCGGATTGCGCCAATATCCGCTCGCCACGTTGGGGCCATGCACCCAGATCTCACCGACGTCGCCTGCCGCCTTCTCGTGGCCCGTTTCGGGATCGACGATCGCGAACGTCACGGCACGCGACCCGCCGTGGCTTACGAGTTCGGTGCCGGTTTCACTGTCGCAACGCTTTGCATGGCCGGCCGACAACTTCTCGTAGTCGAAGCGGACAGCGCTCGGCGGACGCTGCGGCGCCGAGGAGGCGACATACAGGGTGGCCTCGGCGAGGCCGTACGACGGTCGAACGACGGTGTCACTGAGCCCCAGAGGACAGAACCGGCCGTTGAACCGCCTGATGGTGGCAGCGTGATTCCGTTCGCTGCCGGCGATGATGCAGTACACGTTTCCCAGGTCGAGCCCCGCTAGGTCGTCGTCGGATGTGCGGCGCGCCGCCAGCTCGAACGCGAAATTCGGTGCGGCAGAGAAGGAATGGGGGTGACTTGCCAGCATCTGCATCCACCGGGCCGGCTTCTGCAGAAATGCCATGGGACTGGTGAGCACCGTGGAAACGCCCGACCAGACCGGTGCGGTGATTCCCAGCAGCAGTCCCATGTCGTGGTAGAAGGGCAGCCACGACACCAGTGTGGTGTCGGCGAAAGCTTCGCCCCTGCGGTCTTCGAAGTAGTCGGCGAAGACCTGCTGCAGGTTCTTGACAATGTTGTCGTGAGTCACCACAACACCTGCCGGCCGCCGCGTCGAGCCGGAGGTGTATTGCAACAGTGCCGTCGTGCGCCCGGAGATCTGGCGTGGCGCGCTTGGCTGTGGTGCATCGAGGTCCAGGGCGTCGATCTCGACAATCGCCAGCATTCGGCCGGGAACGGCCTGCGCGCACGAGACGACATCGTTGACGACCGTGGACGTCGTCAGCACCGCGACGGGTGCACTGTCCCGCAGGGCGGCGGTGATGCGTTCGTCATGAGTGCCGCCCAACGGCACTGACAGCGGCACCGCGACGAAGCCGCCATGGATGGCGCCGAGGAAGCCGACGATGTACTCCAAGCCCTGCGGTGCAACGACCGCGATGCGATCGCCGGGCGACCCGTACGCCCCGAGTTCGGCGGCGATCGCCTGCACCCGCTGGTACGCCTGAGACCACGTCAGGCTGTCGCTGAATCCGGCGGAGTCAATGTCGTAATCGATGAATCTGAACGCCGTCGCATCGGGCTGCAGTTCGGCTTGTTTCTGCAGCGCAGCAGGGACAAAAGAAGCGATTGACGGCATCGCATCACCCTTACGTAGTTAGCCAGCAGACGATCAGGGAAGACCCTACGAGCGAACGCTAACACGCTTTTCCGACCAATGCTTAGGAACGGCAATCTGGAAATTCTCAGGCCACGCGGAGCCCAATTCGACATATTTACCCCGGTCAGAGGCTTGCGCAGCAGTTAATGATGCTTTTCCGGATTTGACGGCCGGTGGCCGCCGGCCGTCGGTTCGCAAACAAATTGGATGCGGTGTGGGACGGTATTTCAGCAGCCTAGATTGTTTGCTGAATGTTGCGGGGTTCCGGTAAGGGTCGGCTAGGTCGCCGGCGTTGGCGGCGTGTCGCCAAGTCCGCGCGGCCGCGCAAAAACAACAGCGGATGCACCACTTCCCGCGCCGAAAAGCTTCAAAGAGCAAACATTCGTCAGACGGCGCCAAAAAAGTGGACACAGGCGAACGCGAGCCGCTCCCCGTTCTCCGGCGCAGACGTCGCGGACACCGCATGCGCGCGCCGCGAACCGGCGCGGCCATCGGGCGAGTGCTGTCGCAGCGCGCCGCTGGTTACCAGCGAGTACGAAAATTGCGGAGGTCGTGGCGCAGTCCACCCCCGGCGGTCAGTGCAACCGTCTCGGAGGCTTCTCGGAGGCCGTCCACCGGCTCGCACCAGGGTGACCGATCGGCGCGCCAGCATGCGGTCGCAGACGCCGACTCTACGAGCAGGTTTCAGGCGACGGCCGCGTGCCAGAAGCTACCGGCTGACGTACGACGTGATCTTGCCCTCGATGTCGTCGACGAGCTCGGGCAAATTGTCGTTCAGGTAGAAGTGGTGACCGGGGAAGGCGCGCACAGTGAACTCGCCCGCCGTGCGCTCGGCCCAGCCAGCTACCTTTTCGTAGGGGGCCACGTCGTCGCTGTCGCCGAGAAAAGCGAAGATGGGGCACGACACAATGGCGTCCGGCGGGCAGTTGTAATTGCTGATCGCTTTCAGGCCGCGCAGGGTCGGAAGTATCTTCGCCGCGAATTCCTCGTCTTCGATGAACTCTGGATCGGCGCCGGTCATCTGGCTGACGGCAGCAAGTAGCCCTTCGTCGGATTCAGGGATGTCCTCGAACCCCACTCGTCCGGGTGCGGCAGAGGCAGAGACGAACAGGGCTTCGATGGGATTGCCTGCCGCTTCGAACCGCAGCGCGACCTCGAATGACACCAGTGCGCCCATACTGTGCCCGAAGAATGCGACACCTCGTCCGGGCGTATCCCGCGGGGAAAGCATTCCACATACTTGATCCGCGAGATCCTGGACGCTTTTGAACGACGACAGGTCGTGAGTCCCGCGCCGTCCCGGATATTGCACTGCCAGGCGCTTGATATCCGATTTGAAAGCCTTTGCAAATGGCGCGTAATACTGCGCTGATCCACCGGCATGCGGAAAGATGTACAACGTCGGCGTGTGCGAGGCCACGAGATCACATTACCTCTGGGCTCGCCGACGGATCGGTTCTCCGGCGATCAGCAAAGCGACCCGACGCCGTGCAGCCGGCTCCCAGCTTCGCAGCGGCACTGGCCGTGTGGCCACCGAAGCGCTGCGCGGGATCGCGGCAGCAATCTCCGATGCCCGCCGCCCGGGGCCTGCCCACACGCCGGTCGGCCCGCCGTCGGAGATGTTTGAGAAAGCAAACAGGCATTAACTCGGTTGCGGGACAGCCAAATCCGCTGCGCCGAAGCGGCCGCGCCGGGTTGATCGGGACTAGCCCTCCAACTTGTAACCCAGGCCGCGCACCGTGATCAGATGCACTGGGTTTGCTGGATCTGCTTCGATCTTGGAGCGCAGCCGCTTCACGTGAACGTCGAGAGTCTTCGTGTCGCCGACGTAGTCGGCTCCCCACACCCGATCGATCAGTTGCCCGCGGGTGAGCACTCGGCCGCTGTTACGCATCAAGTACTCCAAGAGGTCGAACTCCTTGAGCGGCAGAGTGATCGGCTCACCGTTCACCGACACCACGTGGCGTTCGACGTCCATGCGGACCGGACCCGCTTCCAGCACACCGTCTGCCGCGCCCAGGTCGTCGGTGTCGGCGCCGCGGCGCAGCACCGCCCTGATCCGGGCGATCAGCTCGCGCGCCGAATACGGTTTGGTGACGTAATCGTCGGCACCGAGTTCCAGCCCCACCACTTTGTCGATCTCGCTGTCGCGAGCCGTCACCATGATGACCGGCACACTGGACTTGGCTCGCAGCTGCTTGCACACGTCGGTGCCGCTCATGCCGGGAAGCATGAGATCCAGCAGCACGATGTCGGCGCCGGCGCGGTCGAACTCGGCCAGCGCAGTGGGCCCGTCGGCAACCACGGTCGCCTCGAAGCCCTCCTTGCGCAACAGGAACGCCAGCGGGTCGGCGAGGGACTCCTCGTCCTCCACGATCAGCACACTGGTCACGACGTGGTGTTTCCTCTCATCCAGCCGACGGGTCGTCGGCGTCTTCATGGCCGGCTGCGCCGTCGGTGTCCTCATAGGCCGGAATCGACAGCGTGAACGTCGACCCCGTGCCCGGTTGGCTCCACAGCCGGATCGTCCCGTTGTGGTTGGCCGCAATGTGTTTGACGATCGCCAGCCCCAGCCCGGTACCGCCCGTCGCGCGGGAGCGGGCCTTGTCCACCCGGAAGAACCGCTCGAACACCCGCTCCTGGTGTTCCTTGGCAATCCCGATGCCCCGGTCGGTGACGGCGATTTCGACGTTGCCGCCGCGGCGGCGCCTGCTGATCGACACCGGCGAGCCCGGCGGTGAATACGAGATCGCATTACTGACCAGGTTGGCCAGTGCAGTGACCAGCAGACCTTGGTCGCCCAGCACCTTGAACCCGCTGGGCTCGTCGGTGGCGATCGTGATGTCGGCGTTGTCGGCAGCCACCTTGGAGCGCGAAAGCGCCTCAGCGACAACGGTATCCACGTCGACCGCTTCGAGCTCGGGCAACCGTTCAGCTCCCTGCAGCCGCGACAGCTCGATCAGCTCGCTGACCATATTGGCCAGCCGCTGAGACTCGAAGTGCAACTTCTCGCCGAAGCGGCGCACTGTGTCCGGGTCGTCGGCCGATTCCAGCAACGCCTCGGCCAGCAGTCCCATCGCCCCCACCGGTGTCTTGAGTTCGTGGCTGACGTTGGCGACGAAATCACGACGAGTCGCTTCCATGCGCGCCACTTCGGAGTCGTCGAACACGTAGATCACCGCGAACCGGCGGTCTTCCTCGGCGAGCAGGCGCACCCGGCCGCGCACGGACAACCCGGACCGGCCGGACGGGGACGCCCCCGGCGACAAGTCGATGTCGACATCGTTCCCGCGGGCGAGCACGCGGCGCGCGGCCGTCCACGCCCGGTCGTCGAGCAGCCGGTCGCGCACCAGGCCGAGTTCTTGGGCCCGGGCGTTCAAGAACACGACATCGCGATGGTTGTCAACGACAGCGACGCCGATCGGCGACAGCGCCACGATGCGGTGCAGCATCTGCGACACCGTCAGCCCGGCCTCTTGGGCGGCCACACGCCGGTTGCGTTCGGCGAGCCGCGGCATCACCGCGCCGCCGACGACGACGCCGATCACCAGCGCCACAGAGGCTGCCACCGCGGCCACGAGGACCGCAGACGCCACAGTCACGTCCGAATCGTACGCAGACGGTGAACGTCACCCCAGCAGCGTGAGGCCATTTCGGGACATCTCACACCCGTCGGCGAAGGAGTTCCACTGCAGTTCACCGACTGTTCGCCGAGGCGCGGCTGGTCAGCTCTTCGCGCCCGCGCCCTGGCTGGCCACTGCGGCGGCCCCGGCGGCGGCGGCCTCCGGATCGAGGTACTGCCCGCCCGGTGTCAGCGGCCGCAGGTTGGAATCGAGGTCGTAGCGCAGCGGAATCCCGGTCGGGATGTTGAGGCCGACCACCTCGTCGTCGGACATGCCGTCGAGGTACTTCACCAGCGCGCGCAGCGAGTTTCCGTGCGCGGCGATCAGCACGGTCTTGCCCAGCCGCAGGTCCGGCACGATGACGTCGGTGTAGTACGGCAGGAACCGCGCCACCACGTCGGCCAGGCATTCGGTGAGCGGGCCACCGCCGATGTCGACGTAGCGCGGGTCGGTGTCCTGGCTGTACTCGCTGCCCGGCTCGATCGGCGGCGGCGGGATGTCGTAGCTGCGCCGCCACGCCATGAACTGCTCTTCGCCGTACTTGGCTTTGGTTTCGGCTTTGTTGAGGCCCTGCAGGGCGCCGTAGTGACGCTCGTTGAGCCGCCAGCTGCGCTTGACTGGAATCCACAGCCGGTCGGCCGCATCCAGCGCCAGATGCGCAGTGGTGATGGCGCGGCGCAGCAGCGACGTATGCAACACGTCGGGCAGCAGCCCGTGCTCGGCGATCAACTCGCCACCCCGGATCGCCTCGGCGCGACCCTTCTCAGTCAGGTCGACGTCCACCCAACCGGTGAACAGGTTCTTGGCGTTCCATTCGCTTTCGCCGTGGCGAAGAAGCACGAGCGTGCCGACGTCTGCCATGCCGGAAAGTCTCTCACGGGGCCGAATCTGGGCGCTCGATCAGATGGGCGAACGCCTCGAGGTTCTTCAGCGACTCACCGCGCGACACCCGCCATGCCCACTCGCGGCGGATCGACGTCGAGAAACCCAATTCCAGCAGCGTGTTGAAGTCTTCGTCGACGGCCTCGAGCACCTGTCCCAGCACCCGGTCCAGCTCCTCGGCGGTCACCGCCGACAGCGCCATCCGGCCGACCAGATAGATGTCGCCGACGTTGTCGAGGGTGTAGGCGACTCCGTAGAGCTTGCGATTGCGCTTGAGCAGAAATCGGTAGACCGCTTCGTGGTTTTCGTCGGGGTTGCGGCAGACGAACGCCTCCACCCGCACCGAGTGTTCGCCGACGGTCAGGATCGTGTTGGTCTTGAGCCGTCGCTCCCCCGGCAGCTCGACCACGATTCCGGGTGGTCCCCCGTGGGCGCCCTCGTGGTGAAAATAAGGCAGCCCGCTCTCGTCGAGCGCGTCTTCGATGCGCTGTTGGACGTCGTCGGTCATGCGCGTAACCCCCGCCTCATGCTCCACCGACGACCCAACCGGCGCGACGCCAGCGTGACAACCGCACCGCGTTGCCGTCCGGCGCGGTAGTCCTCGGTCGCCCGGCCGTAGGCGTCCAGCAGCGCGTCGACGGTGCGCGCCCACGAAAAGTTCGCGGCGTGCGCGACCGCGGCGCGGCTCATCGCCGGAGCTCTGGTCAGCAGCGCGTCGATGCTCTTGGCCCAGTCGTCGATGTCGTGGCTGGACACCAGCGCGCCGCTGACTCCGTCGCGGACCGCGACGGGTAATCCGCCCACGGCCGCCGCGACGACGGGCGTTCCGCAGGCCTGCGCCTCGATGGCCACCAGGCCGAACGACTCCGAGTAGCTGGGCACCGCAACGAGATCCGCAGCCCGGTACACGGTTACCAGCCCGGTGCGCGGCTGCGGCGGAAGGAACGTGACACGTGCGCTGATTCCCAGCTCGGCGGCTAGCCGCGCGAGCGTCTCGGGTGCCTGCAGCCCGGAGCCGGACGGCCCGCCGGCCACCACCACCCGCAGCCGCGGATGGGTATCGGTCAGTTTCGCGGCCGCACGCAGCAGGATGTCGGGGGCCTTCAGCGGCTGGATGCGCCCGACGAACGCCACCACCTGCTCGTCGCCGGCCAGTCCCAGCGCCACCCGCGCGGCGGCTTTGTCACCCGGCGTGAACGTCTGCAGGTCGACGCCGGGGTGCACCACGTCGATACGCGCAGGGTCCGCGTGGTGAATCGACATGAGTTGGCGCGCTTCGTCTTCGGTATTGACGATCAAGCGGTCGGCCTCGTCGACCACCTGCTGTTCACCGACCACGCGCATCAGCGGCTCGGGAGCGTCCCCGTCGGCCAGTGCCGCGTTCTTCACCGCGGCCAGCGTGTGAGCGGTGTGAACCAGCGGCACTGCCCAGCGGTCGCGAGCCAGCCAGCCGACTTGGCCGGACAGCCAGTAGTGCGAGTGCACGATGTCGTAGTAGCCGGGTTCGTGGGTGGCCTCGGCACGCAGCACCCCGGCGGTGAACGCGCACAGCTGCGTCGGCAGGTCGTGCTTGTCCAACCCCTCGAAGGGACCGGCGACGACGTTGCGCACCAGCACACCGGGTGCCACCGGTACGGTCGGCGGATCCTGCGACGACGTCGCGCGGGTGAAGATCTCCACCTCGACGCCGCGGCGGGCCATCTCGAGCGCCGACTGCAGGATGTAGACGTTCATGCCGCCCGCATCGCCGGTACCGGGCTGCGCAAGCGGCGAGGTGTGCACCGACAGCACCGCGACGCGGCGGAGCTCCTGAGCGTCGGTCACATGCCATGTCTACCCGAAAGGGCTGCGGACCTATTCCCGCGGCACCCCGCTCGGCCGCGTCAGGCCGAGACGCCTTCACCGGCCGGCGCACCGCCGATGCGCCGGAACGCGCGCCTCATCGCCCCGATCGGGTCGGCGTAGAGGGCACTCAATGACGTCACGCCGGCGCCGGCCTCCTGCACCCGGTTGCCGAACGCGGTGACCCTGATGTCGCGCGGCGGCAGCGTGGAGTGCCGAACATAGGAGGCCTCGACCTCGGTGATGCCTTCGGGGTATTCGGTGAACGCCTGGCCGCCGACCACGAGGTCGTCGGGATTGAGCATGTCGCGCAACAGTGCCACCGCGCCACCGAGCACTCGGGCACGCTCGGCGAGCAGTTCGCGAGCCTGCCGGTTGCCGCCGCGCGCAACACGCAGCAGCGTGCTCATCGTGGCGCCGGCGGGGATCACGCCCAACCGGCGCCCGGCGGCCAGCACAGCCTCGTCGCTCACCGTGGACTCCAGCCGGCCCGAGCCGCCCAGCAGCTCGGACTGGGTGGGCAGCGCGGAAATGTTGCCCGGGCCGCTGGCCGGGCTGTGCACCCGGCCGCCGATCACCAAGGCATAGCCGACGGTCTCGCGGGCGTAGACGTACAGGCTGGTCGACGACCGCACGGCGAACCGTCGCATGCCCAGCAGCAGTTCCGCCCCGGCCATCGCGTCCACGTGCACGGCCACCGACACGGGCAGGTCCAGCGTGTCGGCGAACATCGGCCCGACCGGGGCGTCGGTCCAGCCGAGCCGCGGGTGGTCGACGGTTCCGGTGGCGCCGTCCACGACGCCGCCGATCGCCACGCCCACCCACAGGGCCCGGCGCCGATGCCAGCGCCTCAGGTACCGCTGGGCGCTGGCGGCCAGCGCCGTGAGCGCCGCGGCCTGGCCGGTCTGCGGGGTAGGGGTCTCGACGACGTCGAGCGTGCGGCCCAGCAGATCGGTGGCGACGATGCTGGTGGTCCGCGCGCCGATGTGCAGGCCCAGCGTCAGGTACGGCTCGTGGTTGATTTCGACGGGCACCCGGGGCCGGCCGATCGCACCTGACGCCGCCAGGTCGGGGCGTTCCCGCAGCAGCCCGGCGTCCAGCAGCGCGGTCACTTGGCGGTTGACCGTGGCGATCGACAGGGATGTGACTTGGGCGATCGCATCACGCGCGATCGGGCCGCGGGTCCGTGCGGCGCCGAACACCGCGGCGGCTGCCGCCTCGGGCAGACCCAGCGACGGCGCGACGATGTGGTGGCGGGTCAGAAGAATCGTGGATCGCATGGGGGTTGTCCTTCGTCAGTCGGTTGGCTGGACCCTGGCCGCACCGACTCAGCGGTCAGGCGCGGCGATGACCGGGGCGACAACACCTACAGGCGAAGAACACGTCGTGGAACTTAGCACGGCTTTGCGAGTGGCACAGGACAGGGCGTCGGCGCTCTCTAGAGTGAGGGCATGACCCCGCAGCCGCAGAGAGTCGCCGTCGTCACCGGCGCCAGCTCGGGTATCGGCGCTGCAACCGCGAAAGCCCTTGCGCGACAAGGACTTCACGTAGTGGCCGTGGCTCGGCGTGCGGACCGCATCGAGGCGCTGGCCGCCGAGATCGGCGGCACCGCGATAGTGGCGGACGTCACGGACCAAACAGCCGTGGACGAGCTGTCACGGCGGCTGGATCGCGTCGATGTGCTGGTGAACAACGCCGGCGGCGCCAAGGGCTTGGCGCCGGTGGCCGACGCCGACCTCGAGCACTGGCGCTGGATGTGGGAAACCAACGTGCTCGGCACGCTGCGGGTGACCCGGGCGTTGCTACCCAAGCTGATCGCATCGCAGGACGGGCTGATCGTCACGGTCACGTCGGTGGCGGCGTTGGAAACCTACGACGGCGGCGCCGGATACACCGCCGCCAAGCACGCCCAAGGGGCGTTGCACCGCACGCTGCGTGGCGAGCTGCTCGGAAAACCGGTGCGGCTCACCGAGATTGCGCCCGGTGCGGTGCAAACCGAGTTCTCGCTGGTGCGTTTCGACGGCGACCGCACGCGTGCCGACGCGGTGTATCGGGGCATCACCCCGCTGGTGGCCGAGGACGTCGCCGACGTGATCGGCTTCGTGGCGTCGCGGCCGTCGCACGTGAACTTAGACCTCGTCGTGATGCGGCCGCGCGATCAGGCGACCGCGTCGCGGTTCTACCGCCGAGACGACGGCGCTAACGGCCCGGGCGACCGTTGACCGGTTGCGGCGCGCCCGACGGGGTGGCCGGCGCGCTGCTGGGGATATTGGACGGCGGCTGCTGCGACGAGAGAGCCGACATCGAGCGCCACGTGTCCCAATCCACAGCCCAGTCCCAGATGTCGCCGTCGGAGTAGGACAGCTGAATCGACGTCCCGGTGACCTCGACCGGGTCGCCGTACATCGCGCTGTTGAAGTATTGGATGGCGTTTTCCAGGTTCAGATTGATGCACCCGTTGGTGACGTTTGTGTTGCCTTGCGCGCCAATGCTTTCCGGGTTGCAGTGAATGAATTCGCCGTTGTTGGAGATGCGCACGGCGTAGCGCTCGTGGACATTGCTGTAGCCGGCCGCTGGGTTGCTCATCCAGAAGTCGGCGTACTTCTCCGTGACCACATGGGTGCCGCTGCGAGTGACGTTGCGCGGCTGGTCTCCTTCGCCGTAGCTGCACGGGAAGTCCATGATCACGCCCGCGTCGGTCACCACCTGCATGCGATGCGACGGCGCGTGCGCCTTGACGATCTGGCGTCGGCCGATGGTGAAGTTCAGCGAGACGTCCTCCTCGCCGTAGGCGTCGTCGCCGAAGTTGACGCCGTAGAGCTTGGCGTCCACCTTCACGGTGGTGCCCGGCTGGTAGTACTCCTTGGTGCGCCAGTGCACACGCGAGCCTTGGGCCTCGTCGGGCAGCCAGGCCCAGCTGCCCTCGGTGGCGGGTTCGGTGGTCACCGTGAGCGCGCGTTCGACGGCGGCCTTGTCGCTGATCGGCGCGTTGAATTGCAGGATGATCGGCGCGGCGATGCCGACGGTCTGCCCGTCTGCCAGCTGGAACTGGCCGCTGACCGTCTTGGTGGGTTTGACGGTGGTGAAGCTGCCGCTGACCGGGACCGTGGTGCCGTCGTGGCCGACCACTGACCCCGACCAGGTGTACTTCGAGCCGTAGCCGAGGGGTTCGGTCACGGTGTAGGACGTGCGGTCGCGGCCGAGCGCGCCGGCCACCACTTTGCCCTCGGAGTTGGTCAGCGTGACCCGCTGAAACCAGCCGTCACTGACCTCGGCACCGATCTGCGCGGTCGGCAGCACGTCTTCGGCGCCGTCGTTCGGCCGTAACGTCACGGTCGGCTTCGGCGGCGGGCCTGCCGTCTCACCCGGTTTGCCGGATCTGCTGATACACGACGCCAGCGCGCCAGGCGCAACCACCCCGACCGCGAGCGCAGTCAGGGCCCGGCGGCGAGTCAGCCGCGGCGCGTCGTTGGCTGGTGTCACGTCGACCCAGGGTACGGGTGGCCCGGTGTCCGTGCTAAATCGTCACGCCGACCAGCACGGGTTCCGGGACCAACGTGATCCCGAACGCGTCGCGCACGCCGTCGCGGATTCTGCGGGCCAGCGCCACGATGTCGGCCGTGGTGGCCGACCCTCGGTTGGTCAGCGCCAGTGAATGTTTGGTCGACAACCGGGCGGGCGCGCCCGCGCCGGGGTATCCCTTGTGAAACCCCGCCTGCTCCACCAGCCATGCGGCTGCCAGTTTGACCCCGTCCGGCGCCGGGAAGTGCGGCACCGGCCCGGCGCTGCGGTAGGCGAGACGGTCATAATCCTGTTGTGACACAACGGGATTAGTGAAGAACGAGCCGGCGCTCCAGGTGTCGTGATCCCCGTCGTCGAGCACCATGCCCTTCCGGCGCCGCAAGGCCAGCACCGCGTTGCGCACGCGGCCCGGTTCGATGCGGTCGCCTTCCTGCGCGCCGAGCGCGGCGACCAGCTCCCGATAGCGCAGCGGGGCACTGCGACCCGTCGCGTCGAGCGCGAACTCGACCTCCAGCACCACGAACTCGTCGGCGCCCTTCAGCATGCTGTGGCGGTAGCCGAACCCCAACTCTTCCGGGGCGACCCACCGCACGTCGCCGCTGGCACGGTCCAGCAAACGCACCCGGGTGATGCAGTCGGCCACCTCCACGCCGTACGCGCCGACGTTCTGCACCGGTGTGGCGCCCGTCGACCCCGGGATGCCGGACAGGCACTCCAATCCGCCCAGCCCGTGCCGCAGCGAGGCAACCACGACGTCGTCCCAGACGGCTCCGGCTTCGGCCCGCAGGATCGGCCCGTCGATGGTCACGCCGCCGGTGGCCAGCCGCACCACGGTCAGATCGGTCAGGTCGTCGGCGATCACCAAGTTCGACCCGCCGGCCATCACCAACACCCGACCCGCTTGCGCGTCGACCGCGCGCATCGCCGCTACCACCTGATCCGTTGTGGCGCAGGTGATCACACGCCGAGCGACGGGTCCGACCCGCAGCGTGGTCAGCGGCGCGAGCGGAACGTCGTCCGCCACGCGAGCGCCGGCGTATTCAGCGGTGGCCACGGCCGGTAACGGTAACCTGACCTGCTATGCCGCGTTCATTCGACTTGTCGGCCGATTACCACGGCACTGTCGAGCAAGTGCGCGCGGCATTCTCCGACGAGCAGTACTGGCTGGCCCGGCTGGTCGACTCGGGCGCCGACGTCGCGACGCTGGATTCCTTGACGGTCGCCGACGACGGCTCCGTGACGGTGGCCACCACCCAGACGCTGCGCGCCGACCGGCTGCCGGCGGTGGTGACGCAATTCCATCCGCGCAATCTGCAGATCATCCGCAACGAGACGTGGACGCCGGTGCGCGACGGGGTGGCCCGCGCCGAGGTGTCCGGGGCGGTGCCGGGCGCTCCCGTGTCGCTGACAGGAACGGCGCTGCTCAGGCCTACAGAGACGGGCTCGCGGCTGCAGTTCAGCGCCACCGTCGAGGTGAACATTCCGCTGGTCGGCGGGAAGCTCGAGACGTTCATCGGCGGCAAGCTCGCCGAGCTCGTCGCCGCCGAGCAGCGCTTCACCACGGTGTGGATCACCGAGAACGCTTGAGCGCCAGCTAATCTGAGCTGATGAGCCGACGACTCGACTACACGGTCACCTATGACGCGTCGGCCGCGGACGTCTACCGCAGCTTCACCAGCCTCATGTACTGGCAATCTCTGCTGCAGGAGTACCGCAGCGTGACTCCGGATTCCGAGCTCACGTCCTTTTCCACCGACCACACCGGAACGCGAGTCGTGTTGACCCACAGCCTGCCGCGCGCATACCTGCCGCCGATCGGACGCGCCGTGGCGCCGGACGATGTGGTGGTGAGGCGTGAGCAGCAGTTCAAGCCGTACGACCCCCACCGGAATCAAGGCACCGGAACTTATCGGGCGTCGATCCCGCGGGTCGTCGGCCACTTCCAGGGCTCGCAGCTGCTCACCCAGACCCGCAACGGCTGTCAGTTGCGGCTGTCGAGCGTGTGCAAGCTGGCGATCCCGCTGGTCGGCCGACGACTCGAAGAGCTGGTGACCCGCCACGTCACCGCGCTGTTCGACGCTGAACGGCGGTTCACCACCGAGTGGGTGTGCCGACACTAGGCTCGCCTTCATGCGCATCGCGCTGGCGCAGATCCGCGCCGGAACCGACCCGTCAGCCAACCTGACGCTGGTCGCCGAGAACGTCCGCCAGGCCGCCGACGCCGGAGCGGCGCTGGTGGTGTTCCCGGAGGCGACGATGTGCCGCTTCGGTGTGCCGCTGGGCCCGGTGGCCGAACCGCTCGACGGGCCGTGGGCGTGCGCGGTGCGCTCGATCGCCGCCGACGCCGGCGTCGTCGTGGTGGCGGGCATGTTCGTGCCGACGCACGACGGACGGGTCACCAACACGCTGATCGCCACGGGGCCGGGGGTCGACGCCCACTACGACAAGATCCACCTCTACGACGCGTTCGGGTTCGCCGAGTCGCGGACCGTCGCACCGGGGCGCGAGCCCGTCGTGGTCGACGTGGCGGGCGTCGGAGTGGGCCTTTCCACGTGCTACGACGTGCGGTTCCCGGCGCTGTACACCGAGCTGGCCGACCGCGGCGCGCAGGTGATCACGGTATGTGCGTCGTGGGGGGCGGGCCCCGGCAAGCTCGACCAGTGGCGGTTGCTGGTGCGTGCCCGTGCGCTGGACTGCACCAGCTTCGTCGCCGCGACCGGCCAGGCCTATCCCGGCGACGACCTGGCAGCCAAAGGCGCGCCGACGGGCGTGGGCGGAAGCCTGGTTGCGTCGCCGTTCGGTGAGGTGGTTGCCGAAGCCGGTGCCGATCCGCAATTGGTGCTGGCCGACCTGGACCTCGACACCGTGGCCACGGCCCGCGACACGCTCGCCGTGCTTCGCAACCGCTCATCGTTCACTCAGGCGGATAGGGCAGAATCGCGCGGGTGACGAACCCGCAGGGCCCGCAGCACGGTGACCCGCAGGCCTGGAGCCGTCCCGGCAGCCAGCCTCCCCCGCCACCCCGCCAGCCGGGACCGCCGCCGGAGCAGCCCACCCACCAGATTCCCAGGGCCGGCAGCCCGATGGATGGGCCGACGACGCACATCCCCCGAGCGGGCCAGACCGAACCGCCCACCCAGCACATCCCCAAGGCGGCCCCACAAGCCGAAAAGCCGGCCGCCGCCCCTGCGGGCGGCAAGCGCAACTTCTGGCGCGACCCGCTGTCGATCGTGCTGGTCGTCGTCATCGTGCTGGCGGTGGTGGCCGCCGGGTTGATCGCCGGCGAGTTGTACGCGCGCCACCGCGCCGACAGCGTGGTGGCCGACGCGACCGAGTGCGTGACCCAAGACGGCGCCAGCGTCTCGTTCGGCGCGATGCCACCGTTCCTGTGGCAGCACATGACCGGTCACTACGACAACATCCTGATCAAGACCGACGGCAACCAGATCCGCAGCGCCAAGGGCATGAAGGCCGAAGTGTCGATCGACGACGTCGAGTTGGAAGGCGGCGCCAACAACAGGGGCATGATCGGTGCGCTCGACGCGACGATCACGTGGACCGCCGACGGCATCAAACAGACTGTGCAGAACGCGATTCCGATCTTCGGCAACTTCGTCACCGGAGTCGCGACCAATCCGTCGGACGGCACGATCGAATTGCAGGGCACCTTCGGTAGCATCACCGCCAAGCCGCAGGTGGTCGACGGCAACATCGCGTTGCAGGTGGTCAATGTCACGGGGCTGGGATTCGTCTTGCCCCGCGAATCGGTGCAGCCGGCGTTGGACGGGTTCACCAAGCAGCTGGCCGACAACTATCCGCTCGGCATCAAAGCCGACTCGCTGCAGGTCACGGATTCCGCTGTGGTAGGCCACTTTTCGACGCGCAACGCGTCGCTGCCGGCCGACCAGCAGGATCCCTGCTTCGCGCAGCTATAGCCCTTCGAGCACGCCGCGGGTCCCCGACAGACCCAAGCGCGTGGCGCCCGCGTCGATCATCGCAAGCGCGTCGGCGGCAGTGCGGATTCCGCCGCTGGCCTTCACGCCCAGGCGTCCGTTGACGGTGCGTGCCATCAACTCGACCGCCCGGATCGACGCGCCGCCGCTGGGGTGAAATCCGGTGGAGGTCTTCACGAAATCGGCTCCGGCGCCACCGGCGACGCGGCACACGTCGACCAGTGCCGGCTCACCGCCAAACTCGAGCAGCGCAGCCGATTCCACGATCACCTTCAACACCGCCCCCGGCACCGCGCGGCGCACACCTTCGATGTCGGCGCGTACAGCGTCGAAGTCACCGGCCAGCGCTGCCCCGATGTCGATGACCATGTCGATCTCGGCCGCACCGGCGCCCACCGCGAGCGCTGCCTCGCGGGCCTTGACCTCGGTGAGGTGCTTGCCCGACGGGAACCCGGCGACCGCCGCGACGACAGGCCCGCCGGGCGGCCGGGCCGCAACGGCCGCCGGCACCATCGACGGGGACACGCATACCGCAAAAGCGCTCAGCTGCACGGCTTCTGCGACCGCCGCCGCCACATCGGCTGCTGTCGCCTCGGGTTTGAGCAGGGTGTGGTCGACGAGCCCGGCCAGTTCGGCTGCCGACACCACTAGAACGGTTCTTCGACGTTGCCGGGATTGCAACCGGCGTCGACCATCTGGGCCGGCGTGACCACCGGGCGCCACGGCTCCAAGTTCCAGCTGACCTTGCCGGGTTGCGCGAATTCGGCTAGCTGCCAATGACACACGAATTGATCACGCATGCCGGGCAAGTCGGCATCGGGGGCGTGCCTGAGCACCTCCGACCATGCCTCGTCGGGGCTGACGAGCTCGATGCTGGCTTCCCGGCCCGCTGCAGTCGGATACACCCGCAGGCTGGACAGGTCGGCCCAGTGCACCCATTCGGTGTGGTCGACGTAGGGCGGCGGCGGCGCGTCGGCATGCGCCGGCGCAGCGACCATGACAGCCACTGGCAGCGCAGCGCACGCCGCGAGCAGGACGGCACGCATCCGCTAGCGCGACTTCCCTTGGATCTCAAGCAGTTTCGGCCGCACATCGACCAGATACACACCGGCGGCGCAGGCGGCAATCACCAGACCCATGACGCCCAACGGATACAGCAGCACACCGGCCGCACCGAGGATGAGAAGCCAGATCGGCTTGGTCAGCTTGCCCGTGGCGGTGTAGGCGTCGCTGCGCTGCAACGCAGCATGGACGAACGCATAGACAGTCATCACCAGTACGGCGATCTGCACGACGAAAAGGACGGTACCCGCGAGGCCAAGCATCACTGCTCAAGCCTAGGCGGATACCGTCCCGATCGTCGACTTGCCTACTTCTGCGTGACCTTCTTGGCCGCGCCCTTCTTGGCCGGCGCCTTCTTGGCAGCGGTCTTCTTGGCGGGCTCAGCCTTCTTGGCGGCGGCCTTCTTGGCGGGTGCCTTCTCCGCCTTCTGCGCCTTCGGAGCCGGCTCGCGGCCGATCAGCTTGGCGGCCCGCTCGCCGACCGCGCGGGTCTGGCTTGCGACGTTGCCGAGCGCCTCTTGGGTCAGCTCGACGGTCTCGCTCAGCGCCTGCTCGGCGCGCGCGCGGCGTTCCTCGAACCCGGGCTGGTTGCGCAGCCGTTCCAGGGCGGCTTCACCGCGGGTGACGAGGTCGCGGTACAGCTCGGTGGCCTGCTCGCGGTAGCCCTCGGCGGCCTTGCGCAGCTCGTCGCCGCTCAGCCGGCCCCGAATCTCCTCGGCGCGTTGCGGGAGATCCTCGCGAGCCTTGGTGAGCCGGCCGCGTGTCTCCTCGACCCGGGTGCTCGCGTCCGTGCGGGCCTCTTCGGCACGCTCACGAAGCGCGGTGACGATCTCGTTGACCCGCTCCAGGGCGAGGTCAGCGGCACCGACCGCGGCAAGCAGCGGAGCCTTCAGATCCTCGGCAGTGGGGTTGGTCCTCTCGGCCATGTGTGTAATTCCTTTCGAATTCAGAAACGTATGGGGACGGATTGCACAATTTCCTGACAGTTATGCAGTTGACGACTCCTCACCGGCAGCTTCATCGGGTTGATGCGCCCTTTGTTGACGAAAGGAGGAGTAGATGTCAAGCAATACCTGCTTCTGCCGCTCAGTGATCGACGTGTCGTAAATGATCGCGTCGCGGACCGCACTGGGCTCGGTGGGCTCGAGAATTCCGGCCCGGATGTAGAGCACTTCCGCGGACACCCGCAACGCCTTGGCGATCTGGCTGAGCACTTCGGCGGACGGTTTGCGCAATCCGCGCTCGATCTGGCTGAGGTACGGATTGCTGACACCGGCCTTTTCGGCCAACTGCCGCACCGAAACCTGGGCCGCTTCTCGCTGGGCCCTGATGAAGCTACCGATATCTTGAGCGGCGTTCGTCACCACGGCGGCAATGTCGGAAGAAGCAAGGTCGCGCTCATGCTCTTCGCGCAAGCCCACTTCGACCTCTTGTGTCGGCATTGATCACCACCTCGACAAACGGGTATCAGTACGGACATTCGACACCCTACGGCGAAGTGCTAGCTTTAGCAAGCAGCCAGTTAGCGGTCTTTTAGAAAAGAAGCTGGCCGACGGTGTAAATCACCAGCCCCGCCAGCGAGCCGACCACCGTGCCGTTGATGCGGATGAATTGCAGGTCACGGCCCACGTGCAATTCAATGCGGCGACTGGCTTCGTCGGCGTCCCACCGCTCGATGGTCTCGGTAATGATCGCGGTGATCTCAACGCCGTATTCGGCCACCAGGTGCTTGACGCCGCGAATGATCCAGTCGTCGACTTTGTCGCGCAGGTCGGCGTCATCGCGCAGCGACTCCCCGATGTGCACGACGGAGTCGGCGATGCGGGTGCGCAGCGCGCTGGACGGGTCGTCGACAGACTCCACCAGGTTGCGCTTGAGCGCCGACCAGGCCGTCTCCGCCGCGCGGGTCACCTCGTCGCGGGCCATCACTTGCTCCTTGACCGTCTCCGCCCGCGCGATGGTGTCTTCGTCGTTCTGCAGGTCGTCGGCGAAGTCGAACAGGAACCGGGTGGCCGAGCGGCGCAGTTCGTGGTCCGGGTTGCGGCGCACCTTGTCGGTGAAGTCCATCAGCTCCCGGTGGATGCGGTCACCGACAAGGTGGTCGACCCAGCGGGGCGACCACGTCGGCGAATCCCGTTCCACCACGCGCTGGATGACTTCACCGGCGTTCAGCGACCAGTGGAACGCGCGGTCGGCCAGCAGCTGCAGCAGCGCCTCCTGCCGGTTCTCCCGCAGCAGAGTGCCCAGCACCCGGCCCACCGGCGGACCCCACTTAGGTTCGGCGAGCCGTTTGACGATCATGCGGTCGAAGACGTGCTGAACGTCCTCGTCCCGCAACATCTCGACCAATACCCGCAGCACGTTGGACGCCTCGGAGGCCACGCGGGTCGCGTGGTCGTGATCGGACAGCCACTTTCCCAACCGGCTGGCCACCTGCGCCTCCCGCAGCTTGGCCTCGACGTTCTCGGGCGACATGAAGTTCTCCCGCACGAAGGTGCCCAGCCCTTCGCCGAGCTGGTCCTTCTTGCGCTTGATGATCGCGGTATGCGGGATCGGTATGCCCAGCGGGTGCTTGAACAGCGCGGTGACCGCGAACCAGTCCGCGAGCGCGCCGACCATCCCCGCCTCGGCGGCCGCACCCACGTAGCCCACCCATGCGGGTGCATGGTTGGCCTGACCCCATCGGCAGAGAAGGAAGACCACGGTAGCGCCGAGCAAGAAGGCGAGCGCGACCACCTTCATCCGGCGCAGCTGGGTGCGGCGCTGCGCGTCCGCGCTCACGTCGACCGCGAACATGCCCTCGAGGTCTGCCGTCGGGCGCTCGTAGTTGCTCAGGCGGTGTGCCATCCCACCATCATCCAGGCAAATCGGGGTGCTCGGCGGAATGCGTCGCATGTCGGCGCCGGGCCGTAATATCGAAGTGGGCTAACGAACGGACATTCGCGACAGTGGTAGATCGACTCCCGGCGACAACCGCGAAGGTTGATGGTCGCAAACGGCGATGGCATCAGCACAAGGTGGACCGTCGCAACGAACTGGTGGACGGCACGTTGGAGGCCATCCGCCGCCGGGGCCGCTACGTCAGCATGGACGAGATCGCCGCGGACATCGGGGTGTCCAAGACCGTGTTGTACCGCTATTTCGTCGACAAGAACGACCTCACCACCGCGGTGATGATGCGGTTCGCGCAGACCACGCTGATCCCGAACATGGCCAAGGCGTTGTCGTCGAATCTCGACGGATACGAACTCACCCGCGAGATCATCCGGGTGTACGTCGACACCGTCGCCGCCGAACCCGAGCCGTACCGGTTCGTGATGGCCAACAGTTCGGCAAGCAAAAGCAAGGTGATTGCGGATTCGGAGCGGATCATTGCCCGCATGCTCGCGGTGATGCTGCGCCGCCGCATGCAGGCAGCCGGCATGGACACCCGCGGGGCTGAGCCGTGGGCGTACATGATCGTCGGCGGAGTGCAACTGGCCACCCACTCGTGGATGTCGGATCCGCGGATGACCGCCGACGAGCTGATCGACTACCTGACCATGCTGTCGTGGAATGCATTGTGCGGCATCGTCGAAGTGGGCGGCTCGCTGGAGAAGTTCCGCGCCCAGGCCCACCCTGCGCCCGCATTGCCGCCGTCATGACGGACTGCTGGAACCGGGATGCCCGCAAGGTCTTGAGGTTTCGCGCCGGCGACAAGGTCGCCGACATCGACACCCGTGCTACTCCGGGCTTCTCCGGCAAGAAGAAGCATGCGCCGGCCATCCAGAACGAGCGCAACAAACGCTTCGCCGAATTGCAGGAGATGTTGTACGCCAACAGCAGAAGCGACGAAGGCGACCGTCACGCCGTCGTACTGGTACTACAGGGCATGGACACTGCCGGCAAAGGCGGCATCGTGAAACATGTTGTCGGAGCAGGCAACCCGCAGGGACTGCGGTACACGGCGTTCGGTGTGCCGACCGAAGAAGAACGCAAGCACCATTACCTGTGGCGAATTCGCAAGGCGCTACCGGAATTCGGCGCGATCGGGGTATTCGATCGGTCACACTACGAGGACGTCTTGGTGGTACGCGTGCACAACATCGTGCCGCCCGAGGTGTGGGGCGGTCGCTACGACGAGATCAACGCATTCGAACGCGACTTGGTGGACGAGGGCTTCAAGTTGGTGAAGGTCGCGATGTTCGTGTCGCTGGACGAGCAGAAAAAGCGGCTGGCCAAACGGCTTTCGCGACCTGACAAGTACTGGAAGTACAACCCGGGCGACGTCGACGAACGCAAGCTGTGGCCCGACTACCAGGAGGCGTACCAGGCGATGCTGGACCGCACGTCGACGGAGTATGCACCATGGTATGTGGTGCCGTCGGATCGCAAGTGGTACAGCCGGCTCGCGGTGACCGAGCTGCTGATCGCTGCGCTCGAAGACTTCGAGCTCTCCTGGCCCGCACCGGATTTCGATGTCGAGGCGGAGAAGCGGCGGCTCGCACAGGCCTAGCCCAGGCCTCACCCAGGCCTAGCGGGCTTGCGCCGCCCAGCTTGCGGCGCCCAGGTCCGGCGCCGAGCTCCGGCGCCCAGCTCCGGCGCCGAGCTCCGGCGCCGAGAACACACTTGTTGGCATGATTTCGGTGAATTGGCGTAAACAAGTGTGTTATCGGTGCACGAGAATGTGCTCATGGGGGGATTACTTGGCTTAGTAGTCGCGTCAGAGGCCCTGGAAACCGGCCAGGTGACCCGATGGCAGCTGCAACAGCACTACACCAAACTGTTCCGCAACGTGTATGTCCTCAACCGCGTAGAACTGGACGCTTTCCTACGTGCGCGCGCCGCGTGGTTGTGGTCAGGCCGCAAGGCGGTGCTCGTCGGCAACTCGGCGGCCGCAGTCCTAGGCTCGCGGTGGATACCCGCAGATAGTCCGGCGGAACTCGCGCGGGTACGGAATCGAGCTCCGGCAGGTATCGTCGCGCACGCTGGTCAACTTGCGCCCGACGAAGTGCGTCGTGTCGGCGACATGCTGTGTACCACCGCCGCCCGGACTGCCTACGACTTCGGTCGTCGACTTCCCTTCGACATCAACATCATTCGCATCGATGCGCTGCTGAATGCGACCGGCTGCACCGTTGCAGACGTGAACCGGATCGCCGCCCGGTACGACGGGGCGCGCGGCATATGCCAACTGCGGAAGGTGCTGGAGTTGGTCGACGCGGGAGCGGAATCACCCAAGGAGACCGAACTGAGGCTGCTGCTGGTGCGGGCGCGGTTACCAAGACCCGTGACCCAGATCCGTGTCGTGGACCCACGTCGTCGCAAGGTGCGCCGCATCGACATGGGATACCCCGAGTGGAAGGTCGGCGTGGAATACGACGGCGAGCACCACTGGACAAATCCGCGGCAGCATGCAGACGACATCGAACGGCTGGAATTCTTTGCCACACAAGGGTGGACGATCATCCGGGTCAGCGCACGGCAGCTACGGTATGAGCGCGACGAGATTGTGCGGCGTGTGCGTTGTGCGCTACTGCAGGCGGGCGCTGCAGTCTAGTAGGAGTAGAAACCCTGCCCGGACTTCTTGCCGAGCTGGCCGGCCTCGACCATCCGCAACAGCAGCGGCGGCGGACCGTAATGCGGCTCCTTGAACTCCTCGAACATCTTGTCCGCGATCAGTTTCAGCGTGTCCAACCCCACCAGGTCGGACAGCCGTAGCGGACCCATCGGATGCGAGAGCCCGGCCACCACCGCTTTGTCGACGTCTTCGACCGTCGCAAAGCCTGCCTCCACCATGCGGATCGCCGAGAGCAGGTACGGCACTAGCAGCGCATTGACCACGAAACCAGAACGGTCCGAACACCGCACCACCTGCTTGCCCAGCACCTCGCCCGCGAATCGCTCGGTCCGCTCCAGCGCGGCGTCGGACGTCGTCAATGCACTGACCAACTCGACCAGCGGCAGCACCGGCACCGGGTTGAAGAAGTGCAATCCCAGCACCCGGCTCGGATCTTGCGTTGCCGCAGCCAGTTTCATGATCGGGATGCTCGACGTATTCGACGCCAACACCGCATCCGGGTCGGTGATCACCCGATCCAGTTCGGCGAAGATCTGCTTCTTGACGGCCTCGTCTTCGATCACCGCTTCGATGACGAGCTGCCGGTCGGCCAGGTCGGCCAGGCTGGTCGTGAACTTCAGCCGAGCCACCGCGGCGTCGCGCTCGCGTTCGGTGATCTTTCCGGCGCTCACGCCGCGTTCGAGCGACTTCAAGATGCGGGCACGGCCCGCTGTCGTCAGCGCCTCGGTGGTCTCGAAGACCAGCACGTCCACGCCGGCGCGGGCCGACACCTCCGCGATGCCGGCGCCCATCTGACCGGCTCCCACCACACCTACTCGTTCAATGCTCACGGTGTCTCCTTCACAGCATCGGGCCCCGCCCAACATCATGGACGGGGCCCGATGCCGTCAATTCAGCGGCTCAGTGAATCAGTGGGTCAGTGGCTCAGACATCGTCAGTGGAACTGGCCCTCTTCGGTCGACCCCTTCAGCGCGACCGTCGACGAGTTCGGGTCCACCGTCGTGGCGATCCGGTCGAAGTAGCCGGCGCCGACCTCGCGCTGATGCTTGGTGGCGGTGTAACCGCGCTCTTCGGCGGCGAACTCGCGCTCCTGCAGCTCCACGTACGCGGTCATCTGGTTGCGGGCGTAGCCGTAGGCCAGATCGAACATCGAGTAGTTCAGGGCGTGGAAGCCGGCCAGGGTGATGAACTGGAACTTGAAGCCCATCGCGGCGAGCTCCTTCTGGAACTTCGCGATCGTCGAGTCGTCGAGGTGCTTGCGCCAGTTGAACGACGGCGAGCAGTTGTACGCCAGCATCTGGTCCGGGAACTCCGCCTTGACTGCCTCGGCGAACTGCCTGGCCACCTCGAGGTCCGGCGTGCCGGTCTCCATCCAGATCAGGTCGGCGTAGGGGGCGTAGGCCTTGGCCCGCGCAATGCACGGCTCGATGCCGTTGCGGGTGCGGTAGAAGCCTTCCTTGGTGCGCTCGCCGGTGATGAACGGGCGGTCGTACTCGTCGACGTCGGATGTGATCAGCGTCGCGGCCTCGGCGTCGGTGCGCGCGATCACCACGGTGGGCACGTCGGCAACGTCAGCGGCCAGCCGCGCCGAGGTCAGCGTGCGGATGTGCTGCTGGGTGGGAATCAGCACCTTGCCACCCAGGTGACCGCACTTCTTCTCGGAGGCCAGCTGGTCCTCCCAGTGAGTCCCGGCAGCGCCTGCGGCGATCATTGCCTTCTGCAACTCGTAGACGTTCAGCGCACCACCGAAGCCGGCTTCGCCGTCGGCGACGATCGGCACCAGCCAGTTGTCCACCGAGGTGTCGCCCTCGACCTTGGCGATCTGGTCGGCGCGCATCAGCGCGTTGTTGATCCGGCGCACCACCTGCGGCACCGAGTTGGCCGGGTACAGGCTCTGGTCCGGGTAGGTGTGGCCGGCCAGGTTCGCGTCACCGGCAACCTGCCACCCCGACAGATAGATGGCCTTCAGGCCGGCGCGCACCTGCTGCACCGCCTGATTGCCGGTCAGCGCACCGAGCGCGTTCACCCACTCCAGATCGTGCAGCTGCGACCACAGGATCTCGGCGCCTCGGCGGGCCAGGGTGTGCTCCTCGACCACAGTGCCCTGCAGCGCAACAACGTCCTGTGCGGTGTAGTTGCGGGTCACGCCCTTCCAGCGCGGATTGGTCTCCCAGTCGTGCTGAATCTGCTCTGCCGTTCTGGGCTTTCCAACGGTGGACATGCGACTCCTTCAGACGTTGCTCGACGGCCTCGACAGGACTGCTGACTCCATTGCCTGCTAACCCATCGGGCGGCTTTACTCACCAGTAACTTAACCATGCCACGGCACATATGCGCAGGTCCAGCGGTTCCAGTTGCGAATTTCAGCTATACCGGACGCTTGTCTTGCGAATTCTGCGAAGCCAACGTGTAGCTGTACCGTTTCAGTTGCTACTCGTTGGTAACGTCATTGCCGCAGGTCAGGCCGTCAAAATTACGGCCGGATGATCTTTACAGTGAGAAGATCGACGCGACGGCTTTGGCCTCGTCGCCGACCAAATATGTGAGCGTTGTAACAGTCTTGTTCGCAAGCTCTTCGCCGAACCGGTCCGTGGAGCCGGGCGGATGCACATGCGCCGCAATCTCCAGCTTGTCGCCGAGACTCACCGGCGCCTCGTGCTCGATGGTCACCCGCGTCGGACTCCGCAGCAGCTCAGGCGTGGCCGAAAGGTAGTCCTCGACGACGCTCCAGTACACCGAGTTGTTCATGTGGTCGAAGAGGTCGATGTCGGTGAACCGCACCGGAAACTCGCGGATCTGGTCGGCGGTTTCGCGCGGCAGCGGCTTCAGGTAGGCCTTCCAACGCAGCCGGTCGACGCTCGTCGTGCGCTGCAGGCCTTCGATGAAGTCGTCGGCAATGCGCGCCGGGCCCTGCGTTTCGCGGTTGATGTTGATCCAGAACGCCTCGGACTCGATCAGCCCGCCCCTACGGCCGTCGACGCGGACCCGCATCTCACACCAGCGATTCGAGGTGCCCGAGCACCACCGGCGCAGCCGCAAGATGTCCTGGAATTCGATCGGCCGGATCAAGTCGACCATGGTGCGCCGCACGATCCACAGCGGATGAGTCTCCTGGAAACCCAACTCGCGCAGCTGATCTTGACCGATGTCCTGGATGTGCCGGGCGGCGGCGTCCAGGCGCAACCGGCCGGTCGCGTCGATGTCGGCGACCCGCACCGGCCATTCGCGGTCGAAGACGTCGGGATGCGGGTCGGGGACCGGCATCATTACTTTGGCTAGGCCGTTCTGCGCGCTCATGTGGCGCCGATCATGCCAAACGGCGCAGCGGCGGCCAAATGCCAAGACTGCGAAGCGCCACTTCACACGCGCGTACGCTGATCGGCATGCCTAAGACGTTCGTCGGGTCGCGGGTTCGCCAGCTGCGCCATGAACGGGGCTACAGCCAGGCCGCGCTGGCTCAGATGCTCGAGATCTCGCCGAGTTACCTCAACCAGATCGAGCACGACGTGCGTCCGCTGACCGTGGCGGTGCTGCTGCGGATCACCGAGGTGTTCGGCGTAGACGCAACGTTCTTCGCACCGCAAGACGACACCAGGCTGGTCGCCGAACTTCGCGAGGTGGTCATGGACCGCGACCTCGGCATCGACATGGATGCGGCCGAGGTCGCCGAGGTCGTCACCGCCCACCCTGCCCTGGCCCGGGCGATGGTGAACCTGCACCGGCGCTACCGGATCACCACCGCCCAGCTGGCCGCCGCCACCGAAGACCGCTTCAGCGACGGCAGCAGCGGCAGCGGCGCGATCACGATGCCGCACGAGGAGGTCCGCGACTACTTCTACGAACGGCAGAACTACCTGCACGATCTCGACACCGCCGCTGAGGAGATGACCATTCGCATGAGAATGCACCGCGGCGACCTGGCTGGCGAGATCGCGCGCCGGCTCGCCGAAGTGCACGGAGTGCGCATTGTCAGGCGCATCGACCTCGGCGACACAGTGCTGCACCGGTTCGACCCGCAGACGAAGACGCTAGAGATCAGCAACCACTTGTCGACGGGCCAGCAGGTGTTCAAGATGGCCGCCGAGCTGGCCTACCTGGAATTCGGGGACCTGATCGACCGGCTGGTCGACGAGGGCAAGTTCACCAGCGAGGAATCGCGCACCCTGTTGCGGCTGGGCCTGGCCAACTACTTCGCGGCGGCCGCCGTGCTGCCGTATCGCCAATTCCATGACGTCACCGAGAATTTCCGCTACGACATCGAACGGCTCTCGGCGTTCTACTCGGTGAGCTACGAGACCATCTGCCACCGGCTTTCCACGCTGCAGCGGCCGTCGATGCGCGGCGTGCCGTTCTCGTTCGTCCGCGTCGACAAGGCTGGCAACATGTCAAAACGCCAGTCCGCCACCGGGTTTCACTTCTCGTCGAGCGGCGGCACCTGCCCACTGTGGAACGTCTACGAGACGTTTTCCAATCCGGGCAAGATTCTGGTGCAGATTGCGCAGATGCCCGACGGACGCAACTACATGTGGGTGGCACGCACCGTGGAGCGCCGGGCGTCGCGCTATGGTCAGCCGGGAAAGACATTCGCAATCGGCCTGGGCTGCGAACTGCGCCATGCGAATCGGCTGGTGTACTCGGAGGGACTGGACTTGTCGGGCAACGTTGCCACCCCCATCGGCGCGGGCTGCCGGGTCTGCGAACGGGACAACTGCCCCCAGCGCGCCTTCCCGGCGCTGGGCCGGGCTCTCGATCTCGACGAGCACCGCAGCACCGTCTCGCCGTATCTGGTGAAACCGGCATGACCGCACCGCGAATCGAGCCGGGCGGCGTGCGTGAACTCGGCCTTGCGGGCTGGCTGATGTGCAAGGTGCTGGCGCGTGCGTCCGGCGTTCCGCAGGCTCATCTGTTCACCACGCTCGGACAGCACAAGCGGCTCTTTTGGACCTGGCTTCCGTTTTCCGGAATGCTGCTCGGTCCCGGGCGTCTCCCCCGCGCCGATGCCGAGCTGGTGATTCTGCGCGTCGCCCACACGCGCGGCTGCGAATACGAACTGCAGCACCATCGTCGGATGGCGAAGCGCCGCGGGGTAGACGCGGACAAGCAGCAACGCATCTTCGAGGGCCCAGACGCCGACGGGCTCAACGACCGCGAGCGGGCTCTGCTGACCGCTGTCGACGAACTCCTCGAAACCCGCAACGTGTCCACGCAGACCTGGCAGTGGCTCTCGCGCCACCTCGACCGTCGTCAACTCATCGAATTCGTCACGCTCACAGGGCAATACGACGCACTGGCCGCCACGCTCAACACGCTGAAGGTGCCGCTGGACTTCGCGGACTGATCGCGCTCACCGGGCCGGCACCGCGACGCTGACGGTCTCCACCTTTGCGCTGCGTGCCGCACGTGACTCGTCAGGCTGGATTGTCGACGCCGTGCAACAGAATAGGGTTCGGCCGTCGTCGCCTCCCAGGGCACACGCGATCGCGTGGCGGCCGGGTGTTTCGACGACGTCGGTCACCTCGCCGCCTTCCCGTACGCGCGCGAATCGGTCTGACGTCGGGCTCGCGAACCAGATCGCATCCTCGGCGTCGATGCAAATGCCATCGGGCACATCGCTTTTCGGCAGGTCCGCCCACACACGCTGGTTGGACAGCGCACCGGCGGGCGTCAGGGAGAACGCCACGAGGCGCTGCCCTGCGGTTTCGGCGACGATCAGAGTCTGGCGGTCCGCGGTGACAACCATGCCGTTGGCGAAGCGCAGACCCTCGGCGGCCCGGTGCACGCCACCATCGGGGTCGACGCGCAGCAGCGGTGCGGGTTTGATCGGTTCACCGGCGAACATGTCGCAGCCGAATTGGGACACGAAGGCATGCCCGGAGTCGTCGACGAGCATGTCGTTGATCGGATGCGGGGCAAGACGACTCAGATCGGCGTGCTCGGTCAGCGCGCTGTCGTCACCGCGACGACGCAGCAGCTTGCGGTCGTCCATCGACACGATCAGCATGCTGCCGTCGGGCAACCAACCGAGCCCCGACGGCGCGGTGTCGAGCCGTGCGATCACCTCGACGCTGCCGTCGGTCGAGATCCGCAGCACCTCGTGTGCGTGCATGTCGGAGACGAAGAGCGCACCTTCGTGCCAGCGCGGACCTTCGAGGAACACGCGGCCGTCGACAAGCGTGTCCGGCATGTCGTCAGAAGTTGATCATGTGGCCGACGAGCCCGTGGAAACACTCCTGCAGCGCCTCCGACAGCGTCGGGTGCGTGTGCACGTTGCGGGCGAGCTCGTTGGCCGTCAGGTCCCACTTCTGGGCCAGCGTCAACTCGGGCAGCAGCTCAGAGACGTCGTGCCCGATCAGGTGGCCGCCCAGCAGCTCGCCGTACTTCCCGTCGGCGATCAGCTTGACGAAGCCGGCCGTCTCCCCCAGACCGTGCGCCTTGCCGTTCGCGGTGAACGGAAACTTGGCGACCTTGACGTCATAGCCCTCGTCGCGGGCCTGCTCCTCGGTGAGCCCGAAGCTGGCCACCTGAGGCTGGCAGAACGTGGCGCGCGGCATCATCCGGTAGTCACCGAGCTCCAAAGTCTCTGCGCCCGCGATAGTTTCGGCCGCGACCACGCCCTGTGCCTCGGCGACGTGCGCGAGTTGCAGCAACCCGGTGACGTCACCGATCGCGTAGATGTGGTCGACGTTGGTGCGCATCCGCTCGTCGATCGCAATGGCCTTACGGTCCGACAGCTTCACCCCGGCGGCATCGAGGCCGTAGCCCTCGACGTTGGGCGCAAAGCCGATGGCCTGCAGCACGCGGTCGGCCTTGAGTTCCTCGGAGTTGCCGTCCTTGCTGACCTTCACCGTGACCGTCGACCCGTCGTCCTTGATCGACTCGACCTTGGTTCCGGTCATGATCTTGACGCCGAGCTTCTTGAACTGCTTCTCGATCTCCTTCGACACCTCGGCGTCCTCGTTGGGCAGTGCCCGCGGCAGGAACTCGACGATCGTCACGTCGACGCCGTAGTTGGCCAGAACGTAGCCGAACTCCATGCCGATCGCGCCGGCCCCGGCGATGACGATCGAGCCCGGCAGGTCGCGCGACAGGATCTGCTTCTCGTAGGTGACGACGTTCTCGGACAATTCGGTGCCGGGAACCAGCTTGGTGCTGGCACCGGTGGCGATGATCGCGTTGTCGAACGTCACAGTCTCGGTACCGCCGTCGTTGAGGTCGACCTCCAACGTGTTGGCGTCCTTGAACGTGCCGCGACCGTGGATTTCGGTGATCTTGTTCTTCTTCATCAAGAAGTGCACGCCCGCGACACGACCGTCGGCGACCTTGCGGCTGCGGTCGAACGCCACACCGTAGTCGAACGTCGCCTCGCCGTTGATGCCGAACGTCTTGGCCTGCTTGGTGAAGATGTGGGCCAGTTCGGCGTTGCGCAGCAACGACTTCGACGGGATGCACCCGACATTCAGGCAGACCCCGCCCCAGTACTTTTGCTCGACGATGGCGGTCTTGAGTCCCAGCTGGGCGGCACGGATGGCGGCGACGTATCCGCCGGGGCCTGCGCCGAGGACGACGACGTCGTAGTGAGAAGTCACCAAGCCACCCTAATAAGGGATCACCCCGGCTAGGCAAGGCCGGGCAACCCGATCGCAGTAGTAGATGCCGTGCAGCACGGCCGCCGCGGCCACCGCGGCCAGCGGAGCCGACATGATCGCGATCCCCGCCGCTGCTACCAGCGGCTTGCCGTCGACCATCGCGGCGAGCATCGCCGCGACGCTGCACACGACCACGAAGATCAGCACCGCGAACACCGGCCAGGTCTTGTCCAGCGAGTGAAACCACCAGTAGTACAAGCCAAGCCCGGCCGCAGCGGCAGGAATCCACACCGCGACGAGCGTCAGCACGAACGTCCACCGCTTGAGGTAGTGGTATTGGCCGGGCACCACGTGCGGTCGCGCGGAGATGGGCAGAAACTCGGGGACCGCCGGTTCGGCGGGTTCGTCGGCGGACCCGTCGGCCGGCCGTTCACGGTCGCCGATCAACGGCTCGCGGTGGGCGGTCAACGGCTCCCACGGATCCGGGCGGGCTTCTGGGCTGGGCTGGGTCTGCGGGCCGGTGTCGGCTGGATCAGGCACCGGACACCGCCTCGATCGCAGCGAGCACGCCGAACCAGCCCGGGCCGACCGCCAGCAGGAACGCCCCGAGCGCCGTCACCCACCGGACTCTCGACGACACGAGCAACACCAGCCCGAGGGTGGCCGGGACGCCGACGACGAGCGCGATCACCACGTCGGGCCGAATGGTGACGTCGACCGTCAGCGTCGCCGCGATCGCCGCCAGAACCCCCACCGCAGTACCGATCAGCATTGCACCGGCGAGCAGCCAAGGGCGGGGAAGCGGAATCACGCTCCCGAGGTTAGCGACCCCTTGACAGGCCTTGGGTTCGCCCCGCTCGCGGGCCGTCGGCCGTTTGCGTAGTCGGCACCGGTCAACGGCGGTTCCGCTTGCAGTTGTCGGAGTTCGTCGGCGGAGAACGTCCGGCCCCGGGACAGGAACCGCATGCCTTCGGGCGCCTCCATCGAAAAGCCGCCGCCGCGGCCGGGCACCGCGTCGATGATCAGCTGCGTGTGTTTCCACGCGTCGAACTGCGGGCCGGAGATCCACACCGGCGTGTCCTCGACGATGCCGAGCAGCACATCGCGGTCGCCGACGATGAACTCGCCGTCGGGATAGCACATCGGCGACGACCCGTCGCAGCAGCCGCCGGACTGATGAAACATCAACGGGCCGTGACGTTTTCGCAGCTTGTGCAGCAGGCCGGCGGCGGTCTCGGTGATCAGCACCCGCGGCGGCGCGTCGCTGCGATTTGGGTGCGTTAACCGGCGCTCAGCGCCTGTTTTCGCACCGAAATCACCCATCAGAAGAAGCCCTGCGCCTTGTTGCTGTAGCTCACCAGCAGGTTCTTGGTCTGCTGGTAGTGGTCGAGCATCATCTTGTGGTTCTCGCGGCCGATCCCGGACTGCTTGTAGCCGCCGAACGCCGCGTGGGCCGGATAGGCGTGGTAGCAGTTCGTCCACACCCGGCCGGCCTTGATGTCACGGCCGGCGCGGTAGGCGGTGTTGCCGTCGCGGCTCCACACCCCCGCACCCAGGCCGTAGAGCGTGTCGTTGGCGATCGCGATCGCGTCGTCGTAGTCACGGAAAGACGTGACCGCGACGACGGGCCCGAAGATCTCCTCTTGGAAGATCCGCATCTTGTTGTGGCCCTCGAAGATCGTCGGCTGCACGTAGTAGCCGCCGGACAGGTCGCCGCCGAGTTCGGCGCGCTCTCCGCCGGTGACGACGCGGGCGCCCTCGTCCTTGCCGATCTCGATGTAGGACAAGATCTTCTCCAGCTGGTCGTTGGAGGCCTGCGCGCCGACCATGGTCTCGGTGTCCAGCGGATTGCCTTGGCGTACCGCCTTGGTCCGGATCGCGGCGAGCTCCAGGAACTCGTCGTAGATGTCGGCCTGGATCAGGCTGCGCGACGGGCACGTGCACACTTCGCCCTGGTTCAGCGCGAACATCGTAAACCCTTCCAGAGCCTTGTCCTGGAAGTCGTCGTGGGCGGCCATGACGTCGTTGAAGAAGACGTTCGGGCTCTTGCCGCCGAGCTCCAGCGTGACCGGGATCAGATTCTGGGAGGCGTACTGCATGATGAGCCGCCCGGTGGTGGTCTCCCCGGTGAACGCTATCTTGGCGATCCGGTTGCTCGACGCCAGCGGCTTGCCCGCCTCGAAACCGAAGCCGTTGACCACGTTGACCACGCCGGGCGGGAGCAGGTCGCCGACCAACCCGAGCAGATACAGGATCGACGCCGGGGTCTGCTCGGCCGGTTTGAGCACGACGGCGTTGCCGGCGGCCAGCGCCGGCGCCAGCTTCCACGTCGCCATCAGAATCGGGAAGTTCCAAGGGATGATCTGCCCGACGACCCCGAGCGGTTCGTGGAAGTGGTAGGCGACGGTGTCCTCGTCGATCTGGCTCAGCGACCCCTCTTGCGCGCGGATGGCGCCGGCGAAGTAGCGGAAGTGGTCGACGGCCAGCGGAATGTCGGCGTTGAGCGTCTCGCGGATCGGTTTGCCGTTGTCCCACGTTTCGGCGACGGCCAGCGACTCGAGGTTTTCTTCGATGCGGTCGGCGATCCTGTTCAGGATCAGCGCCCGCTCGGCCGGAGCCGTTTTGCCCCACGCCGGGGCAGCTGCGTGCGCGGCGTCGAGCGCCTTGTCGACGTCGGCTTCGGTGGAGCGGGGGATCTCGCAGAACGCCTCACCGGTGATCGGCGACGGGTTCTCGAAGTATTCGCCGCTGACAGGCGGAACCCACTCGCCGCCAATGAAATTGGCGTACCGGGACTCGTACGACATCAGCGAACCCTCGGCGCCGGGGCGGGCAAACACAGTCATGGTCGACTCCTTCGTCGTGCATGTGTTGTATGGCTCACACTACTCGCGGCACGGGCCGTGACCGCCCTGAGAGAATGCCGGAGTGGACGACCCCTACCTCTGGCTCGAGGACATCACCGGCGAAGAGGCCCTGGACTGGGTGCGCCGGCACAACGAGCCGACGTTGGCCGAGCTGTGCGACGAACGCTTCGAGCAGTTCCGTCAAGAGGCGCTGGAGGTGCTCGACACCGACGCGCGCATCCCGTACGTGGTGCGCCGGGGCGAGTATCTGTACAACTTCTGGCGCGACGCGGAGCACCCGCGGGGGCTGTGGCGTCGCACCACGCTTGAGCAGTACCGGACCGACGCGCCCGAATGGGATGTGTTGATAGACGTCGACGCACTGGCAGCCGACGAAGACGAGAACTGGGTGTGGGCCGGCGCGAACGTGATCGAGCCGGAATTCACCCGAGCATTGGCCTCGCTGTCGCGCGGGGGCGCTGACGCCGCCGTCGTACGCGAATTCGACATGGCGACAAGGCGATTCGTCGCCGCCGGATTCGTGGTCGCAGAAGCCAAGACCAGCATCGACTGGGAGGACGCCGACACAGTGCTGATGGGCACTGACTTCGGTGAGGGCTCACTGACCGATTCCGGTTACCCCAGACTGGTCAAGCGGTGGCGCCGCGGGCAGCCGCTGTCGTCGGCCGAGTTGTTGTTCTCCGGCACGCATGTGGACGTCAGCGTCGGAGCGTCGGTCGACCGCACCCCAGGGTTCGAACGCACGCTGGTGAGCCGGTCGATCGACTTCTTCAACAGCGAGGTCTACGAACTTCGGCACGGCGAATTCGTCCGCATCGACGCACCCACCGACGCGTCGCTGTCGGTGCACCGTCAATGGCTGCTCATCGAGCTGCGCACCGACTGGTACACCGCATCCGGCGATTACCGCGCCGGTTCGCTGCTGGCCGCTGATTACGAGGACTTCCTCAGCGGTACAGCGCAACTGGCGGTGATATTCGAGCCCGACGAACATACATGCCTTCACCACTACGCGTGGACGCGCGACCGTCTGGTGGTGGTCACGCTGGCCGACGTGGCGAGCCGCGTGCAGATCGCGACGCCGGGCGAGTGGTCGCTCCAACCAGTGGTCGGGCTGCCGGAGAACGCCAACACGGTGATCGTGGCGGCTGACCATGCTGGCGACGAATTCTTCCTCGATTCAAGCGGATTCGATCGACCGTCGCGCCTGCTGCGCGGCGTAGCCGGCGGGGAGCTGGAGCACATCAAGTCTGCACCCCAGTTCTTCGACGCCGACGACCTCACCGTCACCCAGTATTTCGCGACATCTGAGGACGGCACGGCGGTGCCGTATTTTGTTGTCGCGCATAAGGATGCCGACGGTCCCGGGCCGACGCTGCTCGGTGGATATGGCGGGTTCGAGGTGGCGCGCACACCCGGATACGACGGCGTGCTGGGCCGGCTGTGGCTGGCCCGCGGCGGGACGTACGCACTGGCCAACATTCGTGGAGGTGGCGAATACGGACCAGCCTGGCACACCCAGGCGATGCGCGAGGGCCGACACAAGGTTGCGGAGGATTTCGTCGCTGTCGCAAGGGATTTGGTGGACCGCGGCATCACCACGGTGCCGCAGCTCGGCGCCGCGGGCGGCAGCAATGGCGGGCTGCTGATGGGGATCATGCTGACGCAGTATCCGGAGTTGTTCGGTGCGCTGGTGTGCAGCGTCCCGCTGCTGGATATGCGCCGCTTCCATCGGTTGTTGGCCGGCGCTTCGTGGGTGGCGGAATACGGCAACCCCGACGACCCGGCGGACTGGGAGTTCATCTCCGAGTATTCGCCGTACCACCATATTTCGGCGGACCGTCGCTATCCCCCGCTGCTGATGACGACGTCGACCCGCGACGACCGCGTGCATCCTGGGCATGCCCGCAAGATGACCGCCGCGCTCGAGGCGGCCGGGCATCACGTGCGCTACTACGAGAACATCGAGGGCGGTCACGCCGGGGCAGCCGACAACAAGCAGGCCGCTTTCAAGGCGGCGCTGATGTACGAATTCTTGTGGCGGACCATCGGCGCGGCACGGCCATAATGGAGTCATGCTGGTCAACGTCGAGGGACTCTGTGTCGGGGCGACCACGTCGCACAAGGCGGCAGAGCGGGCGTCGGATGGCGCCAACAGGCTCGCTGTAGTGGGTTTAGCACCAACCGCTTTCGGCGATTTCGACGCCGCGTCGTCTTTTTACGCACGCGTCTTGTGCGCACAAAGGCATCACGCAGCGCTGATGGAAAGTCATCACCGCGCGCTGAGCACAATCGGCGAGAAGGCGCACGCGGTGGCCGTAGCCTTCACCGAGACCGAGGATCGCAATGCCGCAATGCTCGACGGGGTAGGGGCCGAGTCTTAGCGCTGGCTCACTCCGATTTCCGCCAGAAACGTGGATGTGCCGTGTACTCCATCGACCGCTTGAACCTCCACGGCCACCGCTTCCCGGCGGCGTAGGCGGCCAGATAGAGAACCGCGAAGACGCCTGCCGTGACGATGCCAACGAGCACGAACTGTAGGTACTGCCCGCGAGCAACCCGATATCCCCAACTTGCGTCACCATGGCCGAACACGAGGGCAACGAGTATTAGGCACACTGCAGTCACTAGCGGGAGCCAAGGACTTCCTCCGTGTACAAAGTAGAAGAAGACGTTCCCGGAACAGAGTCCCATCGCGAATACAATGTTCCACCAACTCTTTTGAGCGGTGGCCAAGCCGCCGTATGAGTCAGGCGCCGGATCGTAGTTCGGGTCGTCGCTACCCGGCGGAGGCGAACCGTCGGCGGCCGGATCCGGCAGACTGTCGCTGACACTGAACGCGTAGATCTTGCCGCGGATCTTGATGTAGGGCGTGGAAAAGTAGGCATTTCCGGTCATCATGAACAGGACGAATCCAGCGAATGTCGCGCCGGTACCCCAGCGGGGGTAGAAAGTAATCAACGCGAACAGCGCCGCGCCCAGCGTCGATGACCAGTAGACCCGTCGTTGCCACGACCGACTCTTCTTCTCTGGCATCACCGCGGGAGCGAGCAGACAAACGGCGGCCGCGATCAAAAAGAACACATTGAGTGGGCGGTGCTGAAGTGCCGATTGAGACGCGATTGGCTCGAGAATTCCCGCGGACCCTTGCATCAATAGCTCAGCCCTTCATCGATTCGAGGGCCATTTCGCCACCTCGCTCACCCGCCAGTGCGCCGGCCGTGCCGCCGACGAGCGCACCGATAAATGCCCCAGGTGGTCCCCCCACGAATGCGCCGAATTCGCCTCCCAACAAACCTCCCAACCATGCGCCGGCCAGGCTGCCTCCCTCTCCTGCGACAAGCTCGTCGAGCGGTTTCCCTTCGTAGAGCTCATACGCGGAGGTGGCAAGGTCGAGGACACTTCCCGCCCACCCGAAGCGTTTGGCGACATTCTTCAGCGCTTCGATGTCCTGGGGGGAATAGGCCACGCCCGGTTCCCAGTGGCGTCCGGTGGGCACCAACTCGCTGTAGCGCTCAATGCCCTTCTTTCCGGCATCGAAGACGCTGCCGGCCGCAGAAGCGGCTTCGACATACTCGGGTGGTACGACGCCGCGGCCCATTCCCGTCGCGACGGAAGCGGCTCCCTGCGGCGACATGCCGGCGCGCTGAAGCTCCTCCTGCAGCGTCGTCAACGCGTTCACGCGATCCGTGACCTCCATCCTGTCCATCAGCATGGTCGCCTCATCAGGTGTCATCGGTTGCGAGCTGGAGGCTAGTTCACCGTTCTGCAAGTCACGCTGCAACTTCAACCTGGCTAGCGCGCGGTCGCGGGCATCACCGCCGAGCACGGGGTCGCGTGGCAGCGGCCCAACCAGCTGTGCGGTGTTGAAATCATCCAACCGCTCACCGGCCAGCCGGGCTGCCAGCTCTTGGTCGTGAGGGCTCCCGCGATGAGCCACCCCATGGGTCGGATCGGTAACCGACAGATAGTCTTCGAGCCGCTGAGCCGCGTCCTGCTCTTCTCGGCTCCAGTGGGGCTCAGGCTCACCGGTGGCTTCGGCTTGATCGACAAGGGACTGATCTCTCGCCCGCTGTCCCGACTCGTCGTAGCGCCGAGCAGCCTCTTGAGGTGAATCACCGGGCGATCCGTCGACACCGTCGAGCGCGTCGGGCACATATCCCGACGCCATCATCGCCGTTTCGAGGTCATGCAACTGCGCGACATAGCCGCCGCGGATGTTATCGATGTGGTCGAGTGCCGTTTTGACAGCGTCGCGCGCCTGACCGAACAACTGCAGCACCAGACACGGTGGGGCCGTGCGCATCTGCGTCGAAATCTGCTCGTCGATGCCGCGCAATTGGTCATTCAGGCGATCGATCTCGGCAGCACTGTCACGTTGCGCCGTCGCCAGGGCCGCCGCAGCCTGCTCCAAATCCGCTGCAATGCGGGTCAGTTCCTCCGGATGCCCGGCCAGCTCAGCGCTGACCCGAGCGACCTCTGCCGAGTCATTGATCGGATGTTTGATGCCGTCGCCATGGTATGAACCGAGGAAGTTCTGCTTTGCAGAGTTGAATTCGTCGTCGGCATCCTTGACGTAGACGCCGGACTGATGAAAGGCAGCGGCGAGTTCGTCGATCGCCGCCGCATCTCCGGCTTGCAACTCCTCGTCACGCTTCCACGGATCGCCGCCGACGACGGCCGACAGCTCAGCCGCCGTGAAGTTGACGAATTGCGAACTCACACATCAATCATCGGTCCTCTGCCGCGTCCGCTTTGCACCAACTTTGCGGTGCGCTGAGAGCGAAGAAGGGTACCGAGCATCGCTACGGCAACCCCGAAGACCACCAGCATGGCGCCCGCCGCGAGTGTGACGTTCAGCCAGTGATGAAGACTCGCTTCGGCGTGGTCGACCATCACGTCGGCGATCGTGCGAATGTTCCCCGACGTCTCGTTGAGCGCATTCTCCAGGCGGCGGCGCCCGATCTCCGCGCCAGCATATCCACCGCCGCCGACCAACAGCGCCGAAACCCCTAGCGCCGCAATAGCTTTCCCGCGCGCCTTCGCCACAGCAACCGTCAGTAGAGCCGCGATCCCGGACACTACGGCAGCAGCGAGAATCACCCACGGCCCCCACGTCGCCAATGGTCGCAGCTGCCCGGGATGCAGAGTCTCCACCGACTCGGACGTCACCGGGACCTCGACGCTTGACGGCACCGACAGTCCCCGGCTGCTCAAAGCCTGAATGATGGACAGGTTCCACAGCATCGGCCCGACGTCGACGGTCCAGCGGTCACCGCTCTGCTGCACCATGTCGGTGAACAGCCACCGGTGCGCGAGGCGGTTGACATCGGTGAACTGGCCGGGGAACGACGAGCTCGCAGTGTAGGCGCTCACTGCACCGCGGACCGCATCATCGCTGGGCTCGTAGCCACGCTTGCGCGCGATCACCAGCGTCTGAGTGGCGAGTTCGGCGGCCACCGCATTCTGCAGCGCTGGATCCCCTGCGGCCGACGATGCCAGGCGCGCGTAGCCGTCGGCGTCGATCAAGTTGCGCTGCACCCAGCCGCCCCCGATGGCGACCGCCAACGCGACCGTGGCGACGAGCCAGCACAGCACCGCCACCACCAACCGCACGGACCGACCTTAGCGGTCGCGCGCCACGCGTTTCGGCCGGCGCAGCGCCATCCACATCATCTGCTTGGACATGCGGGCCGCGGCTTTCGGCGACGAGGAGTAGTAGTTGGCGCCCGAGCCGATCTTGATACGCGGCTCGACGATCGTCTCCATCCGGCAGTACTTGCGCATACCCTCGGCACCGCCGAACCGCGCGCCGATGCCGGACTCCTTCCAGCCCCCCATCGGCGCAGTGGTACACATCAGGTTGGCCACCACGTCGTTGATGTTGACAGCACCGCAATCCAATTGCAGCGCAACCTCTTTGGCGCGCTCGATGTTGCGGGAGAAAACCGACGCCGACAGCCCGTACGGGCTGTCGTTGGCCAACCGCACCGCTTCGGCGACGCTACCGACCTTCATGATCGGCAGCGTGGGCCCGAAGGTCTCCTCGGTCATGCACTGCATGGAATGGTCGACATTCACCAGCACGGTCGGCTGATAGAAGCTGCCCGGTCCCGGCACCCGCTCACCGCCGGTGAGCACCTGCGCCCCTTTGGCTTTCGCATCCGCGACGTGCCGCTCCACTACAGCCAGCTGCTGATCGTCGATCATCGACCCGAAGTGCGGGCCGTCGCCTGCGCCCACCTGCAGCGCCTTCACGTCGCGCACCACCGCGTCGACGAATTTGTCGTACACCGAATCCAGCACATAGATCCGCTCTACTGACACGCACATCTGCCCGGCGTTGAACAGGCCACCCCACACCGCGGCGTGCGCGGCCAGCTCGACGTCGGCGTCGTCGAGCACGATCATCGGGTCTTTGCCGCCGAGTTCCAGGCTCACCGGCGTCAGCCGCCGCGCCGCACGTTCCATCACCTTGCGGCCAGTCGCCGACGAGCCGGTGAAGTGGATGAAGTCGCTGTTGTCGATCACGGCCTCGGCGGCCTCGCGGGCGCCCTGCACCAAGGCGAACACGTCCGGAGCACCGGATTCGCGCCAGCCGCGCACCAGCACCTCGGCCGTCAGCGGGGTCCGCTCGGACGGCTTGAGCATCACCGCGCAGCCGGCGGCCAGCGCACCGAGCGCGTCCATCATCGCGTTGGCCACCGGAAAGTTCCACGGCGCGATGATTCCGACCACCGGACGGGGCCGGAAGTGCACCGTGATCTTCTTGACCGCCAGCGCCGGCAGCGGCGCGGGCCGCGTCTCCGGAGCCAGCGCCTTCTCCATGGTCTTGATCAGGTAGGAGGCGATCATCACCAGCATCGGCACTTCCTGCACCGCGTCGGTGCGCGACTTGCCGGTCTCGTTGATCAGCAGCTCTTCGATCTCGTCGCGGTGATCGCCGAGCCACACCGCGAACCGGGCCAGCACCTTGGCGCGGCCCTTCGCTCCGCGCTTCTCCCACTCGCGCTGCGCCTGCGCGAGGCGAGCGGCGATGCGCGGCACGTCGGCGGGATCAGTCCAGTGCACCTCACCGGCGACACCGCCGGTGGCGGGGTTGAGGATTGTGCCCGTGGAGCCAGGCTGAATCGATGGCTTGAGATCCGGTGTGGCGGTCATCACATCATGCTAGTCCGGGGCTATGCCGGCCAGGTATGCCGCCTGCCCGAGGTGCTGGGCACAATCATCGATGATGCTGACCAGCCGCATGCTGGCGGTGACCGGCGGATCCCAGTTGCGGTCGATCACCCGGGCGAGACCGGCGGTGGTGAGGGTGGCGACGAACTCGAGCGTCATGTCGTGCACGGCGCGGTAGTAGCCGGCCAGCAGTTCTGCCGACGCCCGCACCTTCGCGACGTCGTCGGGGCTGTGCCCGTAGCCGGTGTCGTCGCGAGGCAGGTCGAGGCCGAAGCGGTCTACAAAGCCGTCGCCAGTCCAGACTTGTTCGCGCCCGGCGATGTCGCAGACCTGCGCGTCCTGCACGCGGGCGCTGTGCCAGATCAGCCACGCGATGCTGTTGGCCTGAGGTGTCGGGCGGTAGAGCGCCACGCGATCGTCAAGGCCGTCAGTCAGCGCGTCGACGTGTTCGATCAGGCGGGTGAAGGCATCACGCAGCAGTTCCTGCGCGGCGGCGGCATCAGGGTCGGCGGTGTCGGCGGTGTCGGCGGTGTCGGGCATACCGCCGAAGCTACTCGGACGCCGCCCCGTGGAACACGGCCTCGACGTTGTTGCCGTCGGGGTCGCGCACGAACGCACCGAAATAGCCGGGGTGGTACTCCGGCCACAGCCGCGGTGCGTGCAGAGATTCGGCACCGAGCGCGATCGCGGCGTCGTAGAACGCCTTGACGGCGTCTTCGTCGGCGGCCGAGAACGCGACATGGATTTCGCGGTTCGGACCGAGGTCGGCATCGGCGATCCAGAAGCTGGGCTTGCCGTCTTTGCCGTAGCCGATCGCCCTGCCGAAGTCCATTTGCCGCGTGAAGCCCAGGACACCGAGCACCCGGTCGTAGAACTGCTTGGCCTTCTCGAAATCGCTGCAGTTGATGCCGAAGTGATCTATCACGGCGCCCATCCTGACACTTACAGTCGGTTGATGAGCTACGACCTTGTCATCCGCGGCGGCACGATCGTCGACGGCCTCGGCGGCGATCCGTTCGTCGGCGACGTCGCCGTCAAAGACGGGGTGATCGTGGGTCTCGGCGCCGTCGACGGAGCCGGGACACGGGAGATCGATGCGACGGGCTTGCTTGTCAGCCCGGGCTTCGTCGACCTGCACACCCACTACGACGGGCAGGCCATCTGGTCGGACCGGTTGACGCCGTCGTCGCGGCACGGCGTCACCACCGCGGTGATGGGCAATTGCGGGGTGGGCTTCGCGCCGTGCCGCGCCGAAGACCACGACGTGCTCGTCGACGTGATGGCCGGCGTCGAAGACATTCCGGGTGTGGTGATGGCCGACGGACTGCCATGGGACTGGGAGACCTTTCCGCAGTACCTCGACGCGTTGGAGGCGCGGCAACGGGATATCGATGTCGCCGCCTACCTGCCGCATTCGCCGCTGCGGGTGTACGTGATGGGTGAGCGGGGAGTGAACCGCGAACCCGCGACCGACGAGGACTTGGCCGGCATGCGGGCGCTGGCCCGGGAGGCGGTCGAAGTGGGCGCCATGGGCTTCGCCTCGTCGCGGTTCGTGTTGCACAAAACCGCTGGGGGACAACAGATTCCGACCTACGGCGCGGCACGCGACGAGATCATGGCTATCGCTCAAGGGATCGCCGAGGGCGGCGGCGGGCTGATCCAATTCGTTCCCGATATTCCCGCGGGGGGCTACGAATCGGTGCTCGGAGCGGTCTTCGAGGTGGCTCAGGATGTCGGACTGCCGGTGACGTTCAGCATGGCCACCGGCAACAGCGGCGACCCGATGTGGCCAGACGCGTTCACGTTGATCGAGAAGTTCACGTCGGCGGGCGTCGACATCACTGCGCAGATGTTCCCGCGGCCGATCGGACTGGTGATCGGACTCGAACTCAGCGGCAACCCGTTCGTGCTGTGTCCAAGCTACCGGGAGATTTCCCACTTGCCGCTGGCGGAGCGTGTCGCTGAGATGCGTAAACCCGAAGTGCGCCAACGGATCCTGAATGACAAGCCGACGGAGCAGGGCAATCCACTGCTGCACCTGGCGCAGATGTGGGAGTGGATGTATCCGCTGGGCGATCCGCCGGACTACGAGCCGCCGGCGTCGTCGAGCATCTTGGCGCGGGCTGTCGCGCGCGGAGTGGATCCCAAAGAGGAAGCCTACGACCGGCTGCTCGACGACGACGGGCACGCCATGCTCTTGGTGGCGATGGGCAACTATCAGGACAACTCACTCGACACCCTGGGCCGGTTGTTGCGCCGCGATGACGTGGTGCTGGGGCTGGGCGACGGCGGCGCGCATTACGGAATGATCTGCGACGCAAGCTTTCCCACGTTTCTGCTGGCGCACTGGGCGCGCGACCGAGCGTCGGGGCGGCTGAGCGTGGCAGAGGCTGTTCGCGAACTGACATCGGTGCCGGCGCGAGTGGCCGGTTTGCATGATCGCGGTCGAATTGCCCTGGGATACAAGGCAGATCTCAACGTGATCGATCACGCCGGGTTGCGACTGCACCGGCCGGTGATCACCCACGATCTGCCGGCCGGCGGCAAGCGGCTGGACCAGACCGCCGACGGGTATGTCGCGACAGTCGTCAGCGGAGAGGTGATCGCCGCCAACGGCGAGCCGACGTCGGCGCGGCCGGGGCGGTTGGTGCGGGGACGGCAACCGGCACCAGCGGCATGACGCGCGTCGCACCGCTGGCTCCGCCGTGGAGCGAGGAGGACGCCGCGGCGATCAACAGCTGGGGCCATCCCGATCGCACGTATGAGCCGCTGCTGTTGGTGCGCTGCCTTCAGCGGCACCCGGTGTTGGCCGCCCGGCTGCGCAAGCTGGGCGAGTCGCTGTACGTCGATGCGCGCCTGCCACCACGGCTGCGCACGATCGCGATTCTGCGCACCTGCGCGCTGTTGAGATGCGAGTACGAGTGGGGCGGGCAGGCCGCGTTCTGGGGACCGATCGTCGGCGTCAGCGGTGACGAGTGCGACGCGCTGGTGACCAGCGGGGCCGACGACCCGCGCTGGATCGCGTCGGAACGTGAAGTGCTCTGTGCTGTCGACGAACTCGAACACACCGGGTCGTGGTCCGATCGGACGTGGACGGCTCTGGGCCGCGATCTCGACGACGAGCAGCGGATGGAGCTGCTGATCGTCATCGGCTGGTATCGGACCATCTGCACGTTGTGCAACGGCCTGGCGTTGCCGACCGAGGGCTGGATGCGGCGCTGGCCTGCGTCAGCGCGCTGAGCGGTCGCGCCGCAGTGCCGGATGCTGACGGGCCAGCAGCGGCAGCAGCACTCGCCGCGGCATGAACTGCAGCAGCCGAGTGCTGATCTGGCTGGGCAGCCCGGCGATCACCAGTCCCCGATCGTTGGCGACGGCGTCGACACCCGCTTTTGCTACCTCGCGCGACGGCATCCACAGCACCTTCGGGAATGCGTCGGCGAATGTGCGTTCGTCCATGCCCGCGGTCTTGAGGAACTCCGTGCGCACTGGGCCCGGGCACAGCGTAGCGACGGTGACACCGGTGCCGGCCAGTTCACCTCGCAGCCCTTCGCTGTAGGTGTTGACGAACGCTTTGGTGGCCGCATAGCAGGACTGACCAGGGAACGGATGAAACCCGGCGGTGGATCCGACGTTCAAGATGGCCCCGCGACCGCGTGGCACCATCTGCTGCAGTGCGCGGGTGGTCAGGTCTACCACCGCTTCGACGTTCACTCGAACCTGCGCGAGCTCGTCGGCAACCGGCGACTTGACCACCGAGCCCATGGTTCCGATCCCGGCGTTGTTCACCAGGATGTCGACGGTCAGGCCGCGCTCGGCGACCGCGTCGAGAAGCCCCGCCCGCGCATCGGCATCGGCGACGTCGCACGCGATCACCTCCACGCGCACCGTCGAACCAAGCTCGGCGGCCAACTCGCGAAGGCGGTCCTCGCGCCGCGCGGCGAGTGTGACGCCGTGGCCGCGCGCCGCCAATTCGCGGGCGATGTCTGCGCCGATACCGGACGAAGCTCCGGTGACGACGGCGGTGGTGGTCGGCGAAGGCGGCGGCAGCGGCATCGCTCGACGGTACTCGGCCGCCTCCTCCGCGCCGAGTGTGCGGTGTCGTAGACGACACGCCGCGGCAGGCATTCAAAACCGCACAGTCACCACGTCTTCGGGCAGCCGCGCGCAATCAGGGCCGCACCGACGCGGTCGAAGAAGGCCTGCGGTCGGTTGAGGAGCATGCCGCTTGTCACCCGGATGTCGTTCCAGCCCAGCGCGGGTAGGACGTTGTACCGCTCGGCGTCCTTCGAACGTTGCCCCGGATCGGTCCAGTGATGCGCGCCCTCGAAGTCGACGCCGACGAGGTACTTTCGCCATCCCATGTCGATGCGAGCCACCACGAAGCCGAACTCGTCGACGACGATGATCTGGGTGTCCGGTCGCGGAAAGCCGGCCTCTATGAGCAGCAGCCGAGTAAGCGATTCGTAGGGCGACTCTGCCCCACCGTCGACGAGATTCAACGTCTGGCGCAGCTGACATAGGCCGCGACTACCCGGGTGCGCTGCGATGATGGTTTGAATGTCGACGACCTTCACGTCGGTGGCATTCATCAGAGCATCGATGCGCTGCACGCCTTCCTTGAGGGGCAACCGCCGACCGAGGTCGAACGCGGTGCGCGCCGGTGTTGTCACAGACATCCCGGCGATGCGCACACATTCACCGGGTGCGAGCGCGTCGCTGTGCACTACGAGTGACGGCGGTGGCCGCCTGTTGTTGTGAATGAGCTCCGCCGGAGTATCCGGCTCGACCCATCGCGCACCCAGCATTGCGGAGGCCGACAACCCGGCGAGGACTCCGCGGCCCCGAGACCACAACCATGCCGCCCGCGAGCGCTGCGCGGTCGAAAGCTCGACTGCGCGTGGCACATAGACGCCGGGGTAGACGGGCGTATAGAACCGCCGCAACTCGTGGATCGTCAACTCACCGGCTTCGACTGCGTCCCAACCCCTGAACGGCCACTTGACTTCTGACATAACAGCAGGGTCGTCGGGGTGCCCGACAGGAATCACCCGCTGCGCCGACTTATCCACAGCCCGCAACTGTGCGAATTTGTAGTGCCTCGGCGGCGTGTCGCATAGGACACCGCACAGTCGGCGTGAAGACGCCGGTGGGCGGCCGCGCACCGACCGGCCGCGCACCGACCGAAAAAGCCCGGCTCCCTTGGGAGCCGGGCTTTCTCGTAGGCAGACTCAGAAGTCCATGCCGCCCATGCCGCCGGTCGGGTCGCCCGCAGGTGCGGCCGCCTTCTCCGGCTTGTCAGCGACAACCGCCTCGGTGGTGAGGAATAGGCCGGCGATCGACGCGGCGTTCTGCAGCGCCGAGCGCGTCACCTTCACCGGGTCGGCCACACCAGCGCCCAGCAGGTCCTCGTACTCGCCGGTGTCGGCGTTGAGGCCATGCCCCGACGGCAGGTTGCGCACCTTCTCGGCGACCACACCGGGCTCGAGGCCGGCGTTGAACGCGATCTGCTTCAGCGGAGCCTCCAGTGCCACCTTGACGATGTTGGCACCGGTGGCCTGGTCGCCCTCGAGCTTGAGCTCGTCGAGCGCCGGCGCGGCCTGCAGCAGGGCCACACCGCCACCGGCGACGATGCCCTCCTCGACGGCCGCCTTCGCGTTGCGCACGGCGTCCTCGATGCGGTGCTTGCGCTCCTTGAGCTCCACCTCGGTGGCAGCCCCGGCCTTGATCACCGCAACGCCGCCGGCCAGCTTGGCCAGCCGCTCCTGCAGCTTCTCGCGGTCGTAGTCGGAGTCGCTGTTCTCGATCTCCTGACGGATCTGCGCGACGCGGCCCGCGATGGCGTCGGGATCGCCGGCGCCTTCGACGATCGTGGTCTCGTCACGGGTGACGACGACCTTGCGGGCACGGCCGAGCAGCGACACGTCGGCGTTCTCCAGCGTCAGGCCGACCTCTTCGGAGATCACCTGGCCGCCGGTGAGGATCGCCATGTCCTGCAGCATCGCCTTGCGGCGGTCGCCGAAGCCCGGAGCCTTGACGGCGACGGACTTGAACGTGCCGCGAATCTTGTTGACCACCAACGTCGACAGGGCCTCGCCCTCGACGTCCTCGGCGATGATCAGCAGCGGCTTGCCGGCCTGGATGACCTTCTCCAGCAGCGGCAACAGATCCTTGACGGTGCTGACCTTCGACGACACCAACAGGATGTAGGGATCCTCGAGCACGGCTTCCTGACGCTCGGGGTCGGTCACGAAGTAGCCCGAGATGTAGCCCTTGTCGAAGCGCATGCCCTCGGTGAGCTCGAGCTGCAGGCCGAAGGTGTTGGACTCCTCGACCGTGATGACGCCCTCGTTGCCCACCTTGTCCATCGCCTCGGCGATCAGCTCGCCGATGGCCGGGTCAGCCGCGGAGATGCCTGCGGTTGCGGCGATCTGCTCCTTGGTCTCGACCTCCTTGGCCGACTTGAGCAGCGTCTCGGTCACCTTCTCGACGGCCTTCTCGATGCCGCGCTTGAGCGCCATCGGGTTCGCACCGGCCGCGACGTTGCGCAGACCCTCGCGCACGAGCGCCTGGGCCAGCACCGTCGCAGTGGTGGTGCCGTCACCGGCGACATCGTCGGTCTTCTTGGCGACTTCCTTGACCAGCTCGGCGCCGATCTTCTCGTACGGGTCCTCGAGCTCGATCTCCTTGGCGATCGACACGCCGTCGTTGGTGATCGTGGGGGCGCCCCACTTCTTCTCGAGGACGACGTTGCGGCCCTTGGGACCCAACGTCACCTTTACCGCGTCGGCGAGGCTGTTCAAGCCCCGCTCGAGACCGCGCCGGGCCTCTTCGTCGTACGCAATGATCTTGGACATTTGCGAAGTAAATCCTCCGGTTGGGGGGTGACGTTCCGGGCCGGGTCAGTGCCCGCGACGGACGACCGAACTTCGGTCTCACCGTCCCGACCTAGCACTCGCCGGTCGGGAGTGCCAACGTCATTCTTAGCACTCGCCCATGCCGAGTGCAAGGTGCGGGCACGTGGCAGGCTTGGGGCGATGTCGCTCGTCGTGCCGCCCTATCCGCCACCCCGGTACACCGCCCGAGAACCCGAGGTCAGCGCCAGCCTGCGACGCGGCGACCAGCCTGCCGACTACGTGGCGGGCGGGATGGTCGAATACCACTATCTGGCCAACCAGCAGAAGACCGACGGCGACTACGGGCTGTATCGCGTCGAGCTGGCCCCGAAGGCCGGCGGACCGGGCCCGCATTTTCATCGAGCGATGTCCGAGGCGTTTTTCGTGCTGTCCGGCAGCGTCAGGCTCTACGACGGGCGTGAGTGGGTGGACGGCTCGCGCAACGACTTCCTCTATGTCCCACCGGGCGGCGTGCATGGTCTCCGCAACGAAGCCGACGGACCCGCGTCGATCTTGATGCTGTTTGCTCCAGGCGCTCCGCGCGAGCAGTATTTCGAGGGACTTCCGCAGCTCGGCGACATGACCGACGACGAGCGCCGCGAGTGGTTCATTCGCCACGACAATTTCTGGGTCCCGTAACGGCGTGTGGCCGTAATCCCTTGGGCTACACTGTCCTTCGATCAGTGAGGAGTCTTGGGTGCGGGCTGGTGCTGCGCCCGACACCCAGGCTTTGCGGGGCTGGCAGCGTCGGGCATTGGTGCGGTATCTTGCCGCGCAGCCGCGCGATTTTCTTGCCGTGGCCACCCCCGGTTCCGGCAAGACCAGGTTTGCCCTACGCGTGGCCGGCGAGCTGCTTGCCGACGGCACCGTGGAGCGGATCACCGTGGTGGTGCCCACCGAGCACCTCAAGACGCAGTGGGCGGCAGCGGCTGCATCCGCCGGTATGGCGCTCGATCCCAAGTTCAGCAACGCCTCGGGGCACACGTCGTCGGAGTACCACGGCGTCGTCGTCACCTACGCGCAAGTGGCCAGCCATCCGGTCCGGCACCGGATCCGCACCGAGCACTACCGCACGCTCGTGGTGTTCGACGAGATCCACCACGGCGGCGACGCGAAGAGCTGGGGCGACGCCATCCGCGAGGCGTTCGACGACGCCACGCGCCGGCTGGCGCTGACCGGCACGCCATTCCGCAGCGACGACGCGCCGATTCCGTTCGTCACATACGAGCCCGACGGCGAGGGCGTGCTGCGCTCGCGCGCCGACCACACCTACGGCTACGCCGAGGCACTGGCCGACGGTGTGGTGCGGCCAGTCGTGTTCCTGGCGTACTCCGGCGAGGCGCGGTGGCGCAGCAGCGCCGGGGAGGAGCACGCGGCCCGGCTCGGCGAGCCGCTGACCGCCGAGCAGACCGCACGGGCCTGGCGCACCGCGTTGGATCCGTCCGGGGAATGGATCCCCGCTGTGCTGCAGGCCGCCGACACCCGGCTGCGCCAGCTGCGGGTCGGCGGCATGCCGGACGCCGGAGCGATGGTGATCGCCTCCGACCAGACTGCGGCCCGCGCATATGCCGAGGTGCTGACCCGCCTCACCGGCGAGCAGCCGACGGTCGTACTCTCCGACGATCCGGGCTCGTCGAAACGCATCGCCGAGTACTCAGCAGGCACCAGTCCGTGGCTGGTCGCAGTGCGCATGGTGTCCGAGGGTGTCGACGTGCCGCGGCTGGCGGTCGGTGTGTACGCCACGAGCGCATCCACGCCGCTGTTCTTCGCGCAGGCGATCGGGCGTTTCGTGCGCTCGCGACGGCCCGGCGAAACCGCGAGCATCTTCCTCCCGTCGGTGCCGTCGCTGCTGGATTTGGCCAGCCAGTTGGAGGCACAACGCGACCATGTGCTGGGCCGTCCGCATCGCGAATCGCTCGGCGACCCGCTTGAGGGCGAGCTGGCCGAACGGCGCCGCAGCGAGCCGACCGACGACAAGGGGTTCGAGTCGCTGGGTGCCAGCGCTGAGCTCGATCAGGTGATCTTCGACGGCGCGTCGTTCGGTACCGCCACGCCCGCGGGCAGCGAGGAAGAAGCCGACTACCTCGGCATCCCCGGGCTGCTGGACGCCTCGCAGATGCGAGACCTCTTGCACCGCAGGCAAGAAGAACAGCTGACCCGGCGTACCGCTGCAGGCGAGAACCCGGCACCGCGCACCACGCATGGTCAGCTGCGCGAACTGCGTCGCGAGCTCAACACGCTGGTGTCCATCGCGCATCACCGAACCGGCAAGTCACACGGCTGGATTCACAACGAGCTGCGGCGGATCTGCGGCGGACCGCCGGTGGCGGCGGCGACCACCGATCAGCTCAGAGCACGCATCGAGGCTGTCCGCACTCTGAAGGCTTAGTGGCCTTGCGCCAGCCGGGCGAGGTTGGTCAGCGAATTCTCGAGGTGCGACGGGTCGAACGGCGGGAAACCGATGTGATCACGCAGCTGCTGTGGCACTGCCGACCAGTCGTAGGTCAGCGTCACTTCGGTGTGCTCCGGGCCGGCGGGCTCGAGGTCGTAGCGCCAGATCCAGCCGCCGAATTCGACGTCGCCGTTCTCGTTCTCCTGGCCGGGCTGCCAGGCGATCACGCGCGGGCGGTCGAAGACCTCGACGCGGTTGGCCATCTGATAGTGCTTGTCGGGGTGGTTGTCGTGGTACATCGCCATCCGAAACAGCTGGCCCTGCTCCGTCAGGTGCGTCTCGTCCAGCGATTCGCGCACCCAGCCGGTGCCGTCGATCGCTTGGTGCGTAACGGGGTCGGCCAGCACGTCGAACACGGCGTCGACGGGCGCGTGGATGGTCAGTGTGGAGTGGATGCTGTCAGTCACACCGGTACAGACCTGAGCCGGGCGATGAAGTCATCGCGACAGCCCCAGCAGCTCCGGCAGATCGGCCACCGAATCGATGACGTGGTTGGGCTGCATCGCGAATTCGTCTGCGGCCCAACGATCTAATGTGTCTTGACGGAACTTTCCGGTACGCACCAGCACCCCCGTCATGCCGACCACCTGGGCGGCCAGCACGTCGTTGTTGAGATCGTCGCCGACCATGTACATCTGTTCCGGGTCGACGCCGAGCCGAGCGGCCGCGGCGAGGAACCCGGCCGGCGCGGGCTTGCCGACGGCGGTGGCCTTGCGTCCGGAGGTCTGCTCCATCCCGATCAGGTACATGCCGGTGTCGATCCGCAATCCCTCGGTGGTTTTCCAGGCCGTGCTGCGGTGCATTGCGACGACGGGCACGCCCTGGGCCATCCAGTCGTAGACGCGGCTGAGCGTGAGGTGGTCGTACTCGGGGCCGGCCCCGCCCATGAGGATGACGTCCGGCGGTCCGTCGTCGGCGTATTCCGTGGAGGCGACGACGTCGACACCGGGCATGTCTTCGGTGATGTCGCCGCTGTTGACCAAGAAACATCGCGCGTGCGGATAGTTCTGGCGCACGTACTCGGCGGTGAGCGCCGCCGCGGTGATCACCTCGTCGGGCCGCACGGTGATGCCGGCGTCGGCCAAGGCCTCGGCGATCTGCTGGCGGGTACGCGTGGTGGTGTTGGTCAGATACGAGCAGGCGATCTGGTGGTCGGTGAGGATGCGCACCGTCTCGGCGGCACCCTCGATCGGCTTCCAGGACGTGACAAGCACGCCGTCGATGTCGAACAGCACCCCGCCGACGCCCATGGTCCCGACGATAAACGGGGTGCGCGGGTGCGCAAGTCGTAACGGGCAGCGGGCGGCCAGTGGGCGGCCAGCGGGCGGTCACCGGGCGCCAGCGTGCGCTCTGGTACGCCTGGCGTCGGCGTGCCGGTGCACAGACACGCACCCTCGCGGAAACTAGCGGCGGGTCCAGATGCTGTCGGCCACCCACGGCGACGCCTCGGCGGCCACCGACCACGCCAACTCCGCGGGCACGTCGATCAGCTGGTAGTGCTTGCGTCCGGCCGCGGTAGCTGCGATCAACGTGGCGACGCCGGCGCGCCGCTGCAACAGCGTCTGACGCACGGTCCAGCCGATGATGCCCGCGCATGCGATGCAGTCGCGCCGGCGTTCCAGGCTGCCGGTGCGTGCGACAAGCCAGCCGTCGGCCACTCGATGCCCCAGGGACCGGACGCGGTCCACCGCCAGCAGTGCGCACACCACCGCCGCGGCCGCCCAGCCTGCCCACACCCAAACTGGAAGCGGCGCAACGCAAATCACCGCAGCAGCCACGGCCGGGACAGCCATGGCCCGGGTCCAGCGCCGGCGCGCCGCCGCCCGGCCATGCCCGCGCAGCGGCCCGTCGACGGCCGCCTCGTCGTCGACCAGCTCGACGAGGACCGCCTTCGCGGTCGCCGCCGGGCACGGCGGCAGCAGCACTGACGACTCCCCTTCGCCGTGCACGCCCGTCATGACCGCGTCCAGCCGCGCGCCCCGCAACAACCGGACCAACAGGGGTTCACGAAGTGTGCCGCCGCGCAGCCGCCGCATGTCGAAGGTGTGCTCGCGCACCCGCAGCACCCCGTGGCGCAGATGCAGAACGCCGGCATCGCGGCGAAGCACCAGATTTCCGTACGTCGCCCACGACCACAGCACCGCCGCCGACAACGACACCAGCAGTACAACGACCACCCCGACGGCGGCGACGACCGCGATGCCGGCTCGGTGCGCCGCCTCGGTGCCGGCCTTCGCCACCCGTTCGGACAACGTCACGCCGGCGCCCGCCTGGTACGCCAGGCCGATCACGGCGCCGATCATCACCAGGCCCGAGAAGTTCAGCGGCGCATACCGCAACCACGACGGTTGCCAACGCGCCAGCACCTGTCCTGCAGCCTGTTCGGGCAACGGCACCGACTCGGCCAACAGCGCCGCCCGCAGCTGCGGCACTTGCGCGGCCGCCACCGCGTCCAACGCGAATGCATTGTCGCGGTGTGCCTCCTGACCGGTGCCCACCCGCAGCACGGTCAGGCCGAGCATCCGGTGCAGCAACCGCGAGTCGGTCTGCACTGACCGAATCCTGTTGCGGGGCACAGACATCGACCGCCGACGCAGCACACCGGTGCGCAGTTCCAGATACTCGTCAGTGATGCGGTAGGTGGTGAAAACCCAACGCAGCAGCCCGATTCCGACCACCACGCCCAGCGCTGCCAGCGGCCAACCGTTGTTGCCTGTCGAGGATCCCAGAACCAACGACCCGACCAGCACTGGCAACTGACGCAGCACCTCGTGGACGGGATGCACCAAGAGCATGCGCGGGCTCAGCCGTTGCCAGGGGGTCACGTGGCGTCCTCGGCGCCCAGCGCCGCGATGTCGGTCAGTTGCGCGACAACGCGATCGGCCACGTCGGCGTCCAAAGCGACGATGTGCACCGCACCGGCCGAGGAGGCCGTCGTCACAGTCACGTTGGCCAACCCGAAAAGCCGGTCCAGCGGGCCGCGGTACGTGTCCACGGTCTGCACCCGCGAGATCGGCGCAATGCGCCGCTGCTGCACCAGCCACCCGGTGCGCGTGAACACCGCCTGCGAGCTGATCTCCCAGCGGTGCACCCGATAGCGCCACGCCGGAATGACGCCGACGTGCAATGCCATCAGCACGATCGTCGCGACCGCGACAGCCAGATGCCACCGGAGGTGCGCCGGCTGCACCACCCACCACACCACCTGGGCGACCGCCGGCACCATCCACGCGGACAGCGCAGACACCGCCCACATCAACGGTGCACGACGGCTAGGGGGATTCGCAGGCTCGGCGAACGTAAGCAACGACAGATTCCTGTTGGATTAGCTTTGACCGGTATGACGATACGTGCGGCCCGAAGGAGAGACGATGAGCAGCAAGTGGACCACCGCTGACATTCCCGACCAGTCGGGCCGGATCGCGATCATCACCGGGGCCAACACCGGCTTGGGGTTCTGGACCGCCAAGGCGCTCGCCGACAAGGGCGCCCACGTGGTGCTCGCGGTGCGCAACCTGGACAAGGGCAAGCAGGCCGCGGCGCAGATCAGCGCCGACAACCCGAACGCCGTGGTCGCATTGCAGCACCTGGATTTGACCTCGCTGCAGCAGATCCGTGAGGCGGCCGAGGAGCTGAAGGGCAACCACCAGCGGATCGACCTGCTGATCAACAACGCCGGCGTGATGTACACCGACAAGAGCACCACCAAGGACGGCTTCGAGTTGCAATTCGGCACCAACCACCTCGGCCATTTCGCGCTCACCGGTTTGCTGTTGGAGCGCCTGCTTCCGGTCGACGGCTCACGGGTGGTGACGGTCAGCAGCATTGGCCACCGGATCATGGCCAAGATCCACTTCGACGACTTGAACTTGGACCACGGATACAACCGGGTGGCCGCCTACGGGCAGTCCAAGCTCGCCAACCTGCTGTTCACCTATGAGCTGCAGCGCCGGCTGAAGCTCAAGGGAGCGCCAACGGCCGCGCTGGCGGCGCATCCCGGCGGCTCGAACACCGAACTGCTGCGCAACATGCCGGACTGGATTCGAGGAGTTTCCCAGACCGTGTGGAACGTGTTCTCGCAGAGCGCCGAGATGGGCGCGCTGCCGACGCTGCGCGCGGCCACCGACCCCTCAGCGCGGGGCGGCCAGTACTACGGCCCGGACGGTCTAGGCGAGCAGCGCGGCCACCCCAAAGTGGTGAAGTCCAGCAAGCAGTCCCATGACCCGCAGCTTCAGCGCCGGCTGTGGCAGGTGTCGGAGGAACTGACCGGCGTCACGTATCCCGTGTGATGCGCTCGGTCGAGGAGCACGCCCGGGTAGTCGCCGGGCTGATCCAGCCGCGGTCGGCGATGCGGGTTCGGTTGACCGAGGCGGCGGGACTGGCCCTCGCCGACGACGTGGTGGCGCCGCTGTCGTTGCCCGGTTTCGACAACTCCGCGATGGACGGCTACGCGGTGGTGGCCGACGACGTCGCCGCCGCCAGCCCGGACAATCCGGTGTTGCTGCCCGTGGTCGAAGACATTTTCGCCGGCCGCACCGACACGCTGACGCTGAAACCCGGCACCGCGCACCGGATCATGACCGGCGCGCCGATGCCCGCGGGTGCGACGGCCGTGGTGCCGGTCGAGGCCACCGACGGCGGAACGGACACGGTCGCGGTGCGCGCCGCACCGAGGCTCGGCCAGCACATCCGCCGGGCCGGCGAGGACGTCACCGCCGGGATGACCGCACTGCGGGCCGGACAGATCGTCACGCCGGCCGCGCTGGGACTGGCCGCCGCACTCGGGCTCACCGAGGTGGCCGTGGTCCCGCGGCAGCGCGTGCTGGTGGTGTCGACGGGCGAGGAGCTGGTGCCGCCGGGGCAGCCACTGCGGCCGGGACAGATCTACGAATCCAACGCGGTGATGCTGGCCGCCGCCGTGCGCGACGCCGGCGGTGAGGTGGTGGCCGCCCCGATGACCGGCGACGACGTCGGCGAATTCCGTCATGCGCTCGAGACCTATGCCGGCCTGGCCGACCTCGTAATCACCACGGGCGGGGTCAGCGCAGGCGCCTACGAGGTGGTCAAAGACTCGCTGCGAGACGACGGGATCGAGTTCGTCAAGGTCGCGATGCAACCCGGCATGCCGCAGGGTGCCGGCCAGTTGAACGACACTGCGGTCGTCACGCTGCCGGGCAACCCCGTCAGCGCGCTGGTGTCGTTCGAGGTGTTCGTCCGGCCCGCCCTGCGCACCGCGATGGGCTTGCCGTCGCCGCACCGGCCCAGGCGGGCAGCAGTGCTGGCCGACGCGTTGACGTCGCCGCGCGGTAAGCGGCAGTTTCGCCGCGGCGTGCTGGACGGGGAACACGTGACGACGTACGGGCCGCCCGCATCGCATCACCTGCGGTGGCTGGCGTCGGCGAACTGTCTGCTCGAAATCCCCGAGGACGTCACCGAAATGGCGGCCGGAGCGCAGGTGCAAGTGTGGGACTTAAGATAGCGGCCAATGGCTAGACGCCCACATCTCCCGGCTGACGACTCGGAGTCGGAAGCCTCCCGGCTCATCGAGCTGGTCCGTTCGACCGTTCCGCCGATGCACCCCGCGGGGTTGCCGTTCGTCTCGGCGGGTCTCGCGGTCGCGGCGGCCGGCGTCAGAAACCGGTGGCTGCGCACGACGGGCCTGTCGGCGGCCGGCGCGTTCGCGCTGTTCTTCCGCCACCCGGCCCGGGTGCCACCGGACCGTCCCGGTGTCGTGGTGGCCCCTGCCGACGGGCAGATCACGCTCGTCGACACCGCGATGCCGCCGGCCGAACTCGGGCTGCCGGAGCAGCCGATGCCGCGGGTCAGCATCTTTTTGTCACTGTTCGACGTACACGTGCAACGGGTTCCAGTCGCCGGTGAGGTGGTCGCGGTGCGGCATCGGCCCGGCGCGCACGGGTCCGCCGACCGGCCTCGTTCCAGCGCCGAGAACGAGCGCAACAGCATGTGGATCCGCACACCGGATGGCCATGACGTGGTGGTCGTGCAGATCGCCGGGGTGTTGGCACGCCGCATCGTGTGCGATGCGCGCGCCGGGGACAAGCTCAGCATCGGCGACACCTACGGCCTGATCCGCTTCGGCTCCCGGCTGGACACCTACTTCCCCGAAGGGTCGACCGTGCCGGTCAAGCCGGGCCAGCGCGCGGTCGGGGCCGAGACCGTCATCGCCGAACTGCCATGACCACGCGGGTGAGCAAGCGGCAGAAGAGCTTGTATCTACTGCCCAGTGCCATGACCGTGGCAGCGATCTGTCTGGCGATGACGTCGGTGGTGTGGGCGCACGACGGCGACCTCAAACCGGCTCTGGCGCTGCTGGCCGTCGCCGCAATCCTCGACGCGCTCGACGGTCGGATCGCCCGGGTTCTCAAGGCCACCTCACGCATGGGCGAGGAGATCGACTCGCTGGCCGACGCGGTGAACTTCGGCGTCGCGCCGGCGTTCATCGTCTACTGGACCCTGCTGTCGGGATCGCAGGTCGGCTTGATCGTGGTGCTGCTGTACACGTCGTGCATCGTGCTGCGGCTGGCGCGCTACAACGCGGCGCTCGACGAAGAGCAGCCCGCGTACATGAAGGACTACTTCGTCGGCATGCCGGCACCGGCCGGGGCGATCGGCGCGATCGGACCGCTGGCCGTGCAGCTGCAGTTCGGCCACGGCTGGTGGACGTCGGAATGGGCGGTATCGCTGTGGATGATCGGCGTGTCGCTGCTCGTGGTCAGCACCATCCCGATGCGCAAAGTGCACACCTTCTCGGTGCCGTCGAACATGGTGGTGCCGCTGCTGGCGTTGCTGGCGCTGGGCATCGCCGCGTCGATCAAATTCGGGCCAGTCGTGTTGATGGTGATCATCGTCAGCTACGTCATCCACATCCCGTTCGCCTGGCGCAGCAACCGCTGGGCCGCAAACCATCCCGAAACATGGGATGACAAACCGCGGCAGCGCCGGGTACAACGCCGCGCCAGCCGCCGGGCTCAGCAGCCGCATCGCCGATCGGTGGCGCGGCTGGGCCTGCGCCGGCCGCAGCGATGACATGGCGCCGACCCTGACGCTGACCGCGCGGCTGAACACCTCCGCGGTGGATTCACGGCGCGGTGTCGTCCGTCTGCACGCGGAAGCCCTTGCGGCGCTTGGCATCAGGGAATGGGATGCGGTGTCGCTGACCGGCTCGCGCACCACCGCGGCCGTGGCGGGCCTGGCCGGTGCCGACGTGCCGGCCGGCACGATCCTGCTCGACGACGTCACGCTCTCCAACGCCGGGCTGCGCGAGGACACCCCGGTGATCGTGGCGCCGGTGACGGTGTACGGCGCGAAGTCGGTGACGCTGGCCGGCTCCAACCTTGCGCGGCAATCGATTTCACCGGCGACGCTGCGGATGGCATTGCTGGGCAAGGTGATGACGGTCGGCGACACGGTTTCGCTGCTGCCCCGCGACCTCGGTCCCGGCACGTCGACGTCGGCGGCCAGCGCAGCGCTGGCGTCGTCGGTCGGCATCACCTGGACCTCGGAGCTCTTGACGGTCACCGGCACCGACCCGGCCGGACCGGTCAGCGTGCAACCGAACTCGTCGGTCACCTGGGGCGAAGGCGTGCCGACGGTCGCGCCGCGCGCCGTCTCCACCTACCAGCCGGCCACACCGCCGGTCGACGTCGCCGACCTCAAAGGCGCCGAAGCCCAGGCTGCGCGGCTGGCCGAATGGTTGCGGCTTGCGCTCGACGAACCCGAGCTACTCCGAAAGCTCGGAGCCACAGCCAATCTCGGCGTCTTGGTGTCCGGCCCGGCGGGTGTCGGCAAGGCGACGATGGTGCGCGCCGTCTGCGCCGACCGCCGACTCGTCGAACTCGACGGCCCCGACGTCGGCGCGCTGGCGGCCCAAGAACGGCTCAAGGCCGTCGCCGACGCGGTGGCCAAGGTGCGCGACGGCGGCGGAGTGCTGCTGATCACCGACGTCGACGCGCTGCTGCCGTCACCGGCCGAACCGGTGAGCACGCTGATCCTGGCCGAGCTGCGCACCGCAGTGGCCACCGACGGAGTGGCGTTCGTCGCGACCTCGCAAGCGCCTGACGCGCTGGACCCACGGCTGCGCTCACCCGAATTGTGTGACCGCGAACTCGGCTTGAGCCTGCCCGACGGCGCCACCCGCAAGGCGCTGCTGGAGGTGCTCCTTCGCGGCGTGCCCGCCGGGCATTTGGATCTCGACGAGATCGCTTCCAAGACACCAGGATTCGTGCGAGCGGATCTTGCCGCGCTGGTGCGCGAGGCGGCACTGCGGGCGGCGGCTCGCGCCAGCGAAGCCGACACACCGCCGGCGCTGACCCAAGACGACTTCACCGGCGCGCTGACGGTGATCCGCCCGCTGTCCCGGTCGGCGACCGAGGAGATAGCTGTCGGCGGGGTCACGCTCGAAGACGTCGGCGACATGGCCGACACCAAGCAGGCGCTCACGGAAGCGGTGCTGTGGCCGCTGCAGCATCCGGAGACGTTCGCGCGCTTGGGAATTCAGCCGCCACGCGGCGTGCTGCTCTACGGCCCACCCGGATGCGGCAAGACGTTCGTGGTGCGCGCGCTGGCCAGCTCGGGCCGGCTGTCGGTGCACGCGGTCAAGGGTGCCGAGCTGATGGACAAATGGGTGGGGGCTTCGGAGAAAGCGGTGCGCGAGTTGTTCCGTCGCGCCCGCGACTCAGCACCGTCGCTGGTGTTCCTCGACGAGATCGACGCGCTGGCGCCGCGGCGCGGCCAGAGCTTCGACTCCGGCGTGACCGACCGGGTGGTGGCGGCGCTGCTGACCGAGCTGGACGGCATCGAGCCACTGCGCGACGTCGTCGTGCTCGGTGCCACCAACCGCCCGGACCTGATCGACCCGGCGCTGCTGCGGCCGGGCCGGCTGGAGCGGCTGGTGTTCGTCGAACCTCCGGATGCAGACGCCCGCCGCGAGATCCTGCGCACCGCGGGCAAGTCCGTGCCGCTGGCGGCGGACGTCGACCTGGATGCAGTCGCCGCCGAGCTGGACGGCTACAGCGGCGCCGACTGCGTCGCACTGCTGCGAGAAGCGGCGCTGACCGCGATGCGGCGCTCGATCGACGCGGCCGACGTCACCGCCGCCGACATCGCCGCAGCGCGCGACAAGGTGCGACCGTCGCTGGATCCGATGCAGGTCGACTCACTGCGGGCGTTCGCGGCCGGCCGCTGAGCCCGCTGGACCGGCGCCCCAGTCGTCCAAGAGGCGAAAAGGAAAGCCCAAGCGGCGTCCGTAGACTGAGCTCACCCCATGCTCGCCATCCTGCTCGCCCACACTGTTGCTGCCGTGGTGGCGCCAGTTCTGGTGTATCGGTGGGGCCGCAAGGCGTTCTACCCGCTGGCAGTCGTTCCGGCCGCGTCGCTGATCTGGGTGGTGCTGCACTGGCCGAAGCCGACCAACGTCTACACCGAGCACATTCGGTGGGTGCCCGAACTGTCGATCAGCCTGGACCTGCGCCTTGATCCGCTGTCGGCGGTCATGGCGGTGCTGGTTCTGGGCATCGGCGCGCTGGTGCTGTTCTACTGCGCTGACTACTTCCACCATCACGACGGGCGTACAGAGCACCGCCTGCCCAGTTTCGCCGCCGAACTCGTCGCATTCGCCGGCGCGATGTTCGGTGTGGTGGTCAGCGACAACATGCTGCTGCTCTACGTGTTCTGGGAGCTGACCACGGTGCTGTCGTTTCTGCTGGTGGCGCACTACGCCGAGCGGGCCACCAGCCGCCGCGCCGCGATGCAGGCGCTGCTGGTCACCACCGCCGGTGGCCTGGCCATGCTCGTCGGCATCATCGTGCTCGGCCACACCGCCGGCACCTACCGGCTGTCGGAGCTGGTCGCCGACCCGCCGTCCGGCGCGGTCACAAGCGTGGGCCTGACGCTGCTGCTGGTCGGCGCGGTCAGCAAGAGCGCGCTGGTGCCGCTGCACTTCTGGCTGCCGGGCGCGATGGCGGCGCCCACACCGGTCAGCGCCTACCTGCATGCCGCCGCGATGGTGAAGGCCGGCGTGTACCTGGTTGCGCGGCTCACCCCCGGCTTCGCCGACGCGCCGCCGTGGCGCCCGACTGTGGTGATCCTGGGGCTGGCCACGATGCTGCTTGCCGGCTGGCGCGCGGTTCGCGAGTACGACCTCAAGCTGATCCTGGCATTCGGCACCGTCAGCCAACTCGGCTTCATCACGCTGCTCGTCGGCGCCGGCGGAGGCGACCTGATGCTCGCCGGGCTGGCTCTGTTGGTGGCGCACGCATTGTTCAAGGCGACGCTGTTCATGGTCGTCGGGATCATCGACCACGCCACCGGCACCCGCGACATCCGCCGGCTCGCGTGGCTGGGCAACCGCAACAAAGCGTTGTTCGTCATCGCCGCGTTCGCCACCGCCAGCATGGCCGCCGTACCGCCGTTTCTGGGCTTCGTCGCCAAAGAGGCCGACTTCGAGACGCTGGCACACAGTGCGTCGCTTGGCTCCGCCGCTCCGGTGGTGCTGGCCGCAGTGGTGCTGGGCTCGATCTTCACCACCATCTACAGCTTCCGGTTCCTGTGGGGGGCGTTCGCCCGCAAAGGCCGCAGCGGGCCCAGCTCCCTTGTGGACCACATGCACCAGCCGTCACCGAGTTTCCTTGTGCCACCGGCGATTCTGGCTGCAGTCAGTTTGCTGCTCGGCCTGGTGCCCGGCTGGCTGGACGACGTACTCGACGACTACGCCGACGTTCTGCCCGGCGAACACACCTACACGCTGTCACTGTGGCACGGCGTTGGCTTGGCCCTGGCGCTGTCGGCGGTCGTGCTGGTTGTCGGCGCCGGAGCGTTCCTGCTTCGAGATCGGTTGCGGCGCATGCGGATTGGCTGGCTTCCTCTGGGCAACGCCGATCGCGGCTACGACGCGGTGGTGCGCGCAGCAGACCGCCTTTCGCTCAAGGTCACCGCTGTGACGCAGCGCGGCTCGATCCCTGCGACGCAGGCGGTGATCCTCTCCACGCTGGTACTGCTGCCGATTGGTGCGCTGCTGTTCGGCGCCCGCGACCGCCCGCAGTTCCGGCTCTGGGATTCCGCACTGCAGCCGCTGGTGGGCCTGTTGATCGTCGCAGCGGCGGTGGGCACCACGATCATGCGTAACCGGCTGGCCGGCGTACTGCTGGTCGGAACCACCGGCTACGGCTGCGGCGTGATCTTCGCGCTGCACGGTGCACCGGACCTGGCGCTGACCCAATTCCTCGTCGAGACACTGACTCTCGTGGTGTTCGTACTCGTGCTGCGTGCACTGCCCGCCGAAGCGCCGGCCACCAACATCAGGCAGCACCGGTGGAAACGCATCACGCTGGCGCTGGCGGTCGGTGCCAGCGTCACCACACTCGCCGTGTTCGCGATGGCGGCGCGCACCGGCGCCTCGATCGCGTCGGTGCTGCCCACGGCCGCCCACCAGCGCGGCCACGGCTCCAACACCGTCAACGTGCTGCTCGTGGACATCCGCGCGTGGGACACGCTCGGCGAGATCATGGTGCTGCTGGTCGCGGCCACTGGTGTCGCGTCAATGGTGTTCCGGCACAGGCGCTTCGGCGCCGCACCCAGAGTGTCCGACGCTCCGCATCCGGCACCGGTCAGCAGCGACGTGACGTGGCTTCGCGGCAGCGAGCTGCGCGACCCGCGTCATCGCTCCCTGGTGCTGGAGGTCGCCACCCGGGTGATCTTCCCGTTGATCATGGTGCTGTCGGTCTACTTCTTCTTCGCTGGGCACAACACTCCCGGCGGCGGATTCGCGGGCGGGCTGACCGCCGGGCTGGCGTTGGTGCTGCGGTATCTGGCCGGGGGCCGCTACGAACTCGGCGAGACGCTGCCGATCGACGTCGGCAAGGTGCTGGGCGTCGGGCTGGCGCTGTCGGTGGGCACCGCGGTGGGCTCATTGCTGTTGGGTGCGCCGGTGCTGTCGTCGGCGCTGATCGAGGTGGACGTCCCGGTGCTGGGCCACGTCAAGTTCGTCACCGCACTGTTCTTCGACCTCGGCGTCTATCTGATCGTCGTGGGGCTGGTGCTCGACGTGCTGCGCAGCCTGGGCGCCCGGCTGGACGACGAACTCGCCCCTGCCGCAGCCGAATCCAGAAAGGCGGCATTTCGATGACCACCTCGTTGGTTCCTCTCGTGCTGATCGGCGTGCTCACCAGCTGCGGTGTCTACCTGCTCCTCGAGCGCAGCCTCACCCGAATGTTGTTGGGCCTCTTGCTGATCGGCAACGCGGTGAACCTGCTGATCCTGTCGGTGGGCGGGGCGTCGGGCAACCCGCCGATCTTCGGGCGCACCAGCGCCGGCCGCACCACCACCGCCGACCCGTTGGTGCAGGGCATGATCCTCACCGCGATCGTGATCACGATGGGCGTCGCGGCGTTCGTGCTCGCGCTGGCGTACCGCTCGTACCGGCTCACCACCGCGGAGGAAGTGGGTGACGATCCCGAGGACACCCGCGTCTCCCAGCAGACAACCGACGAGTCCGACGACGACGTCATTCACCCCGAGCCGGACCGCGACGCCGACGAACCCGCCGAACTCGACGCGCTGCCCGCCTACTCGCAGAAGGCGCAAGAGACCTCGTGAGCGTCGCAGCCACCCTCACTCCGCTTCCGGTGCTGATCCCCGCCGGCGGGGCGGCGCTCACCATGTTCGTCGGTCGCCATCCCCGGTTGCAGCGCACGATCAGCCTGGTCGCGCTCGCCGCCGTCGTCGCCGTCTGCGTCACGCTGATTTATCTGACGGACCGCGACGGCACCGTCGCCGTCCACGTCGGCGGATGGGGGCAGACAGTGCCGGGCCTCGGGCCGCTCGGCATCACGCTCGTCGTGGACCGGCTCTCGGCGCTGATGATGGTGGTCTCGTCGATCGTGCTGCTCGCCGTGGTGCTCTACGCGATCGGCCAGGGTATCCGCGACGGTGACCAGCGCCAGCCGGTGTCGATCTTTCTGCCCACCTACCTCGTGCTGTCAGCCGGTGTGTGCGGTGCGTTCTTGGCCGGTGACCTGTTCAACCTGTTCGTCGGCTTCGAGGTGCTGCTGACCGCGAGTTTCGTGCTGCTGACCGTCGGGGCCAGCGCAGACCGGGTACGCGCAGGCATCGCGTACGTGATGGTGTCGATGGTCTCGTCGCTGATCTTCTTGCTCGCGATCGCGCTGATCTACGCGGCGACCGGCACGCTGAACATGGCCGAGCTCGCGGTGCGGCTCGACAGCGTCGCGCCGGGTGTGCGCAGCGCGCTGTTCGCGGTGCTGCTCGTCGCGTTCGGCATCAAGGCCGCGGTGTTCCCGTTGTCCACCTGGCTGCCCGACTCCTACCCCACCGCGCCCGCGCCCGTGACCGCCGTCTTCGCCGGACTTCTCACCAAGGTCGGTGTGTACGCGATCATCCGGGCTCATTCGCTGCTGTTCCCCGCCGGCGGGTTGGACACGGTGCTGTTGGTCGCGGCGCTGGTGACCATGCTGGTCGGGGTGCTCGGCGCGATCGCGCAGAACGACATCAAACGGTTGCTGTCGTTCACGCTCGTCAGCCACATCGGTTACATGGTGTTCGGCATCGCGCTGGCCACCCGGCCCGGCATGTCCGGAGCGATCTACTACGTCGCCCACCACATCGTCGTGCAGACGACACTGTTCTTGGTCGCCGGGCTGATCGAGCGACAGGCCGGGGCGTCGACACTGCGCCGGCTCGGTGGTCTGGCCAGTGCGAGCCCGCTGCTGGCCCTGCTGTACCTGATACCGGCGCTGAATCTCGGTGGTATTCCACCGTTTTCGGGGTTCCTCGGTAAGGTCGCGCTGCTGCAGGCAGGGGCCCGCGACGGGTCGGCGCTGTCGTGGGTATTGGTGGGTGGTGCGGTCACCACCAGCCTGCTGACGCTGTACGCGGTGTCGCGGGTGTACAGCAAGGCGTTCTGGCGTCCGCGCGCAGACGCGCCCGAGGGCGCGCTGTCCAGCGCCGGTCCGACCGTGCTTCTCGACGACGCCGACGAAGACGTCTCGTTCATCGACCGCGACGACGTCGGGCGGATGCCGTTCGGAATGCTGGCGCCGACGATGGCGCTGATCGCGGTGGGACTGGCGCTGACATTCTTGGCCGGGCCGTTCTTCTCTTACGCCGACCGTGCGGCCGCCGAAGTGCTCGACCGCGATCGCTACATCACCGCGGTGGTGTCCCGATGAGCCGGCGGTGGGCGTTGCGGGTGTGGTCGATCTGCTGGCTGGTCGCCGTGTGGATTCTGTTGTGGGGCACGTTTTCTGCCGCCAACGTGCTCAGCGGGCTGGCGGTGGCCTTACTGATCATCGTGCTGCTGCCGCTGCCTGTGGTGCCGGTGGAGGGCCGTTTGCATCCGCTGTCGCTGGCGCGGCTGAACCTGGTGATCGGCCGCAATCTGGTGGTGTCGAGCCTGCAGGTGGCATGGCTGTCCATCAAGCCGGGACCGCCGCCGATGAGCGCGGTGCTGCGGGCCAGACTGTCGCTGAAGTCGGACCTGGTGCTTGCACTTGCAGTGCATGCGATCAACGTCACGCCGGGCACGATGGTGCTGGAGATCGACCGGGACCGGCGCCTGGTGTACGTCCATGTGCTCGACGTCGGCTCTCGGCGTGCCGTCGACCGGTTCTACCGCGAGGTCGCAGAGCTGGAGCGGCTGCTGATCGCGGCGTTCGAGCGCGACGAAGACTGGAAACCCGCCGTCGAGGAGAACGCATGACCACCGTCTGGATGATCGCGGCCGTCATGCTGACTGCCGCAGCCGCGCTCACCACATATCGAGTCTTGGCCGGCCCCAGCACATTAGACCGGTTGGTGGGCGTCGACACTCTGGTTGCCGTGGCGATGTGCGGCTTGGGCACGTGGGCGGCGTTCAGCCTGGATTCCACGGTCGTGTACGGAATCACCGCGCTGTCGTTGATCAGTTTCGTCGGCTCGGTCAGTGTCGCGCGGTTCCGGGTGCCCGACGTGGCGCCGGAGGACCGGGGCCGATGAGCGCTCGCGCCAAGAGCAACGGACGATGACCATGCTGGACGCGGTGACCGCGGTGGTGGTGCTGACCGGCTCCGCGCTGGCGTTGACCGCCTCGATCGGTGTGGTCCGCTTTCCGGACACGCTGTCGCGCATGCACGCCGCCACCAAGCCTCAGACCTTCGGGATGCTCTTGGTGTTGCTGGGCGCGGCGATTCAGCTGCGCGGCAACGTCGACGTCGGAATGCTGATCCTCACCGGCATGTTCACGTTGATCACCGCTCCGGTGGTCGCCAACCGCGTCGGGCAGCTGGCATACCGCGAACAGAACATCCGCGACGACCTGCTCACCGTCGACGAACTGGACGAGGACAGCTGACGGGGCTCAGTCCGGCAACTGGAAGTCGATCAACGCGGCCATAGTCTCGACCGCTTCGGAGATTGCCTGCAGCCGCGCGTGGGGCGACGGCGCCGACAGCACCGCGTAGCGGTCCGCCTGGCCCATCGGCACCGTGGACGCCAGTGCGTAGAGCTTTTCCCCCGGCGTGTCGGCGAGTGTGACGCCCGCGAAAAGCATGTCCCGCGGCGGCATTTCGGCTCCCCTCGCCGCTGCGAGCCGTTCGAACAACGACATCACGCGGTCGGCCAGGCCTTGGATCGCTTCGTCGCTGACGGGCTCACCGGGTTCGTCGGGCCAGCTGTGCACCACCGCACGCGGATACGGGTCGTCGGGCAGCCAGCGCTGCACCCGGATGCGTTCGGACATCCGGCAGCGCAACGTGTACTTGCCCGCCCCGAGCGCGCGATGCTCGACGATGCGTGCCAGCGCGCCCACGTCGTAGCGGTCGTCGCCGCCGCCGACCTCCCGGCCAGCCGCGATCAGCACGACCCCGAAAACCGGGTCGTCGGCTGCCAAACAGTCGGCGACCAGTTGCGAATAGCGCGGTTCGAAGATGCGCAGCGGCAGGTCGTCGTCGGGCAGCAGCGCCACCTCGAGCGGGAACATCGGCAGCTCGCGCTCCATCAGATGTCCAGCTCGCCGACCAACGCGTCGACCACCGCCCGCAGGTCGCCGTCGTTGTCCTCCGCGATGCGTCGCTGCCTCTGGTACGACGCGCCGACCTTGGGAATCTCTGCGACAGAAGCGAGTTCGTCGGCGCAGCCCAATGACCGGGCGACCGGCTCGAGCCGGGTCAGCAGGTCGTCGAGGTCCTCGGTGACCAACCGTTCGTTGCTGTCGGCGTCGAGGATGATCACCGCATCCAGCCCGTAACGCGCTGCGCGCCACTTGTTTTCCTGGACATGCCACGGCGGCATCACGGGCAGCGACTCCCCGGCGTCCAGACGCCGGTCGAGGTCCACCACCAGACAGTGCGTCAACGCCACCAGCGCGGCCAGCTCGCGCAGGTTGGACACGCCATCGAAGATCCGTACCTCGACGGTGCCCAGGTGCGGAGAAGGCCTTACGTCCCAACGGATTTCGTCGATGTGGTCGATGATGCCGGTCTTCTTCTGGTCGTGGACGAATCCTTCGAACTGACTCCAGGTGCGGAACTGGAACGGCAGACCGGCCGTCGGCAGTTGCTGGAACATCATGGCCCGGTTGCTGGCATAGCCGGTGTCCTCGCCGGCCCAGAACGGCGACGACGCCGAGAGCGCCAACAAATGTGGGTACTGGTTGAGCAACGACGAGATGATCGCCATCACCTTGTGCGCCGAGGAGATACCGACGTGCACGTGCACTCCCCAGATCAGCATCTGCCGTCCCCACCACTGCGTACGCTTGATCAGTTCCGCGTAGCGCGGAGCGTCGGTGAGCTTCTGCGCCGACCACTTGGCGAACGGATGGGTGCCGGCACAGAACAGTTCCATGCCGTGACCGCGCACGATCTCGCGCGCGGTTACCAGCGTGGAGCGCAGATCCTCTATCGCCTGCGGGGTGGTGTCGCAGACACCGGTGACGAACTCCACGGTGTTGCGCAGCAATTCCTTGTGCACCTTGGGGTTCTCGCCGATTTCGGCGATCACCGTGGCCGCTTCGTTGGACAGGTCGCGGGTCTCGGCGTCGACGAGCGCGAACTCCCATTCCACGCCGACGGTGGGACGGGGCGACGCAGCGAAGTCGATCCGGCGTCGGGTCTTGCTACCCGGTGATGACACCGCAGGCCAACCGCTTACCCGCGTCACCGGTAGCGAGCGTCTCAGCGTCGGGGCCTGCCTCGCTGTAGCGGGTGGGGATATTGGAGAAGTTGTCGGCCTTCTCGTGGATGATGATCGCGGTGCCCTGCCCTGCGAGCAGCTGTTCGGCGGTGAAGCCGTCGGTGGTGGTCACCAGCTTCGCGGCTCCGTTGGAGCGCACTTGAAGCGAGGTGAGGTCGCCGCTGGCGGGATGGCTGTCGTGGCCGGGAACTTGGAAGTGGCCGCCGGCGGACAGGAAGTCTCCTGGAGGGCCGCCGGTGGGTGCCACCGAATTGGCCTCGCATTTGCCTACCTGGTGGATGTGCATGCCGTGGAAGCCGGGCGACAGCACGCCGTCGCCGACCGTTTCGACGGTGACCGTGGCGTAGCCGTCCGAGAACTCGATCGTGGCGGTGGCGACGGGCTTGCCGGCCGGGTTCGCCAGCTGCGCGGTGAGCTTCTTGCCCTGGCCCGCCGGCGCCGGGGCACCGGGTGACTGCGCCCCCGGCGAGTGGGTGGGCGACGCCGACGGCGACGAGGCGCCCGTCCAGACCGGCGGTGTGGTGCCGGGGCTGGTGCTCGGCTTCTGGTTCGGGCTGCAGGCGCTCAATGCCAGAGCGGGGACGGTCAACAGGATGGCAGCGACGGTGGCGGGTTTGACCATGGCAGGAAGCCTATCCGGTGACGGTCACGATGACCCCGGGCGGCAGGTTCGCGAGTTCCGGGCGCCGGGCCTCCACCGGTGCGTTGTTCAGCAGCTTGGCCACTTCCTCCGCCGACTCCTTCTCGCCGGGAGTGTCGGTGAACCACACCGTGGTGGCGGTGACGTCGGGCAACTCGAGGGTGTTGGGCTCGACGGTGACGGACCAGCCGGCTTGCGTCAGCTGGTCCCCGGTGCGCGCGGCGGCGCCCTCCACTTGGGAGATGTTGTAGACGAGCACGCCGGCCTTGGCCGGGGCGGTCGTGGTCGTGGCGGTCGTGGTGGTGGCCGCTGACGTCGCCTGATCGCTGGAGTCGTCGCCGGATACCGCTGCCTGGATTCCCAGCAGCAGAAACAGCACGGCGAGGAACAGCAGCACCATCACCATGGCCCGCAGAGGCAGGCCGCGGGAGTCGGGTACGCGCTGATTCATCGTGCCCACTGTAGCCAGGGCATCGGATCGGCCGGAGAGCTCAGGTGAGGTCGAAGCCCAGCCGGCGTGCCGCTCTGGCCTTCTGCCGGCTGGCTCGCAGCCGGCGCAACCGCTTCACCAGCATGGGGTCGGCGGCCAGCGCCTCGGGCCGGTCCACCAACGCGTTGAGCACCTGGTAGTAGCGAGTGGCCGACATGGAGAACAACTCCTTGATGGCTTCTTCTTTCGAGCCGGCGAACTTCCACCACTGTCGCTCGAACGCGAGGATGTCGTGTTCTCGGCGAGTCAGCCCGTCGACGGGTTCAGCGTCATCATCCGACTGCTTTGCCCGCGCCATGGCGCCGTCCATATCGCTCCTCGGACCCCTCTGCAGAACTTCGATGACATCCCGTGGGTTTCGGCATGCATTCAATCACGGTTGACTGCACGCACACGTCAGCCGAGCCCGCGAGTCGGCTGACTAAGCTGTTGGTCCGTGACCGTGCTGCCGATCCGGATCGTCGGAGATCCCGTCTTGCACAACCCGACCAATCCCGTGGAGGTCGGGCCGGACGGGTCGATCCCCGAGGACGTGCGCAAGCTGATCGCAGACATGTACGAAACCATGGAGGCGGCGAACGGAGTCGGCTTGGCGGCCAACCAGGTTGGCGTGCCGCTGCGGATTTTCGTTTACGACTGCGCCGAAGCGCGCGGTAAGACGGTGCGCCGCAAGGGCGTGGTGATCAACCCGGTGCTCGAGACATCCGAAATCCCGGAAACCATGCCAGATCCCGAGAACGACGACGAGGGCTGCCTGTCGGTGCCCGGCGAGTCGTTTCCGACGGGCCGTGCGAAATGGGCGCGTGTGACCGGTCTCGACGCCGACGGGTCGCCAGTGACGTTGGAGGGCGAGGATCTGTTCGCGCGGATGCTGCAGCACGAGACCGGGCATCTGGACGGTCAGCTGTATCTCGACCGGCTGCTCGGCCGGCATGCGCGAAGCGCGAAGCGCATGCTGAAGTCGCACGGCTGGGGAGTTCCGGGATTGTCGTGGACGCCGGGTGAAGTGCCCGATCCGTTCGGCCACTGAAACGTACGCTTGAGCCGTGCGGCTGGCCACCTGGAACGTCAACTCGATTCGCGCCAGGCTGCCGCGTGTGTTGGATTGGTTGCAGCGCGCCGACATCGACGTGCTGGCGATGCAAGAAACCAAGTGCTCCGACGAGCAGTTCCCGACGCTGCCGTTCTTCGAGCTGGGCTACGAGGTAGTGCATTGCGGGTTCAATCAGTGGAACGGGGTGGCGATCGCCTCGCGCGTGGGTGTCGACGACGTGCAGGTGGGTTTCGAAGGCCAGCCGTCGTGGAGTGACTCGCCTGAGGTCGAAGGCAAGGCCGAAGCCCGCGCGCTCGGTGCGACATGTGCGGGCGTTCGCGTCTGGAGCCTCTATGTGCCCAACGGTCGTGTGCCGGATTCGCCGCATTACTACTACAAGTTGGAATGGCTTGCGGCGCTGAGAGATGCAGCCCGCGGCTGGCTGACGGACGACCCGCAGGCAAAGATCGCGCTGGTCGGTGACTGGAACATCGCACCGACCGATGACGACGTGTGGAGTGTGGAGTTCTACAAGAACAGCACACACGTGACCGAACCGGAGCGACGCGCGTTCCGCGAGATCGTCGACGCTCGATTCAGCGATGTGGTGCGGCCTTTCACGCCTGGGCCTGGCGTGTACACCTATTGGGACTACACGCAGTTGCGGTTCCCGAAGAACCGCGGCATGCGGATCGACTTCATCCTCGGCTCACCGGCGCTGGCCGCACGCGTGACGCATGCGGAGATCGTTCGCGATGAACGAAAAGGCAAGGGACCCAGCGATCACGCGCCAGTGCTGGTCGAGTTGAGCGAGGCCTAGAAGGGCGGTCAAGGCGACGGACATCAGGCTCCGTCTTCGCCGGGAACACGCTTGTTGACAGAATTTCGGCGAATTGGCGCAAACAAGTGTGTTTTCGGTGCTCCTCAGACAGCAGGTATCTCGAGGTCGAGAGCGCCGACACACGCAGAGCCGAAGCCGACGTCAGCCGTAAAGCGCGTCCGGCTGCGGCTGATTCGCATCCGCACTCGCACGCCGCGGCGCCGTCCACGACGGGACTATGACACCGGCGCGCGCAAAGAACGTCGCATAGAACGCACAACCGAAAACGGCCAGGGCGCCAAGCATCAACGGTCCGAACAGCTGCGGATAACGCGCCATCGGCTCGGCGAGATAGCGACAGCTCAGCAGCAGCACCGCCAGGAACGACGCACCGCCGGCGACCAAGCCGATCCGTGACCAGCTTCCGCCTCGCACCGGCTCACGCAGTGCCGATTCCACTGAAAGGCACAGCACCGTCCCGGCAATCAGGTCGACGCCGTAGTGGTAGCCAAATCCCAGCGTCGCCGCGACGGTGCACATCAACCAGAAGGTGCCACCCCACCTCAGCAGCCGCGGCGCCTCGCGCGAATGAATGAAAAGCGCCATCGCCCAAGCGGTATGCATCGACGGCATGCAGTTGCGCGGAACCAAATCGTCGAATGCGATAGGCGACGGGACGATGTTGACCGGCGGCAAGATGTGCGGCCAGTAATCGCCTACTTGGAGACCATCACCGGCAGCGCTGAAGGCAAAGAGGGGACCCACCAACGGAAACACGACATAGAGGATCGGCCCCACCAATCCGAGCACCAGAAACGAGCGGACCAGAAAGTGGCGCGGCCAACCGGCACTTGTCACATTGCGCAATTGGTAGATTGCGACTACCAGTGCGGCGGCCGGCAATTCGATGTACACCCAATGCAGCACCCCCGACACCGCCGGTCCTGCCATGTCCACCAACCGGCCCATGAGCCACGACGGTTGCGCTAGTGCATGATCGGCCAACAGCGCGTACTGATCCCACACCCTCGGCCGAATCATCGCGGTGACGCGCAGCCACGTGTCACCGACCTTGGTGGCCAGAATCAGCAAGAACCCGAACGCAATTGCGCGCAATGCGGTGCTGCGCTGGTCGCCGGTCCAGCGCCACCACACCACCACCGCCAACCCGGTGAGAACGATCAACGGCCCGTTGCCGACGGTGAATTCTCCACCTCGCGCCAGCCGCTCGGCACAGAACAGCACATCGAGCCCGGCTGCCAACGCCAGCGCCGCAACTCGCCACCGGACGCCGACACCGACCATCGCGACGCCCAGCCCTACCCACGGCACCGTGGCCGACTTCGGCGTGGCCACATAGTCGCCGAGCAGGCTGTGCAGCGGACCCTGAAATCCCGCACTGCTGGCGATGGCCTGCAGCACGACCAAAAGCAGGGCGATCGCTACGACGAAAAGAGTTACCCAGGTGCGTGTCGACGCCATGCGCCACTGCACGGGACGCACGTCGTCGATGAACATCTGTCGAATCTTAGGTGCCCGACCGACGTCGACGGAATGAATTCAAGATCACGGCCCCGCTACGGCGCCGCGAGAACTCAGAGTTCGTCGGCGTAGCGGCCCGGATTGAACAGCGACGCCAGTGCGCCGATCAGCATCAACACCGCGGCGGCGACGAACACTACCGTCAGCCCGGAGTGGAACGGCCCGGAGATCAGCTCGGGAAAGAACGACTTACCAGTGAGCACATCGGCGTTGACGCCCGGCTGCTGCAGCGCATGCGACGGACCCAGCAACTCGCCGATCGGGTTGTAGCCGAGAAACGCCGCGAACAGGCTGCCGACGGGCGGCAGGCTGGCGACCTCGTGCGCCACCGTCGGCGAAACCCCTTGCTGCTGCAGCCCTGTGTTCAACGCGTCGGGCAGCGTGTTGGCCAAGCCGACGATCATCAGCGAGAAGAAGATCCCGATGGACAGCGACGAGCCGGCGTTAAAGAACGTCGACCGCACACCTGAGGCCGCGCCGCGCTCCTCGGCCGGCACGCTGGACATGATCGCAGCGGTGTTGGGCGCGGTGAAGATTCCGCCGCCCAGGCCGTTGAGGAACACGAGCACCGCGAAAAGCCAGTAGTTGAAGTTCACCGGAATCAGCACCAGCGCCACGAATGTGGCTGCCATCAACAGCATTCCGCTGACCGTGAACGGGCGCGCCCCGAACCGGTCGGCCAGCGAGCCCGCCACCGGCCCCGCGATGAGGAAGCCGAACGTCATCGGAAGCATGTAGATCCCCGCCCACAGCGGCGTGGACTCGAAGCTGTACCCGTGCAACGGCAGCCAGATGCCCTGCAGCCAGATGATCAACATGAACTGCAGCCCGCCGCGGCCGACCGACGACATCAACCCGGCCAAGTTGCCCATTCCGAACGACGTCGACCGGAACAGCCGGATGTTCACCATCGGTTGCGGTGCCCTCAGTTCGACGAAGCAGAACGCGACCAACAGCAGGACGCCGAAGATGATCGACCCCAGCACCCACGGATTGGTCCACCCCGTCGGATGACCTCCGTAGGGCTGAATACCGTACGTGATGCCGGTCAGCACGACGGTCAAACCCACGCCGAACGTCACCGTGCCGGGCCAGTCCAGGCGGCCCCGTCGTCGCACCCCGATCTCGTGCAGCGAGCGCACGCTCCAGACCGTGCCGAACACGCCGATGGGCACACCCACCCAGAAGATCGCGCGCCAGTCCCACTCCGAGAGCACGCCGCCGATCAGCAGCCCGAGAAACGAACCCGCGACGGCGGCGACCATGTTCACCCCGAGCGCCATGCCCCGCTGGTTGGCCGGAAACGCATCCGTGAGGATCGCTGCCGACGACGCCATCAGCATCGCGCCGCCGACGCCTTGCACCACGCGCCAGGCGATCAGCCACAGCGCGCCCCCGCCGAGATGGAGAGGGTCGAACGACAATGCGATCGCCGCGACCGTGAACACCGCGAACCCGGCGTTGTAGATCCGCACCCGCCCGTACATGTCGCCGAGCCGGCCGAAGAGCACCACCAGCACCGCGGTGACGACCAGGTAGCCCATCAGCATCCACAGCAGGTAGCTGACGTTGGCCGGGGCGAGCGGGTTCAGCCCGATGCCGCGGAAGATCGCCGGTAGCGAGATCAGCACGATCGACGCGTTGATCGTCGCCAGCAGCATGCCGAGCGTGGTGTTGGACAGCGCGATCCACTTGTAGCGCGGGTGGTCGCGATCCCACCGCCGTCGCCGGCGGTCCGTCTCCGCGACGGCAATCGCCGGGTTGGTGATGATGGGAGTGTCAGCCATCTCTACGTCAGTCGTCATCGTCAGTCATCGTCGTCGTCAGTCATCGTCGCGTGCACAGAAAACACATATGTTAGCTATACAAATGAACTGAGGCCAATCGGTATTCCGCCGCCACCGCCGCTGCGCTAGCGTGGGACCGGTCAACCGACCACGCGGGAGCGCACGCGAAGTGTGCTGAGAGGGCGGCTATCGCGCCGTCGACCGTACGAACCTGACCGGGTAATGCCGGCGTAGGGAGATGTGCAATGACCGATTCCGCTGTCGCCGTCGACACCGCCACCGTCACCACCGGACCCATCGAGGGCAGCACCAAGATCTACCGCCGCCTCGACAACGGCGCCCGGGTGCCGTTCCGGCGGGTGCACCTGTCCAACGGCGAGCACCTCGACCTGTACGACACCTCGGGTCCTTACACCGACCCTGACGCCCGCATCGACCTGTCGGCGGGCCTGCCGCCCCGGGCCGGCATTGTCCGCGACCGCGGCACCCAGCTGCAGCGTGCACGCGCCGGCGAGATCACCGCTGAGATGGCGTTCATCGCCGAGCGCGAGGGTGTGCCGGCTGAGCTGGTGCGCGACGAAGTGGCCCGCGGCCGCGCGGTGATCCCCGCCAACCACAACCATCCCGAGTCCGAGCCGATGATCATCGGCAAGGCGTTTCTGGTGAAAGTCAATGCCAACATCGGCAATTCGGCCGTCACGTCGTCGATCGCCGAAGAGGTGGACAAGATGGTGTGGGCCACCCGCTGGGGCGCCGACACGATCATGGACCTGTCCACCGGCCGCGACATCCACCAGACCCGCGAATGGATTCTGCGCAACTCCCCGGTGCCCGTGGGCACCGTGCCGATCTACCAGGCGCTCGAGAAGGTCAACGGCGATCCGGCCGCGCTGACGTGGGAGATCTACCGCGACACCGTGATCGAGCAGTGCGAACAGGGCGTCGACTACATGACCGTGCATGCGGGCGTGCTGCTGCGCTACATCCCGCTGACGGTCGACAGGGTCACCGGCATCGTGTCCCGAGGCGGCTCGATCATGGCGGCCTGGATGCTGGCGCATCACCAGGAGTCGTTCCTGTACACCAACTTCCACGAACTGTGTGAGATCCTGGCGCGCTACGACGTGACGTTCTCGCTTGGCGACGGGCTGCGGCCGGGTTCGATCGCCGACGCCAACGACGCCGCACAGTTCGCCGAGCTGTGCACGCTGGGCGAGTTGACCAAGATCGCGAAATCCCATGGCGTGCAAGTGATGATCGAAGGCCCCGGCCATGTGCCGATGCACAAGATCGCCGAGAACGTGCGGCTGGAAGAAGAGTGGTGCGACGAAGCGCCGTTCTACACGCTCGGCCCGCTGGCCACCGACATCGCGCCCGCCTACGACCACATTACGTCGGCGATCGGGGCCGCGATGATCGCGCAAGCCGGCACCGCGATGCTGTGCTATGTCACGCCGAAGGAACATCTGGGCCTGCCCGACCGCAAGGACGTCAAGGACGGCGTGATCGCTTACAAGATCGCAGCCCACGCCGCAGATTTGGCGAAGGGGCACCCCCACGCCCAGCGCCGCGACAACGCGCTGTCGCAGGCACGCTTCGAATTCCGCTGGCGCGATCAGTTCGCGCTGTCGCTGGATCCCGACACCGCGCGCGCATACCACGACGAGACGCTGCCCGCCGAGCCCGCCAAGAGTGCGCACTTCTGCTCGATGTGCGGGCCGAAGTTCTGCTCCATGCGGATCAGCCAGGATGTGCGCGACGCGATGGCGGACAAGTCGCGGGAGTTCGTCGAACAGGGCGGACGGGTGTACCTGCCGTTCACCTCATGACCGCCGCGCCGACTGTGCGGTTTCGCACTCGACACGCCGCTGCGGTCGTATGAAACCGCACGCTCGCGAGTGCCGCGCATGAGTTTCCTCCCCCTACCCAAGCCCGGCCAGACGCCGCGGCGGGTGTTGACCATCGCGGGCTCGGACTCCGGTGGCGGCGCCGGCATCCAAGCCGATCTGCGGACATGCGCAATGCTCGGCGTACACGCCCTGGTCGCGGTGACCGCAGTGACGGTGCAGAACTCGTTGGGCGTCAAGGGTTTTCATGAAATCCCGACGGACGTGGTCGCAGGACAGATCGCGGCGGTCGCCTCTGACATCGGCGTGCAAGCCGCCAAGACGGGCATGCTGGCATCGTCGGCGATCATCGAGACGGTCGCCCAGACGTGGAAAGAGCAGCTCGCCGGCACCCCGCTTGTCGTCGACCCGGTGTGCGCGTCGATGCACGGCGATCCGCTGCTGCACCCCTCGGCGCTCGGTTCGCTCAAACGCCACCTGTTTCCGCTCGCCACACTGGTGACACCAAACCTCGACGAGGTTCGGCTGCTGGTGGACATCGACGTCACCGACCGGAGCTCGCAAGAGCAAGCGGCCCGCGCGCTGCATGCGCTCGGGCCGCGATGGGTGCTGGTCAAGGGCGGGCACCTGCGCAGCTCGAAACGCAGCCCCGATCTGCTGTTCGACGGCAAGCAGTTCCACGAGTTCGACGCTGTCCGGGTGGACACCGGCAACGACCACGGCGCCGGCGACACCCTGGCCGCGGCGACGGCCTGCGCGCTGGCACACGGCTACCCGGTGCCTGACGCTGTCGCGTTCGCCAAACGCTGGGTCACCGAATGCATCCGAGCCGCATACCCATTGGGCCACGGGCACGGCCCGGTGTCGGCGCTGTTTCGCCTGTCGTCGTGAATCTCGACGAGATCGCCGGGGTCGCGCACGAGCCGAACGGCAAGCCGCGAGGCGTGGTGGTGCACACACATGGTGCCGGCGGCAGCCGGGAATCGCCGCTGCTGCACCGGCTCTGCGACGAATGGGCGCGCCGAGGCTGGCTGGCCGTGCGCTACAACCTTCCGTACCGGCGCCGCCGTCCGAAGGGGCCACCGTCCGGATCGGCGGCCGCGGATCGCGCGGGCATCCTCGAGGCGGTGACTTTCGCGAGGACCTTGGCCGACGGTCCGGTGATCGCAGGCGGGCACTCCTACGGCGGCCGCCAGACCTCGATGGCCGTCGCCGACGACGGACTTGCGCTCGACGTGCTGACGGTGTTCTCGTATCCGGTGCATCCACCCGGCAAGCCGGAGAGGACTCGTACCGAACACCTTCCGCGCATCGTCGTGCCGACGGTGTTCACTCACGGCACCAGCGATCCGTTCGGCACCATCGACGAACTGCGCGCGGCCGCGGCGCTGATCACGGCGCCCGTCGAGATCGTCGAGGTTGCCGGCGCTCGCCACGACCTGGGCGTCAAGGGCGCCGACGTACCGGCACTGGCGGTCGACGCGGCGCTGCGTCTGCTGAAAATCCGCAAGTGACCTGCGCCGCAGACTCCCGCGAGCCATTTCTTTGCAACTCGATACCTCAGGTACCGTTTTATCTATGACCGACCAGCAGTTCGACGTGATCATCGTCGGCGCGGGCTTCGGCGGAATCGGGGCCGCGATCCAGCTCAAGCGGCTGGGCTACGAGAACTTCATCATCGTCGACCGAGAAGACGACCTCGGCGGCACCTGGCACGTCAACCGCTATCCCGGGCTGGCGGTCGACGTGCCGACCACCAGCTACTCCTATCGGTTCGAGCCGAACCCCAATTGGTCGCGGCTGTTCTCGACCGGGCCGGAAATCAAGCAGTACGCCAACGACGTCGCCGACAAGTACGACGTGCGCCGGCACATGCGGTTCAACACCACTGTGGAGGGCGCACGCTGGGACGACGAGGCCAAGGTGTGGCGGGTCGCCCTTGCTGGTGGCGACACGCTCACCGGGCGGTTCCTGATCACTGCCACCGGTTTCCTCTCCCAGCCGCACACGCCCGACATCCCCGGCATCCACAGCTTCGGCGGCAAGATCATCCACAGCGCTGCCTGGGACGACACCTACGACCTCACGGACCGCAAAGTCGCGATCATCGGTACCGGGGCGACCGCGGTTCAGCTGATCCCAGAGCTGGCCAAGAGCGCCCGTGAATTGACGGTGTACCAACGCACGGCGATCTACGTGGTGCCGAAATTCGACCTTCGCATCCCTGAGCTAGCGAAGCGACTGTTCGCCAGAATCCCGGTCACCCAGCGCGCGGTCCGCTGGCTCACCGACGTGTTGTACGAGTTCTTCACCCACGTCACGATCTACTACCGGAGACTCTTTCCGCGGCGCATGATCGTCGCCGCCTCCGACCTGGCCAAGATGCATCGCTTCGCCTCGGTGCGCGACAAAGAGCTGCGCGCCAAGCTCACCCCGACGTACAGCTTCGGCTGCAAGCGGCCCACGTTCTCCAACGAGTACTACCGCGTCTTCACCAAACCGCACGTGCAGCTGCAGACCAGCGGGATCGACCGCATCGAGCCCGACGGCATCGTCAACAACGACGGCACCAAGACAACCATCGACACTCTCGTGCTGGCCACCGGTTTCAATATGTGGGAATCCAACTTCCCCGCCATCGAGATCATCGGCCGCCAAGGACGCAACCTCGGAAAGTGGTGGCGCGAGAACAGGTTCCAGGCTTACCAGGGCGTGTCGATCCCGTACTTCCCCAACATGCTGTGCTTGGCCGCACCCTACGGCTTCTTGGGTCTGAACTTTTTCAATACCGTTGACTACCAAATGCGGCACATGGACCGGCTGCTCGGCGAGGTGAAGCGCCGCGGCGCAACCACTTTCGAGGTCACCGAGGACGCCAACGCGCGGTACTTGCAGCGAATGACCGAACTCAATAGCAACACGGTATTCACACTGGTGGACTGCACGAACTCGAACTCGTACTACTTCAACCCGCACGGCGAACCGACCCTGCTACGGCCGCTGCCTACGCGTGTCGCGGTCCGGGAAGCATCGGAATTCCCGTTGAGCGACTACGCGATTGCCTGAGCGAACGTACTCAAGAGCCGAGCAGCGTGATCTCCATCAGCCGTCGCACGCACGCCTGAGAGTGTGCGGACCCGTCGTAGTGGACCAGCCGGCCGACGTCGACGACGAGCGCCATCGCCGCATGCACCAGGAAGCGGGCCTGGCTGGGCGTCAGTTCCGGCCGGGCCGAGATGGCCAGTCGCACCCAGGAGTCGACGGTCGACCGCTGCACATTGCGTAGCAGCGTCTGGTCGGCGTCCGCCAGGTTGACCCGTTCGGCGTAGTAGACGATGGCCAACTCCGGGTTCGCGAAAGATGTTGCGACATAAGCACTTATGAGCTGCGTCAGCACCTGTCGCGGCTCGGCGTCCTCGGGCGGGAGCACCGACAACTCCCCCGAAATCCGGTCCGCGGCCCGGCGCATCACGGTCGCGAGGATGTCGGCCTTGCCGGAGAAGTACCGATAGATCGCGGAGGTGGGTATGCCCACCGCCGCGGCGATTTGCTCCATGGTGGTGTCGCGGTAACCGTGCTTGTCGAACAGCACCAGCGACGCATGCAACAACGATTCGTAGACACCGGCATCCGAAAAGATCGCTCGCCCTTGGGGATTGGGCTGGGCTTCGTCGGGATGCGGCAGCTGCGCCGACAGCACGGCCAGCCCGGCGTCGGTGAACACGGCGCGGATCTGGTCGGCCGGCATCCGGACGCGATGGTCGACAATGCTGCCGATGACGCTCAGCAGCGCCGCCGACAGCATCCACCGCTGCGACGACGACAGCCCGGGGCGCAGTGCCACCAGCGGTTTCTGGATTCGTCGATTGACCATACGCAGCTGGTCGGCGAGCAGCGCCTGATCCTGCGGACGTAAGTACCGGGTCTGCCAGCGGTACAGTCCGCCGGACGCGCGGTTGGCCAGCGTGACGTCGATCAGCGCGTCGACAACCCGCTGCAAATCCGTGTCGGCGTCGACGAACGCGGTGCAGTCCACGAGCTGGCGGCCGAGGTTGAGCACAGCGGCCCGGAACATCTCGTACTTGCTGGGATAGTGGCGATACAACGCGGGCCCGGAGATCCCGACCTTCGCCGCGACCTCCTCCATCCGGACCGCGTGGTAGCCGGCGGCGCTGAACGCCTCGGCCGCTGCCCGTTCGACTTGGGCCTTGCGGTCCTTGGGGCGCCGACGGGACGCAGCCGGCTCGACGGGCAGGGTAGCCATCGCGTCACGGTAACCCGATTGGCGAATCGATGTACACATCCACGGCGAATATGCGAGCAACCTGCAAATTCTGCTCGCTCCGGCACGGAATGGTGATTAACATATGACGCGTGATCGAGAAGGTGCGCCGTCTGTTCGGCTACCGGCTCTCCATCGCTGAGCTGATCGGGATCGGCTTCCTGGTCGGTTTTCCCTATCTGCTCGTCGGGCTGCTGTGGTCGATCAACCACACCGATCATCTGCACCAGATGCATGGCTTGGACATGATCTTCTCGTTTCTCGGAGCAATCCTGTTGTGGCCCGTGCTGATCGTGTCCGACGTGTGCATGGTCTGACCTCAGGAGGCTCTGTGACGAACCGTGGTTGGCTGATTCTCACGCTGGGCGTGACGCTGCTGGGCGTCGGCCTGCTGGCGCTGAACTTCCCGGTGTTCCTCGACTCCTACGACCAGTGGGGTTGGCAGATCAAGTGCGGCACCGGATACAACACCAATCTGATGCAGGCCCAGATCGCCAACCAAACGTCGCCACAGGCCGACTTCGTGGGCCAGTGCCAAAACGCGCTCGCGTTGCGCAGAGCATGGACGATCTCGCTCGCAGTGATCGGCTGGGTGCTGTTGTCCGGTCTGGCGGTGGCGCTGTGGCGGCATGCCGGAGAGCACCACCACGCGACAGCCGAGCCGCAGAACGCCAACGCCTAGCGGCCGACGCGGCGGTGTACGCGCTGCGCCGACGTCTGACGCGGCTTATTGAGCCGTCACCACGTGTCGGACCCGGTCGTCGCGAACCGGCACGCCGTTGCGCCCACCGATGTCCTGGGCATACAGCGCCACCGAATACGCCACCCCGCCGCCCTGAATGCCCAGCGCCGTGCGGTCGATGTGCGCCACGGTGTCGGTGGGCTTGTGGTAGTTCGGATCGAACGGCTGGTCGGCCTCGCCGCCCCACAACCGCGCCTGCTCGGAGCTCTTCTTCTCTTCCGCGCCGGCGAACAGACCGCCCGACGGGATGCCGGCTTGCGTGAAGCCGTCGTAGTCGGAACGCCCGTCGAACGATGTGTCCTCCGCGGTCTTGCCGGCCAGGGTCAGATACGTGACCAAGGTCCGTTCGATGCCGGCCGAACCCTCCGGCACCCGCGGCTGGTTCTCGCCGGGACCCGACGGCGTCGACTGGTTGCCGTCATAGGTGAAGTAGCCGGGGTTCGGCGAGGCCAGCATGTCGAAGTTCAGATACAGGGCAATGTCCTTGAGCGCTTCGACGTCCAGCGATTCGAGGTATTTCATGGAGCCGACCAGCCCGGCCTCCTCGGCGCCCCAGAACGCGAACCGGACCGCGTTTTGAACCGGCGGCGAACTGCCCATCTGCAGCGCGGTTTCCAGCACCGCCGCCACGCCGGAGCCGTTGTCGTTGATGCCCGGCCCCTCCGGCACGCTGTCCAGATGCGCGCCCGCGACCACCACGTTCTGCGTGGAGCCCGTCTTGGTTTGCGCAATCACGTTGCGGGCCTTGATTTGTTGGACCCTGGCGTCGACCTTCATGGTGACCGGACCCGGCTGGGCGCGCAGCCTCGCGCCGTCGGCCTTGGTGACACCGATCGCCGGGATCTTGACGTCGGTGCGGGCGCCCAGCGTGGCACTCATCTTCTCTTCGTCGACGTTGTCGGCGACGATCATGCCGACCGCGCCGCGCTGTACGGCCGCGCCCTCTTTGACGGAGAACGGGCAGTAGCCGCGGTCGACTAGCACCACCGCGCCGGAGACCGGCAGTCCGTCGTAGTCCGATGCCGAACAGCCCGGGGTGTCGTCACCGGGCGCACCGGGGGCAACGACCAGCGGACCGCTCACCCCATCGGGTCCGGTGCCGATCGAGTATTCGAGCACCTGCGCAGGGACCGTCGCGCCGTTCACCTTCAGCGTCACCTGGCCGGGCTCGAACTTGCGGAAGTCGAACTCCGGGGTTTGCACATTGAAACCCTTGTCGCGCAAGGTATTTGCGACATAGTCAACGCTGGCGTCGTAACCCGGCGTGGCCACCGCTCGGGTGTTGTGGTTGGCATCGGCGATCTGCTGGAGGCGCTGCAGGTGCGCGAACATCGCGTCGGTGCTGACCTTCTCGCGGATCGACTGCGCGTAGTCCGACGCCGCGGGTGCGGTGCGGCGTAGCTCGGAGTCGTGACGCGAGCAGCTCGCCAGCGCCGCGAGCACCGTCACCACGGTCAGCAGAGCGACTGCGGTTCTGCCTGTTCGCCACACTGCGCCCACGTTAGCCTTCGCCGTCAGGGATCGCGCCGATTGATCGCGAACACCGCGGCCGCGAACACCGCGACCACCACGCCGGTGAAGTACAGCAGCGATGCGACCGGACCCCATTGCGGCGCAAACCCGCCCAGCCACGGCACGTTCGTGAACGCGTACGCATTCGCGAACGGCAGCAGCGGACCGACATGCTCGCCGACGCGCGGTGCCGAGCTGAGCAGCGGCTCGATGACGAACGGCATGAGCAGCAGCACCGCGATCACCGCGGCCGCATGCCGCAGCAGCACGGCGAGCCCGACGGCGAGCACCGCCGCCAGCGCCGCGTACAACCCGACCGCCCCCACGGGCCGCCACGCCGGAGCTTGCGTCAGCGACAGCCGCGCGCCCACCTGACCGTCGGCCAGCACGTGCGTCACCACCAGGGACGCGATCACCATCGCCGCGGCGAACACGCCGGCCACGCCGGCCGCAATCAGCGCCTTGGCGACCAGTACCCGGGTGCGGTTGGGGGTCGCCATGAACGTCGTACGGATCATCCCGGTGCGGTATTCGCCAGTGACGGTCATCGCCGCGAGGATCATCAGCACCGGCACTGCGAACGTGGCGACGCCGACGGCCGCGCGTTCCGGCGGCAACGGCGCGCCGGAGAAGCTGGCCGCGGGCTGGATCGCGGCGATGCCCAGCGACAGCACCGCCGCGACCGCGGCCGCCCACACCGGTGAGCGCGTGGTCGTGAGCTTGATGCGTTCGGCGGCGAGCGTCACGTCGGCACCTCGGTGGCCCGGAAGTCGACGCTGCCGTCGGTCAGCTTCATGTAGGCCTCCTCCAGCGACGCGCGCTCAGCGCTGAGTTCGTGCAGCGTGACGCCGCGGTCAGCGGCCAGCTCGCCCACCTGCTCCATGGTGCCGCCGCTCACCAGCAGCGCGTTCCCGCCGTCGCGCACCTGCAGGCCCGCGCCCGTCAGCGCCTCACGCAAAGCGGCCGGCTGGGGGCTGCGCACACGCACGGTGTCGGCGCCGGAGCGGCTGACGAAATCGGCCATCGTGGTGGCGGCGATCAGCCGGCCGCGGCCGATGACGACGAGCCGGTCGGCGGTGTTGGCCATCTCGGCGAGCAGGTGGCTGGACACGAACACGGTGCGACCCTCGTCGGCCAGCGTGCGCATCAGCATGCGGGCCCACCGAATGCCTTCGGGGTCAAGGCCGTTCACGGGTTCGTCGAAGATCAGCACCGGCGGGTCGCCCAGCAGCGCCGCCGCGATGCCCAGCCGCTGCGACATGCCCAGCGAGAACGTTCCCGCTTTCTTGTCGGCCACCTCTGTCAGCCCGACCATGGCCAGCACGTCGTCGACGCGCCGGGCCGGCAGCCGGTTGCTCGCAGCGATCCACCGCAGGTGGTTGCGCGCGCTGCGGTTCGGATGCAGCTGCCTCGCGTCGAGCAGCGCACCGACGGTGCGCAGTGGGTGGCGAAGTTCGCGGTACTCGCGGCCGTCGATGGTGGCGGTTCCGGCGGTGGGGCGATCCAGCCCGACGATCATCCGCATCGTGGTGGACTTACCGGCGCCGTTGGGGCCCAAGAAGCCGGTGACGACGCCGGGTTCGACAGTGCAGGTGAGGTTGTCGACGGCGCGGGTCCGACCGAACACTTTGGTCAGCCCGCGCAGCTCGATCACGGCGCCCATGATGGCAGGCCACCGGACACCTGTGCCGTGACCAGCGCGGCGACGGCCCGCATGCCGGTGGCGTTGGGGTGCATCGGCGCGGGTCGGCCCGGCAGCGGCAGCCGGAACCCGACGGTCCACGGCTGGTCCGACCAGGCGTGGTGCTCGCGGCTGGCCTCTGCTGCCCGCACGATCTCGCAGCCGGTCTGCTCGGCGGCTTCGGCGGTCATGGTTTCCAGTGCGCCGGCGATGTGGCGGCCGAGGTCGGCGTCGGCCTCAGACAGCGGCGGAGCCTTCTCACCGGGGGGCGGCAGCAGCGTGAGGTAGTCGACGAACAGCACTCTGGCCTGCGGGGCGCGGCGCCGGATCGCCTCGCCCACCTCGTGCAGCGCCAAGACGACTTCGCCGAGAGCTCGGTCGCGGGCGTCGCGGTTGCGCAGCTCGCGCAGCCGGGACCCGAGCACAGGCAGCCATTGGGCCGGCCGGGGCAGGCACGCCAGCGTCAGCAGCGGCACGTAGCCGACGTCGTTGCCGCCGATCGTGACCGTCACCAGCGCCTCGGAGCCGTCGAGTGCCTCGATCTGTGGCGGCGCACCAAATTGCTTGTCGCGCAGCACATGTGCGGTAGTGGCACCAGAGTAGGTGACGTCCACCAGGTCGAGGCCCAGCTCCTTGGCAACCAGGTGCGGGTAGTTGCGCGCCGAGCGGCCCGACGGCCACGGTGCGCCGTCGGCGCGCGGCGGGATACCGGGACCGGCCGCCATCGAACTGCCGATCGCGACGTAGCGAGGCCTCATGGGCGCCATTGTGCCTACCTCGGCACGACCGTCACCGGGCAGTCGATGCCCGGCGTCAATGAGATGAGGCGCATGCAGGCGATCGGCTACGGTCAGTTGCCGCGCCTGCCCGCGATTCAAGGGCGCCGAAACCGCGGCCGCCGCGTCGAGGACCATCATCGCGCCGGGCGCTCGTGCTCCAATGCCTCGCGGCCAGGCGCGTCAGCCGGTCGACCACCTCGTCGGGGACGTTGCGCAGGGACCGCGTCGTCACGACCAGGTGTTGCTCGCACATTGCTTGCCCGCTGATAGCGTTCAGCCACCCTGCCCGTCGGCCCACGGCAGCTCGGGGCTGGACGCCTGCGCCCAGAACCGCTTCGGAATGCGCCCGGCATGGCGCGCCAGGTGCCCGGCCGTGACGGCGGCGGCCATCGCCGCGGCCATCGCGGGCGGGTCGGCGGCCCTTGTCACCGCACTGGCCAACAGCACCGCGTCGCAACCGAGTTCCATCGCGAGCGCGGCGTCGCTGGCCGTGCCGATCCCCGCGTCGAGCACGACGGGCACGCCTGCGGCTTCGACGATCATCTCGATGTTGTGCGGGTTGGCGATGCCCAGGCCCGTGCCGATCGGCGAGCCCAGCGGCATCACCGCGGCGCAGCCGATGTCCTCCAGCCGCCGCGCCAGCACCGGATCGTCGTTGGTGTACGGCAGCACCACGAACCCGTCGTCGACCAATTGTTCTGCCGCCCTTACCAATTCGACGGCGTCGGGCAGCAGCGTGCGTTCGTCGGCGATCACTTCGAGCTTCACCCAGTCGGTCTGCAGCGCCTCGCGGGCCAACTGCGCGGTGAGCACGGCCTCTGCGGCGCTGCGACAGCCGGCCGTGTTGGGCAGCGGGGTGATGGACAGCCGGGCGAGCAGATCCAGCACGCCGGTGCCGCCGGCGGCGTCGACGCGGCGCATCGCCACGGTGGTGAGCTCTGTGCCGGATGCCACCAGCGCCTCCTCGAGCACCGCGAGGTTGGCGGCCCCGCCGGTCCCCATGATCAGCCGAGACGAGAAGCTGCGCCCCGCGATGGTCAGCTTGCCTGGATCAGCCACCTTGCACCGCCGTCACTACCTCCAGTCGATCACCGTCGGAAAGCCTTGTGTCCCAATCGGATCGGGGTAGCACCGACCAGTCCAGGGCGACCGCCACACCGCGGTCCGGAAAGCCGAGCCGGGCGAGCAGCGCGGCGACCGTGGTGTCGTCGTCCACCTGCACGCGTTCGTCGTTGACGGTGACAATCACCTGGCAATCACCTAGCCCCCACAAGTGCGTCGCATGCGGCGAGAATTTTCTCCGCCGTCCATGGTGCCAACAGGAAGCCCGACCGGCCATGGCCGACGGCCGCCAGCACCCTCTCATCCAACCGGCCGACTATCGGCAGATTGTCCGGCGTCATCGGCCGCAGCCCGGCCGCACATTCGGCCAGTTCGTACTCGCCCAACGCCGGCACCACCGCGCAGGCGTCGTCGAGCAGCTCGCGCACCCCGGCCACCGCCGGCGCGGTGTCACGGCCGTGCTCGTACTGGGTCGCGCCCACCACCACACCGTCTGCGCGCGGCACCAGATACACCTGACGGCCATGCACGCGGGCGCGAATCACCCTCTGCGGCACGGGCATACAACCACGGCGCCACCGTAGGCGCAGCACCTCTCCCTTGACCGGCCGCACCGCAAGCCCCGGCCACAGCGCAGGCGCGTCGATGCCGTTGGCCAGCACCACCGCGTCGACGTCGGTCACGTCGCCGAGGTCGTCGACGGGCGGCGCCCAGGCCACATCGAGGCGTTCACACTCCGCGGCCAGCGCCTGCACCACCGCGCGGTTGTCCACCGCCAACTCGGTGGTGGCGCGAAAGCCGTGCCGAATGCCTTGCGCCAGAAGCGGTTCCACATCGCGGGCCGCGGTGGTCAGGGTCACGGGCTGGCCCTGGGCGGCCAGCCACTCGCCGACGGTTCGAAGATCGGCTGCATCGGCGCGGTCGACGGCCACGACCAGTGACTCGCGCGCCGTGATCACCGTTTCCGGCAGCCCGTCGGTGAACGAGGAGTGCCACAGAGCCAGCGACTCCAGCCCGATCTGCAGGAGCCGCTCCTCCCCCGGCCAGCCCTCGCTGTGCGGGGCGAGCATGCCGCCGGCCACCCAGGAGGCGCCCGGGTCGTGAGGCTTGCGGTGCACGCGCACCGTTCGGCCGGACTGCGCGAGACGGCGGGCCACCGAAAGGCCGATGACGCCCCCGCCGATGACCGCGATGGACCGGATAGACATGTCGGTTTCTAGGCTAGTCCTCGTGCTGAGGACCCGGCTGGCGCAAGCGCGGCTGTACCTGTGCACCGACGCCCGCAGGGAGCGCGGCGATCTTGCCGAGTTCGCGGACGCGGCGCTGGCCGGCGGGGTCGACGTCATCCAGCTGCGCGACAAGGGCTCGCCGGGCGAGCGACAGTTCGGGCCGTTGGAGGCCCGCGCCGAGCTCGAAGCGCTGGCGGTGCTCGCGGACGCCGCCCGCCGGCACGGGGCGCTGCTGGCGGTCAACGACCGCGCCGACGTCGCCAAGGCCGCTGGCGCCGACGTCCTGCACCTCGGCCAGGACGACCTGCCGCTGGCCGTTGCCCGCGAGATCGTCGGGGCCGCCACGCTGATCGGCCGCTCCACTCACGACATCGACCAGGTGCGCACCGCGGTGACCGAGGACGTCGACTACTTCTGTGTGGGACCGTGCTGGCCCACGCCGACGAAGCCGGGCCGCCCGGCTCCCGGGCTCGATCTGGTGCGGGCGGTGGCGTCGTCGAATCCGGTCAAGCCGTGGTTCGCGATCGGCGGTATCGACCAGCAGCGGCTGCCAGAAGTGCTGGAGGCCGGCGCGCGGCGCGTGGTCGTGGTGCGGGCGATCACCGCAGCCGAGGATCCGGCGCGCGCCGCGCGTGACCTCAGCGCGGCACTTGCAGCAGCGGCGTGACGCGGCTCAACTCGAGCAGTTGGCCCCAGCTGGCCGCGAATCCGGGATGCAGCGGTAGCTCGGCGACCTGGTCTTCTTCGACCCAGCGCAGTTCGACGCTCTCGTAGTTGGGCATGGTCTGCAGCGGATGCGGCGCATCGGCGACCACGGTCGTGTAGGTCCAGTGGCTGCCGCTGGCCCTGGCCGTGACCACGGCCGCGCGCACCACTACGAGCTCGGCGGGCAGCCCGGCTTCCTCCGCGGCTTCGCGGACCGCGGTCTCTTCAGGAGTCTCGTGGCTGTCGCGCGCGCCGCCCGGCAGCGCCCAGGTGCCGCCCTGATGGCTCCACACCGCCCGGTGCTGGAGAAGCACCACGCGGCCCCCGTCAGGGTGCGGTGCCCGCAGTAGCAGGCCCGCCGCGCCGTGGCGGCCCCAGTACCTGGCGCCGGTGTTCGAGATCACCCACCCGTCGCCGTCGCCACGCACGAGTTCAGGATAGGGAACGGCCCGATGAGCGCTTGCGCGAAGAGCAAACGGCCCGATGAGCGCTTGCGCGAAGAGCAAATGGTCCGATGAGCGCTTGCGCGAAGAGCAACGACCTGCCACCGAGAAGCCGCACGCGTCTTGCCGGGTTCTCTTAGACTTCGCTTATAGATTGGGCGCGATCAAAGGCATGAAGGGCGCACATCGGTGACCGTGGAGCTGGCGCATCCGTCAACGGAGCCGGCCCCGTCGCAGGCAACCATCGACCCCACCCACCCGCGATGGTGGTTTTGGACCACCACCCCGGGCCGCATCCTGATCAGCGGCGCGGTGCTGATTGCGTTGGTGGCGCTGACGGCCTTCGCCACCTCTACGACGATCGACCGCCGCCAGCAGGCGCTGACCACGGTGCTCAACCACACAGAGCCGCTGGCGTTCGCGGCCGGGCAGCTGTACACGACGCTGTCGGTGGCCGACGCCGCGGCGGCCACCGCATTCATTGCGGGCGCGGAGCCGCGGGAGGTGCGGCAGCGCTACGAGCAAGCCGTCACCGACGCGGCGGTCGACCTGACGCAGGCCTCCAGCGGTCTGACCGACCAGCAGATGCTCGAGGTGCTGGGCCGCATCAACGCACGGCTGGCCGTCTACACGGGGCTCATCGAGACCGCGCGCACCAACAACCGGGCCGGCAATCCTGTCGGTTCGTCGTACCTGTCCGAGGCGTCGGCGCTGATGCAGCAGCAAATCCTGCCGGACGCCAAACGGCTCTACGACGAGACGTCCGCGCAGGTGGACGTCGAGACGACCGCTTCGACGAACATCCCGACACTGCTGATCGTGTTGGTGGCCGCGACGCTGCTGTTCGGGGCCTATTCCAATCGCTGGCTGGCACGCAAGACCCAGCGCCGGCTGAACTTCGGTTTCGTGGCCGGCGGGCTGGCGGTGCTGATTATCGTGATATGGGTGGGCTCGGTGCTGGCTATCTCCACCACCGACAGCCGCAGCGCCAAGGGCACTGCCGCTGACTCACTGAAGACCATCACCAACCTGGCGATCATGGCCCAGCAGGCGCGTGCCGACGAGACCCTGGCGCTGATCCGGCGCGGTGACGAAGACGTCCGCAAGCAGTCGTATTACCAGCGGATCGACCAGATGCACCAGATGCTTGCGCAGTACACCGACCGCGAAGACGTGATCGACAAATCGGATCTGCAGAACGCCGACCAACTGCTGGACCGCTGGCGCAGGGCCGACGAGCGGATCAACTCCTACATCGCCGTGGGCAACTATCAAGCCGCCACACAGGTGGCGCTGGGCACCGGTGAGCAAGATTCGACTCCGGCGTTCGACCGGCTGGAGGAGGCGCTGAGCAACGGCATCGAGGAGAGCCGGCGCCAGCTGCGCAACGATATCGTCGACGCGCGCTCGGTGCTGTCGGGTGCGACGGTCGGCGCGGTGGTGCTGTCGGTGGTGGCGGCGCTGGCGGTGACGGTCGGGTTGTGGCCGCGAATGAGCGAGTACCGCTGATGAGCGCTTGCGCGAAGAAGAAACAAACCCCGATGAGCGCTTGCGCGAAGAAGAGACCAACCCTGATGAGCGCTTGCGCGAAGAAGAAACAAACCCTGATGAGCGCTTGCGCGAAGAAAAAACCAACCCTGATGAGAACGCGATTGCCCGCTGTCTTGGCCGCGACGATCTTGCTCGTGGCCGGATGCGGGCAGTCCGATTCACTGACCCCGCAGCCGTCGCTGACCCTTTCTCCGCCGACACCCGCAGGCATGCAGGAGTTGCCGCCGCAGCAGAACCCGGCCCCGCTGCCCGACGGAAACTGCGACCGCACCGCGAGCCTTCGGCCGTTCACCGACAAGAAGGACGCCGACGCGGCGGTCGCCGGCATCAGGCAGCGCGGGCGGCTGCTGGTCGGCCTGGACATCGGCAGCAACCTGTTTTCGTTTCGCGACCCGATCACCGGCGAGATCACCGGCTTCGACGTCGACATCGCCGGTGAAGTGGCCCGCGACATCTTCGGCACGCCGTCGCAAGTCGAATACCGCATCATGTCGTCGGCCGAGCGGATCCGGGCGCTGAAGAACAACGACGTCGACATCGTCGTCAAGACCATGACGATCACCTGCGAGCGGCGCAAGGACGTCGCATTCTCGACGGTGTATCTGCTTGCGAATCAACGAATTCTGGCGCCGCGGGACTCGGCGATCCGGCAGGCGGCGGACTTGTCGGGCAAGCGGGTGTGCGCAGCGCGGGGCACCACCTCGATCAACCGCTTGCAGCGGATCAGCCCGGCGCCGATCATCGTGTCGGTGGTGACATGGGCGGATTGCCTTGTGGCGCTGCAGCAGCGGCAGGTCGACGCCGTCAGCACCGACGATTCGATTCTCGCCGGCCTGGTGTCGCAGGATCCATACCTGCACATCGTCGGCTCGAATCTAGAAGAGGAGCCCTACGGAATCGGCATGAATCTGAACAACACCGGCTTGGTGCGGTTCGTCAACGGCACGCTGGAGCGCATTCGCCGCGACGGGACATGGTATGCGCTGTACCGCAAGTGGTTGACCGTTCTGGGCCCCACGCCGGCAGCCCCTACGCCGAGGTACTCGGACTGATGGATGCCGAGGAGCGCTCGCGCGTCGAGTCGACGGATCACGAGACGGTAGGCACGCAGCCCGCGGCCTTCGGGATCGACTACGGCGAGGACTCGTCGTCGATGCTGCGACCGATGGCCACGCAGGCGATCTTCCGTCCCGAGCTCGACGACGAGTCGCACGACGCCCAGACCGACCCGGCCACCGACGACCACACCAGCTCGATGACCCGCCAGTTGGCGCCGAGCCGCCGGCTGGGCGGCGGCCTGGTTGAGATTCCGCGGGTGCCGGAGAAGGACCCGCTGTCGGCGTTGATGCGCAATCCCGTTGTGGCCGAGTCGAAGCGGTTCTGCTGGAACTGTGGCCGGCCGGTCGGACGCTCAGGACCCGAGGGTCAGGCCAAGAGCGAAGGCTGGTGCCCGCACTGCGGCAGCCCGTATTCGTTCCTGCCGCAGCTGGGGCCCGGCGACAAGGTCGCCGGGCAGTACGAGATCAAAGGCTGCATCGCGCACGGCGGCCTGGGCTGGGTGTATCTGGCCGTCGACCACAACGTCAACGAGCGCCCGGTGGTGCTCAAGGGTCTGGTGCACGCCGGCGACGCCGAGGCGCAAGCGATCGCGATGGCCGAGCGGCAGTTCCTGGCCGAGGTCACCCACCCCTCGATCGTCAAGATCTTCAACTTCGTGCAGCATCCGGACAAGCACGGCGAGCCCGTCGGCTACATCGTGATGGAGTACGTCGGCGGCACGTCGCTCAAGCAAGCCAGGGGCCAGAGGTTGCCGGTGGCGCAAGCGATCGCCTACATGCTCGAGATTCTGCCCGCGCTGGGCTATCTGCATTCAATTGGCTTGGCGTACAACGACTTGAAGCCCGAGAACATCATGATCACCGAGGAGCAGCTGAAGCTGATCGACCTCGGCGCGGTGTCGCGCATCAACTCTTACGGCTACCTGTACGGCACGCCCGGATACCAGGCGCCCGAAATAGTCCGCACCGGCCCGACCGTGGCCACCGACATCTACACCGTGGGCCGCACGCTGGCCGCCCTGACGCTGGACATGCCGACGAAGCGGGGCCGCTACGTCGACGGCCTGCCCGAGGATGACCCGGTGTTGGCCACTTACGACTCGTATGCCCGGCTGCTGCGCCGAGCGATCGATCCGGACCCGCAGCGCCGGTTCGCCAGCGCCGAGGAGATGTCCGGGCAGCTGCTCGGCGTGCTGCGCGAGGTGGTCGCGCACGACAGCGGCACGCCGCGGCCGGGCCTGTCCACGGTGTTCAGCCCGACCCGCTCGACGTTCGGGGTGGAGCTTCTGGTCGCGCACACCGACGTCTACGTCGACGGCCTGGTGCACGCCGAGAAGCTGACCGCTTCTGAGATCGTCACTGCGTTGCCGGTGCCGCTGGTGGACCCGTCCGATGTCGGCGCCCCGGTGCTGTCGGCGAGCGTGCTCAGCCAGCCCGTCCAGACGCTGGACCAACTGCGCGCCGCACGGCACGGCGCGCTGGACAGCGAGGGCATCGACCTCACCGAGTCGGTGGAGTTGCCGCTGATGGAGGTGCGCGCCCTGCTCGATCTCGGCGACGTCGCGAAGGCCACCCGCAAGCTCGACGTGCTGGCCGAGCGGGTGGGCTGGCAGTGGCGGCTTGTCTGGTTCCGCGCGGTGGCCGAGTTGCTGATGGGCGACTATGACGCGGCGACAAAGCATTTCACCGAGGTGCTGGACCGGCTGCCCGGCGAGCTGGCACCCAAGCTGGCACTGGCAGCGACCGCCGAGCTGGCCGGGAACCCTGACGGGCTGAAGTTCTACGAGACCGTCTGGAGCACCGACAACGGCGTGATCTCCGCCGGCTTCGGGCTGGCGCGGGCCAAGTCGGCGCAGGGCGATCGGGAAGGCGCGGTGCGCACGCTGGACGCGGTGCCGGTCACCTCGCGGCACTTCACCACCGCGCGGCTGACCAGCGCGCTGACACTGCTGTCGGGGCGGTCGATGAGCGAGCTGACCGAGCAGCAGATCCGCGAGGCGGCCCGCCGCGTCGAGGCGCTGCCGGACTCCGAGCCGCGGGTGCTGCAGATCCGGGCGCTGGTGCTGGGCACCGCGCTCGATTGGATCAGTGAGAACACGGCCAGCACCAACCACATCCTCGGGTTCCCCTTCACTCCGCACGGGCTGAGGCTGGGGGTGGAGGCGTCGTTGCGTGGGCTGGCGCGGGTGGCGCCGACGCGCGCACACCGGTACGCGCTGGTCGACATGGCCAACGCGGTGCGCCCGGCGTCGACGTTCTAGGTCGGCCGGCGTCTCAGGCGTTCGCTGTGATCCGGTGGTGGGCGGTCAGCAGCAGGTTGTCGTAGACCGACCGGGCCGGCAGCGCTTCGTCGTGGGCGACGGCGGAGAAGTCGGCGGCGATCTGCTCGGCCAGGGGCCGCAACTTGACGTTGGTTTCCTGTGAGCGCCACTTGAGCAGGTCGAACGCGGCGTCGGCGTCGATGCCGTAAATCGCCATCAGCATGCCCTTGGCCTGCTCGATGACCGCCCTGCTCTGCGTGATCTTGGTGACCTCGGCGGTCAGGTGGTCCTGGCGCGCCTGTTCGGCGGGCGTGATGTCGATGTAGAAGCCGTGCGTGCCGATCACCGAGCCGTCGGCGTCGCGCATCTGGTCGCCGACGACCACGACGTGGTGCACCACTCCCTCGGTGTCGCGGATGCGGTGACGACTGCTGAAGGCCTGCCGTGTCTGGCGGATAAGCGCCAGGGTGTCGGCGATCTGCCGGTAGTCGTCGGGATGCTTGTGCGAGAGCACCAACTGGGTGGTGGGGACGACGGTTCCGGGTTGGTATCCGTGCATCTTCGCCACTTGAGGCGACCATTCCCAGCGTTCGTCGTCGAAGAAATAACGAAACCACCCCACACGTTCGGGAGCGCCCCACGCCAGGGATTCCCCGCCGTCGTGCCCATTTGCCATTTGGCTCCGCCCCAGCAGTCCGCTTCTCGTTCCTGTGCCGCGCGCCAGAGGCTCGATCGAACGCGTCTCCCTGGGGAGACGCACCATTCGTACGTTCGCCCAGGGTCCTCGAGGCAGTAATTAACTACTACGTCGGGTCGCGCTGCGCAACCTTTCGGCATCGGCCTGCTACCAGTGTGCCAACACCTTCGCTCAGATGACCGTCATGCAGGCCCGGGCGATCGCCAGCTCCTCGTTGGTCGGGATCACCAGCACAGTCGTCGGCGACCGGTCGCTCGAAACCCGGCGCGGCCCGCGGGCAGGGTCGGCGTTGCGATCCTCGTCGAGCTCGATGCCCAGGCGGCTCATTCCGCACAGTGCATCCCGGCGCACCGCGGCGTCGTGTTCGCCTACCCCTGCGGTGAACGTGATCACGTCGGTGTGGCCGAGCAGGGCCAGGTAGCCGCCGATGTAGCGGCGCAGCCGGTGGATGTAGACCTCGTAGGCGGTTTTCGCTGCGGTGTCGCCGGATTCGATGAGGTGGTGCACGCGGCGGAAGTCGATCTCGCCGCACATCCCCAGCATCCCGGAGCGACGGTTCAGCATGGTCTCGATCTCCTCGATGCCCATGCCGGCCGTGCGCCACAGATAGAAGACGATCCCCGGGTCGATGTCTCCGGCGCGGGTGCCCATGACCAGACCTTCCATCGGGGTCAGCCCCATGGTGGTGTCGACGGGCCGGCCGCCGACGATCGCGGTTGCCGACGCGCCGTTGCCCAGGTGCAGCACGATCTGACTCAGCGACTCGAGCGGCTGACCGAGGAACGTGGCGGCCTGCTCGCTGACGTACTGGTGGGAGGTGCCGTGGAAGCCGTAGCGGCGCACGTTCCAGCGTTCGCTGAGCTCTCGGTCGATCGCATACAGCGCCGCGGCCGTCGGCAACCGGTGGAAGAACGCGGTGTCGAACACCGCCACGTGGGGCAGGTCCGGCAACGCTTGGCGGGCCACCTCGATGCCCAGCACACCCGGTGGGTTGTGCAGCGGGGCCAGCGGTGACAACTCCTGCAGTTTCTCCACCACCGCGTCGGTGATCACGGTCGGCTCGTAGAACGTCTTGCCGCCGTGGACAATTCGATGGCCGACCGCCACCAGCCCCTGCGGCTCGTCGAGCTCGTCGAACACCATGCGCAGCGCCTCGCGGTGGTCGGCCACGCCACCTTCGGCGCCATGGTCACCGATCCGCTCGACGATGCCGTCCGCCACCGATGTGCCCGAACCCGGTTGCACAACCGCATATTTCAGCGTCGACGAGCCCGAATTCAGCACCAGCACGGTGTCTGTCACGCGCGCTCCTGCGCCTGGATCGCGGTGATCGCCACGGTGTTGACGATGTCTTCGACCAGCGCGCCGCGCGACAGGTCGTTGACCGGCTTGCGCAGGCCCTGCAGCACGGGGCCGATCGCGATCGCTCCGGCGCTGCGCTGCACCGCCTTGTAAGTGTTGTTGCCGGTGTTGAGGTCGGGGAAGATCAGCACGGTCGCACGGCCGGCGACAGGTGAGTCCGGCGCCTTGCTGGCCGCCACCGACGGCTCCACCGCCGCGTCGTACTGGATCGGGCCGTCGACCAACAGCTCGGGTGCTCGTTGTCGCACCAATTCGGTTGCCCTGCGGACCTTTTCGACTTCCGCACCCGCACCGGAGGTGCCGGTGGAGTACGACAGCATCGCGACGCGGGGCTCGATGCCGAACTGGGCGGCAGTGTGTGCCGACGAGATCGCGATGTCGGCCAGTTGTTCGGAGGTCGGCTCGGGAACGATCGCGCAATCGCCGTATGCCAGCACGCGATCGGCTAGGCACATCAGGAAAATGCTCGACACCGTCGACACACCGGGTTTGGTCCTGATGATCTCGAACGCGGGGCGCACGGTGTGAGCGGTGGTGTGCGCCGCACCCGACACCATGCCGTCGACGATGCCGTTGTACACGAGCATGGTGCCGAAGTAGGACACGTCGGCCATGGTTTCGCGGGCCTTTTCGATCGTGGCGCCCTTGTGCTTGCGTAGGTCGACGTACTGCTCGGCGAACTTCTCCGCGAGCTCGCTGGTCAGCGGGTCGAGCAGCGTCGCCGATGACAGGTCGACGTTGAGTTCCGCTGCACGCGAACGTATCTGAGCCTCCGGTCCGAGGATTGTCAGGTCGGCCACCCCGCGCTGCAGCAGCCGGCCCGCGGCCTGCAGAATCCTGTCGTCCTCGCCTTCGGGCAGCACGATGCGTTTGCGGTCGGCGCGGGCCCACTGGATCAGCTGGTAGGTGAACATCTGCGGAGTCGTCACGGTCGGGATCGGAACGTCCAGCAGCCCGAGAAGTTCTGGCATGTCGACGCAGCTCTCCATCAGCGACAGCGCGATGTCGATCTTGCGCTGCGAGGTGGCCGTCAGGCGTCCGCGTGTCGACGCGACTGCGCTGGCGGTCTCGAAGGTGCCCAGCGTCGTCGCGACCATCGGCAGCCGCAAACCCAGCCCGTTCACCAGCGCCGCGATCGACGGATGCAGCGGCAGGCCGCCGTTGAGGATGACCGCCGACAACGATGGAAACCCTTCGGCCGCATGCGCGCTGGCCACCGCAAGCACCACGTCCGAACGGTCGCCGGGGGTGATCACCGCTGCTCCGTCCGCCAACCGCTCGAGTACATGTTCGGCGGTCATGCCGGCCACCAACACCGACATGACCTCGCGGCTCATCAGCGCGGCGCTGCCGCTGACCAGTTCTCCGTTCACCGAGCGCTGAAGGTCGGCAACGGTCGGGGCCACCAGCAGCGGCTCCTCCGGCAACACGTAGATCTTCGGCTCGAATCGCTGCAACGCCTCGGCCACCGCGTCCATCTGCGGCGGGTCGCACCGGTTCGCCACGACGGCGACGGTGTAGGCGTGCTGGTGGGCCAGCTCGCCGAGGCACAGCTCCACCACCTGCGCCACCTGCTCCGGGCTGCGACCCTTGGCTCGCACCGAAAGCAGCACGGGCGCACCGAGATTGACCGCGATGCGGCCGTTCACGCTCAACTCGGTGGGGGTGGCCACGTCGGTATAGTCGCTGCCGACGATCACCACCGCGTCGCACTGGTCGGCGACAGCGTGATAGCGGTCGACGATCGCGGCGATCGCGGCATCGGTGTCCTCGTGCAGCTGCTGGTAAGTCACGCCCACGCACTGCTCGTAGGGCAGACCGGCGGTCGCGTGCGCCAGCAGCATTTCCAGTATGTAGTCGCGGTCCTCGCCGCGGCGCGTAATAGGCCGGAACACACCGACTTTCGCGACGGTGGCCGCCAGCCCATGCAGCACCCCGAGCGCGATCGTCGACTTGCCGGTGTCGCCTTCCGGGGACGTGATGTAGATGGACGGCTTGGCGGCCACGTCAGCCCAGCCGGCGCAGCCGCGGAGCGAGATCCTTCTCGAACAGTTCCAGGAACCGCCGCTGGTCGTGGCCGGGCGCGTGGAACACCAGGTGGTTGAGTCCCCAGTCGACGTACTGCTTCACCTTATCGACGGCCTCATCGGGGTCCGACGCGACGATCCACCGCTTGGCCACCTGTTCGATCGGCAACTCGTCGGCCGCCTTCTCCATTTCGATCGGATCGTCGATGCTGTGCTTCTGCTCGGCGGAGAGCGACAGTGGCGCCCAGAATCGCGTGTTCTCCAGCGCCAGTTCCGGATCGGTGTCGTAGGAGATCTTGATCTCGATCATCTTGTCGATGGCGTCGGGATCCTTACCGGCGGCCGCCGCCCCGTCCAGCACCGCGGGAATCAGCTTGTCCTTGTACAGCTCTTCGCCCTTGCCGGAGGTGCAGATGAACCCGTCGCCGGCGCGGCCCGCGTATTTCGCCACGACCGGACCGCCCGCCGCGATGTACACCGGCACGCCGCCGTCGGGCACGTCGTAGATCGCCGCGCCTTTGGTGCGGTAGTACTCACCGTCGAATGTCACCCGGTCGCCGTTCCAGAGTTCGCGCATGAGCCGAACCGCCTCGCGCAGCCGCGCGAACCGCTCCTTGAAATCCGGCCAGTCGCCTTCGTATCCCGTCGCGATCTCGTTGAGCGCTTCCCCCGTGCCGACACCGAGGAACACCCGCCCGGGATACAGGCAGCCCATGGTCGCGAACGCTTGCGCGATCACCGCCGGGTTGTAGCGGAACGTCGGCGTCAGCACCGAGGTGCCGAGAACCAGGCGCTCGGTGCGTTCGCCGACCGCGGCCATCCACGCCAGCGAGAACGGCGCGTGGCCGCCCTCGAACCGCCACGGCTGGAAATGGTCGCTGACGGTGGCGCTGTCCATGCCGTGCTGCTCGGCCAGCACGGCCAGTTCGACGAGTTCGCGGGGGTCGAACTGTTCGGCCGACGCCTTGTATCCCAATTTCAGTTCAGGCACGTGTCAGTTCTACTCCTCACTAGACTCGACGGTCATGGCGTGGGGGATCACTTCTGTCAGCGACAACGTTCATTTCGTGCAGGGCGACCTGGTGAACTGGGCGGTGGCGACGTCCGATGACGGTGTGACACTTTTCGACGCGGGGCTACCCGGCGATCGCGACGACGTGGTGGCGTCGCTGGCCGAGTTGGGTGCGACACCCGGCGACGTGCGCGCGATCGTGTTGACCCATGCTCATGTCGACCACCTGGGATCGGCCATCTGGTTCGCCAAAACCCATGGCACACAAGTGTTTTGCCATCCTGACGAGGTCGGCCATGCCAAGCGCGAATACCTGGAGCAGGTTTCGCCGCTGGACGTCGCGATGAACATCTGGCGGCCCCGGTGGGCGCCGTGGGCGGTGCGGCTACTGCGCAAGGGCGGCACGGTGCGGGACGGCATTCCCACGGCGCAGGCGCTGACCGCCGACATCGCCGCAACACTGCCCGGCCAGCCGATGGCCATTCCGACACCCGGCCACACCGGCGGACACTGCAGCTTCGTCGTCGACGGCGTGCTCGTCACCGGCGACGCGCTGGTCACCGCGCACGCGGTCAGCCGCCGGCGCGGCCCACAGCTACTACCGTCGGTGTTCAACCACGACGACGACGGCTGCCGGCGCAGCCTGGGTGCGCTCGAGCTGCTGGACACCGACGTGCTGCTGCCGGGGCACGGGCCGCTGTGGCGGGGGCCGATCCGCGAGGCCGTCAAGCAGGCACTGGCGTGACGGACCCGCTCAAGGAGGCACTGCGTGACATGTGGTCCTCGGCAGCACCCGCGTGGGCTCAGCACGCCGAGGCGGTAGACGAGTGCGGGAGGCCAGTCACCGAAGCCATGCTCGCGATGGCAGGTGTGCGACCTGGGATGCGAGTACTCGACCTGGCCTGTGGTGCCGGCGGTGTAGGTTTGGCGGCCGCACAAATAGTAGGACCCGGTGGTGAAGTGGTGCTGTCCGACGTCACACCGCAGATGACGGCGGTTGCCGCCGAGCGTGCCGACGCCCGGGCGCTGTCCAATGTGAAGGCCGCACAACTCGACATGCAAGACATCGTCTTTCCAGATGCTTCGTTCGACGTGGTGCTCTGCCGCGACGGGTTGACTATGGTGTTGGATCCTCTTGCCGCACTTCGAGAGTCGTTTCGAGTGCTGGTGCCGGGCGGTCGCGCAGCGTTCTCGGTGTGGGGCCCCACTGAGCGAAACCCGTGGGTGGCGCTGCTCTTCGACGTCATCACCTCACACACGGGCGTACCGTCACCGCCGCCAGGCATGCCGGACGCATTCGGCTTGGCCGGTTACGGTCACTTGGAACGGCTGATGGCCGCGGCGAGGTTCGCCGACATCGCCGTTCGAGAGGTCTCGATGCGCTGGATGGTGCGGTCGTTCGACGAATGGTGGTCGGTGCTCACCGCACTAGCGGGCCCGGTTCGGCCGTTGCTTTCGATGCAGCCTGCGGAAACGATCGCCGCGATGAAAACGCAAGCCAAGGTCGCGGTCGAGCAATTCCAGACGGAGACAGGACAAATCGAGCTACCCGGCCTCAGCTTCGTGGGGTGCGGCGTCCATTGACTCTCAGCGACCGCGCCAGTCGGGTTTGCGTTTGTCCCGCCAGGCACTGACACCTTCGGCCGCGTCTCGTGTTGCGGCAGCGACTTTGCGCATGGTCTCGCCGAAGCGCACCGCTTCGATCCAGCCCATGTCGGCGCTTCGCCATGCGACCTCCTTGGTCGCCCGTTGCGCCAGCGGGGCGGCTTCGGTGAGCGTGCGGGCCCACGCTCGAGCCTCTGTCTGAAGCTCGTCTGGCTCGACCAACTTCCAGACCAGACCGATCTCGTAGGCCCGCTCGGCGCTCATGGGCTTCCCGGTCAGCAGCAATTCCATCGCATGCGCCCACCGCACCCGCTGCGGCAACCGGATCGCGCCGACGATCGTCGGAACGCCAAGCGCCACTTCAGGAAACGAAAACGTTGACTCAGTGCTGGCAATGACGAAGTCGCAGAACAGGATTCCGGTCACGCCGTAGCCGATGCACGGGCCATGCACCGCGGCGATGGTCGGCTTGAACAGCTCCATCCCAGACTCGAACGAATTGATGGTCGGCTTCTCCCAGAAGGTGCCGGCGAAGGTGCCGACGGAGCCTTCGCCGTCCTTCAAGTCACCGCCTGCGCAGAACACGTCGCCGTTTGCCGTCAGGATGGCGACCCAGGCGTCCTCCTCGTCGCGAAACCTGTTCCACGCCGCGTTGAGATCCTGGCGCAGTGCGCCGTTGATCGCGTTGCGCGCCTCGGGGCGGTTGAGGGTGATCGTGGCGATGTGGTCGTGCAGCTCATACGTGACCAGACTCATGACTGCACCCTAGGTTCGCGCCAGCACCTTCAGGAAGGCGACCGGATAGACCTCGCGTTCGCCGGGCAACGGCTCGGGCAGCCGGGTATACCCGCGCGACAGGTACAACGCCTCGGCTTCGGGCTGGCGGTCACCGGTGGTCAGGTACACCCGGCGGTAGCCGCGCTGGGCGATCAGCGACTCCAATTCGGCCAGCAGTGCGCGGGCGTGGCCGCGGCGCCGGTACGTACGGTCGGTCCAAATGCGTTTCAGCTCAGCGGTTTGCGCGTCGAACCGGCGGAATGCGCCGCCCGTCACCGGCTTTCCGTCGAACAGCCCGAGCAGCATTGCGCCGTGCGGCGCGGCGAATTCGTCGGCCGGGTAGCCGTGCAGCCAGTTCAAGATGCGGCCGTGGTCGCCGCCGTAGCGCTCGGCGTACTCGGCGGCCAGCTCGGTCAACAACGGCGCAGCGAGCGGGTCGTCCTGTGACACCGCGACGAATCGCAGCAGAGCCGGCCCGGTCATGCCTCCCATCCTGCCGCGGCCGCGGCCGAGCGCGAACTTGACAGGCGTAAAGTTCGGCGCCATGGACAACATCAGCGGTAAGACCATCGCGATCACCGGCGCCGCACGGGGCATCGGCCACGCGACCGCTCAGGCGCTGCTGCGGCGCGGCGCGCGGGTGGTGATCGGCGACCGCGACGTCAACGCGCTCGAAACCGCGGTGTCGGCGCTGGACCGGCTGGGACCTGTGTCGGCCTACCCGCTGGACGTCACCAATCGGCAGTCGTTCGGGGAATTCCTCGACAAGGCGCGCAGCGAGGGCGGCGGGCACATCGACGTGCTGATCAACAACGCCGGGGTGATGCCGATTGGGCCCTTCTTGCAGCAGTCCGAGCAGGCGATCCGCTCGGCGATCGAGGTCAACTTCTACGGCGTGCTGAACGGCTGTCAGTTGGTGCTGCCGGAGATGGTGGCCCGCCGCAGCGGACACATCGTCAACATTGCGTCGATGGCCGGCATGACAGCGGTGCCGGGTCAGGTGGTGTACGCGGGTACCAAGTTCGCGGTCGTCGGGCTGTCCACGGCAATGGCCGACGAATTCGCACCGGAGGGAATAGAAGTCAGCGCGATCCTTCCGACGTTCACCAACACCGAGTTGATCGCGGGCACGCACACCAGCTCCGCGCAGAAGCCGGTGCAGCCGGAAGACATTGCCGCGGCAGTGGTCAAGGTGCTGGACAGGCCGACCACGCTGGTGTCGGTGCCGCGGCAATTGCGGTTCATTGCCGCGCTGGCGCAGATGCTCGGTCCGCGAGGCCGGCGCTGGCTGAACCGCAAGCTCGGCAACGATCGCGTGTTCTTGGAATTCGACTCGACGGCTCGGCAACCTTACGAGGACCGCGCCCAGCACGCGTTGGGGGTCGACGACGGCTAGAGCTGCGGCCGCGGCCGCCCCGGCCGATGCGCCTCGATCGCCTCGATGTTCTCGAAGAAGCGGTCAGGTGAAAGCCGCAGCGCGACGCCGCTCGCGTCGGCGCCGACCAGGATCACCGACACGCTGTCGGGGAAGTCGTCGTGATCCTCGAGCTCGCTGTCGATGGTGAAGAACACCCGCGTGACCGCCTCGACGTCGTCGTCGTCGGGCTCGAAACCCGACGGCGCGAAGTGCCACACCGCCAGGCCGTGGATTGAATGTTCAGCGTCAAATGTCCAGCCGCGCTGGGTGATTCGGCGGTCGAAGCGGTCAGCCTGTGCCAGCAGATCCAACAGTTCGTCGGGGTGGCTGTCGTCGATTCCCTCCCCGACACCCAGTACGACGTCCGTGATGTCGCGCGCGTGGACGACGGTCAGTGCCCGGTCGAGCAGGTCCTCTTCGATCTCGTCGACCTCCTCCAGCAGCGACGTCAACGCCACCCATTCGGCACGCCGGCTCTGCCGCCTTTTACGACGCGCCTTCTTCGCGGCGCTCGGCTTGGACATGTGCCAGATGCTACGACGGCGTGCCGCGAAGTTGTCGGAACCGACGACCATCATGCCGGCATGGGCGAGGTCATCCGAGGCAGCGAGGCCGCACCAAAGCTACTTCAGCGCTTGGTCGAGGTCGTCGATCAAGTCGTCAGTGCCTTCGAGGCCGACCGAGATGCGCACCACGCCGTCGCCCAGGCCGATCGCCGCCCGGCCCTCGGGGCCCATCGCTCGGTGTGTCGTGGTGGCCGGGTGCGTGATCAGCGACTTCGCGTCGCCGAGGTTGTTACTGATGTCGATCAGCCGCAGCCTGTCCAGCACCTCGAACGCACGCTCCTTGGTGCCGCCTTGCAGCTCGAAGGTGATGACGGTGCCGCCGCCGGTCATCTGCCGCTTGGCCAGGTCGTACTGCGGATGCGAGGGCAGAAACGGGTAGCGCACCCAACTCACCGCCGGGTGGTTTTCCAGGAACTCCGCGATCCGCAATGCCGACGCGGTGCTGTACTCCATCCGCACCGCCAACGTCTCCAGAGCCTTGAGCAGCAGCCACGCGTTGAACGCACTGATCGCCGGCCCGGTGTGACGCATGAGCTTTTGCACCGGCCCGTCGATGTACTCCTTGTCGCCCAGGATCGCACCGCCCAGCACCCGGCCCTGCCCGTCGATGTGCTTGGTCGCCGAGTAGACGACCACGTCGACGCCCAGCGGAAAGCCCTGCTGCAGCAACGGTGTCGCAAAGACGTTGTCCAGCACCACTTTTGCACCCGCCGCGTGCGCCAGCTGGCACACCGCTTCGATGTCCACCAGCGACTGCATCGGATTCGACGGCGTCTCGAAGAACACCGCCTGCGTGGGCACCGACAGCGCTTCTTCCCACTGCGAGAGGTCGTCACCGTCGACGAACACGGTCTCCACACCCCAGCGCGGCAGGATCTCGTCGCACACCACGAAGCACGACCCGAACAGGCTGCGGGCCGCCACCAGCCGGTCGCCCGCTCCCAGCAGCGCCCCCAACGAAGTGAATACCGCAGCCATGCCCGTCGCGGTCGCAAAGCATGCGGGCGCGCCTTCGATCAGCCGCAGCCGCTCCTCGAACATCGAGATGGTCGGGTTGCCGTACCGCGAATACACATAGCGATCGATGCCGCCGGCGAACGCCTCCTCGGCTTCGGCGGCGTTGGAGTACACGTACCCCGACGTCAGGTACATGGCCTCGGCCGTCTCCTCGAAGCCGGACCGCATCAGCGCGCCGCGCACGCCGATGGTCGCCTGGCTGACGCCCTCGGGCAGCTCGGCGGGATCTTTGATACTCATGTCTGCTTCCAGGGCAAACCCACTGCGCGCCAACCTGATCCGCCGCGGTGCCCGTGCTCGTCGAGGTGTCCCTCGAACCCGTCCAACACGTTGTACGACGGGCCGATGCCGGCTGCCGTCGCAGCCTTCGCGGCGCCGATCGACCGGTTGCCCGAGCGACACAGGAAGACGACGGGTCGTTCACCGGGCTCGACACCGGCCTGGATGAGTTCGTCGATGAACTTTTCGTTGTGTGTGCCGTCCACCCTCGACCACTCGACGTACACGACGTCACGGCCAAGATCCGAGATGTCGGGAACTCCGACGAACCGCCATTCGGCGTCGGTGCGGCAGTCCACGAGCACCGCGTCGGGGTTGTCGCTCAGCAGTTTCCAAGCCTCTTCGGGCGTGATGTCACCTGCGTAGCTCACGCTCCGAAGTCTCCCACAACTCCTTCTGCTCTTCGCGCGAGCGCTCGTCGCCCCGTTCTGCTCTTCGCGCGAGCGCTCATCGCCCTGTTCTGCTCTTCGCGCGAGCGCTCATCGCCCTGACATCACCAGAATTTCCGCAGAGCGGCGGCCACGCGGTGCACCCGCTCGCGAGCAGTGGTCACATCGGGTGCGGTGGCCAGCGCCACACCTTGGCGGCGGCGTGGATGAGACGCCGCGTGCCCGAAGATCCGCACGTCGCTTTCCGGCACGGCGAGCGCGTCCGTCAGCGCCTGCGTCGCCCGCTCGGTGTCGACGTCACCGTCGGGTGCGACGAGCTGGCTGTGGGCGTAGACCACCTGCCCGGCGCCGGGCGTGATCATGATCGTGTCCAGCGGCAGGCCCAGGATCGCGCGGGCGTGCAGCTCGAACTGCGACAGCCGCTGCGAGCGCAGTGTTACCAGCCCGGTGTCGGTGGGCCGGGGGCTGACGTCGACGAAGTACACCTCGTCGCCCTTCACCAGCAGCTCCACCCCGTACACCCCGCGGCCGCCGAGGCCGTTGACAATCCGCGCCGCAACGGACTTGGCCGCGTCCCTGGCCGCCGCCGTCATGGTCTGCGGCTGCCAGCACTCCAGCAGTCCGCCGTCGACCTGCCGGTGCCCGATCGGCGCGCAGAACTGCACCTCGCCGCGCCCGGCGCCGCGCACGGTCAGCAGCGTCACCTCATGGTCGATGTCCACCATGGTTTCGGCCATCACCCGCGTGTTGGCCACTCGACCACCCGCCGCGGCCGCCCGGTCCCATGCCGGTGCCACGTCCTCCGGCCGCAGCAGCACCGACTCGCCCTCCCCCGGGCTGCCGCTCACCGGCCGCACCACCAGCGGGAAGCCTGCGTGCTGCGCGACCGCGGCCAGCTCGTCGGCCGACCCGGCGAACCAGAACGGCGCGGTCGGTAACCCGAGCTCGTCAGCGGCCAGCCTGCGCAAGCCCTCGCGGTCACCGCACAGCTGCGTGCTGCGCGGAGTGGGCACCACATCGGTCAGGCCGGCCTCGGCGACGGCCAGCAGCGCGTCGTAGGCGACGGCCGGCGTGCCGTCGGCGTCGACGGCGTCGGTCACGACGTAGTCCGGGCGCTCACGGTCGATCAGCGCGGTCAGCTCGTCGGCGTCAGTCAACTTGATCACGACGCTGCGGTCGGCCGCGTCATGCGCGGGCGCATCGGCCCGGCGGTCGACCGCCGTCACCACCACTCCGAGCCGCTGCAACGCGGTGACCAGCTCGCGGCTCAACTCGTCGGCGCCGAGCAGCATCAGGCTCAGCGGCCGCGATTCGTCGGTCACCTCGTCAGCCTCCCAGATCGACGCTCAGCCGAGCAGGACGTCCACGTAGCACCACCGCCAGCTCTCGCCCGGCTCGGCCGACCGCATCACCGGATGACCAGTGGCCCGGAAATGCGCGGTGGCGTGCTTGTGGAGGCTGGAGTCGCAGCAACCGACGTGCCCGCAGCTCAAGCACATCCGCAAGTGCGCCCAGGTGGACTCGCCCAGTTCGGAGCACTCCTGGCAGCGGCCGGGGGTCAGCGGCTGCGGCTCACGCGCGCCCGCGGCCGCAGCCAAGTGCTCGCAGGTCTCGGGGGGCTCGGGTGCGCGGCGCCGCATGCTGCTCAAGGATAGGGACGTGAACACGCCGCTGTTGCTGGTCCTCGTCGCGGCCGTGCTGTTGGCGGCGGTGGCTCGGCGCTACAACGTGTCCGCGCCGTTGGCTCTGGTGGTCGCGGGACTGGTAACCGGCTTGATTCCCGGCGTACCCTCTGTCGAGCTGAACCCCAACTTCGTGCTGTCGGTGATTCTGCCGCCACTGCTGTGGTCGGCCGGCTTGCAGAGCTCCTATGTCGCGTTGCGCAAGAACTTTCGCCCGATCGCATTGCTGGCGGTCGGTCTGCCGCTGGCGACAGCGTTCACTGTCGGCTTCGTCGCGTACCGCACGGTGCCCGAGCTGACGCCTGCGGCGGCGTTGACGCTCGGCGCGATCGTGGCGCCGCCCGATGCGATCGCCGCGCTCGCGGTGGGCCGCCGGCTGGGACTGCCGCGCAAGACGATGACGCTGCTCGGCGGCGAGAGCCTGCTCAACGACGCGACGGCGCTGACCGTCTACAAGGTGGCGCTGGCCGCGGCGATCGGCACCGCGGTCAGCTGGACGCAAGGCATAGGGACGTTCGCACTGGCTGCGGCCGGTGGCGTGGTGGTGGGCGCCCTGTTCGGCATCACGGTGGACTTCATCCGGTCACGCCTCGACGACCCGCTGGTGGAAAGCGGCATCGGACTGGTGGCGCCGTTCGTCGTGTACCTGGTCGCCGAGGAGATTCACAGCTCCGGGGTGCTGGCCGTCGTCGTCGCCGCGTTGTATCTGGGCCAGCGCTCCACGCACGCCAGCTATGCGACCCGGCTTCAGGACCAAGCGGTGTGGCGGGCCTTGCAGCTGATCCTGGAGTCGTTTGCGTTCCTGCTCATCGGTCTGCAGCTGCCCGGGGTGGTGCGTGAGATGCGCGGGATGCCGGCGGCGACGGTGATCTGGTCGTCGGTGGCGGTGTTCTTGACGGTGCTGCTGGTGCGGATCGCGTGGGTGTACCTGTTCACGTACGTGCCGCGAGCCCTGTTCGCCGGCAAGCGAGAAGGCGACCCGAAGCCCACGCCGGCCCAGGTCTTCGTGTTGGCGTGGGCCGGAATGCGCGGCGTGGTCTCGCTGGCCGCGGCGTTCGCGGTGCCGCTGTCGACGGTGTCCGGTGCGCCGTTCCCGGGTCGGCCGCACCTGGTGTTCCTGACGTTCGTCGTGGTGATCGGCACGCTTCTGCTGCACGGCCTGACGCTGCCGTGGTTGATCCGGATCCTCGGCGTGCAGAGCGACGACGCGCAGCGCGACGCGGTCACGTTGGCGGCGGCTCAAGACCGTGCCGCCCGCGCGGCCGAGGCACGGCTCGAGGAGCTGCTCGCCGAGCAACACCAGCGCGGCCCCGCCGACGTCCACGAGCATGCGGCGAAGATCCTGCAGCACTGGAACGAGCGGCGCCGCAACGCTGCCTGGGAGCGGCTGGGCCGAAGCGACGAGGAAATCGGCGAAGGGCCAGCCTCCGCGTTTCGCCGTCTGCGGCTGGAAATGCTTGCGGCAGAACGCAAGACGTTCATCGAGGAGCGCGACGCGGGCCGTATCGACGACGAGGTGCTGCGCACGGCGTTGCGCGGGCTCGACCTGGAAGAGGCCACGCTCAACCGCGACTAGGTGGAGTCTTCGCCGAGCTCGGCTTCGAATGCCCGCATCGCGGCGATCAGCGCGGTGAACACGCGATGGGCAGCGGCCAGGTCGTCGTCGGGCAGCTCTGCCATCGCCTCGCGGGTGTGCTCGGCCAGAGGGGCGAAAAAGGCACGGGCGACGGCCATTCCGTGTTCGGCGTACCGCAGCATCACCTTGCGACGGTCGGCCGGGTGAACTTCCCGGCGAATGTGGTCGGACCTGATCATCCGCTCGACCAAATAGGTGATCGCCGCCCCGGATACGCCCATGCGGTCGCGCAGCTCACCGGACGTGAGCGGCTCGCCGGCGCTGTCGGCCACCATCACGTGGAGCAGCGCGCGAAAATCGTTAGGGCTCACGCCATGTCGCGCCGCAAACAGCCGGCCGATCTGATCGGATTCGGCAGACAACGCGCGGACGTCGGCGGAGATCTGCTCTTCGAGGTCCGCGCGCGCACGCCGCTGTCTGGTCATCGACAGCAGCATACCTTCATTTGCTTAACTGTTAAGTATCTGAAATTATGCGCTCTATGTTCTGGGACAGGCTCGCAGCCGCAGTCACGGGCCGTCGGTCGTGGCTGATCGCTCTGGCCGTCGCGCTGCTCGGTGGCACCTTGATGGGCTTGGTCGGCAGCAACGCGGCCGGTACTCAGGCGCCGCAATCATTGCCCGCCAACAGCGAATCGGCACACGCCGACGCTGCCGCCGAGCACTTCCCGGCTGGCGACGCAGCAGCGGCGATCGTCGTGGTGACCCGCACCGACGGCGGTGTGCTGAGTCCCGCCGAGCTTTCGGCGGTCGGCTCGGTCGCGGGAACCCCGCCGATCCCGTCGCAGGACGGCAAAGCCGCTATTACCCCGGTGCCGCTGGACCCTGCGCTGTCCGGATTCGCGCTGCGCGACGCGATCGCATCGCTGCGCCACTTAGCCGACGACCGATTGCCGGACACTCTCACCGCGCATGTCACCGGCGGCCCGGCCTTCGGTGCCGACATCGCGAACTCGTTCAGCGGCGCGAACATCACGCTGCTGGTCGTCACGGCACTGGTCGTGGCCCTTCTGCTGATCATCACCTACCGCTCGCCGGTGCTGTGGCTGGTGCCGCTGGCTGTGATCGGGTTCGCCGATCGGGTCGCCAGCGGGGTGGGCACCGCGGTCGCCGGCGCGACCGGGTTGACGTTCGACGGGTCGACCTCCGGCATCACCAGCGTGCTGGTGTTCGGCGCCGGAACGAACTATGCGTTGCTGTTGATCTCGCGGTACCGAGAAGAGCTGCGGCACAACGCAGACCATCGCTGCGCGCTGCGAACCGCGGTTCGCTCAGCCGGGCCCGCGATCGCCGCGAGCAACGCGACTGTGGTCCTGTCTCTGCTCACCCTGCTCCTGGCAGTCATCCCTAGCACGCGAAGCCTGGGTGCGCTGGCTGCGTGCGGGCTCGTGGTGGCCGCGGTGTTCGTGCTGCTGGTGCTGCCGCCGCTGCTGGCACTGTTCGGCAAGCGGTTGTTCTGGCCCTTCGTCCCGCGCCCGGGCAGCGCCGAGACCGTCGACACCGGTCCGTGGCACCGCGTCGCAGAGGCTGTGTCACGGCGTCCGACGTTGGTAGGCGGGGTTGCGATCGTCGTGCTGGCGGTGCTGGCGACCGGTCTTGCAGGGACCAAGATAGGGCTATCGCAGACCCAGCAGTTCCGGGTCAATGCCGACTCGGTGACCGGATTCGACGTGCTCGCAACACATTTCCCCGGCGGCTTCTCGGATCCGACAATCGTCGTCGCCCAGACCGATCACACGGCTGCGGTGCAGCAGGCGATCGACGGCACACCGGGCGTGGTGTCGGCTCGGGTCACCGGCCAGTCACCGACCGGGCTGACCCGGTGGTCGGTGATCGTCGATGCCGCGCCAGCGTCGGATGGCGCATTCAAAGCCGTTGCCGCGCTTCGTAATTCAGTGCATTCAGCAGACCCGAGCGCGCTGGTCGGCGGCTCGGACGCGAAAGCGCTCGACGTGCGCGACGCTGCCGCCCGGGATCGGCTCGTCGTCATTCCGGCGATCCTTGGCGTAGTGCTGCTGGTGTTGTACCTGCTGCTGCGCGCGGCGCTGGCGCCACTGGTGCTGATCGCGGCCACCGTACTGTCCGCGTTTGCCGCGCTCGGGCTCGGCGGCTGGGCCAGCATCCACGTGTTCGGCTTTCCCGCGCTCGACAACAGCACGCCGCTGTTCGCGCTCCTGTTCTTGGTCGCACTCGGTGTGGACTACACGATCTTTTTGGTCACTCGCGCCCGCGAAGAGACAACCCAGCACGGCACGCGGCAGGGGATGGTGCGCGCCGTCTCGGCAACGGGCGGGGTGATCACCAGCGCCGGCATCGTGCTGGCAGCAGTGTTCTGTGTGCTCGGCGTGCTGCCGCTGATCGTGATGACACAGCTGGGAATCATTGTCGGCCTTGGCATTCTGCTCGACACGTTCGTGGTGCGCACGCTTGTCATCCCAGCCTTGTTCGCGTTGATCGGCTCGGCGATCTGGTGGCCCGCAATCAAATCCGAAGACGCTCCGGCTAGCCGCCCGCGGTCCCGAACAACAAGCCCAGCAGGTAGGTGATGGTGGCCGCGCCGTAGCCGATCAGCAGCTGACGCACCGCGCGGCGCAGCGGCGAGCCGCCCGACAGCAGACCGACCACCGCGCCCGTCGCCAACAAGGTGAGTCCGACCAGCGCGGCAGCGATCACCAACGCGGCGGTTCCGCGCAGGCCCGCGAGAAACGGCAGGACCGGGATCAGCGCACCGGAGGCGAAAAAACAGAAGCTGGACGCCGCCGCCCGCATACCCGTTCCGATCGCCTCACTGCGCTCGGCGTGGCTCTGGCCGCTGTCCGCACTGCCCAGGTGAGGCTGCTGACTGCGCAGGACTTCGTCGGCGTGGGCACTGGCCTGTGCCGCGTCCATGCCTCGCGCCCGATAGATCAGCGCGAGCTCGTTGGCGTCGACATCCAGCTGCGGCACCGCCGAGCTCGCCTGCGGGTGCGGGATGGACGCGTCCAACAGCTCGCGTTGCGAACTGACCGACACGTACTCACCGGCGCCCATCGATAGCGCTCCGGCGAGCAACCCGGCCAGTCCGGTGGCTAGCACCGTGTGCCCGGACGCCCCGGTTGCGCTGACACCCAGCACCAGCGCCAAGTTGCTGACGAGCCCGTCGTTGGCGCCGAACACCGCCGCGCGGAAGGTCCCCGACAACCGGTCGCGGCCCCGGCTGGCCAGTGCACGCACCACCTCCTCGTGGATGGTTTCGTCGGCCGCCATCGTCGGGGTCGCGTCGACGTCGGTGTCGTAGGCCGACCGGCCCTCGGCACGCTGGGCCAAGGCCAGCACGAAAACCGATCCGAAGTGGCGCGCCAGAAAGCCGAGCATCCGCGTGCGCAGATCTGGGCGGCGCGGCTTGCCGACCTGCGCACCGAGCAGGTCGAGCCAGTGCCGCTCGTGGCGGGCTTCCGCGGCGGCAAGAGCCAGCAGAATCTCGCGTTCCTCACCGCTGCGCCGTTGCGCCAGATCGCGATAGACGGCTGCCTCCGCGCGCTCATTGGCCAAGTGCCGCCGCCAGCGGCGCAGATCGGCCGCGGTCGGGCCTCCCGCAGCATCGCGTCGCGATCGGGCCGACTCGAACTCAGGGTCCATGAGGGCATTGTCGTCCCAGCGCTGACAGCGCCGGTTTTACGTATCCGCGAAAGCGCTGGCAGCGACGCCGCCATTCAATAGGATTCTCCGCGGGCACTGGGGACTCAGCGGCCAGTTCCCTTCGGCCCACAAGACCGGGGGTGGCTGCGATGAGGGTCTCGCTGCTGGACGGGTGGCTTCCGTGGGCGCTGCGGGCTGCCGCGTTGAGCGTGGTCCTGTTGGCCATCGGCTGGCGCACTCGGCACTGGCGGACACGGTGGCTTCCGCTCGTCGCCGTCGCCGCAGCCGTCGGTGCTGCCGCCGTCTGGTTTGCCGTGCCGGCCGTGCTGGGCATGGATGATCCACTGCCTGCCGAGGCGCCGGTCTGGGTGGCCGCGCTCCTGTTCGCGGCGCTCATACTCGTCGCGGGCTGGCGCGGCGAGCGGTGGTGGCGACGCGGGCTGGCCGCGCTGGCGGTACTGCTCAGCACGGTGACACTGGCCAACGCGGTCAACGCCGACGTCGGCTACTACCCCACACTGCGCGACGCGTGGTTGTCGATCTCGCATGCACCGATGCCCACTGTGGTGCAGCTTTCCCAGCTCAGTGCCGTCTCGCCGAGCACCCGCACCGGGCGCGTCGTCGCGGTCTCGATACCGGCTACTGCCAGCCACTTCCGGCACCGCCAAGAGTTCGTCTACCTGCCGCCGGCGTGGTTCGGCCGGCCGAGGCCGCACCTGCCGGTGGTGGAGCTGATCGGTGGTGTGTTCGCTGCACCCGACGACTGGATTCGCGCCGGGCACGCGGTGCAGACCGCCGACGCCTACGCCGAGCAGCACGACGGGCGCGCGCCGATCATGGTGTTCACCGACGCCACCGGTGATGTGGTCACCGACACCGAGTGCGTCGACGGCGCCGCGGGTAACGCCGAAGACCATCTCGTCACCGACATCCCGACCTATTTGAGGTCGACGTTCGGCGCCGCGGCGGGGCCGCGGAGATGGGCGGTGGCTGGCTGGTCGATGGGCGGCACCTGCGCGGTAAGCCTCGTGGTGGCACACGCCGCCGACTTCGGCAGCTTTGTCGACATCTCCGGTGATCTCGGACCCAACCTCGGCAGCAGACAAGACACGATCGCCAGATTGTTCAACGGCGACGCGGCGGCGTGGGCCGCTCACGATCCGCTCACCGTGATGGCCCGCCACGGCCGCTACCACGACACCGCCGGGCTGTTCGTCAGCGGCACCGCCGAGCCCACCCACCAACGCCACGCCAACCAGCTCGCCGCCGCGGCCCGCCGGGCCGGCATCGCCGCCGAGGTGCAAGTCCTGCCGGGGGAACACACCTGGAAGTTCGCCGCGCACGCATTCGCCTCAGCCCTGCCCTGGCTCGCCGCGCACCTGGAGTCCGACCCTACTCGGTGAACGTTCAGCGGATTCGGCGCAAGCTTTCAGCCTGATCGACAGGAAGGCTGGCTCAATGGCGTTGTGAAAGCAGGAGCGGCGCAGCGGCGGCAATGATCAACCTGCTCTTCGACGCTCCGCCGGCACCGCCGTCCCCCGCGCCGCCTGCACCGTCGTCTCCAGTGCCGCCGGTTCCACCACCGGACTGGGTGCAGGCACGCCACGGCGTCTCTCTGCTCGGCGGGTGGCTTCCCCTCCTCGTTCAGGTCGCCGCCGTCGTCGCGGTGCTGGCCGCGGTCGGCTGGCGATCCCGGCGCTGGCGCCTGGTGTGGGTGCCGGTGAGTGTGGCCGCTGGAGCCGTCGCGGCGTTGGCGGCACGGGCCTACGTCAATTCCGAAGGTCTGGCGTCAGATCCGGCGCCGGTCCAACTATGGCTGTGGACCGCCGTCTTCGTCGCCGCGATCGCGGTGGCCGTCGTCGGGTGGCGCGGCGCCAAGATCTGGCGTCGGGTGGTGTCGGTGCTGACCGTTCCGCTGACGCTGCTGGCGGTGCTGATCACCCTCAACCAGTGGGTCGGCTACTACCCCACCGTCCAGGGGGCATGGAACGCGCTGACCGCGGGGCCGCTGCCGGACGAGGTAGACGCCAAAGATCTTCCCGCACTTCGTAATACGGCGATGTCGACCGGCAAGTTGGTCAACGTCGACATTCCCGATGACGCCAGCGGCTTCAAGCATCGCAGCGAATACGTCTACCTGCCGCCCGCATGGTTCGACGGCGACACACCACCTCAGCTGCCGGCGGTAATGATGATCGGCGGCGAGTTCAACACGCCCGCCGACTGGATCCGCAGCGGCAACATCATGCCGGTCATCGACGGCTACGGCGCCAGCCACCCCGGGCAGGTGCCCATCTTCGTGTTCGTCGACGCCGGCGGTCGATTCAACAACGACACCGAATGCGTCAACGGCCCACGCGGCAACGCCGCCGATCATCTCATCAAAGACGTTCGGCCCTTCGTGATTTCGCGGTTCGGGGCGGCGCCGGACGCGGCCCGGTGGGCGGTGGTGGGCTGGTCGATGGGCGGCACCTGCGCAGTCGACCTGACGGTGATGCACCCCGAGCTGTTCTCCACCTTCGAAGACATTGCCGGCGATCACGGCCCGACCGCCGGAACCAAGCAACAGACCATCGATCGCCTCTACGGCGGCGACGCGGCGCAGTGGGCCGCCTACGATCCCGCCACCGTCATGGCCAAGCACGGACCTTACCGCGGCGTGGCGGGATGGTTCGAAGACACCATCAAACCACCCGCGGATCAACTGAATTCGGTGGTGGGGCACCTCGGCGCACGCCCGCATTCGGCCGCCCCGCAGGGATTCGGCGGACACGACGAGGGCAAAGACGCCGACCAGGCCGGCGCCGCCCAAGACCTATGCGCAGCGGCGACGAAGGTGAACATCAGCTGTTCGGTGCACAGCCAGGTCAGCTACCACACGTGGCAGTTCGCCGCCCGCGGATTCGCCGACGCCCTGCCATGGATTGCCGCACGGATCATGACTCCGCCCCAGGCCGCCAAGCCGTGACCACACCGGCGCTCTCGACCGGTTGGCCCTTGACGCCGCCCCAGCCGAAGCTGTGCGATGACTGAGTACCGCGACGATTCCCGCTTCGGCGGAGCAGTCAGCACCTGACGGAAACGGGCAGCCATGACCAAGCGCGCCGGCAAGCAGTTGTCCGGCCGCGCCGTACTGGAGGGGCTGATGTCCGCGGACTTGCGTGCGCTCACCGCGTACTCCGAACGCATCGGCCGCTATTTCGCCCAGGGCACCGGCGTCGGCAACAACGATTTTCACGCGCTGCTGCAGATCATGGTCGCCGAGACAACCGGTGAGCCGTTGACCGCGGTCACCCTGCGCCGCCACATGAACGTCTCCCCTGCCACCGTCACCTATCTGGTCGAGCGGATGATCACCGCCGGCCACATCCGCCGAGAACCGGACCCCACCGACGGCCGCCGTGCCCGACTGCGCTACACCACCGCAGGCATGGCGCTCGCACAGCAGTTTTTCACCCGGCTCGGCGCTCACATGCGCGCCGAAATGGCTGGGCTGACCGACGAGCAGCTCAGTTCCGCACACCAGGTGTTCACGGCGATGATCGCCGCGATGACGGTCTTCGAGGACGAACTCGCCGACATGCGCGATTCGGGGCCGACGTCAACCAAAGGCTAACGGCGCCAACCTGATTCGGCTCAGTTCTCCGACGTCATCAACCGCAACGTGCCCCGCGCGTGCTGCCGAATCCGCTGCAGCGCCTCGATCGCCGAGCCGACTGCGGGCAGCGTTTGGTCGGGATCGCCGATCCGCAGGAGTCGGACTACAGCCGGACTGGTGATCACCGACCAGCACACGCCGTGCCGAGCACACTCCACGCTGACCGTTTGCAGGGCCCGCAAGCCGTCCATGCCGACGAAATCGGTGTCGGCCATGTCGAGGATCAGCGCGCCTTGGGTGGGCACCGCCTCGCGCAACCACAAGCTCACCGAGTCGCTGTTGGCGGCGTCGATGTCGCCGCAGACCGTGATGATGGTCAGGGCGGGATCGGACACGCGTGCCCGCAGCCGGGCGCCTCGGCAGCTCAACTCGGCAACGCCGGATCCCGAATCCTCCTGCAGCCCGGTGAGTTTCAACTCGGCCATGGCGCTGGTCCTCATCTCCGCGCGGGACGCCGCGCGTTGCGTCGGCGCCGGCCGAAACGCCGTGGCGGTTCAGATGGCTCCGAAGAAGCCGTAGATGCCGGCTGCGCTCTCAACCCGCAAGACGCCTCCGCGGCCGCATCTGCTGCCGATGGAGGTGTTTCACAATTTAGTCCTATCCGTCGCCGATGGATAGGTTTCGGACGTTTCTGCTACACGACTGTCAATAAGCAGCGGCGGTCGCTGTTCACCGGGAACTGAGCCAACCGCGCCGCGCTTGTTCAGGGCTTGGCGAAACCGACTGCCGCCAGAATCTTCTGTCCGGCCTCACCGGTGACGAGATCGACGAATTTGTGTGCCAATTCTGGATTCTCGGACTGCTTGAGGACGGCAATCGGATAGGTGTTGACCGCTGCCGCAGCTTCAGGGAACCCCACAGCGGTGACCTTGCTGCCCGCGGCTTGCGCGTCCGTCACGTACACGACGCCGGCGTCGGCCTGTCCTGTCGTCACCTTGTTGAGTACGTCGGTGACTTGCGATTCTTCGCTGACGGGATTCAGCTGCACACCGGTGGCCTGCTCGACTTTATGAGTGGCCGACCCGCAAGGCACCTGCGGCGCACACACCACCACCGACAAGCCGGGTCGTGCCAAGTCCCGGAAAGAGCTGATCTTCTTCGGATTGCCCGGGGCCGCAACGATTGTCAACGTATTCGAGGCGAAGTTCACCGGGCTCCCGGACAGCAGGCCGGCCTGGGCAGCTTTGTTCATGTTGTTGGTGTCTGCCGAGGCGAATACGTCAGCCGAAGCGCCCTGGGTCAACTGGGTGACCAGATCCGACGACCCGGCGAAAGAGAATTCGACGTCGGCACCGGGGTTGTCCGTCTTGAATTGTTCGCCTATCTGGGTGAATGCCTTTTTCAGCGATGCTGCAGCGAACACGACGATTCTGCCGCTGTTCGACGACGAGGGCGCGGAAGTGTCCTTCGACGACCCGCACCCGGCGAGCAGCCCGACCACCATGAGTAGCGCCGCAGGCCATCGAGCCGCCCATGTCATGATTTCCCTCCTGGATCATCGGACGTCACGGCTGTCCGGGCAGGAGTCGCACCATCAGGCCGTGCGCCTCGGCAAGCAGCGCACCGTCGCCGTCGGTCAACTCCGCGGACACGAACGCCTTGCGACCTTCGGTCGAATCGACCCGGCCGCGCACGGTCAACGGCTGGTCGACCGGAGTCACCTTGCGGTAGTCGACATGCAGGAACGCCGTACGGCTGATGGGCCGGTTCGCCGCATGCACGACCATGCCGAACAGCCAGTCGAACAGCAACGGCAGCACGCCGCCGTGTACGGCGTTGTTCCCGCCCACGTGGTATCGGGTGAACTGTCCGCGCATTTCGACACCGTCGGACTGATAGCGAGTGAGCACCCACGGCGGCAACAGCAGGCTGCCCATCCCGGGCAGTTTGGGCGAGCGGCCGGCCGGGGCCACGCCCTCCGGCGCGACAGTGGGCGCCAACAGCTCGACGAGCTCTTCGGCCCGATCAGCCGCCTTGTCCCAGTCATCCTCGGAGGGATTGGCCGACACCGCAAGGTCTTGCAGCCGGCGCATCGCAGTGACGAACCGGACAAAACCCGGCGGCGGGTCGGTGGCCTCGTAGTCGGGGAAGCCGCCGTGCTTGCGGTAGTCGGGATCCATCGGCTCGCTGCTCATGCGCCCGTCCGCAGAATGTCGCGCCGGACGATGGTCTGGTCGCGTCCCGGGCCGACGCCGATGCACGAAACATGCGCCCCGGCAAGCTCCTCCACGCGCAGCACATAGTCGCGGGCCTTGGCTGGCAGGTCGTCGAACTCGCGTGCTCCGGAAATGTCCTCCCACCACCCGGGCAACTCCTCGAAAACCGGTTCGGCGCGCATGAATTCACTCTGTGTCATCGGCATCTCGTCGACCCGCTTGCCGTCGACCGTGTAGGCGACGCACACCGGAACCGTCTGCAAGCTGGACAGCACGTCGAGCTTGGTCAGGAAGTAGTCGGTGATGCCGTTGACGCGCGTCGCATAACGGGCCACCACCGCGTCGAACCAGCCGCAGCGTCGGCGACGGCCGGTGGTGACGCCGAACTCGCCGCCGGTCTTGACCAGATACTCGCCGTGCTCGTCGAACAACTCGGTGGGGAACGGCCCGGACCCCACTCTCGTGGTGTACGCCTTGAGGATTCCGAGCACCGCGGTGATCTTCGTAGGACCGATGCCCGACCCCACGCACGCGCCGCCGGCCGTCGGATTCGACGACGTGACATAGGGATACGTGCCGTGGTCGACGTCGAGGAGTGTGCCCTGCGAGCCCTCGAGCAACACGGTCTCTCCGCGGTCGAGGGCGGTGTTCAGCAGCAGCCGGGTGTCGGCGATGCGATGCGCGAATCCTTCGGCCTGCCGTAGCACCGTGTCGACGACGGTGTCGGGGTCCAGCGCCTTGCGGTTGTAGATCTTGACCAGCACCTGATTCTTGAATTCCAGTGCGGCTTCGACCTTTTGGGTCAACAGTGCCGGGTCGCGCACGTCGGCTACCCGGATACCCATGCGCGCGATCTTGTCCTGGTAACACGGTCCGATGCCACGTCCGGTGGTGCCGATCTTCTTGTTGCCGAGGTAGCGTTCGGTCACCTTGTCGATGGCGACGTGGTATGGCATCAACAGGTGCGCGTCGGCCGCGATCAGCAGCCGCTCGGTGTCCACGCCGCGCTCCTCGAGTCCGCTGAGCTCCGACAGCAGAACTCCGGGGTCGATCACCACGCCGTTGCCGATTACGTTCGTGACGCCCGGCGTCAGAATGCCCGATGGGATCAGGTGCAGCGCGAAATTCTCGCCGCTGGGCAACACCACGGTGTGCCCGGCGTTGTTGCCACCCTGATAGCGCACCACCCACTGGACGCGGCCACCGAGCAGATCAGTGGCCTTGCCCTTTCCTTCGTCGCCCCATTGGGCGCCGATCAGGACGATTGCCGGCATGGCGTAGTCTCCCGCTGAAATCGTGGTGCAGCCGGTGACCCACCCTATCCGAGCAATGCGCAGGAGTTTCGCTTTGACTGGCGATGAGCGCTCGCGCGAAGAGCAGAAAGCCACCGATGAGCGCTCGCGCGAAGAGCAGAAAGATACCGCCGTCGCTGTGCTGGCGTTCGACGGCCGCTCTCTGCCGTGGGTGCTGCGCGAGCTGCCTGTCGCCGACGTGGACGACATCGAAGGCGCGGCCCGGTCGTATCGCCGGCTGATCGTCGTCGGCTCGGACGCCGACCTCGCCACAGTGCTGACGACGCTGCTGCGCACCGAAAACCTGGACGTGGAAATCGGATTCGTGTCGGCACACCGGTCGCCGGCCACTCGCGCCTACGGGCTGGCAGCAGGCCGGCGCGGCGCCCGACGCGCGTTGCGCCGCCCGGCGCAGCGGGTGCCGCTGATCCGCGACGACACCGGCCACGCGATCGCCGGCGCGGCGATGTGGCGCGGCGCCGACGGCTTGTTGCACGGTGAAGCGGTGGTCGACGACACCACGCTGTTCGACGGCGACGTGGCCTGGGTGCGGATCGAGCCGACGGCCTCGATGCCCGGCCTGCGGGCGGCGGTGGTGACGGCGCGCGGTGAGCGGCGCCGCTGGGTCACCGGCCGCGCGGCCCAGCTCGGCACTACCGGTGCGGTGGTCGCCCGTGACGGTGTGGCCGCAGCACGCACGGTGCGACGGTCGACGTTCTATCGGCATGTCAAGGGTTGGCTGCTCGCACGGTAGAACCGGCAAGCCCGCGCACGGCAGGTAGTTTTCGTGGGGTGAACATCCGTCCGCTGCAGCAATCGGTGCGGCCCAGCCCGATTTTCTTGGCCATCTGCGCGACCACTGTGCTCGGCGGCGTCTTGGCGTGGCTCGCCGAGTCGTCCCGCACGCCGCTGGCGTATGCCGGGGTGTTCGTGTTCGTCATCGCAGGCTGGCTGGTGTCGCTGTGTCTGCACGAATTCGCGCACGCCTTCCTCGCGTGGCGCTACGGCGACCGCGACGTCGCGGTCCGCGGCTACCTGACCTTGAATCCGCTGCGTTACAGCAACCCGCTGCTGTCGCTGGGTTTGCCGATCCTGTTCATCGCGCTCGGCGCAATCGGGCTGCCCGGCGGCGCGGTGTACGTGGGCACCTCGTGGATGAAGCCCTGGCGACGCACGACCGTCGCGCTGTCCGGCGCGGGCGTCAACGCGGTGCTGGCTGTGCTGTTGCTTGTTCTCACCGCAGAGTTCGCGGACCTCGGGCATGCGGTGTTCTGGTCCGGCATGGCGTTTCTGGGCTTCCTGCAAGTGACCGCGGTCGTGCTCAACCTGCTGCCGATCCCGGGGCTCGACGGGTACGAGGCGCTGGAGCCACACCTGAGTTACGAGACCCAGCGCGCGCTCGAGCCGGCCAAACAGTTCGGCTTTTTGGTGGTGTTCATCTTGCTGATCGCGCCACCGCTCAACCACGCGTTCTTCTCGATCGTCTACCAACTGTTCGAGCTGTCCGGCGTGCCGAGCATCCTGGCGGCGTGGGGCAGCCAGCTGACGCGGTTCTGGTCCGCGTGGTTCTGACCTAGCGACGTAGGCCTTGCGACATATGCGCGGCGGCGCATAGATTGCGGGCATGGGCGCAGGTCACGACCACAGAGCAGCCGACGCCCGCGTATCCCGGATGGTTGCCGCGGCCGCTGTGCTGACCGTGTTCTTCGCCGTCGAGCTGACCACGGCGCTGCTGATCGGCTCGATCGCACTGCTCGCCGATGCGGGTCACATGCTCACCGACCTGGTCGCGCTGTTCATGGGACTCACGGCCCTGGTGCTCGCGCGCCGCGGCAGCAGCTCGCCCGCACGCACCTACGGCTGGCACCGCGCCGAGGTGTTCACCGCGGTCGGCAACGCGGTGCTGTTGCTCGGCGTCTCGGCGTTCATCCTCTACGAGGCGTTCGAACGGCTCGGCAACGCACCGGAAGTGCCCGGCGTGCCGATGATCGTCGTCGCGGTGGCGGGGCTCATCGCCAACGGTGTCGTGGTGCTGCTGCTGCGGTCCAGCTCGCGGGAGAGCCTGGCCGTCAAGGGGGCGTACATGGAGGTCGTCGCCGACACGGTCGGCAGCCTCGGTGTGCTCGTCGCGGGCGTCGTCACCGTCACCACGCACTGGCCGTACGCCGACGTCGTCGTCGCGGTGTTCGTCGCGCTGTGGGTGTTGCCGCGCGCACTGTCGCTGGCCCGTGCGGCGTTGCGCATCCTGTCCGAGTCGTCGCCCGCCCACATCGACGTCGACGAACTGCGCGCTGCCCTCCACGGCGTCGACGGCGTGCTCGACGTCCACGACCTGCACGTCTGGACCCTGGTACCGGGTAAGGACATGGCGACCGCGCACCTGACGAGCTGCGACGACTCGGCGCGAGTGCTTGCCGACGCGCGCGCGGTGCTCGCGGCACGCGGGCTGGAGCACGCGACGGTGCAAGTGGAGCCGCCCGAGGACGCCGACGACTGTCAGACCCAGGCGGACTGGTGACTCAGAGCCCGAGCTTGCCGCGGGCGCTGGGATCGCAGTCGTCGAGCAGATCCAGGCAGCGCTGGTACTCGTCGGTCTCGCCGATCGTGTCCGCAGCCCGGGCCAGCGCGGCCACGCATCGCAGGAAACCGCGATTCGGCTCGTGGTCGTAGGGCACGGGGCCGAAACCCTTCCAGCCGTTGCGGCGCAGTTGGTCCAGCCCCCGGTGGTAGCCGGTGCGCGCGTAGGCGTAGGCGGTGATCGCCTTGTCGTCGGCCAGGGCGTCTTCGGCCAGCTGCGCCCACGCGACCGACGCCGCGGGGTGAGCCGCCGCGACGATCGCCGGGTTCTCGCCGGCAGCCAGCTCGGCCTCGGCCTGCGGGTCGCCGGGCAGCAGAACGGGGTCGGGTCCCAACAAGTCGCCGAACTGAGTCATGCGCCCCATTGTGCCGTGCCGCCTTCGACGCTTCGCCAGCCTGACGGGCACCGCCCGCACGAGTCGTTAAGCTTCCGCGGAGACAACCCGTCGCCCTCGTGACAACCAGAGGACAGCCACACCCATGTCGAACCCTTCGGGTCCCGGCCAGGACGCCACGCCGGACGAAACCGCGGCCGACGACCGCCAGGACCGGGCCGAAGAGCCGCCGTCGGAGCATCCGACCGAGGCGATCAGCACCGCCGACCCGCAACCCGAGTTCGACACCGCCGAGCCCACCGAGGTGCTGTCGGGCCACGACGACGAGCCGACGCAGCGGCGCTACAGCGCGCCGTCGAGTTTCGACGCGCGGTCCACGGAGATCATCCGCACCGCCCCCGAGCCGGTGACCGAGGTCATCGCCGCCCCCGGTCAACCGAGACCCATTGGGCCGCAATCGATCCCGCCACGACCGGACGTTGCGCGGCACCGCAGCTGGGGTCTGGTGCTCGCGCTGGCGCTGGTGATCGCCGCGCTTGCCGCGATCGCCGTGCTGGGCACCATCTGGCTGACGCACCGGTCCTCGTCGAAGGCCTCTCAGGAAGACCTGGTGCGCCAGACGATCGAGGAATTCGACACTGCGATCCAAAAGGGCGACCTGGCTCAACTGCGCAGTATCACCTGCGGCGCCACGCATGACCGCTACGCCAACTTTCCCGACGACGACTGGGCCGCCACCCATCAGCGGGTCGCGGCCGCCAAGCAGTACCCGGTGGTCGCCAGCATCGACCAGGTGGTGGTCAACGACAAGCATGCCGAGGCCAACGTCACCACGTTCATGGCCTACGCTCCGCAGGTGCGGTCGACCCGCAGCTTCGACCTGCAGTACTTGGACGACCGCTGGAAGATCTGCGACGGGCCAATCGGTTAGGCGCGGGATCGCCGGCTCAGCCGGCGGTCACCGAACGGCCGGCGCTGCGCAGGTCGTTGCAGGCTTCGACCACGCGTTCACTCATCGCCGCTTCAGCCTTCTTCATGTAGCTGCGCGGGTCGTAGACCTTCTTGTTGCCCACCTCGCCGTCGACCTTCAACACCCCGTCGTAGTTGGTGAACATGTGCCCGGCGACCGGCCGGGTGAACGCGTATTGGGTGTCGGTGTCGACGTTCATCTTCACCACGCCGTAGCGCAGAGCCTCTTCGATCTCGGATTTCAGCGAGCCGGAGCCGCCGTGGAACACGAAGTCGAAGGGCTTGCTGTCCGGCGGCAGCCCGAGCTTGGCGGCGGCCACCTGCTGCCCCGTCGCGAGGATGTCGGGGCGCAGCTTGACGTTGCCCGGCTTGTACACGCCGTGGACGTTGCCGAATGTGGCGGCCAGCAGGTATTTGCCGTGCTCGCCGGCGCCTAGCGCGTCGATGGTCTTCTCGAAGTCCTCCGGCGTGGTGTAGAGCTTCTCGTTGATCTCGTGCGCGACGCCGTCCTCCTCGCCGCCCACCACGCCGATTTCGATCTCGAGGATGATCTTCGCGGCCGCGGTCTGTTTCAGCAGCTCTTTGGCGATGGCCAGGTTCTCGTCGATCGGCACTGCGGAGCCGTCCCACATGTGCGACTGGATCAGCGGGTTGCCGCCGTCGGCCACCCGCTGCTGGGAGATCTTGAGCAGCGGCCGCACGTAGCTGTCGAGCTTGTCCTTCGGACAGTGGTCGGTGTGCAACGCCACGGTGATGGGGTACTTCTCGGCGACGACGTGCGCGAACTCGGCCAGCGCCACCGCCCCGGTGACCATGTCCTTGACACCAAGACCCGAGCCGAATTCCGCTCCGCCCGTTGAGAATTGGATGATGCCGTCACTGCCGGCGTCCGCGAAGCCCTTCAGCGCAGCGTTGATGGTCTCCGACGACGTGCAGTTGATGGCCGGAAATGCGAACTCGTGCTGCTTGGCGCGGGACAGCATCTCGGCATAGATCTCGGGCGTGGCGATGGGCATGGGGTTCCTTTCGCCGTGGTCAAGGCGCTGCGGGAATGTGCCTGAAGTATCCCACCGGAAGCGACGGTATGTTGGGTCGTCATGAGCACGACGCTCGCGGCGTTGCCGGCAATCATGGACCCGTGGACTTACATCGGGCCCAACGGCCTGTTCGCGTCCGCGATCCTGCCCGGCATCCTGGTCATCGTCTTCATCGAGACCGGCCTGCTGTTCCCGTTCCTGCCCGGTGACTCGCTGCTGTTCACCGGAGGGCTGCTCGCCGCCAAGGGGACGCTCGACATCTGGACCCTGGCGATCGCAGTGCCGCTGGTGGCAATCGCCGGTGACCAGACCGCGTACTTCATCGGACGCCGGATCGGCCCCGCGCTGTTCAAGAAAGAAGATTCCCGCTTCTTCAAGAAGCACTACGTGACCGAATCACACGAATTCTTCGAGAAATACGGGCCGTTCACGGTCATCCTGGGCCGCTTCGTGCCGTTCGCGCGGACGTTCGTTCCGGTGATCGCGGGTGTCTCGAAGATGCGCTACCCGCTCTTCTTGGGTTTCGACATCATCGGCGGATTCGCCTGGGGCGCCGGCGTCACGCTGGCGGGCTACTTCCTGGGCAACATCTCCTTCGTCAACCGTCACCTCGAGCTGATCATCCTCGGGATCGTGTTCGTGTCCATCCTGCCGGCGCTCATCTCCGTCGGACGCGGGCTGCTGGCGCGCCGGCGGGCAGCCAAGGTGGAGTAGGCCGCTACGCTGTCGGCCTTCTCGGCCTGCCATGACGATCGGCGTCATGGCGAGAATCGGTAACCATGCGGTTGTCCTCGGTGCGAGTATGGCGGGCCTGCTGGCCGCGCGGGCGCTGGCTGACTTCTATGTCACCGTCACGATCGTGGAGCGAGATGTGCTGCCTGACAGCGTCGCTCACCGCCGCGGGGTGCCGCAGGGCCGTCACGTGCACGGTTTGCTGCCGCGGGGTGCCCAGGCATTCGAGGAACTGCTGCCTGGCGTACTGAGCGAACTGACTCGCGACGGCGCACGCTATTTCGACGGCAGCGACATCTCTCGGCTGTACTACAACCTCAACGGGCACCGGATGGCCCCGACGGGTTCGGCGCCTAGCTTCACCGCATACTTGGCCAGTCGTCCGTTTCTGGAGCAGCACATCAGAGACCGAATCAGAGCGATTCCCAATGTCAGCGTGGTGCAGGGCCACGACGTGGCGGGCCTGACGGCGGTGCCATGGCGGGTCACCGGCGTGCGGACGGTGAACCGGCAGAGCCGCGAGGAGTCAATTCTTTCGGCCGATCTCGTGGTCGACGCAACGGGCCGTGGTTCGCGCACACCGTCATGGCTTGCGGCTCTAGGGTATTCACGTCCCGCGGAAGAACACGTTGTGGTGCAGCTGCGCTATTCGACGTTGTGGCTGCGGATGCCCGCTGATGCCATGCATGAAATGGGTGCTCTGGTTGGTCCGGTGCCGGGCCGCCCGACCGGACTGGGCTTGCTCGGCTGCGAGAACAACACGTGGTTGCTGACGCTCCAGGGGATGGCCGGGGTCGAGCCGCCCACCGACCCCAGTGAAATGTTCGATTGGGCAGGGAAATTCGCGCCAAACCATATTCTGGATGTGCTCCGCACCGCCGAGCCGATCAGTGAGGTGGCACAGCATCGATTCCCGTCGAGCCAATGGCGCCGCTATGACAAACTGCGCCGCTTCCCTGAGGGGCTGTTGGTTACCGGTGACGCGGTCTGCAGCTTCAATCCGATCTACGCCCAAGGCATGACGGTGGCCGCTTTGCAGGCGTTGGCCTTGCGCGACTGCCTCACACGCGGGACGACGGGTCTGGCGCGGCGGTATTTCCGCGCGACGGCCAAGCCGGTACGCCAGGCCTGGCAGTTGGCGACGGGCGGCGATCTTGCTCTGCCCGAGGTCCGCGGTGAAGAGCGTTGGCCCGCAAGGCTGTTCAACAGCTATGTCCAGCGCGTGCTCACCGCAACCGAATATGACACCGCCGCGGTGGATCAGTTCAGCCGAGTGACGTCACTGTTGGATCCGCCGACCCGGCTGCTTAGACCGGCGACGCTCTGGCGGGCCGCCGCCGCGAATTATCGGCATCCGCGTCGCCAGCCGGCCGATGAGGCAAGACCTATCGCTGTCGTGCAGTAGGTAGCTCGCTGTCGTCTGTCAAGGTCGGCGGGTGAATCTGTGGATGGATTCCCGACTGTGGATAACAGTCCGTGAAATCGGTTGCGGCGCAATGACTTGTCGGTGGGTGTCTTTAGATTCGGGGCATGAGTTCTCGCGCGTTCGATGCGGCGTCGGCCTTGTGCGACCAAGTCGATGCCGCACTCGACGCGTTCGACAAGCTCGACGTCGACGGGCTCTCGACCGCGGAGCGGCTGGTGTTGTTGGAGCGCCGCGAAACGTGGCGGCGCCGGCTGCCCGCCGCCGAGCACACGCTCATCGCGGAATTGACCCACGCCCCGGCCGACGAGCTCGGCGGGCGGCTACCCCAGGTGCTGGCCAACCGGCTGCGGATCTATCGCCGCGAGGCGCTGCAGCGCGTCGACGAAGCCGCCGACCTCGCCCCACGGCGGGCGTTGACCGGGGATCCGCTGCCACCGAAGCTCGAGGCCACCGCCGCCGCACAGCGCGCCGGAACCGTCAGCGCCGAACACGTACGCATCATCCGGTCGTTTTTGGCGCATCTGCCGTGCTGGATCGCCGCACCCACCCGCGCAGAAGCCGAAGCGCGGCTCGCCGACATCGCCGGGCGCCACCGCCCCGACGAACTGCAACGCGCCGCCGACCACTACACCGACGTACTCAAGCCCGACGGCGACTACACCGACGAACACCGCGCCCGCCGCCGCGGCCTCACCATTTCCCCGCAAGCCCCCGACGGCATGTCCAAAATCAGCGGCTGGCTCGACCCCCAGCTGCGCGCCGGCCTGGACGCCGTGCTGTCCAAATGGGCCGCGCCGGGCGCCTGCAACCCCGCCGACGACACCCCCACCATCGACGGGCAACCATCCGAGCAAGCCGCCACCGCCGATGAGCGCAGCGCCGCCCAACGCAACCACGACGCCCTGGCGGCGATGGTGCGCGCCACCTTGATGTCCGGCCATCTGGGCAGCCACCAGGGCCTGCCGGTGACCATCACCGCCACCGTCGCGCTCAATGATCTCCAAAACAAGGCGGGCAAGGCCCACACCGGCTCCGGCAGCTGGTTGCCGGTCACCGACCTGATCCGCATGGCCGCCCACGCCTACAACTACCTGCTGATCTTCGACCAGACCAAGCCGGTCCAGCTCTTCAGGGGCCGCGCCACCCGGCTGGCCACCCCCGAACAACGCCTCGTCCTGTATGCGATGGAGCGCGGCTGCTCCCACCCCGGCTGCGACGTCCCCGCCTACTGGTGCCAAACCCACCACGTCACGGATTGGGCCCACGGCGGCCCCACCGATATCGACAACCTCACCCTGTCCTGCGGACCGCATAACCGCGACGCCACCACCGGCTGGCAAACCCGAAAACAGCCCGACGGAACCACCGAGTGGATCCCACCCACGGAGCAAGACCACGGCCAGCCCCACACCAACACCTACTGGCACCCCGACCGCATGCTCGACGACGAAAACAATGACGATCCCGGGTAGGACGATCCCGGGTAGGCCGTCAGCGCCCGCCACGCACGATCGCGGCCAGTTCCTCGCGGGTGTTCGCGCCCACCCGCTGGCAGGCCCGGTACACGTGTCCTTCGACAGTGCGCACCGACATGACCAACCGGTCGGCGATGTCGCGGTTGGACAGGCCCGCCGCCACCAGCTCGATCACGTCGCGTTGCCGACCGGTCAGCGGGATGCCCAGCTGACTGCGCAGTGCGGGGGTGCACAGCCCACCGCACTCGTTGGCGAGCTCCTGCGCAATCGCCGCCGCATAGGAACCCCGGCTGCGCTTCTGACCCTGAACGAGCACCGCGGCAGCTTGGCCGGCACTGTCGGCCGCAGTGGCCCTGTCACCGAGGGCTCGGTAGTCAGCCGACACCGCCAGCAGCCCCTCACCGTCGCCAGCCTGGAGCGAACGAGCATGGCGCGCAACACAATCCGCCAGCGGCAGCGACAGGTCGCCGGCGAGTTCACGGGCACGCGCCGCACCCGAACCGTCACCCCACTGCGTCGCGGCCTGGATACAGGCCAGTTCGTGAGTGGGTTGGTCGCGGTCGCGCGCCTCCGTAGCGGCCGCCTGCACCACCGCCACGGCCTCGGACAGCGATCCACCGGCGGCCAGTGCCCACCCTCGCGCCACCGCGAGACCGGTGTGCATGAACAGGAAGTCGTCCGGCACGCGCGCGGCAGCAAGCGCGGCGAACGCCTCCTCCGGCTGGCCCAGCTTCGCATGCGCCTCCGCCAGCGCGAAGCAACTGGCTGCACGCAAACCTGTTGTGACACTGTGATTCTCGGCGCCTGCCAGCGCTTCGTGCAGCAGCCGCACCGCGCGTGTCACGTCGCCGCGCATCAACGCGGCGTTGCCCAGCAGCAGCGCGAGGTTCGCGTATGCCAGGCCGGGAAGGTCGCGGGCGGTAGCGGCCAAAGTCTCGGCCGCCGCCACGAATTCGCCGATGCGGCCCGTGAGTCGGCATGCCCGCGCATACACCCCGGCGTACCAGAACCGCAGCGGCGACGCCTGGAACGACGTGGTGGCCCGCCGCAGTGCGTCGTCGGCCACCGCCGGGAGATCGTCGACATGACCGAGCGCCCCCATCGCCATGGTCAACGCCACCGATGCGACGGTGGCGTGGAAGTCGCCCAGCGCGCCGGATTCGATTGCGGCACGGGCTTTTTCCTCTCCGCTGCGGCACCGGGCTCCGACCACCTCCACACACGCCTCGATCGCCAGCCGCTCGGAAGACTCCGGCAACGCCGCCAGAATCGCAGCGGCGTCGCCCGGCCGGGCCAGCATCCAGATCAAGTTGGCTGCCCGCACCGTCGCCCAGTAGTCCGACGAGCCGGACATCCCCGACAGCACCGCCTCGGCTTGCTCGCCGCGGCCCAGCATCACGAGGTTCATGGCGAGAATGTCAGAAGCTTCGTCAGCGCCGGCGTCGGCCGCGGCCCGCGCGAATCGGTCAGCCAGGTCGAGGTCGAGCAGCGTCATCGCGGACCGCGCGGAGTCCAGGAACAGTTGCGGGTCGGGCGGGAGGTCGGATTCCAACGTCAGCAGCGCCCGACGCACGGTCGCGTAGACGTCGGCGTCGCCCTCCTTTTCCAGCCGCTGCGCCAGCCTGCCGCGGATCTTGGACAGGTACATTTCGCCGGCCGTGGCGCGTCGCACCTCCCCGAACAGCGGATGCGCCAACCGGACCATCAGCGCGCCGCCGGTGCGCTCGACGGTGACCAGGCGCAACTCCTCCGCGCGTTCCAGGTCGCGACGCCGCACCAGCGCGCAGATCACATCCACTCCAAGCGGCTCAGCCTGCGACAGGACGTCGACCACCATGGCCACCCCCGGGGTGAGCCGGCCCATCTCGCGTCCCACCATGTCCGCCACACTGGGCGTGGCCGCGATGCCTTCGTCGGCCATCCACACCCCGGCCACCTGACGGAATCGGCCCGCCGCCACCTGGTCTCTGACGAGCTGACGCAGGAACAGCGCGTTGCCGCCGGTCAGTTTCCAGAACCGCTGGGCAACCCGGGTGTCGACGGGACCACCCAAGTCGGCCTCGATCACGCTGCGGGTGGCCTCGGCCGACAGCGGTGCCAAGTCCAGCCGGGCAAGCAGGTCGTTCTTCCACAACGCCGTCACAGCGTCCGGCTCCTGGCCGCCGCTGCGCAACGTGACCACCAGCCGCACGCCCCGGGTCTGCGCCAACTGGTGCACGACGTGCGCTGACAACCCGTCCAGCAGGTGCGCGTCGTCGACCCCGATCAGCGCCCGGCCCCGTTGTCGTTGAGCCACAAAGGAATTGATGATTCGCCGGACATTGGGAAGCGGCTCGGCCATCGGGTCGGGAAGCGCGCTGGCGAAAGCGCCCAGCGGCAGGGAGCGCGCCGATTCCGTGCCGACGATCCACTCGGTCCGCTCCCCCGCCGCCTGCGCACGGGCCAGCACCTCACGGGCGAGCCGCGTCTTGCCCACCCCCGGCGCGCCGACGACCGCCACACCCGCGTACTTGCCACCCGCACCGAGCGCACGCCGAATGTAAGCAAGTTCGCCGTCCCGGCCGGTCAGCGGATCGCCGCTGATCACCGGCCGAATATAGCGCCGATCCGGCGCCGGCGGTCATTCCGCGCTCAGCGCGTGCGCTGCCTCCATCAGCATCCACCCCGACAGCTGCACGGACAGGTCGCGTTCCGGCACCGCCGACGAGTACACCGCGCCGCCCGAGAACTGTGCGCCGGCGCTCTCCGTGGTCGGTACTTGGGCGGTCCGGTCCCAGTGCGCGCCGAACAGGGGTAGCCCGTCGACGGTCTGGCGGAATTCCCATGCCAACTGCGCCGACGTCAGCACTATTCTGCGGGCGGTGTCCCGGGCGGCGACGTCCTCGGGGCTGTCTCCGGGAAGCGCCGAGGCCACCAGCGCCAGATAGCGGACGGTCACCCCGCCGAACAACCCGCCGTCGCCGCCGCCCTCGCTCTTGAGCACGCCGTCGGTCGTCATGTTCTTCTCGACCGCGGCCACCAACCGGTGCACTCGGGGCCGATGACGGTCGTCGCGCGTGCGCACTGCTAGTTCGGTTTCCAGGCCGAGCACCACACCCTGGCAGTAGGTGAACTGGGCGCGATCCAGCGAGCCGTCCTTGATGCCGTCGAACACCAGGTGCGACTGCGGATCGATCAGCGTCTCGTCGATCCAGTCGGCCATCAGCTGGGCTTGCCGCAATTCGCCGTTGCGGGCCAAAAAGATTCCCGCGGGGCCGTTGGCCGGAGCGTTGAAGAAGCGGTCCTGTTTGCGCCACGGGATGCCGCCGCCGAATTCGGGCATCCACGCGCGAGTGAACTGCTTGGTGAACGTGCGCAGCGCGCGCTCGCGTTCGACACCGGCGAGCCGGCCGCACCGTTCGAGAGCCAGCGCCAGCCACGCCATGTCGTCGTAGTAGCTGTTGGTCCAGCGACCGAGGTTGCGCAGATGGTGCCCCCGGATCTGCGCAGCGATGCGCTCGCGCCGCTGCGGCTGCGGATCGCGCAGCTGCGCGTCGACGAGGCAGTCCAGCAGATGTGCTTGCCACCAATAGTTCCAGCTGCCGAACAGCTTGTCGCGCCGGGTCGGCGGCCAGGCCACCACACCCAGCTGAGTGCCCGGCATCCCCCACAACCGCGTCAAATGGCGTGCGGTGACGGCTGCTTCGGCGCTCGCAGCGCGATTGGCCCACTGCTGTTCCATGACCGCGATCCTGCCTTACCAGGCGTAGTTTAGGTCGGCATGCGCACGGATCCACGCATGCATCGCGATGCCCGCGGCGACGGACGCGTTGATGCTGCGGGTCGAACCGAACTGCGCGATGGACACCGTCAACGCCGCGCCGCTGCGCGCCTCCTCGGTGATGCCCGGGCCTTCTTGGCCGAAGATCAGCAGGCATTCCCGCGGCAGCGTGGTCTCCTCCAAGCGCGCTGCCCCGGGCACATTGTCGACCGCGACGACGGTCAGCCCGGCGTCGCGCGCGAAGGCGAGCAACTCGGCCGTCGTCTCGTGGTGGCGCAGTCGTTGATAGCGGTCGGTGACCATGGCTCCGCGCCGATTCCACCGTCGCCGCCCGACGATGTGCACCGTGTCGACGGCGAACGCGTTCGCGGTGCGCACCACGCCACCGATGTTTGCGTCGTGGCCGAAATTCTCGATCGCGATGTGCAGCGGGTGACGCCGGGTGTCGACGTCGGCGATGATCGCCTCTCGCGTCCAGTAGCGGTAGGCGTCGACGACGTTGCGGCGGTCGCCGTCGCGCAGCAGCTGAGGGTCGTAGCGGGGATCGTCCGGCAGCGGACCGGACCAAGGCCCGACGCCGGGGCTCTCGCCCCATTCGGTGGGGCCCGACTCAGTCATGCCGCTCGCCGGGAAAGGTGGCGGCGGCGAGTTCGAGGATTTCGGCGCGGTCCGCGGCCACGATGAAACCCGCCGCGATCGCTCGGTCGAGCGCCTCGGTGAACCGCTCGAGGTATTCCGCTGCGCCGGCGGGATACAGCCGGGCCAGCGTGGCGGCGTCGAACAGCTCACCGAAGCCGAACAGCGCCGACATGTCGCCCTGACCGGGGCTGCTGCCCGAGGTCCGGGCCACCGGAACGTCGACCCAGGGAGTGCGCACACCGCCTTGCGCTACTCCGTTTTCATCGAGGGCCAGCCCGAGCGGTTCGGTGGTCAGCGCGATCGGCGGGGCGGCGGGCGGTGATGCGCCTTCGCGCACCCAGTCGTCGAGCCTGGCGATGGCGCCCTGTAGGACGTAGTGGTGTTGCGGCGCGAAATTGATTGCGTGCGAGAGCTTTTGGCCCATGAACTCGTTGGTCGGCGCGTAGGCGGCCGCAATCCGATCGACGGGTTGGAATCCGTCGTCGATGAACCCGACGCGGATCGTGTAGTTGTCGGCGTGAGCGGTGCCGGGCACCTCCCAGACGCGCAACCGCTCGTTGTCGGGCTGGCGGGCACGGTGATAGCCGGGGCGGATGACGTCGAGTAGATCGGTTTCGGTGATCACGCTGAGCACCGGAGCGCGCAGGTCGGTTCGGAATTGCACGGCGTCCGGAAGGCCGGTCGGTTCGAAGACGTTCGCCCCGTCCAGCGGCGCGGCCGGCCCGAATCGAGAGTGGACCAAAAAGCCGTCATAGGTTTCGGTGATCGGGTCCACGGCATTGACATAGCTGGTGAGAAACGCCGCAGACTGCGACTCCCCCACGGCCACAACATGTTTCGCCTCGATGCCGTCGATGGCGCCGTCTTGAACGAGCTGGCCGACCTGGGTGAACATGTCGTACGAGAACGCGTCCCCGGGATGGTTGAGCGCCGAATAGCGTTGTGCATCCTGTGCTTTCAACGACATGTCGAGGCCGGTGAGGCTGGCCCCGCCGTCGACGCCCACCTTCTGCGCCGACACGGCGACGTACGCGTAGCCGGCCCGGACGATCTCGCGGTGCGCCATGAACCAGACAGCCGCCGCGTCGATGCCGCCGCTGACGTTCAGCCACTCGACGATCACGGTCCCGTTGAAGCCGGCCTCCGGGGTCAGCACGACCATCCGCGTGGTGTAGTCCGCCTTGTCCGATGCCGCCACGCGCCAGTGTCCGTCGGGCCCGAGCTCGTCGACGGGTGAGTAGCGCGTTGCGGTCCCGGAGACGAAGAACTCAGCCGCGCGATATCCCAGTGTCGCTATGTCGTAGGCGCCGAGCAGCAGATTGGGGCGGCCGGGCACATGCATGACGTCGGGCACACGTCATCGATACCACGCCCGCCCGGCGGCAGTTCACTCACCGGTGGTCCACACCGCCGCGTGCGTGCCGACGATGGACAGCGTCGCGTACAGCACCGCCTGGTTGATCTCGCCCTGCGTACACAGCGACGCGTCCACCTGCACGCCGTCCAGCTTCGCGTAGGGCATCACCAGCACCGAGGAGCCGTACGTCGCGCACGCGTGGCTGAGTCCCTGCCCCGCGGGCAGCGTCGGCGCCACCACCACCATCAGCGGGCCACCGCGCTGCGCCGACTCGTCGCGGTACTGCTCCTTGATCGCCGAAATCTCCAGTCCCACAAGCATGTAACCGTTTCCGTTAAAGGCGGCCGGATCGCCCAGAGACGTGGGGTTGAGCATCGTGCCGTCGGCCCGCCAGGCCGCCACACTGGTCGACTTGACCGTGATGCCGGTGTCGTTGCGGTTGGTCGGCAGGATCCCGACCGGAAAAGCCAGCGGGTAAGCAGCGGTGGTGCCGGCGATCCGATCATGCGGCGAGTACACGTAGACGCCGCGCACCGCGCTCTGGTCGTCGATCGGACCCAGGCATACCGTGCCGGTGAGCCGATCGGGATTCGGGGCGCCAAGCGGCGAGATCTTCAGCGACGCAACGTCTTTGCAGCTACCGATGCCGTCTGCTTCGACCGGGTGAGCCGGCGTCCCGTACAGCCCGAAGCGGATCTCCTCCGGCTTCGCGTGCGGCTTGCCCGGTTCGGCCGGGGCGGCGTCGACGTCGACCAGCACATGGTTGGCCTCCCACCGCAGATTCGTGACCGACATGTTCCAGCCCAGGATCGCGGCCGACTCGCCCACCTTCGCCGCCGCCGCGCCGTAGGGCTGGGGCGGGTGCTCGCTTGCCGCGCATCCGACAGCGAGCAGGGCGAGCGTGAGCAGGGCGACGACTACGCGCACCGGATCGATGCCTTAATGCGACAGCCGCTTGTTGACGAGTCGCGACATCCAGGCGGGGCTGATTTGCGCGAGGTAATACGCCAGCTTGGTCTGCGTGCCAACCGGGTGATGAACCTTCGGCACCCGCGACCGTCGGTGCACTACGCGCCATGCCGCGTCGGCGATGTCGTCAGGGGTGAGGTGGACGCCCAGGGATTCGGTGGTTCCGGTGCGCACGTCGGTGAGCATCGCGGTGTCGACGAACAGGGGCCACAGCGCGACCACCGTGATGTCGTGAGCGCGCCATTCCAGATCCAGCGCCTCGGTCAGCCCGCGGACCGCGAATTTCGTTGCGCTGTAAGACGCCAACTCGGCCTGGCCGTAGATCGCCGAGGCCGAGCACATGTTGAGCACGCGGGCGCCGGGGGTGTCGCGCAGGTATGGGAACGCCGTGTGGCAGCCGAACATCACGCCGGTGACGTTGACGTCGACCAGCTGCTTGTGCCGCGCCGGCGGGATGTCGACGAAGTGACCGGCCGACAGCAGGCCGGCATTGTTGACCAGGATGTCGAGCCGTCCGCCCGCGGTGTCGGTGAACTCCCGCAGCGTTCGGTGCCACGCGTCGACGTCGGTAACGTCCATCTGCGCGGTCCACAGCGACCAATTCTGGTGAGCTGCTTCAGATTTCAGGCTGGCCAGTGAGGTGGCGTCCACGTCGACCGCGCCGACCGTGTAACCCGCGGCGGCGAACCGGCGTGCGATCGCCAGCCCGATTCCGCGGGCGGCGCCGGTGACGAAGATCGACTCAGGTGCGGCCACGGCCCCGTCCCACCCTTTTGGTCATGAACCGCACCACGTCTCGCGGCACCAAGCGGCTGGCGGTGGTCAGCACCTTGTACTGCACCCCGGGGATGATCACCACTTTGCCTTTCGCGACGTCGGCCAGGCAGTCGTCGACGACGTCGTCGACCTCCAGCCACAGCACCGACGGCGTCTTGGCCATGTCGATGCCGGCCCGCTGGTGGAACTCGGTTCGCACGAACCCCGGGCACAGCGCGTGCACGCCGACGCCAGTGCCGGCCAGGCCGTTGGCCAGCCCTTCGGAGAACGCGATCACCCACGCCTTCGACGCCGAGTAGGTCGACCCGCGCCCGGACACCAGACCGGCCACGCTGGCGACGTTGATCACGGTGCCCAGCCGGGCGTCGAGCATCGGCGGCAGCGCCGCGCGGGTGAGGTGCATGACGGCGGTGACATTGACGTCGAGTTGGGCCTGCAACAGCGCCGGGTCGGCCGTCCAGAACTCCCCTGACGTGCCGAAGCCGGCGTTGTTGACCAGCACCCGCACACCGTCGGCGAGCCGCATGGCGACGGCGGCGCGGCCGTCTGCTTGGGCGAGGTCGGCGGTCAGGATCTCGACGTTGGTGCCGTGCGCTCGATGGAGCTCGTCGGCCAGTTCACGGAGGCGTTGGGTGGTGCGCGCGACCAGGGCGAGATCGTAGCCGTCGACCGCGTAGCGCCTGGCGAATCCCGCGCCGATGCCCGACGTGGCACCGGTGATCAGGGCAACGGGACGCGGCATCCGCGGCTACGGCTGAAAACTCGCCGGCCCCGGGCGGCTCGCGCGGGTCTGCTGCGGGCGGCGGACCGGTTCGGAGTGCGGCGGCTGGCGAGTCGGATCAGGGCGGCCGGGCTGCCGGAGTGCTTCGGTGCGGCCGGGATCGGCGCGGTAATCAGGCGGCGTGCGGCCGGGATCGGCGCGGTAGTCGGGCGGGGTGATCGGCCGGCCGGGTGCGCCGTTGCGTCTGGCCGAGGCCTGCCCGATCGCCTTGTTCGGCACCGGCGGCAGCACCCGCAGCAGGTCGTTGAATTGGCGGACCGTGCGCAGCCCCTCGTCCCACTCGGCGCGCGTGCTGGTGATCGGCATGCTCACCAGCGTCCAGTTCTGCTCGTTCCACATGATCTCGGCGCAGTCGGGCGCGGTGTGGGCGAACGTCACCATGCGGCGGTCACACGCGCGGCGGGCGGCGTCGAGGTTCGTCGAGTACACCATCCGCGGGCCGATCGCGCCGAGCAGCCACATGTCGTTCTCGCGCGGCTCCTTGAGGCCCTTGAGCCGCAGATCCATCACCACGTTGGTGCCCACCTTGCGATGCAGCGCGATCACGGTCGCGACGTCTTCGAGGTCGAAGATGTAGACCGCTTCGCCTCGGATCTGCCCCAGCACCACGTTGCGGGCGGTCACGTCGCCCACGGTGGACATCACGCCGCGCTTCCAGCGCTTGACGATCTCGGCGTCCTCAGGGGTGTAGTCGAAGCCGTGCGAGCGCGCCCACGAGCGCCGACGGCGACCGTGGTTGTGGCGCCGGTCGAGGTCGACGTACAACAGCACGCCGGCGCTGACGAAACACAGCGCGGACAGCGTGAACCAAAGCGGAACCATTAGGACCTAGCCTATCTGCTGCGGGCAAGCCTGCGATTTCGGCGCGCTGACGGTCGCTGAGCGCACGTCAGCGCGCCGAAATCACTTAGCCGAGCACCAGCGAATCGCCGTCCGGGCTGACGTTGACGGGCACCGTGTCGCCGTCGTGAATCTGGCCGGACAGCAGCATCTTGGCCAGCTGGTCGCCGATGGCCTGCTGCACCAGCCGACGCAGCGGCCGAGCGCCGTAGACGGGATCGAACCCGCGCTGAGCCAGCCACCTCTTCGCCGGCAGCGACACCTCCAGCTGCAACCGCCGCTGAGAGAGCCGCTTCTGCAGCTGCGCCAGCTGGATGTCGACGATCTGCACCAGCTCCTCGGGGTTGAGCCCCTCGAAGATCAGCACGTCGTCCAGGCGGTTGATGAACTCGGGCTTGAACGTCGCACGCACCGCGGCCATCACCTGCTCTTCGCTGCCGCCCGCCCCGAGGTTGGACGTCAGGATCAGGATCGTGTTGCGGAAGTCGACCGTGCGGCCCTGGCCGTCGGTCAACCGGCCCTCGTCGAGCACCTGCAGCAGCACGTCGAACACGTCCGGGTGTGCCTTCTCGATCTCGTCGAACAGCACCACGGTGTACGGCCGGCGCCGCACCGCCTCGGTCAGCTGACCGCCCTGCTCGTAGCCGACGTAGCCCGGAGGTGCACCGACCAGGCGAGCCACCGAGTGCTTCTCGCCGTACTCGCTCATGTCGATGCGCACCATCGCGCGTTCGTCGTCGAACAGGAACTCGGCCAGCGCCTTGGCCAGCTCGGTCTTGCCCACGCCCGTCGGGCCCAGGAACATGAACGCCCCGGTGGGCCGGTTCGGGTCGGACACGCCGGCCCGGCTGCGCCGCACCGCGTCCGCCACCGCCGTGACCGCCTTGCGCTGGCCGACGACGCGCTTGCCCAGCTCGTCCTCCATGCGCAGCAGCTTGGCGGTCTCGCCTTCCAGCATCCGGCCGGCCGGGATGCCGGTCCAGGACGACACGACTTCGGCGATGTCGTCGGGGCCGACCTCCTCCTTGAGCATCACGGCTTCGCGGGCCTGGGCCTGCGGCAGCGCAGCCTCGAGCTTCTTTTCGACCTCGGGGATGCGCCCGTAGCGCAGCTCGGCGGCCTTGGCCAGATCGCCGTCGCGCTCGGCGCGCTCGGACTCACCCCGCAGCCGTTCGAGCTCTTCCTTGAGCTCGCGGACGGTGTCGATCGCGTTCTTCTCGTTCTGCCAGCGGGTGGTCAGCTCGGCCAGCTTCTCCTTCTGGTCGGCCAGTTCGGCGCGCAGCTTCTCCAGCCGCTCCTTGGACGCGTCGTCTTCTTCCTTGGACAGCGCCATCTCCTCGATCTCCAGCCGGCGCACCAGCCGCTCGACCTCGTCGATCTCCACGGGCCGCGAGTCGATCTCCATCCGCAGCCGCGACGCGGCCTCGTCGACCAGGTCGATCGCCTTGTCGGGCAGGAAGCGGGCCGTGATGTAGCGGTCGGACAGCGTGGCCGCGGCCACCAGCGCGGAGTCGGTGATCCGCACGCCGTGGTGCACCTCGTAGCGCTCCTTCAGTCCGCGAAGGATGCCGATGGTGTCCTCGACGGACGGCTCGCCGACGTAGACCGGCTGGAAGCGGCGCTCCAGCGCCGCGTCCTTTTCGATGTGCTTGCGGTACTCGTCGAGCGTGGTCGCGCCGACCAGCCGCAGCTCGCCGCGGGCCAGCATCGGCTTGATCATGTTGCCGGCGTCCATAGCGCCCTCGCCGGTAGCGCCGGCGCCGACGATCGTGTGCAGCTCGTCGATGAACGTGATGATCTGCCCGGCCGAGTTCTTGATGTCGTCGAGCACGGCCTTGAGCCGCTCCTCGAATTCACCGCGGTACTTGCTGCCCGCCACCATGGACCCGAGGTCCAGGGCGACAATTGTCTTGTCCCGCAAGCTTTCTGGGACGTCCCCGGCGACGATGCGCTGGGCCAGGCCCTCGACGATCGCCGTCTTGCCGACGCCGGGCTCACCGATGAGCACCGGGTTGTTCTTGGTGCGCCGGGAGAGCACCTGCACCACGCGTCGGATCTCGTTGTCGCGGCCGATGACCGGGTCGAGCTTGCCTTCACGGGCCCGCGCGGTGAGGTCGGTGGAGTACTTCTCCAGCGCTTGGTAGGTGCCCTCCGGGTCGGGGCTGGTGACGCGGGCGCTGCCGCGGACCTTGACGAACGCCTCCCGCAGCGCCTGCGGCGACGCGCCGTGGCCGGTGAGCAGCTTGGCGACGTCGGAGTCGCCGGTGGCGAGGCCGACCATCAGATGCTCGGTGGAGACGTACTCGTCGTCCATCTCGGTGGCCAGCTGCTGCGCGGCCGTGATCGCGGCCAGCGATTCGCGCGACAGCTGCGGTTGGCTGCTGGCGCCGCTGGCGCTGGGCAGCCGGTCGAGCAGGCGCTGCGCCTCGGCCCGAATGATCGCCGGGTCCACACCGACCGCCTCTAACAGCGGCGCGGCGATCCCGTCGTTCTGCGTCAGCAGAGCCATCAGCAGATGCGCCGGGCGGATCTCCGGATTACCAGCGGCGCTTGCCGCCTGTAGAGCCGCGGTCAGCGCCGCCTGAGTCTTCGTGGTCGGGTTGAACGAGTCCACGACGGTCCTCCGATCTTTCACATGAAGTCTGGAAAAATGCTTGTCGCGATGTTCAACGTCGTCAAGGTTGAGTCTGTTCCGCTCAAGTTCCCTTCTTTTCTGCGAACGTGCGGTTTCACACGCGACACGCCGGGGTCGGCGTACAAAACCGCACAGGCGGCGCCTTCCACGATCAAGATGCTGGGCTATGGCCACGACCTGGGGCACGGTGCTCACGGAGCTCATTCCGCTCGCGTCGGTGATCACGCTGTCGCCGCTGTCGATCATCCCGGTGGTGCTGGTGCTGCACTCGGCCCACCCGCGGCCCGCCGCGCTGGCGTACCTGCTCGGCTGGGTCGTGGCGCTGACAGCGCTCACCGCGGCGTTCGTCGGGATTTCCGGCCTGCTCGGTCAACTCGACGAGCCGCCGCGCTGGGCGTCGTGGCTGCGCATCGTCGTCGGCATCGCACTGATCGTGTTCGGCGTCTTCCGCTGGTTCACCCGCCACCGCTCCGCACATCTGCCCGGCTGGATGCGTCAGCTCACCAGCGTCACGCCAGTCAAAGCGGGCGGCTACGGCGCGGCACTGGCCGTGATCAATCCGAAGGTGCTTTTCATCTGTGCCGCAGCGGGATTGGCCATCGGCAGCGAAGGTATCGGCGTGGCCCGCGCAGGGCTGGCGGTCGGATACTTCGTCGCGATCGCCGCATCGTCGGTGGCGCTGCCCGCGCTGGCGTACGCCGTCGCCGGTGAGCACCTGGACGCGCCGCTGTCGACGCTGAAGGACTGGATGCAGCGACACAACGCCGCTCTGGTCGCGGCGATCTTGGTCGTGATCGGCGTGCTGGTGCTGTACAAGGGTGTTCACGCGCTGTGACGCCGCGGCCACGCGCGAAGCACAGCAACTGCCAGATGCCTACAATGGCCCGGCGTGGGCCTGGAGGATCGCGACGCGCTGCGCATTCTGCGCGCGGCCCTCGATCCCGGCGACGCCGACAACGAACTCGTCCGGCGGTTCTACACGCGCTGGTTCGCCATCGACCCGGCCATCCGCGACCTGTTTCCTCCCGACATGGCCGGCCAGCGTGCGGCATTCGTCCAGGCGCTGTGGTGGGTGTTCGGCGAGTTCGTCGCCCAGCGCTCCGAAGAGCCCGTCGCGTTTCTGGCGCAATTAGGCCGTGATCACCGCAAATACGGTGTGCGACAACAGCATTACCGCACCTTGCACGACGCGCTGTACGCCAGCTTGCGCAGCCACCTGAGCGAGCACTGGACCACCGCGGTCGACGACGCCGCCCGCGAAGCGCTGACATTGATCACCGGGGTGATGAGCGGCGCCGCCGAAGCCGAGTCCGGTCCGGCATGGTGGGACGGCACGGTCGTCGAGCATCGTCGCGCGTCGAGGGACATTGCGGTGATCCGCCTCCAGCTCGACCGCCCGATGGACTACGAGGCCGGCCAATACGTGAATGTCCATGTGCCACAGTGTCCTCGACGCTGGCGCTACCTCAGCCCCGCGATTCCCGCCGACCCCACCGGGGCGATCGAGTTCCATGTCCGCGCCGTGACCGGCGGACTGGTCAGCACTGCGCTCGTCGCCGAAACCCGCGTGGGGCATCGGTGGCGGCTGTCGGCCCCGCTCGGGGCGCTGCGGGTCGACCGCACCGGCGGCGACGTGCTGATGGTGGCCGGCAGCACCGGGCTGGCGCCGCTGCGTGCGCTGATCATGGATCTCACTCGCTTCCTCGACAATCCGCGGGTGCACCTGTTCTTCGGCGCCCGCTATCCCTGTGAGCTCTACGATCTGCGCACGCTGTGGCAGATCGCCGCACAGAATCCCTGGCTGTCGGTGTCACCCGTGTCGGAGTACAACAGCAATCCGCCGTGGGCCGCGGACTATCCGGACGTCGACCCGCCAAGAGGCCTGCACGTGCGCCAGACCGGCCGGCTGCCCGAGGTGGTGACCAGGTACGGCGGCTGGGGCGATCGCCAGATCCTGCTCAGCGGTAACGCGGCGATGATCGCCAACACCAAAGCGGCGCTGATCGCCAAAGGTGCACCGCCCGAACGGATTCAGCACGATCCGCTGGTGAGCTGAGCTCGAACCACGCCAGGCGGCGAGTACCCCTGTGGCACAATCCCACGATGGCCCCCGCCATGGCCGACGTCGAGACCGTCACGCTGGCAGACCCGTCCTCGGCACTCACCGCGACCTACGTGCCGATCGCCGGAATGGTCGGCACCTCGCTGAACGACGACGGGGCCGAGTTGCTGGGTCAGCGCCGCGGTCTGCACGCCTACATCACCGTCGGCAAGACCATGGGCATTCCGCTCCTGTACCCGTGGGCAAACCGCTTGAGCGCCAACACATATCGCGTAGGCAAGGCAGCGGTGACACTGACGCCCGGAATCGGCGGAGTCCGCACGGACCAACATGGCGTGGTGATCCACGGGGTGATGGCCGCCTACGACGGGTGGGAAGTCACCGAGCGGACGGACAACCGGCTCGTCGCCCAAGTGGACTACGGCGGCACCCCGCGCCTGCTGGCCAGCTTTCCGTTCCCGCATCTGCTGACCATGGACGTCACGCTGGCCGACCGCACGCTCACCGTCCGCACCACCGTGACGCCCACGACCAAGGCCGACGTGCCGTTGTGTTTCGGGTACCACCCCTACCTACGGATTCCTGACGTTCCGCGCGCCGAGTGGCAGATCGAGCTGCCCGCCATGCGTTACTGCTCGGTGAACGCCTGGATGATCCCGACGGGCGAGACGCAAGAGCGCCCGGCGATCACCGAGACGCTGGACGACAACTACTTCGACGACAGCTACGACGAGGTCAAGCCCGGCTCGGTGTTCGCGATCTCCGGGGGCGACCGGCGCATCGAAGTCCACTTCGACGAGGGCTACACGGCGGCACAGGTCTTTTCGCCCAGCGACGACGACGTGGTGTGCTTCGAGCCGATGTGCGCGCCCACCGACTCCCTGCGCCGCGGCACCTATCGCGTGACCACCCGAGACGAGCCGGCCACCGCGACGTTCTCCATCCACGTGGGTTAGCGGCGCGAGCGCTGCGGCTTGCGCGGCTCCCACACCACCAAGGCCGTCGACTTCGGCATCACGGCCAGATCGCGGCGCTGGTTGGCCCGCAGTTGCTCGACCTCCTTGGTCAGCTCGGCCACCCGTGACTGCAGCGCCTCCACCTGGTTGGTCAGCTCGATGATCCGTTTGATACCGGCCAGGTTGACGCCTTCGTCCTGCGACAGCCGCTGCACCTCGCGCAGCAGTTCGACGTCACGCTGCGAGTAGCGGCGGCCGCCGCCGGTGGTCCGCCGCGGCGTCACCAGGCCGAGCCGGTCGTAGGTGCGCAGCGTCTGCGCATGCATGCCGGCCAGTTGCGCGGCCACCGAGATGAGAAAGGTCCGGGATTCGTCTGAGGACTTGCTCATCTGTGCTGCCTCCTGCTCTTCGGGCGCTCATCGGCCCGGCCAGCCGGCCCGCGGGTCGAACCCGCTGGCCTTCTCCGCGGCCGCGTACTTCTCCAGCGCTTCCAGTGCGGCGCCTTCGAGGTTCGGCGGCACAGCTACTTTCACGGTCACCAGCAGGTCGCCACTGCCGCCGTCACGCTTGGGCACACCGCGGCCGCGCACCCGCAGGATGCGCCCGTCGGCTGTGCCCTTCGGCACCCGCACGCCGACCTTGCCATCCAGCGTCGGCACGGAAAGCGTTGTCCCCAAAGCCAATTCGGCAAAGCTGACGGGGACGGTGACGGTCAGGTCGTCGCCCTCGCGGCCGAACACCTTGTCCGGTCGCACATGCACGGTGACGTACAGGTCACCCGACGGGGCGCCGCGCAGCCCGGCTTCCCCCTGCCCCGGCAAGCGGATCCGCTGGCCGTCCTGCACACCCGGTGGAATCCGGACGTTGATGGTGCGGGTGCGGGTGGCCACCCCGGTGCCTTTGCACTCCGGGCACGGGTGCTCGATGATTGAGCCGGTGCCGCGGCAGTCCGTGCACGGCTCGGAAAATCCGAACGCGCCCTGGTTGCGGTTGACCACCCCAGAGCCATTGCAGGTGCTGCACACTTTCGGGCTGGTGCCCGGCCGGGCTCCGCTGCCATGGCAGTTGGTGCACGGTGCGGGACTGGTGAGCCTCAGCGGCATCATCACGCCCTTGGTGGCCTCGACGAAGTCGAGCTCGGCCTCGGTCTCCAGGTCGTTGCCGCGGCGCGGACGGCTGGGCCGGCTGCCTGCACGGCCGAACAACCCGCCGAACAGATCGCCGATGTTCGCGCCGCCGGTCTGGCTGGCGGAGTCGAACAGGTCGTTCAGGTTGAACTCGCTGCCGTTCCCGGGCCCGAAGCCACCGAAGTTGCCGGCCGAGAACCGGCGCCGGCCGAAGCCGCCCTCGGCAAACAGCCGCCGCGTCTCGTCGTACTCCTTGCGCTTGGCCGGATCCGACAGCACGCTGTGCGCCTCGGACACCGCCTTGAACCGCTCGGCAGCCGTCGGGTTGTTCGGATTGGCGTCAGGGTGAAGGTCGCGGGCCAGCTTGCGGTAGGCCCGCTTGATTTCGTCGGCGCTGGCGTCAGAGGAGACGCCCAGCTCCTTGTAGAAGTCTTTCTCGACCCATTCGCGTTGGGCCATGGTGCGTCACCTCCTTTCGATGCTGTTCAAGCTCAGCCAGCTGACTGTTCTGATTCTGCGGCCTGGCCGTCTTCCGCGTCGGCATTGCCGGCGGACTGCTGCCCGTCGGTCGCGTCCTCGACGGTGTCGACGACCCCGACGAGCGCGTGGCGCAGGATTTGCTCACCCAGCCGGTAGCCCCGGCGCATCACCGTCCCGATCACTGGTCTGGTGCCGTCGCCCTCGTGCTGGACGGCCTCGTGCAGCGACGGATCGAACTCCTCGCCTTCGGTGCCGAACGACTGCAGACCCAGCCCCTCGAGCGTCTTGGTGAGCTTGTCCGCGAACGCCTTCAGCGGCCCGGACTCCAGATCGCCGTGGCGGCGGGCCGCGTCGAGATCGTCGAGAACACCGAGCAGTTGACTGATCACTGCACCCTTCGCGCGTTCGGCGGCCACCTGCTGGTCGCGCAGCGCACGCTTGCGGTAGTTGGCGAAGTCGGCCTGCACCCGTTGCAGGTCGGCGATCAACTCACCGGCCTTGTCCTCCGCTTGACCTGCGGACGCGGCGTCCTGCCCGGCGGCGTCCGGGCCCGGCCCACCGGGGGCCGGGCCGGACGCGCCCTCACGCACTTCGCCGGTCTTGGGGTCGATGCGGCGCTTGTCGGTGACGACGACCGGTTCTTCCGGGTGCAGTGGTTCGTTTTCCGAACTCACTTGTCCTCCCGTCCTTCGTCGACCACCTCGGCATCCACCACGTCGTCAGCACCCGACGCGTTCTCCGCGCCGCCGCTGGCGCCTTGCGAAGCCTGGGTGGCTTCGTAGATGGCCTGCCCCAGCGCCTGGCTTTCCTGGCCGAGCCGTTCCATCGCGGACTTGATCGCGTTGATGTCGGTGCCGCCCAGGGCCTGCTTGGCGTCGGCGATTGCCGCGTCGACCTTGCTCAGCACGTCCTCGGGCACCTTCGAGCCACCCTCGGCTCCACGCTGCTCGGCGACGAACTTCTCGGTCTGGTAGATCAGCGTCTCGGCCTGGTTGCGGACCTCGGCCTCCTCGCGGCGCTTGCGGTCCTCCTCGGCGTGGGCCTCGGCGTCCTTGATCATCCGGTCGATCTCCTCCTTGGACAGGCCGGAGCCTTCCTGGATGCGGATCGTGTTCTCCTTGCCGGTGCCCTTGTCCTTGGCGGTGACGTGCACGATGCCGTTCGCGTCGATGTCGAACGTGACCTCGATCTGCGGCACGCCGCGCGGCGCCGGCGGGATGCCGGTCAACTCGAAGCTGCCGAGCAGCTTGTTGTGCGCGGCGATCTCACGCTCACCCTGATACACCTGGATCTGCACCGACGGCTGGTTGTCGTCGGCCGTGGTGAAGGTCTCCGACCGCTTGGTGGGGATCGTGGTGTTGCGCTCGATCAGCTTGGTCATCACGCCGCCCTTGGTCTCGATACCCAGGCTCAGCGGCGTAACGTCAAGCAGCAGAACGTCTTTCACCTCGCCCTTGAGCACGCCGGCCTGCAAGGCGGCACCCACTGCGACGACCTCGTCCGGGTTGACGCCCTTGTTCGGCTCCTTGCCGCCGGTGAGTTCCTTGACCAGGTCGGTCACCGCGGGCATCCGGGTGGAGCCGCCCACCAGCACGACGTGGTCGATGTCGGAGACCGAGATCCCGGTGTCGGCGATGACCTGCTGGAACGGCTTGCGGCAGCGGTCGAGCAGGTCTTGCGTGATCCGCTGGAATTCCGCGCGCGTCAGCTGCTCGTCGAGGAACAGCGGGTTCTTGTCGGCGTCGACGGTGATGTAGGGCAGGTTGATCGAGGTGCTCTGCGAGCTGGACAACTCGATCTTGGCCTTCTCCGCGGCCTCACGCAGCCGCTGCATCGCCATCTTGTCCTTGGTCAGGTCGATGCCGCTGGTGCCCTTGAACTTGTCGACGAGCCAGTCGACGATGCGCTGATCCCAGTCGTCGCCACCCAGGTGGTTGTCACCGCTGGTGGCGCGGACCTCGACCACACCCTCGCCCATCTCCAGCAGCGAGACGTCGAACGTACCGCCACCGAGGTCGAACACCAGAATGGTCTGCTCCTTGTCGGCCTTATCGAGGCCGTAGGCCAGCGCGGCAGCCGTCGGTTCGTTGATGATGCGCAGCACGTTCAGGCCGGCGATCTGGCCGGCGTCCTTGGTGGCTTGCCGCTGCGCGTCGTTGAAGTAGGCGGGCACGGTGATCACCGCGTCGGTGATGTCCTCACCCAGGTACGCCTCGGCGTCGCGCTTGAGCTTCATCAGCACCCGCGCGCTGATCTCCGGGGCGGTGTACTTCTTGCCGTCGATCTCGATCGACCAGTCCGTGCCCATGTGGCGCTTCACCGACCGGATGGTGCGGTCGACGTTGGTCACCGCCTGGTTCTTGGCGGGCTGGCCGACCAGGACCTCGCCGTTGCGCGCGAACGCGACGACGGACGGCGTAGTGCGGGAGCCCTCGGAGTTGGCAATGACGGTTGGGTCGCCACCTTCGAGAACGGCGACGACGGAGTTGGTGGTCCCGAGGTCGATTCCGACCGCACGAGCCATGGTGTTTCCTCCTGCTGTATATGAACGTCTGCTGAGCGAACTAGGCTCAAGTCTGCTCTGCCGGCATTCGCCGAGTCAAGCCAGAGTTGAGTCGTAATCACTCAAGTTGGTCGAGTCGTGCAACGGGTGCGACGACCGGTTTGTTCCCGCGGCATGCGAATTCGGCGCGCGAAGTTCCTAGGTTTTGCGCGCCGACATCGCAACTCAAGCGGCCACGGTCACGTCGACGGACAGCAGGTCTTCGAGCGCGTGGGCGGTGGGCCAGTCGCCGCTGCCGACGGCGCGCGCCAGTTCGTCGGCCATGGGGCTGTCGACCTCGAGCTCGGCCAGCCACGCCGCGACCGTGGCGGCGATCTCATCGCTGCCCACGCACACGGCACGGCCGCGGTGCAGCCGGTCGGCGACCTGGTAGACGGTCTTGCGGGATGTACCGCGGGGCCAGATGGTGCTCATCGCTTGCTCCTTGTCCGTGTCGCGGCCTTGGTGCCGCTCATCGGTAGGAGCGCCGCGCCTGCCCATCAGTGACACTTTTCGGGCGGCGGCCCCGCGCGAGTCACTACAGCATCTCCTGTCACTCTTGCGTAGAGTTCAGACGTCATGAGGTCGACTCTTGCGGCGGTATTCCTGGTCGCGGTGATGGCGCTGGCCGGATGCACGTCGTGGACCGACGGCAAGCCGGTCGCCGTCCCGTCCAATCCCACCGAGCCGACGTTCCCGACGACCCGCCCGACCCGCACGCCGCCGAGCACAACGACGCCGACGCGCGCCCCGACGACCACCACCACGACGCAGCCGGGCGGCCAGACGCTCGCCCCGAACGAGCAGGGCTACGTGTTCGTCGAAACCAAGTCCGGCAAGACCCGCTGCCAGATCTCCCGCACGGCCGTCGGCTGCGAGTCCGAATTCGCGAATCCGCCGATCCGCGACGGCTTTCCCGCCAACGGCGTCAACGTCACCGCAGACGGTCAGCTGAAGTGGCTGGTGGGCAACCTGGGCGACATCCAGCCCGTCACTCTGGATTACCGCACGTATCACGCGCAGGGCTGGACCATTGTCGCGGACGAGTCCGGCACGCGCTTCACCAACGACAGCACCGGCCACGGCATGTTCGTCAGCATCGAGAGGGTCGACTCGTTCTGACCCGGGCTCGCCGAGCCCATACGATCACGCCGTGCCCTACCGCGACGACGAGCGGCCCGACTCCGCCGAACCGAGCGAGCTTCCCTGGTATCAGACCAGCGGTGCCGTCACAGCCGCAGGAATCCTCGGCGTCGTCGTGGTGATCGTGCTGATCGTCGCCGTCATGCGGACGGCCGACAATTCCACCCGGCCGGCCAACGAGCTTCCGCTGCCCTACACGACCACGACAGCTGAGCCCACGACGACGACCACCACGACCACCACAACAACGACGCAGACCACCCCCACAACCACCACCACCACCTCGGAAACCACGACCACGACGACAGCCACCACGACGACCACCGAGGACACCACCAGCGAAACCACCACCACGACAACCAGTCGGACGTCGGGCCTGCGCGCGACGCCAAGTCCACATCCGCTGTTCCCCCACGGCTGACGAATCGTCGCCCCTTAATATCCGTCCATGGGGGTAACAGAGTCGTCGGGCGACTTCGACTACCTGTGGGAAGAGCTGGAGGAACCGGCCGAGGCGGAGTCGCGCTTCGGCTCCGGGTTCGACGACGACGACGACCTCGACGACTTCGGCGATGTGCGCCCGCGCACGCCGGTGCCTTGGTACCGCAGGAAAACTGCGGTCGTGGCCATCGGGGCGATCGCGGTCGGTGTGGTTGCGATTCTCGTCTCGGCGGTGCTGCTGGTGTCGCGCAGCTCCCGGGGACCGCAGACCAGTGTGCCCAGTGTGTCGACCACGCCGCCGTCGTCCGTGCGGTCGGCGCGTCGCCCGACGCCGAACGCGACGATCCCGCCGAATGCGACGCTCCCGCAGAGTTCGCCGGCCCCGCCGCCCGCGGCTACGCCGCCTGCGAGTGAGCCGTCTGCCAGCACGCCCGCGGTGGTCGCGCCGCCGCGCCAGCAACCACCGGAGCCTGCGAAACCGCCGCAGATCGGCGTCACCCGCTCCCCGGTGACGCGGTCGCCGATCAGCGTGCGGCCCGCGCCACGACCGGCTTTCCCTCACAACTGAGCGCCACCGGCTACCATCAAGCCCCGTGTCTCAGTACGGTCCGCCGGAAGACCCCAACTACTACCGCGACGAGCCGACCGCCTACAGCGCGTACGGCCAGCAACCGCCCGGCCCGCCGCCCGGTCCGCCGGAGGAACCGCCGGTGCCGTGGTACCGCAAACCCTGGGTCCTCGTCGCATTGGGCGCACTGGGCGCCATCATCCTGGCGCTGATCATCTTCGCGATCTTCGGCGGCAACAACTCCGACGACAACAAGCCGCTCAGCCCGGTGACCAGCACAACACGGACGTCGCCGACGCTGACCACGACGCCGACGACGACCACGACCGCCGAGACCACGGAGACCAGCACGGCGACCACGACGTCGCCGACCACCACCACTGAGCCGACGACAACCACCCCGAGCACCAGCACCAGCACCAGCACGACCGTCAGCGTCAGCACGAGCACCAGCACGATGACGATCACGATCCCGGCGATTCCGGGCTTGCCGACGCCGCCGCAGTGACGCGCCGGGCCTTCGCTCACGACGCCTAGGAATACGAGAACTGCGCCACCAGCGCTTCGGCGCTGCGCACCGCCGCCCGGCACGCGCGCGTGGTGAACGGGTCGTTGAGCGGATGCTCGGCGCGGCGGCGCCACCGCTGCGCCGCCGCGAAGGCCGCGCGCGGACCGTCGTACGGCGCGTCGGGCGTCAGCCCCAGCCTGCTGGCCGGATCAGTGCCCGAACCGCCGATGATGCGTCGCAGCGAGGCCATCTCGTCGTCGTTCAACGTCGTTGGACGCGAACGTAATTGGCTCAGCAGCCGCAACTCTTCGAAAGCGTGCGTGTCAGCCAGCAGCGGATCGATGTCCGCCAGGATGGCCGGCGTCGCCGGGATCGGGTTGACTTCGACGAACCGCCGCAGCGACAGCAGCGCGGTGTGCGCCTTCAACAGATCCGAGCGCTGCGCGAACTGCTGGTCGATCACGTCGCGCAGCTCCACCAGCCCGCTGCGCTCCAGCAGTTCGTCGGCCAGCGCCACCGAATCGCCGACGCCGGATCGCAGTACCGCGATCGAGATGCGGATGCCGAACATGCCGAACCGGTCCAGCAGCTGCGAGCGGGTGGCGGCATCGACGGGCAGCGAACTGTCCTCGCGCGCAAAGCGATCCGCCGACAGCATGGCCTTGGCCAGCTCGGCGGGCTCCACGCCGGCCAGCTTCTGCAGCGCCACGAATTCGCTTTGGCGAAGCGTTCGGGCGGTCAGCGCCAGCAGCCCCGACACGGGCACCACAGCCTGGCAGATGCCGGTCTTGTCCATCTCCTCGGTGAACCGCTTTGCGACGTCCTTGGCCGACAGCATTGCGTCGATGCGCCCGGCCCCGATCTCGTCGGCGCGCGACGCCACCCCGATCACTCCCAGCGCCCCGGCAGAACCGCCGACCAGCTCGCCGATCTGCTTGAGCAGCGCGATGTCCGTCGCATTCAGCGTGCGCAGCAGAAACACCACCGCGTCAACCCGCGGCACGCCGTCGTCAGGCACAAGCAGCCGCAGCGTGCGCGCCGACACGTCGCTGTTCAGCGACGATGTGCCCGGGGTGTCGACGATCGTCGCGTCGATCAGCTCAGCGGCCGGCCACTCCACGTCGAGGTCGGCAACTTCGACGGGGTCGACGCCGCCGAGGTCGAACGTCAAGCCGTCGCCCCGGATGATCGGCACGTTCGTGCGCCGGCCGTCGCGGTGGTTGGCGGTGACCTTGGGCACTGGCCCGTGCCGGAACCAAGTCACGATGCGGGTGGCTTCGGTGGCGTCGGTGGGGGCGATGTTCTCCCCCACCAGCGCGTTGACCAGCGTGGACTTGCCGGCCTTCAAGCTGCCGGCCAGGGCGATGCGGATCGGCTGGTTGAGCCGCCAGCCAATCCATTCGAGTTCGCTGTGCAGGTCGGCGCGCTGCCGGTAGGTCGGATCGTTGCGGTAAGCCCGGATCGTGCCGCCGAGGATGGCGCGGACCTGATCGCTGGTGCTCACCGGTCAATGTTAGGTGGCGCCGCGCAGCGGAACCCGCGGCGCAGGGCGCACCGGACCGCTCACCACGGGCGTTGGGGCGGCCAGCTCCGCCGCCTTTGCCGACACCTGTCGCAGAATGTTGAGCTGGCGCTCGAGTTCGGCGATGCGCTGGTTGCGCTCGTTCTCCTCCAGCCGCGCCGAGGTGAGCATGGCCTGCAGTGACTCGTTGAGCGATCGGCTGGTCTGGTTGGCAATGCCGCGGTAGTGGTTGCGCAGCTGGCGGTGGATGGCCTGCAGCCGGTCGCGCGATTCCTTGGTGACGACGAACGAGATGTCGTCGACGAACCGGCGCACGTTGTTCTTCGCCTCGTTGCGCACGCGCAGCATCCGGTTCTCCATGTCCTCCTTGTAGGCCTTGCGGCCCAGCAGTAGACCGGCGCCCACCGACAGCGGGTTGAACATGCCGAGCCCGGCCAGCGAGCCCAGCATGCCGAACATCAGGACACCGCCGTAGGAGCCGCGCATCCCGCTGACCACCTTGCTGCTGACGCTGACGGGCTTGGCGTCCATCCGCGCCAGCGACTTGAAGCCCGAGAAGGTGGCACCCATCTGCCGGGCGCTGATCTCCGGGGCCTTCACCTGTTGCAGACCGGCCTCCTCGAACGTGCGTGCCACGTCCTTGGCCAGCGCCTCGGCGCGCTGGAACGCCCAGACGAAATTGTCGCCCACCGCTTCGGCCACTGCCTGCTCCAGTTCGGTGCCGATCTCGGCCCAGTGCAGTGTCGGGTCGCAGCCGTCGATGACGGACTCGAAATGCTGTGTGATGGCACGGAACCGCGACCGCAGATCGTGGTCGACATCGGCGGTCAAGTCGGCGATCCCGTCGTTGAGCACCTGCTGCCACAGCGCCGATGCGGCCAGCGCGTCCTGCGCCTCGGCCTTGCGGCGTTCCAGGTCGGCGGTCAGCCGCTCACGCAAGCCAGGGTCGTTGAGCGTCGACAGTTCCGACTCCAGCGTCAGCGTCAAATGCTCTGCGGCAGAACGCAATTCATTGAGCACATGGTAACGCACCCGGTCGTTCTCTCCGGACAGCACCTTCTCGGACAGGAATTGCACGATCGCGGGGAAGTTCGACTCCTCGTTGAGTTCCTTGTCGTTGAGCGAGATCGCGTGGCTGCGCAGCAGCGACGACGCCGGAATCAGCGGAATGTCGAGTCCAGCCCGCTTGAGGTGGGCGGCGTCGGCGTCGACAACCGCGCGCCAGTGCGGGTACAGGTCGATCTTCGTGGCGACGATCGCGGCCACCGGGCAGATCTCGTAGGCCTGCCGGATGAACGTCATCTCCGGTTCGGTGAACTCCTGGCTGGTGTCGCTGACCATCAGCATCGCGTCGGCATCGGGTAGCAGCCCCAGGGTGGCGGCCAGGTGCGGCTGGCCGTGACCACCGACGCCCGGGGTGTCGATGAACACCAGCCCGCCCTTGAGCAGCGGGCTCGGCGCAATCACCTCGACCCGAAGCACCTCGCGGCCGCCGGCCTGCGGAGCGCGGCGCAGGTCCTTGTTGATGTCGGTGGTGGGGATCGGGATCGCCTCGGCACCACCGTCGCCGGTAGCGACGATCAGCTGCGCGGCGGCCTGCTCGCCGTAGAGCACGACGGTGGTCAGCACCGTGGACTCGTCGTCACCAACCCGCGCGACCGGCATGTTCAGCAGCGAGTTGAGCAGCTGGCTCTTGCCCTGCTTGAGCTGACCGGCGATGACCACCCGGATCTGCGGGTCGACGATTCGGTCGCGGGCCGCGGCCAGCCGGTCGATCAGATCGTCGCGCTGGTTGGTCTCGGCGATCCTGCGGGTGTGGTCGATCAGCTCGACGATGACCCGGGCCTGCCGCGGATCAGGAGGCTGCGTCACGTTGTGTCCTTCCTCGGCGCTACCAACCGTATGCGCAAAAACCTGGCGGGGACCATTGCGGTCCCCGCCAGGTCGTCAACCAAGCGGCTGTGCGTCCGATCAGAAGCCCAGGTGCATGTCGTGGGTGTTCTGATGCGTCTGCACAGTGGTGTTGTCGTGCGTCGACGCGTCGTACGACGGCGAGTACGTCGACTGGTTGTCGTGCACCGAGCTGTTGTACGACTGGGCGTTGCTGTACGACGCCGCGTTGTCGTGCACCGAGCTGTCGTGGGTGGAGGTGTACTGCGACGACCAGTCGTGCACCGAGTTGTCGGCCACCGACGTCGACGTCGTGGTGGTGTGGGTGTTCACGACGCTGTGGGTGTTGTCGACGCCGCTGTAGTTGCCAGTGCCGTCGATGTTGGTCGTGGTCTGGTTCCCGTGCACCGCCGTCCAGTCGGTGTTGCCCTGCGCCGAGCTGGTGGTCCCGTGGCCGGAGGTCTGGATCACCGTGCCGTCGTGGGTCTCCAGGACGTCGTGGCCGGCGGCGGTGTTGCCCTGGCTGAACGAGTTGTCATGGCCGTACGCGAAATTCGAGTCCGCCCCGGTGTGGATGTTGCCGTTGTTGACCGAGTTCGCGTTGCCCAGCACAGCGCCGTCACCGCTGACGATGTCGCCCCGGTTGTCGCCATTGACTGCGACCGCGCCCTGCCCGTTGGCCGTGGTGGTGGTCTTGTCACCCAGCGTGATGTCGCCGAAGCCGAGGTTGAAGGCGCCCTGCTGTGCGTTGGCGCCCGCGTCCTGGTTAGGGCTCATCACCGGCGTGTTGTTGTGGCTGGCGAAATCGGTATCGGTCCGGTTGCCGCTGAGGAAGTCGGTCTGCGGCGCATACGTCGGCGACCAGGTGGGCGACGGCGCGAACGTCGGCTCCCAGCCGTAGTGGTTGGCCACCGCACGCTGCAGGCCCACCACCGGGTCGCCGGCGCCCAGCGCGAGGCTCGGCACCGCGGTGGCAGCCACCGACGCCAGCTGCGCCGGGGCGACGTTGCCCAGCCCGGCGTCCAGCAGCGCCTGCTCGGGCTGCGCGACGTAGTCGGCAGCCGCCTGCGGGTCGCGGAACAGGTTGAGGATGAAGTCGATCAAGCTGATCATCGAAGTCCCTTTCGGTTGTCTCGGGTTTGCCCCTCACCGGCCTGCCCGGTGTCTGCTAGCCACGGTATGGAGCTGCGACTCGACTCGGAACGGGGTCGAGTCCCCTACCTCCACGCCCCTGTACCGGGGTGGTCCAGCAACTTCCGTTAGGGGATTAGGGGATTACTAGGGACATATCGGGAGTCCCCCAGCTGATGCACAGTTTCGCCAGCTCAAACGACGAACGCCCCCACATGCCGAAGCGTGCGGGGGCGTTCGAGGGTGTTCGCGTCAGAACAGCGGGCCGTCGAAACCGTGGGCGTCGTGCGCTGCACCGGGATCGAAGTGCCCATGGTGGTCGTCAACCGGATGCTCGAAGCCGGGGTCGACCGTTGCCGGCTCGACCACTGGCGCCGGGTCATGGGCGTCGGGCGCAGGGGCCGCCAGCGGCTCCGCCTCGAATGCGCCGAGGTGGCTGAACTGGTCGATACCGGCGTCCGGTTGAGTCAGGCCCGGTTGGTCGAGCACGAAGTCCTGGGTGGGAGCCTCGATGCCGGCCGCCGGCACGTGGTCGGAGAACGCGTCGAACGCCGCAGTCGCGGCCCCACTGGCCCAGACGTTCGCATCCCCGGCGTCGGCTCCGAAGGCCGGGCTCGCGATCGACAGCGACTCCGACACCACCGGGATCAGGTTGTTGACGTCGGCACTGGTCACGTCGGTGAGATGAGCGTCGGCGATGGCTTGCTGCGGGTTGTCCGCGTAGCGTGCAGCGGCGTCGGGATCGCGCACCAGCGACATCACGAAGTCCAGTAGCTCATTGGCCATGGCGCCGATGTTAACGATCACCAGCTAATAACGGATCGGTGTCAAAGCCACTGCCGACACGGCGACGTTAGGGGATTGGCCGTTAGGGGATGAGGCGCGGTTAGGGGATGTCGCATGACGACCCCTCCCCGGCGCCGCTATCGTGAGGAACGGCCGCCGACGCTGCCACTGAACCGTGTCGACGACAAGGACCCTTCGAGATGACCGACTCCCTTGGGCTGTCCATCGGGATGACCAACCTGGTCGCGGCCCGGGTCGGCGCTGCGCCGGTCACGCGCCGCGCGGTGTTGACGCTCTATCCGCACCGCGCCCCCGAGGTGGGCGTGCCGGTCGAGAACCCGAACGCGGCCGAACCAGGTCTGGTGCTGTCCGGCTTCGTCGAACGCGTCGGTGATCCGGTGCCTCTGGTGGCGCCGGACGGGACCACCTACCGCGCCGACTGGCTGCTCGTCGAGGCCCTCGACGCCATGGCGCAGACCGTCGGCGACGGCTCGGCCGCCTCACAGGTCACCATCGCTGTGCCCGCGCACTGGGGTCCGGCGGTGCTGGGCGCGCTGCGAGGGGCGCTGCGCACCAAGCCCAACCTGTCGGCGGGCGGCGTGCCGCCGGTGCTGGTGTCCGACGCCGTGGCCGCGCTGGCCGCGTTGGCGACCAGCCCGGGATTGCCGGCGAGCGGAATCGTCGCGTTGCTCGATTTCGGCGGCAGCGGCACCAGCATCACGCTGGCCGACGCCGCCAACGATTTCCAGCCCATCGACGAAAGCCTGCGCTACACCGAATTTTCCGGCGCTGCGATCGACCAGGCGCTGCTCACCCATGTGCTCTCCGACATCAACCAGTCCAGCGGCGCCGACCCGGCCGGCACCACCGCCGTCGGTGCGCTCACTCGGCTACGCGAACAGTGCCGCGACGCCAAGGAGCGGCTGTCTGCTGACACCGCCACCGACCTGTCGGCTGAACTTCCCGGCTATGACTCCGATATCCGCGTCACCCGCGCCGAACTCGAGAACCTGATCAGCGGCCCGCTGGCCGGGGTACTCGCCGCTCTGGAAGAACTCTTGGGCCGCAACCGAATTCCCGCCGCGTCGCTGTCGGCGGTCGCCACTGTCGGTGGCGGCGCCGCGATCCCACTGATCACCCAGCGGCTCTCGGAGCAGTTCCGCGTGCCGGTGGTCACCACGCCGCGGCCGGCACTGAACACTGCGGCGGGCGCTGCGCTGCTGGCCACCCGCGGGCCGGGCGGCGACGCGCCGACCGGACTGGCGACTGCGGCCACCGAACCGCCCACCGGGATGGCCGCCGCCGCGTGGGCCGCCGGGGCTGCCGGCGCAGCCGCCAAGGAGTCGGCCGCCGACGGCGCCGCGTCGGCCACGTTCCGTGCGCTCGCGTGGTCGGAAGATGCCGGCGGCGACGAACCGGCGCCCTATACCGGCGCTCAGTACGCCTACGAGCCGGAGCCCACCAGCGCGCGGCCGCAACTCGAGTTCGCTCCTCCGCCCGAGGGTCCGCATGAGGCAGAGGAGCCGTTGCCCTGGTACCGGCGGCCCCAGGTGCTGTTCGCGGCGGCACTGGTCACGGTGCTGGTCTTGACAGGCGGCCTGGTGTGGACGCTGACCAGCGAGTCCAGCCCGATGCGCTCGACGCGCACTCACACGGCGACGGTGCCGGCCACCACCAACCCCGAATCCCCGGGCGCGCCGCTGACCGACACGGTGACGTTCACCGGCACGGACGGTAGCCCGACCGTCGTCACGCCGCCGCCGTCGGCCACCACCCCACCGAGTTCGCCGCCCGACACCACGACGTCGGAGACCACCACCTCGGCCACGACCACGACGCAGACCACGACCACCACCACGCAGCCGACCACCACGACCACCACCCAGCCGACCACTACCACGACGCAGCCGCCGACCACCACCACGCGACCGCCCACCACGACGACGCGACCGCCCACCACCAGCGCGGCGCCGCCCACCTCAGCGGTCAGCAACCAGTCCGCGCCCACGTCGGCTCAGTTGGCGCCCAATACACCGAGGCCGCAGCTCAGCGCGACAGCGCCGGTCAGCCCCTGACAGCCCGATGGACCAGCCGGCGTTGCACGAGCTGCCGCCCCAGGCACGCGAGCTCGTTGACGCGGTCACCACCAACCCGACCGACCCCGTCAAGGCCGTCGTCGTGGGCGGTATCGGCACCGGGAAAACCGCCACACTGACCGCGATCCGCACTGCGCTGCGGGCCGGCGGCATCGACGTCGCCTCCCGTCCGGATGTGCATCGGAGTGCCACGGCGATCGTCGTCGACGACGCGCACCTGCTTACGCACCAGCAGCTCACCACCCTCGCCGAGCGGGTCGACGATCCGTGCGCGACCGTCGTCGTCGCCACCGAGCCGTATCAACATTCGGCTGCGCTTCGCACGCTCACCATGGCGATCGAACGCGAGCGTCCGGCGGTGCTGCTCGGTGCGCTTCCGCCCCAGGAGCTGCACCGCCTGGCCACAGCGGCCCTCGGCGCGCCGCCGACCGCCGAGGTGGTTCGCGCTCTGATGGCCGCGACCGCCGGATTGCCGTTTCTGGTGCGGGCGGCGCTGAGCCGCCCGGGCGACGACGCCTCACCCGCCATCGCGATCGCCCAGTCCGCCCGGTTCGCGCTGATCGACCGGCTGCGCGCAGTCGACGAGCCCGTCCTCGAGGCGCTGCTGATCGGATCGCTGAGCCCCGACCTCGGTGCCGCTGACCTGGCGGCCGCGCTGAGCATCAGCACCGACGACGCTCAGCGGCTGGTCGACCGGGCCCGAGGCAGCGGACTCCTCGAGCCCTCCCACAGCCCGGCGTTTCTGCGGTCGGTGCACCGCGCGGTCACGCAGATCGTCGGTGCAGCACGCCACCACGACGTCGAAAAGGCTTTGCTCACAACACAATTGGAGCTGTCGACGCTGCCGGCGGACTTGGCGTTGCGGCTCGCCGAACACGGCATGCGCGACGAGCGGCTGGCCACGGTGCTGGAAACTTACGCCGAGCGCTCACCCGACCGCGCCGCCGCGGCCCGGCTGTACCGCGCCGCCGTCGACGCCGGCGCGTCGCGGCTCACGGCCCGGCTTGCCGACGCGCTGGCGCTGACCGGAGACTGCGCGACGGCCGGCCGGCTCGCCGACGACCTGCTCTCGTCCGACGACCCCGCCGAGCGTGCCGCCGCGGTCCGCATCGCCGCGTCGGTAGCTGCCCATGACGGCAACGCCGACCAGTCCGCCGAGCTGTACCGCTGGCTCGGGCCGCACCCCGACGCGGTGGTCAGCTCCGCCGGCGCGGTGGTGCTGCTGGGCGCGGGCGACGCCGCGGCCGCCCGCGGGTCGATAACAGCCCCGGCCGGCGGTCCGCCCACCGCCGCCGCCCGAGCCGCCCGCAGCCTGGCCGAAGGCCTGCTGCAGACACTGGACCAGCCGTTCACCGTGGCGGTCGCCAAGCTCGGGCAGTCGCTGACCGCCGGCTCGTCGGCCCGTTTCGTCACGCCGGATACGCCGGCGGCCCTCGTCGCGCTGACGGCGTTGCATGCCGGCGATCCGGTCCGCGCACGCAGCGTGCTCACCCGCGCGCTGCAGGACGGCAGTGCGCCGCACGCCGAGCACCGGCACCGGCTGCTGCTGGCCTGGACGAAAATGCTCGACGGGCAGCTCGCGTCCGCGAGCGCCGAAGTGACCGTCGACGATGCCGTGCTGCACCGCCGGGATGCGTTATGGGCCGCCGCACTGCGCACCGGGCTGGCGCGGCGCACCGGCGACAGTGGCGCACTTCAGCGGCACTGGTACACCGCGATGGAAGTACTGGCCGAGTACACGATCGACCTGTTCTCGCTGCTGCCGCTGGGCGAGCTGTGGGTGGCCGCGGCACGGCTGCGGCAGCTCGAGCGGATCCGCTACGCCGTCGAGCAGGCTCTAGAGCTTCTGGAGCGGCTCGGCAAGCCGGTGCTGTGGTCGGTGCCCTTGCACTGGTCGGGCGTGCACGCCGGCATCCTGGCCAACTCGCCGGATGCGGTGGCACCCCACGGGCAGGCGCTGACCGCGGCCGCAGCGACCAGCCCGTTCGCGAAAGTGCTGGCCGGCGCCGGGCGGGTCTGGCTGCGGGTGCTGGCCAATCAGGTCGAACTGGCCGAAGTCACGGCGGCTGCGCGCGGTCTGGCGCAGTACGGCCACACCGCCGACGGCACGCGGCTGGCCAGCCAGGCGGCTTTGCAGGCGCCCGACGCCCGCGTATCCGGGGCGATGCTGCAGCTGGCGCGCGATCTCAAGGCCAGCGCTGCGCTCGACGAGCAGCCGGTAACACCGTCGCAGCAGCGCGCTGTCGAGCCGGCGCGTCCCGCGGCGCGGGACTCGGCGCGGCTGTCCGAGCGCGAACGCGAGGTCGCCGAGCTGTTGCTGTTGGGCATGCCCTACCGCGACATCGGCAATCAGCTGTTCATCTCCGCCAAGACCGTCGAACACCACGTCGCCCGGATACGACGGCGCCTGGGTGCTGAATCCCGCTCCGAGCTGCTGTCGATGCTGCGGGCGATGCTGGCGCCGCAGCCCTGAGGTTAGGTCAACCTTTGTCGCGCCCGTAGCGGCCGAGATGTCACTATGAGCAGGCAAGAAAGACAAGTTACTGACCAGTAGCAAGCTGGGGAGGCGGCGCGCGTGGACACTCAGCAGGTGATCAGGCTCGTGGTTGGCCTGGGGTTGACGGCGCTGGTTTTGGTGTTTGCGGCGCGCCGGGTGTGGTGGCTGTTCACTCTCGTGCGATCGGGTCAGCCGGCCAGTGGCCGCACCGACAACCTGGGCAGGCGGATCTGGACGCAGGTCGAGGAGGTCTTCGGGCAGACGCGGCTGCTGCGGTGGTCGATTCCCGGCCTGGCCCACTTCTTCACGATGTGGGGCTTTTTCATCCTGCTGACGGTCTACATCGAGGCCTACGGCGTCCTGTTCAATCCGAAGTTCGCGATCCCGATCATCGGCCATTGGCCGGTTCTGGGTTTCCTGCAGGACTTCTTCGCGCTGGCCGTGCTGCTGGGCATCACCACGTTCGCGATCATCCGGCTGATCCAAGGACCCAAGGAGCACGGTCGCGATTCGCGGTTCTACGGCAGCCACCTCGGCGGCGCGTGGCTGATCCTGTTCATGATCTTCAACGTCATCTGGACGTACGCGCTGTTCCGCGGCTCGTCGGTGAACAACGGAAACCTGCCGTACAACTGGGCGGCGTTCTTCTCCCACGCCATGGGCAAGGTGCTGTCACCGCTCGGGCACAGCGGCAACGAATACATGGAGACCGTTTCGCTGCTCCTGCACATCGGCGTGATGCTGGCGTTCTTGATCATCGTGCTGCATTCCAAGCACCTGCACATCTTCCTGGCGCCCATCAACGTGACGTTCAAGCGCCTGCCCAACGGGCTCGGGCCGCTGCTGCCGATCGAATACCAGGGCAAGCCAATCGATTTCGAGGATCCGCCGGAGGACGCCACCCTCGGTCGCGGCAAGATCGAGGACTTCAGCTGGAAGGGCATGCTGGACTTCGCCACCTGTACCGAGTGCGGGCGCTGCCAGTCGCAGTGTCCGGCGTGGAACACCGGAAAACCGTTGTCCCCCAAGCTCGTGATCATGGACCTGCGCGACCACTGGATGGCGAAGGCGCCCTACATCCTCGGCGACAAAGTCACGCCTGACGAGAGCACACCCGAAGGTGGCCTCTCCGAGAAGCTGGCCGGCGATCGCCACGAGGAAGTGCATCACGTGCCGGAGTCCGGGTTCGGGCGGGTCCCGCCGGAGTCGCCGCTGCAGGCGACGCGCCCGCTGGTCGGGACGGCCGAGCAGCTCGGCGTCATCGACCCCGACGTCTTGTGGTCGTGCACCACGTGCGGAGCGTGCGTCGAGCAGTGCCCGGTGGACATCGAGCACATCGACCACATCGTCGACATGCGCCGCTACCAGGTGATGATGGAGTCGGAGTTCCCGTCCGAGCTGTCGGTGCTGTTCAAGAACCTCGAGACGAAGTCGAATCCGTGGGGCCAGAACGCCTCCGACCGGCTCAACTGGATCAGCGAGGTCGACTTCGACGTGCCGGTGTTCGGCGTCGACGCGGAGTCCTTCGACGGCTACGAGTACCTGTTCTGGGTCGGCTGCGCCGGCGCGTTCGAGGACCGCGCCAAGAAGACCACCAAGGCGGTCGCCGAGTTGCTGTCGATCGCCGGGGTGAAGTACCTGGTGCTCGGCGCCGAGGAGACCTGCAACGGCGACTCGGCACGCCGCTCCGGCAACGAGTTCTTGTTCCAGCAGCTCGCCGCGCAGGCGGTCGAGACGCTCAACGGCGTGTTCGAGGGCGTCGAGACCGTCGACCGCAAGATCGTCGTCACCTGCCCGCACTGCTTCAACACCCTCGGCCGGGAATACCGCCAGCTCGGCGCCAACTACACCGTGCTGCACCACACCCAGCTGCTGAACCGGTTGGTGCGGAACAAGAAGCTGGTTCCGGTGAAGCCGGTGGGCGGCGAAAACGGCCAGGACGTCACCTACCATGACCCGTGCTACCTCGGCCGGCACAACAAGGTGTACGAGGCGCCGCGCGAGTTGATCGGCGCGTCGGGCGTCACGCTCAAGGAGATGCCGCGCCACGCCGAGACCGGGCTGTGCTGCGGCGCGGGCGGCGCGCGGATGTGGATGGAAGAGCACATCGGCAAGCGGGTCAACCACGAGCGCGTCGACGAGGCGCTGATGACGGTGTCCGACGGCGCGAAGATCGCGACGGGCTGCCCCTTCTGCCGCGTCATGATGACCGACGGCCTCACCGACCGTCAGGAGTCGGGCAAGGGTGAAGGCGTCGAGGTGCTCGACGTGGCTCAGCTGCTGCTGGGGTCGCTGGACAAGAGCACTGTCACGCTGCCGCCGAAGCGCTCTCCCGAAGAGAAGAAGAAGAAGGCTGCGGCCCCGGCGGCCGAGGCTCCTGCGGCAGCGCCGTCGGCACCAGCCGCAGCCGCACCGTCGGGAACCAAGGAAGCCAAGCCGGTCACCGGGCTGGGTATCGCAGGCGGCAAGCGCCCCGGCGCCAAGAAGTCCGCGCCGGCGCCTGCTGCCGAAAAGCCGTCGGCGACAACCCAAGCCGCGCCTGCCAAGGGACTCGGCATCGCCGCCGGCGCCAAGCGGCCGGGCGCCAAGAAGGCCGCACCGACCGCCGAGCAGCCGGCCGAGCAGGCGTCCGAGGAGCAGCCCGCCACCGAGGTCACTCAACCCGCGAACGCGGCGCCCGATCAAGCCAAGGCTGAGCCGGCGCCGGTCAAGGGGCTCGGCATCGCGGCTGGGGCCAAGCGGCCCGGCGCCAGGAAGACGAGCGCGCCCGCGGCCTCGGCTCCGTCGGCTCCGGCTCAGCAGTCGGAGCCTGAGCAGCCCAAGCCTGCGGACACCGAGCAATCGAAGCCCGCTGATGACGGCAATGGCAGCGCGCCGACGCCTCCGGCTAAGGGCCTCGGCATTGCCCGCGGTGCCCGGCCGCCCGGCAAACGGTGATCCGGGCGAGCGGCGAAATGCGCTGGACGCCAATGGCACCATGGTGGACGTGACTACTCACCAGGTCCCGTGGCAGGCCACCGGTCATCACGACCGGCAGCGCACGTTCACGCAGTCGACCAAGCTGCAGGACGTTCTCTACGAGATCCGCGGGCCGGTGCACGAGCACGCGTCGCGCCTGGAGGCCGAGGGCCACCGCATCCTGAAGCTCAACATCGGCAACCCTGCGCCGTTCGGTTTCGAAGCGCCGGACGTCATCATGCGCGACATCATCCAGGCATTGCCCCACGCGCAGGGCTATTCGGACTCCAAGGGGATTCTGCCGGCGCGGCGGGCGGTGGTCACGCGCTACGAACTCGTCGAGGGGTTCCCCCGGCTCGACGTCGACGACGTCTACCTAGGCAACGGCGTCTCTGAGCTCATCACGATGACGCTGCAGGCGTTGCTGGACAACGGCGACCAGGTTCTCATCCCCGCTCCTGACTACCCGCTGTGGACGGCGTCCACGTCACTGGCCGGCGGCACCCCCGTGCACTACCTGTGTGACGAAACGCAGGGCTGGCAGCCCGATGTCGCTGACATCGAGGCGAAGATCACCGAGCGCACCAAGGCGCTGGTGGTGATCAACCCGAACAACCCGACCGGCGCGGTGTACAGCCGCGAAGTGCTCGAGCAGATGGCCGATCTGGCGCGCAAGCACCAACTGCTGCTGCTTGCCGACGAGATCTACGACAAGATCCTCTACGACGACGCCAAGCACATCTGCATGGCGTCGGTGGCGCCGGATCTGTTGTGCCTCACCTTCAATGGGCTCTCGAAGGCCTACCGGGTGGCCGGCTACCGGGCCGGCTGGCTGGCGATCACGGGACCCAAGGAGCATGCGAGCAGCTTCCTGGAGGGCATCAGCCTGCTGGCCAACATGCGCTTGTGCCCGAATGTGCCTGCGCAACATGGCATTCAGGTGGCCCTCGGCGGGCATCAGAGCATCGAGGATCTGGTGCTGCCGGGTGGGCGGTTGCTCGAACAGCGCGACGTGGCGTGGCAGAAGCTCAACGAGATCCCCGGGGTGTCGTGCGTGAAGCCGCAGGGTGCCCTGTATGCCTTTCCGCGGCTTGACCCCGAGGTGTACGACATCGTCGACGACGAGCAGCTGGTGCTGGACCTGTTGCTGCAGGAGAAGATCCTGGTCACGCAGGGCACGGGCTTCAACTGGCCGGCGCCCGACCATCTGCGCATCGTCACGCTGCCGTGGGCGCGGGATCTCGCCGCGGCCATCGAGCGCCTCGGCAACTTCTTGGTCAGCTACCGGCAGTAGTCATTTCCGCTCAAGCAGTTCCAGCAGATAAGCGCCATAGCCGGATTTGAGTAGCTGGTTGGCCCGCGCGTACAACTGCTCGTCGTCTATGAAGCCGACGCGCCACGCCACCTCCTCGGGCACGCTGACCTTCAGGCCTTGTCGCCGTTCGATGGTGCGTACGAAGTCGCTGGCGTCCAGCAGCGAATCGAAGGTCCCGGTATCCAGCCAGGCGGTGCCACGAGCCAGCACCTCCACGGAGAGCTGCCCGCGGTTCAGGTAGGCCTGGTTGACTTCGGTGATCTCGTATTCGCCTCGGGCCGACGGCCGCAGCGATCGTGCGATCTCGACCACGTCGTTGTCGTAGAAGTACAGCCCGGGCACCGCGTAGTGCGATTTCGGTGTCGCGGGTTTTTCTTCCAGCGACGCAGCGGTGCCGTCGGCGCCGAATTCCACCACCCCGTACGCCGACGGGTTAGCCACCCAGTACGCGAAAATCGCTCCGCCGCTGACGTTTTGGAAGCGTCGCAGGCTGGTGCCCAGGCCCGGCCCGTAGAAGATGTTGTCCCCCAACACAAGCGCGACGGTGTCGTTGCCGATGTGCTCGGCGCCGATGACGAAAGCCTGTGCCAATCCTTCGGGACGAGGCTGCACGGCGTAACTGATGTGGATACCGAACGCCGAGCCGTCGCCCAGCAGCCGCTGAAACCCGGCAGCATCGGCCGGCGTCGTGATCACCAGGATGTCGCGGATGCCGGCCATGATCAGCGTGGACAGCGGATAGTAGATCAGCGGCTTGTCGTACACCGGGAGCAACTGCTTGCTGACACCCATCGTGATCGGGTACAGCCTGGTGCCCGCGCCGCCCGCGAGGATGATGCCGCGCATCTGCCGCCCCTACAGGTCGGCCAGGTCGTCTTCGGTGAGCTCGGTGGCAGCCAGCGCTGACTTCAGGTCATCGTGCTGGAACACCGACGTCACCTTGTCGTGCACCACCCGGAACGCCGACGCCGTCACCTGCGGGGAACCAGCGTCACCAACGTGCTGCTCGACGACGACGACGCCGTCGTGCACATACATCCGCCCGGGCTCGACGAGAAATCCCTTGGACGACGCCCAGTTGCGCAGCGCCTCGTGGCCTTGCACAGCACCGTGCGCGTCGCCGATCTCGATGTCGCCGGTGGACAACTCCACCAGCGTGTCGAGATCCTGCGCATTGAGAGCGTCGTGCCACGCCAGGACGGTCGCGATCTCCGAAACGGTCATGACTGGACCGTAGCTCAGAACGGGGTGCGGTCCAGCCACCCCCGCCAGACCTGGTCGTCGCCGAAGACCTGGATCCGCTGATCATCGGCGGGGATGCGGCGGGTGATCGCCAGCAGCAGCGACGTGACGTCGCCGCGCACGGCGACGGTGGATTTCGCGTGCTGCTGATCGAGCCGCAGTGTGCCGCCGCCCTCACTGATCGTCCATTCGCCACCTTCTGCGGCGTGCAGGTGCAGCGACTGTCCGTCGGCCAGCGGCATGTGGTCGCCTCCGGCCCGGGTCACCACCCGCTCGAGCCATTCGGTCAGGCAGTCGGTGGCGACATCGGTCGGCAGCCGGAATTCGCGGCCCAGCGCCAGTTCCGCGTCGGCGCGGTGCACGGCCACTTCGTGGACGCGACGGCGGACCCACCACGCTGCCGGACGCGGACCCAGAAACGTCCACACCTCGGTGTCGCCGCCGGTACTGGACACCGCGTCGAGCAGCTCTTGGCCGCCACCGCGCACCCAGTCCGCCGCGCCGTCGGGATCGTCGGGCGGCTTGCCGTTGCGCACCTCACGGGGATCGAGAGGTTCTGCGCGCCGTTCGGCGACGATCTGCGCGGCCCATCGGTGCCCGCGCCCCACGTGCCGCAGCAGGTGCTTGAGTGTCCAGCCTGGGCAGGTTGGCACCGGCGTCGCGGGATCGGCAGTACGCAGCACCTCGGCGAACGCGGCGTCCTCGTCGAGAAGCGATGCGGCGAAATCCATTTCAGGCACCCAACATGATCGGCAATGACGCCCAGCCGCGCAGCACCCGGGTATCGCGGCGGCTGCCGCTGCCGGCGAGCCGCGCGTTGGGGTAGCGGTCGAAGAACGAGCGCAGGCCCACTTCACCTTCAGCGCGGGCCAATGCGGCGCCCAAACAGAAGTGTCTGCCGCTGGAGAACGACAGGTGTTTGTTGGCGTTCGGCCGCTCGATGTCGAAGCGGTGTGGGTCGTCGAACACGGCCGGGTCGCGGTTGGCACCGGCCAGATAGATCACCACCAGCTCGCCGCGCGGGATCGTCGTGCCCGCGATCTCGACGTCGCGCCGTGCGACCCGCGCACTCAACTGCACCGGGGAATCCAGCCGCAGAATCTCCTCGACCGCATTGGGCCACAACTCCGGGCGTGCCGCCAGCGTGGCGAGGTGTTGGGGGTTCTCCAGCAGCATGCGAATTCCGTTGCCCAGCAAGTTGACTGTGGTTTCGAAGCCCGCGGCCAGCACCAGGCCGGCGGTGGCTTGCAGCTCGCGGTCGGTGAGCCGGCCGTCCTCGTCGGCGGCCAGGGTGAGCTGGCTCAGCAGGTCGTCGCCGGGATTGCGGCGGAGCTTCTCGAGGTGGTCGGCCAGCCACGCGTTGAAACCGGAGACGCCTTGGTACACCTGGTTGTACTGCTTCCACGACAATCCGATGTCCAGGCTCGGCGCACCGAGCTCGCCGTACTCGAGGATCTGCGGGCGGTCTTCGTCGGGCACGCCCAGGATGTCGCCGATGACGGCGACCGGCAGCTGTGAGCAGTACCGCGCGACGATGTCGACGACGCCGCGCGTTTCGCCGAGGTCGTCGAGGAGCACCTTGGCGGTTTCTTCCACGCGGTCGCGCAGCGCGGCCACCGCGCGGGTGGTGAACACCGACGACACCAGCTTGCGGTAGCGGGTGTGTTCGGGCGGCTCGACCGACAGCAGCGACGGCGGCTCCAGCGGATGCAGCAGGCCGGTCTTGGTCTTCTGGTTGATCCAGCGCAGGGGCTTGGGCAGGTTACCGCCGAGCTCGATCACGCGGAAGTCGTCCGAGCGCAGCAGTTCATGGGCGATCTCGTGGTCGACGGTCAAATAGACCGCGCGGCCTTTGACAATGCGGCCGCGGGAGCGTAGCTCCTCGATGAACGCGATGGGGTCGGCCCTCACAGCAGGATCGGCGATCATCCGAGCCTGCGGATCGCCGCTGCGCAACCCGATCGACGCCAGCGCGCGGACGAAGCCGTGCAGCGCGAGCCAGCGAATCCTCTGTCTCATGCCGATCAGGCTACGCCGGGGACTCGCCTTCCCAGGGCGAACACCCGCCAGCCCGCTGCACGCCACCGCGCGGCATCGAGGCAATTGCGGCCATCCACAACCACTTTCGCGTGCACGACGTCGCCGAGCTCGGCCGGGTCGAGGTCGACGAACTCAGGCCACTCGGTGAGCACCAGCACCGCGTCGGCGCGCTGGCAGGCTTCGGTGACGCAAGTCGAGTAGTTCAGCGTGGGGAAGATGCGTCGCGAGTTCTCCACGGCCTTGGGGTCGTAGACGTTGACGGCCGCGCCGTTGAGTTGCAGCATGTCGGCCACGTTGAGTGCGGGCGAGTCGCGCACGTCGTCGGACTCGGGTTTGAACGCCGCGCCCAGCACGGCGACGTTGGCCCCGAGCAGCGATCCGCCGCAGGCCCGTGTTGCGAGCTCCACCATCTTGGTGCGGCGGCGCATGTTGATGCTGTCGACCTCTCGCAGGAACGTCAGGGCTTGGCTGGCGCCGAGTTCGCCGGCCCGCGCCATGAACGCGCGGATGTCTTTGGGCAAGCAGCCACCACCGAACCCGAGGCCGGCGTTGAGGAATCTGCGTCCGATGCGAGCGTCGTGGCCCAGCGCGTCGGCGAGCACAGTGACGTCGGCGTCCGCGGCCTCGCACACCTCCGAGATCGCGTTGATAAACGAGATCTTGGTAGCCAGAAAGGCATTCGCCGCCACCTTGACGAGCTCGGCGGTCTGCAGGTCGGTACACAGCAACGGCACACCGTCGTCGATGAGCGGTGCGTAGAGCTCCTCGATCGCCGCCTTCGCGCGCTGCGAATCCTGTTGCACGCCAAGGACTATTCGATCCGGGTGCAGGGTGTCGTGAACGGCGAACCCCTCGCGCAGGAACTCGGGGTTCCAGGCGATTTCCACATCGACGCCCCAAGGCGCCAAATGCGTTGCCTGACGGACTAATTCGGCTGCCGTACCGACGGGAACAGTGGATTTTCCGACGATGACGGCAGGCCGGCTCAGCCTAGGAACCAGGGCGTCGATCACCGCGTGGACATGCCGAAGGTCGGCACCGTATTCGCCTTTCTTTTGCGGGGTGCCGACACCCAGGAAGTGCACGTCGGCGAACTCGGCGGCGTCGTCGTAGTCGGTGGTGAACCTTAGCCGACCAGCCGAGATGTTATCCTGCAACATTTTCCGCAGTCCGGGCTCATAGAACGGCGCCTCGCCGCTGTTCAGTTTGGCGACCTTGCCGGGGTCGACGTCGACGCCGACCACCTCGTGGCCGAGCTCGGCCATGCCGGCGGCGTGAGTGGCGCCGAGGTAGCCCGTGCCGAAGACGGTGCACCGCATACCCCCGGTATAGCGGCCCGGGGTGAGCTGACCGCGTCGGGACACCAAGCGTCAGGACAACGGGAGGTTACGTGTCAGCTGCCGGGCCAGTACGGCCACGACGGCATGCGGGGACCGCCGACCGGGCCCGACGGTTGCTGCGGTTGCTGATTGCGCGGCTGCTGCGGGGTCGCCGGCTGTTGGTTGACCGGGGGGTACTGCTGCTGCGGAATGTTCACGGGCGGTTGCCAATCCGAGTCCGGCGGCGGCTGCGACGGCGGCGTCCATCGCGGCTTCGACGGCGGAGTCCACGGAGGGGTCTGCGGCTCGCTGGTAGGCGGCTGCTGCGGATACCACGGCGGGCGGTACACCGGTCGCGGCCACGGCAACTGGATGATCGGGGGCGGCAGAACCACCGGCGGTGCGATCACCGGTGCCGGCGCAGCGGGCACGGGCTCAGGCGCCGGCGCCGCCGGCACCGGTGCGGGCGGTGGCGCGGCAGGAGCGGGCGCGGGGGCCGCAGGTGGCGGTGCGGCCGCCGGTGCCGCTGCCTGAGGTGCCTGGACGAACACGGTCCGCGGCGCCTGCGGCGCCTCCTGCGCGACGGGCACCGGAGCCTTGATGGTTTCGGGTGCCGGGGCAGCCGGTGGTGGGGGTGCCGGTTGCGCGACGGGCGGCGCCGGTTGAGCGGTGCTGGGCACGACGATGCTCTCACCGGGACTCGGCCGCTGATCGACGGTGGGCCTGATGCTCACCGCCAGTGAGATGACGAGCGCCACGACGCCCACCACGAAAATGCTTGTCAGAGTGCTGCCGACGAGGAGGAATGGCCGCCGGGTCTCGTCTTCGGCGGCGACGTCCTCGTCCACTACCGGCGCCACGGCACCGGCGGGCCGCAACTGGGTGGCCGCGAACGCCGGGTCGATTCGGTAGGCGTCCTCGGCCGGCAAGCCGTCGGGATCTTGGGAGTACGCGAGCCCGACCGTCGTCGCTTCGAAACGCGGTGCACTGGCGGCTGCCAGCGCGGCGCCGCGGGCAAGCGCCATCTCAGAGTCTTCAGGGGCGCTCACGGGAAGCGTCACTAGCTGCTCGAGGTGTTCCTTGACGGAGGTGACGTCGACGCCCGAGCCGACGACGAACAGGCCGCCGGGCCGGGGCTCGTGGTTGTCCAGATCGGTGACCATGTCCGCCATGACGGCCATGGCGTCGGCGCTGTGCAGATCGCGGTTCACCACCTTGACGATCGAGCCGTCGCGCGTCTCGACCACCGACAACGTCGCGGTGTCGCGCTCGACGAACATCAGCGCGGTCTTGTCGTAGCCGACGGCCCGGCCGACAGCCTGGGCGAGCGCGCCCGCCGCGTGAAGTTCGGAGACGAGCATGACGTCTTCGATGCCGCGGGCGGCCAAGCCGTCGCGCAGGGCGCTGGCCTCGTTGTGGTCGGACCACGTCACGCCGGTGGCGATCAGCCGGTGTCCGCCGGCCAGAGCACTCTGCTGAGTCCCGAGAATGGCAGAGATCACCTGATCGGCCGCACTCGAGTTTGCTGCTCCCTCAGCTGCCGTGATGTCGAAGACGTCGTGATCGACGGTGAGACCGTCGGCTTTATCGCCTTCGACCAGCACCATGCGGACCGTCGTGGGTGTCATCGACACGCCAAGTACGCTGTCCACAGCCCCTCCATTTAGTTTGCTATCTAGCTTAGGCCCGCTGGGGCGTTATCCATCAAGAAGCTCGTCAACTAGTGGCTTCATCGCACGATCAGCCCGATGCGTTACATCCCCCGACGTTAGCTGATCTTGACGAAGTCACCGGTGGACAGCACTTGCTGGGCTCCGCAGAACCTGCGGGATAAACCCTACTCGTAATACACGATGGAAGCGCGGGCTGCGTTCACGCTACTGAGTGGGTTCCGGCGATGTGCTGATGAAGTTCTGATAGGAGCGCGACGGCGTGGGTCCGCGCTGTCCCTGATACTTCGAGCCCACCTTGGCGCTGCCGTACGGATGCTCGGCCGGACTGGTGAGGCGCAGCAGGCACAGCTGGCCGATCTTCATGCCGGGCCACAGCGTGATGGGAAGGTTGGCGACATTCGACAGCTCCAGCGTGATGTGGCCGCTGAAGCCCGGGTCGATGAAGCCGGCGGTCGAATGGGTGAGCAGGCCGAGCCGGCCCAGTGACGACTTCCCCTCCAGGCGGCCGGCGAGATCATCTGGCAGAGTGCACAATTCGAGCGTCGAACCCAGGACGAATTCGCCGGGGTGCAGCACGAACGGCTCGCCCGGCAGCGGTTCGACGAGGCTCGTCAGCTCGTCTTGTTGCAGGGCCGGGTCGATGTGGGTGTAGCGGGTGTTGTTGAACACCCGGAACAGGCTGTCCAACCGGACGTCGATGCTGGAGGGCTGCACCAGCGTGTCGTCGAAGGGGTCGAGGGCCAAGCGGCCGGCGTCGATCTCGGCGCGGATGTCGCGGTCGGAGAGCAGCACTCGTCGAGCCTAATGGCTGCGTGGCGGCATGGTCGCCCGCTAGAACTCCGCTGACTGTGCGCTCAGGGCGCGCCCTACTCGCACTTTTGCGCCCTACCGGCACAGTCAACGGCGAGCGAGCCGCTGGGATTGCTATCCTTCGTCAGCACCAGCGCCGATGTAGTTCAATGGCAGAACATCAGCTTCCCAAGCTGAGAACGCGGGTTCGATTCCCGTCATCGGCTCCACGTCTACCAGCGCAAACGCGGTTGAACCATTCGAATGTCGGCCCTCGGTGTGGGGGTGCGCCGAGCAAGTCCCTTGTCGGCGACAAGACCGCCTATTCGCAGGCCAGTTCGAGGCTTTCCAGGCGGCGCACAAGGAGGCTCGGCAGCCACCGCCCTGTTTCGGCGGCTTCAACCATTGACGTCCGCTCAAGGAGCTGACCAATCACAATCTGAGCTTCCAATCGCGCAAGTGCGGCTCCGAGGCAGAAGTGCGCGCCCTTGCCGAACGTGATGTGACCCTTTCCGCCGGACCGGTCTAGTCGGAATCGATCGGGATCGTCGAAGTGGGCTGGATCGCGATTTGCCGCCCCCCATAACAACAGGAGGTGCGAATCCGCCGGAAGTTCTACACCGCACAACGTCGTGTCGCTGACGACGTGGCGGTAATGGCCTCGAAACGGTGGTTCGTAGCGCAATACCTCCTCAAGAAATGCGCCGAGTAGTTTCGGTTGCTCGCGCACCTGCTGTTGGATATCGGGTCGAGTCGCCAAAAGCCAAGCAGCGGAACCGATTAGCGATGCAGTTGATTCGCCACCGGCACTGAACAGAATTATCATCATCGCCTGAGCGGTGAGTTCTTCCATTTCACCCGACGCGCACGCCGTGGCCAGATCGCCGAGCAAGTTGTCCTGCGGGTCCGCTGCGGCCTGCTGAAACTGATCGGTGATGTATGCGGCGAGTTCCATAACGGCGACGCCGGCAGCGTTGAGTTGGTCTTGGCTGACAAGGCCCTCGACCACCTGAGTCGCCGCGTATCCCCACCGCACGAGCTTGTCGATGTCAGTGTCTGGAACGCCGATAATTCGCCCGACGATCATCATTGGCAGTCGGTTTGCCATGGCGCCCATCCATTCGATGCGCCCGTCTCGCACGTTGGCGTTCCAGAGCCGCTCGGCTGTTTCACGGATGAACGGCTCGAAGGCGCGAATACGCTTCGCTGCCAGTTGCGGAAGCAACGCTTTCCGGTGCGCCGTATGCGCGGGCTCGTCGGCGGTGGCCAGCACATGGCTCTTTCCGCCTAACCCTTCCATCTCAAAAGCACCCACCGAGCCGCCAGGCTGATAGGTCATCGTCGCGGTCAGATTCGAGGAAAAGTCTTCGGGGCGAGCGATGGCGTCGTTAACCGCATCCCAGCTGCACACCGCATAGAAAGCGGAATTGCCAATCTGATGCACCGGTGCTGTGTCCAACATCCGCCGGTAAAGAGGGTAAGGGTCTTGGATGCACTCATCATCGAACAACTCAATGCCCAGTTGGCCATTGTCGGACGTCATTTCTCTACGCTGACCTGCTCCGACAGTGCGCGTCAACCAGTCTGGAGAAGTTGAAATCCAGCCTGGACGCTTCGCATGGCGGCCGTCTCAGGTTGCATCCTCCACCGTGCATAAATGCTGAGATCTGCTGCTGGTTTCGTCTCAAGTCTGAGACGATATGGATCGTCCTTTAGGAGGGAATGATCCGTTGGCCCGAGACGATTGGCTCCTTGGCGGCGAGCGGCGTACGGCAGCCGCAGACCGAATTTATGCCGCGGCTACCGACCTCGTCTTGCGGGACGGACTGGACGCCTTCGACATGGACGCCTTGGCCGCACGAGTGCACTGTTCGCGGGCGACTATTTACCGCTACGCCGGAGGCAAAGCCCAGATCCGCGACGCCGTTCTACTTCGCCTGGCGGCCCGCATCGTCGACTCGGTCCGACGTGCCGTGAAAGACCTGAGTGGCGCAGAGCGAGTGGTAAAGGCAATCACAGTCGCACTCGAACACATTCGATCCGATCCGATACGCCAAATGATGATGGGCTTGAGCGCCGGTCGTGATCTGACCGAGCTTCCTTCGTCGCCGGTGCTGGGTCGTCTCGCCGCCGACCTCACCGGCATAACCGACGACGACCCGCAGGCGGCCCAATGGATCGTCCGCGTCGTCATGGCGCTGGCGGTCTGGCCAATCGGCGACAGCGAACTGGAACACCAGATAGTGCGGCGCTTCATCGCACCAGCATTCAACTGACGGGGCGGCTTCGGCCTTTTGAGCGGCGGGCTCATGTCGCTGTCACGACGTCGGCACAACTCACGGCCAACTCCTTGCGATCCGAGCGAATCCACTACTGCCGCGCACAACGAGACCAATTGTTTCGCAATGATGACGTCCTGGGTATAGGACCCGCCACGACGTCAGATACGTCGTTGATGGCGGATGAAGTAAAGAAGCTGCTTCGAGTTCGTCCCGCTGACCGACTCATGACCAACGAGGGGAACATCGTCATGCGCAAAGCAATTGCAATCATGTCCACGACGGGGGCACTGCTGTTCGGGGGTGCGGGCATCGCGCACGCCACCACGGCCAATGAACCCGCTCCTGCTTCCACCACCAGCTATGTGGCAGCTGATGACAACGACAACGACAGCGGTAAGAACGGCCTGTGGGGCCTTATCGGGCTGCTCGGTCTGGGTGGCCTGCTCGGCCTTCGGCGGCGAAACGACGCCTACCGCGGCACCGGAACCACCGGGACGACGGGCGCTCCCGGGGGCGGCGTCCGCTAGGAGCCACACGTCATAGCGACGTAGCGACACCACATTCGGCGCAGCCCGGCTCGGGCAACAAGCGCAGCCGATCGGCGTAAGCGTCGAATGTGGTGTCGCACGTCCGACAGCCGCAGCTCAGCGCACGTATATCTCGTCGCCTGTCGGGTAACCCCCGCCGATAGTGGTGACGTGGACGTGGTCGAAGTGGCCGGCCGCACTTCCTTGCGGACCGTTCGGCGTGTAGTAGACACCCCGCCAGATTGCGTCCTGAATACCCAACCGATCGGCGTTCTTCAACACGTACGCGACGATCTGGTTACCCAACTCGATCCCTTCCTCCGAGCTGGGGTCCGGAATCATCACGTCGAGCGCCAGGCCGTTGGGGTGCCATCTCAGCGCATCCGGCCGCACGCCGCCGATGCTGTGAATCTCGGGGAATATCGCGCTGATGCTGCGGGCCGTCAGGATCGTCTTGACCTGCAGTCCCTGCTCAGGTGCTACTCCGGCGGGCAACGCTTGCGGTAACTGAACCACCCGATATCTCGACGCTGCTGCCGGTTGAGCCGGCGGGTCCGCCTCTGCCACCTGGATCAGCGACGCTGACGCGCGCACCATGGGTGCCGCCGCGACGATCTCCGCGCAGCACCGCCCAGGAGTCTCGACTACCGGTTCGACCGTCTCGCTCGCGGCGGATGTGTGCATGTCTCCCCCGGCGGCGAAAAGCACGGCTGCCGGGGCAATGAAAGCCGCAAATCCGACTGGCGGCTTCCGTCGGCTCTTGGGTAGTGAGTGTCGGCCCACGCCAAGCACCATACGAGGTGAAGGGCCATTATCACAATTTCATAACGGCGCGCCATCCAGCAGCGGGCCGCCACTAGCGGAACCCGGGGCCTTCGGCTGAGAGCCCAGCACTTCCGGAAAGGCGATGAAGTACGTCTGAGACGACGCGCAGCTGGCTGCCGACTGTCCGCGTTCAGACGCCGCCCCACCGACGCCCTGGCCATCGACGCCATCGTGGCCGCCCGCAATTCGAACCCGTTGATCGCCTGGGGGACTTCACCCCGGCCCCGCGCATCTCAACCTGCTCTGACTCATTGGGGGATGCGCTATGCGTCAGGCGTTTTCATTACGCTGCTCGGCACGGCATCGGCACCGAATTCGGCTCCCAAGCGAATCATCAAGAGCCACAGTCGATTCAGACGTTGCCGCAAGCCGCTTCCACAGCTCAACGGAGCACGCCTTGCTGCACTGCGCGGCGGCAGCGCGGTGCGGGCAACAACGAATCGTAGAACAGCGCCGATCGAAGTCACTGTTTTCACACCAAACACCGCTGTGGTGTGAGACAGTCCTTTTCGGGGTCGGGGCTGCATCATCGAGGGGACATCATGGGTGCTGCGGCTTGCATAGGTCGCGTAGGGGGATTGGCCGTGGCGCTGGGCGTCGGGGCCGCGGTCGTGACCGGTCAAGGGGTGGCATCGGCCACGCCGACCGGTTCTGACGCATCCGCGCAATCCGACTCCGGTCAGGGCAGCACAGGCACCCCAGCTGCGGAATCCGGTGGGACCGTGGCGAAGAAACCCACGGCGGCCACCGCGCAGGAGTCGACAAAGACCGATTCGTCGTCGACATCGAAGACCAGTCTTGGTTCGTCTGCTGCGACACCGCCGGCGAAACCGGGTGACGTGGTCAGCTCCGGCGGCGCACTCAGCAGCCAGCGCATCACCGACACGCTGAGCCGAGTGGCCGACACGTTCAGTAAGATCCGCTCCGGACTCACCCCGCAGCAGGACGCGCAGAAGTCGCCGTCGCAGGACTCCGACTCCCCCACCGCGGCACAGACGCCGACGAAGACGCGGCTCACCATCGGCGACAAGGTTGCGCTTCGGAAGCGATCGTCGTCCAACGGCGCAACGGCAGACGCCCCTGACACTGCGAACAGCGGACTTACGTCGCCGTCAGCCTCAGTCGACGCCCGCACTGTCACCAGTGCAGCTCATGACATCACCTCGACCACACTTGCGCCCCAGCGCCAATTGACCTTCGCTGCAACGGCATTGACGACGGCGTACAAGGCGTCGAAGGCGTCGGCTGCTCCGGCGACAGTTCCGGCGTCCGCGCCGCAGATCGTGGCCGAGCCGAAGCCGGCGGCGCCGACGACCGCCAATGTGCTCGCAAACGCCTTGTCGGTCTTGGGCATCGGCCCACTTGCCGGCACCGTCCCCGGCGGTCCCGTCGGAGGTCCGATCGCGTTGACGTTGCTCGCGTTGGCAGCACGCCGGGAGACCGAGCAGAAGTTCGCCGAGGCCGCGCGCGTCATGACGACGAGCAGCGCGCCGGTCACCACCGCATTGCTCACCGATACGACGCCCACCTCTGCTCTGATGGCGCCCACTGCGGCCGTCACCGTCGACCCGTATCCGGGGACGACGAAGACGCCGACGGCGATCAGCGCCACCACGGACTTCATCGAATACGTGACAGGGCCTGGCGGTTTGAACAAGACCGACGTCCGCTTCGGCATCGGCGGCACCGACGTTGGCACCATGTGGGACAACGGAATCAAGGACGATCCCACCACGCCGGTCAACGAGCACCAGGTCCTGATCGCATTCGGCGACACCTTCGGAAACCCGTACCCGGCGCGCACCGGCTTCTGGCGGATGAACACGTTGTTGCGCACTCCCGACGCCACCCTCAACAACGGCATGTACGTGCCCAACAGCGTAAAGGGAGACATCTTCAGCGGTGCGTCGACGATCGCGCCGGAGGGCATCGACCCGAAGGAGATCGTCGACCGCAACAACATCAAGGGCTACGCCAAGGGCACCGAAACCACGATCATCCCGACCGCCGGCATCTCGGTGACCGACGCCAACGGCCACACCCGCCAGTACGTGGACTTCATGTCCGTGCGCAAGTGGGGCGCGCCGGGCCAGTGGACGACGAACTACTCGGGCATCGCGTACTCCGACGACAATGGCCAGACATGGCAAGTCGCCGATTCCAGCATCCGCCCCGCGGGCTATGGATACGCCAGCAAGCCCTTCGTGTCCGGTAACCAGCACTTCCAGCAGGGCGCCTACGTCAAGGGCGTGCAGATCGGCGCGGACGGTCAGGCCGTGCGGGATGCCAACGGGCAGTTGGTGAACGACGGATACGTCTACTCGTACGGAACGCCGGCGGGACGTACCGGAACGGTGTACCTGTCGCGTGTCAAAGAGGCCGAGATCCTGGACCAGACCAGATACGAGTACTGGAACGGAAAGACGTGGGTGGCCAACAAGCCCTCGGCCGCCACGGCAATCCTGCCGAAGACGACGGCCCCCGGCTTGTTGGGGCTGTTCGGATTCAAGACGACCCCCTCGGTGAGCGAGATGTCGGTGCAGTACAACGAGTACCTCGGCAAGTACGTGATGATGTACGGCGACGGAAACAACAACATCGTCGTGCGCACCGCGACGACTCCGCAGGGAACATGGTCGGCCCCAACGACATTGGTCACGTCAGCGCAGATGCCAGGGCTGTATGCCCCGATGATCCATCCATGGTCGGGCACGGCCAACCTCGCACCGGAGGACCAGAAGTACCTTTACTGGAATCTGTCGACGTGGGACAACTACGAGGTGCGGCTGATGCGCACCGATCTGACCAGGACGAACCTGGTTCCCAGCCCTGCGCTCTCGGTCTGACCTTCGGGCGATGAAGCAGCGCAAGTGCAGTGCGGTGGTATCAGCGGTCGTGGCCGCGGTTGCCGTGGCGCCAGCGGCACACGCTGAACCCCTTGTGCCACAACCAGGTTCGTCGTGCGCGGAAAGCCTCAGCGGTGCGCTGACGCAGCTGCTCGACTACCAGGCGCGCGTGACCACCTATCTGCAATGCCGCAGGCAAGCGAGTGGCGGCTCTCAGTGGCAGGTGTTCGACGACCCTTACCCGAGCGGTGACCGTTGGTTCAGCTTCGGGCCGAAGATGATCCTGCACGGTGAAGGGCAGCCCAACCGCGAGATCGAATCCGGCGATTGGACTGCCACCCCGCAAGACCCGGACACCACGTGTAAGGCTGAACAAGTCGGCGTCGTCAGCGCGGGCACAGTCGGCGCACCGCAGGTCGCGACCGGCCAACCCAGACAGCCGCTGAGATTTCGCGTTGTGCCGCTGATGTTCACCATCGAGCTCAGCGGCGTCTGTCTGTGGCAGAAGGTCGGCTGACCCTTCTCAGAAGACAATCGTCTGGTTGCCGTACCGGATCACTCGGTCCTCGCAGTGCCACAGCACGGCCCGCGAGAGCACCGCGCGTTCGACGTCCGCGCCCAGCCGCGCGAGATCGTCCACGCTGTGCCGATGGTCGACGCGCACCACGTCCTGCTCGATGATGGGGCCTTCGTCGAGCTCCTCGGTCACGTAATGCGCAGTCGCGCCAACGATTTTCACGCCGCGCTCCTTGGCCTGTCGGTACGGTGCGGCACCGATGAACGCGGGCAGAAACGAGTGGTGGATGTTGATCAGCGGGCAGCCGACCTCGTCGAGGAAGCGCGGAGTCAGCACCTGCATGTAGCGCGCCAACACCACGAGGTCGACGTTGCCGCGCAACAGCTCGAGCTGGCGCTGCTCGGCTTGCTCCCGAATCTCCTTGGCGGCCGGTATGTACATGAACGGCACGCCGAACGGGCGCACGTCGTCGGCCAGGTCGGCATGGTTGGCGATCACCATCACCACCGACATGTCCAGCTCGCCGCGGCGATTGCGCCACAGCAAGTCGAGCAGGCAGTGGTCTTGCTTCGACGCCATGATGGCCACCCGTTTGCGCTTGGCGGCCTCGGTCAGCCGGAAGTCGATGCCGAACTTCGTGGCGACCTGCTCGGCGAACTCCCGTTCCAGCGTCTCGCGGGCCGCGGACAGCCCTGGCAGGTGAAAGATGGTGCGCTGCATGAAGATTCCATCCGTCTGTTCGGTGGAATGCTGGTCCAGCGACACGATGTTGGCACCGGCCTGCGCCAGGAATGTGCTGACGGCAGCCACCAGTCCGGGCCGGTCGGCACACCGCAGCAGCAACCGACCGATGTCCTTGACGGGCAGGGGAACCCGGCCCTCGGGGTACCTCAGGCCGACTCTTCGGTCGCGTCAAGCACGCTGACCGCGATCCCGTACGGCAAGAACCGCACTTTGCGATTGGGATCGGTGTTGGTCTTGTTCGCGCGCAGCGCGTCGAGTTCGGTGGGATACACCTGCTCGATGCGCGCGGCCCCCTCGTCGTCGACGGTGTAGATGGCCCAGACGCCGTCGCCGGTCTCGCCGGCGGTTTCCGGCTGCCCGCGCCGACCCGGTCGGGTGAACTCGTCGAACAGCGTCGACCAGCCGGCACGCTCACCGGGGAGGCTGAAGACCCTGCCGATCTGTTCGAAGGTGTCGCGCAGTCCCTCGCCCGCCTCGCGGACCACTCGCTCGAATTCGTCGGGATCGAATCCGAACGGTCCATCCTTGCCCATGACGCCTCCTGACGGCAGCGGTGTTTGCTCCAGTGTGCGCTCAACAGGTTCGATGCGCTACGCAATCCGGTCCATCGGCACTGCCGCTGGCCTATGCTGTGCGAGTGCTCAACACCAAGCCATATCGGATCGTCCAGTGGACAACAGGCAACGTCGGCAAGAGTTCGGTGGAGGCGCTCGCCGCGAACCCGAACTATGAAATCGTCGGCTGCTACGCATGGTCGCAGGACAAGGCCGGCCGCGACGTCGGCGAACTCTGCGGTATCGCACCCTTGGGGGTGACCGCGACCAACGATGCCGACGCGCTGCTCGCGCTGAAGCCCGACTGCGTGGTCTACAACCCGATGTGGATCGACGTCGACGAACTGGTGCGCATCCTGTCCGCCGGCGTCAACGTGGTGTCCACCGCGTCGTTCATCACCGGACACAACCTCGGCGCCGGCCGCGACCGGATCGAGGAGGCGTGCCGGCAAGGCGGTTCGACGATGTTCGGTTCCGGCGTCAGCCCGGGCTTCGCCGAACTGCTGGCGATCGTCGCGGCCACCGGCTGTAGCCGCGTGGACAAGGTCACGATCGCCGAAGCGTCCGACACCACGTTCTACGACTCCCCCGCGACCGAGATTCCGGTAGGTTTCGGCACGCCGATCGACGACCCCGAGCTGCAGCCCATGGCAGCACAAGGCACCGCGGTGTTCGCCGAGGCGGTGCGGCTGGTCGGCGACGCACTGGGCGTCGAGTTCGACGAGGTGGTGTGCGAAGCGGAGTACGCCAAGACCACCCAGGACCTCGACCTCGGTTCGTGGACCATCAGCGCCGGTTGCGTGGCCGGCGTCTTCGCCAGCTGGCAGGGACGGATCGGCGGCAGAACAGTCGTCGACCTCAATGTGCGATGGCGCAAGGGGCAGACGCTCGATCCGGACTGGAAGATCGAAGGCGACCCGTGGAAGATCACCATCGACGGAATGCCCACCGTGACAATGAATGTGGGGTTCCTGCCGCCGCCGGACTTCCTCGAGAAGGCCAAGACCATGGCGGACTTCATGAGCCTCGGGCACACCATCACCGCGATGCCGGCGATCCACGCAATCCCGGCCGTCGTCGCCGCCTCACCGGGCATCAAGACGTACGCCGACCTGCCGCTCACACTGCCTCGAGGAACCGTGCCGCACAGCTGAATTCAGCTCGCGGGTGCCAGCATCTGCATCCAGCCGTCGTCGCCCGTTCCGGCCGAGTCGCGCACCGTGTATCGGCTTCCGTCGGGCGCGACGACCTCGCCGCTCTGCGGGTTGTAGATCGCAGTGGGAAGCTGCGCCGGCGTATAGGTGCACGGGTTCGGCTGCTGGCCGCTGCACGCCACACTGCCCTGCCCGGGCCGCGACAGCGGATCGGACAGCGGCGCCGGAGTTCCATTGGGCGGCAACAGGTTTGCGGGCAACGGGTTCAAGCCGTTGTTGACGCTGGGCGCCGGGATCACCCGACCGGGCTCCACCGGCTGGTCACAGCGGGCGGCGGGCGCCGGGCAGGTGAGGATCTGGTTCGGATCGCCGTACCACGGGTTGGTGCCCATCGGCACATACGGCTCGTTGCTGTGGCACTCCTGCGGCGTCGCGGCCCGCTTGCCCGGGACGTCGGCGCACGGATAGTTGCGCGCACCGCGAACCACGTTGCCTTGGAAGTCCTTCGGGATCTTGCAATAGGTGCCCGACGGCAACGGCGCTGGCGAGGTGTCGGCAGGCGCGCGCCACTGCGACGGCGGCAAAAAGCCGGTCAGGCACGGCGGCGGACTGTTGAGGGCAGCACCGAAACCCGGCGGCACAGCCTGCAGGGTCAACGCAGAGGCACCGATTCCGACGAACAGGGGACCGAGCGCGAAATTGATGATGCCGTAACCCGGAAAGATGGAGCCGGCCTCTAGCTGTGCTGCGCCTTGCGGGAAGATGACGAGAGACTGTTCGACGCCCTTGTGGTAGCGCTTGAGCATGTCGATGACGATTTCGAGGTTGGCCAGTGTCTGCGGCAGTGAATCGCGCACATCGGAGAACACCGCGTTGAGCTGATCGGCGGTGGGAGCGGCCTGCTGCAAACCGCTGCGCAGCGCCGCGTCCTGTTCAGCGGCCTGGGTGCCGATCGAATTCAGGTTGGCCGCCCAGGTTTCGATGTTGTCGCGCGAATTCACCTGCGAATCCAGAATCGGCGACGAGTTGGCGACGATGTCGTTGACCGGAGTCAAGTTGTCACGGAAGTCGCTGGCAATCGCGGTGGTCGAATCCACCAGCCTCTGCAGCGCCGGCCCCAGGCCGCCGACCGCTTGTGACGTCTCGTTGAGCAGCGTCGCGATCTTGTCCTTGGGCAACGCGTTGAGTCCACGGTTGGTCGCGTCCAGGGCCGGGCCCACGTCCGACGGCACGGTGCTGCGGGTGATGGTCTGCCCGTCGTGCAGGTATTGCTTGACGTTGCCCGTCGACACCAGGTCCAGGTACTGCTCACCGACCGCCGACACCGAGTGCACGTTGGCCGACGCGTCCGCCGGAATCTTGTACCGATCGTCGATGCTCAACGTGGCGCGCGCCCCGCGCTCGGTGGGCTCCACCTCGACCACCCGCCCGATCGCGATTCCTCGGTACGTCACGTTCGCCGTCCTGTACAACCCACCGGACCGCGGCAACTCCGCGTACAAGGTGTACTGCCCGATGCCCATCAACCGCGGCGCTTGCAGGTAATAGAGGCCCAGCACCCCCAGCGCGAGCACGGTGAGCACGACGAAGATCACCAGTTGCAGCTTGATGAACCGGTTCAGCAAGTGCGCTCACTTTCTACCAGACGCAGTTGCGCGTTATGCGCAGGACTGCAAGCGGTTTCCGGCTCGAATTCGCTACGGAGGTTACCGCACCATGTGTGCGCTCGCTGACCTCGGAGTGCTCCGCGACGCTGGCCCTCGAAGCGAAAGCGCTACCGGCTCGCCGACTCCAGCGCGAAGGCCGTCGCGCCCACGATCTCGTTGTCGACCACCTCGTTCTGCACCGAGCCGCGGCCCACGAACACGCCTGAATAGTGCTGGCCGCGAATCTCGTTGCCCAGCACGATGTTGCCGGACGAGCCGACGAAATCCAGGTCGATGACGGGTTCGTCGGCCTCGGCCGCGCCCAGTTCGACACCGAAGAAGTGGAACTGCCCGCTCTGGCCCCGGTTGTTGTCGACGATGGTGTTCTTGGCGACGACGTTGAACAGCGCGGTGCGCACCATCTTCACCCCACCGCCGAAGTTTCCGACGATGTTGTTCGCGAAGATCTCGTTGTACAGCGCGTTGTCGATCGAGATGCCGGGCAGTTTGGCCATCGACGTGCCGTCGGCAGCTCGGCCCGCCGCGAGCACCGAGTCCAGCTTCAGCACCTCGTCCGGCTGCCCCCAGCGTCTCCCGTTGTCAGCCACCAGATTTGCCGCGAACACGTTCGCGGTGGCGCCGTTGTCGAAGCAGATGCCCTCTTTGGCATTGCCTTCGATGTGGTTGCCGACGAACACGTTGGCGATCGCGCCGTCGTTGTAGATGCCCGACGACAGGCCGTCGCGGATGTTATTGCCGACGATCACGTTCTGCTCGGGGTTTTCCAACCGCTGCACCAGCGGCGTGGTGAGCACCCAGTAGTTGTCCGGCAGAAAGAACGAGCCGGGGTTGTCGGCGATGCCGGTGCCCCGGCCCGTCAGCACGATGCCGGCGGTCCAGTTGGAATGCCCGGTGAGATGGTCTATCTGGTTGCTGTCCACCAGCGCTTTGGTGACCGGGCCGTGAAGCAGAACGCCGGCGCGCTGCACGTCGTGCAAGCGGTTCGCGTGGATGTCGACCGCTGATGCTCTGCCAGTCACCACGATGCCGTTCTGCGTCAGCCCGCGTACGTCGTTGCCCTCGATCGCGATCCCCGAACCGCCGTCTACCAGAAAGCCGTTCGTGCCGCCGGTGACGTTGGCGTTGATCACTGCGACGTCACGTGCACCCACGATCTTGACCAACCACAGCGGCGGCGTCTGGCCCGGCTGGATCACCGCATCCGCGAAGTCGACCACGACGTTGTGTCCGGTGATCGTCAGCGGGGTGTCGGCCTGCAGTGTCCGGCTGGCCACTGTGATGTGGGCCGCATCCGCACCGGTGATCATCCGCTCGAGTTCGGAGAACCGGCTGCCGGTGAATGTCATTGCGCGCAGGGGCTGCTGGCGCAGCGCGGGCAGCACCGAGCGGTTGACGGCCACGGTGTCGCGGGCCGTCGACCACGCCGCCATCGCGGTGCCGCTGCCGATCTTCAGCAGTTGCGCGCGCTGATACACCTGCGTGCGGTTGGCGATCTGAGCGGCCAAGTCGCCCGGGCCGTTGTGCAGCGGCGGCATGTCGAGCTGCTGGCGCAACGTGAACGGGTACAGCGGCGCCGCGGCCGGCGCTGTCGGTGAGGCATGCGCACCCGCCGGGGGCGGCTGGCTCTCGACCGCGGCCGGCACCGACGTCGGCGCCGAGCACACGGCGACGGCCGCGACCGTGAAAACGGCGGGCAGCCGAATCACCCACCGAAACCTGCGCATGCGCGCATCATCTCACCGCACGCTCGGTTGCCACGCCAGACTCGCGCCAGTTCCCTGCGCGCCGGGTTTGTGCTGCAATGCTGACGTGACCGACACCGCCGCCGACCTGCAAGCCATCGAGCGCGTCAAGTACCGCTACCTGCGGGCACTCGACACCAAGGACTGGGAGGCCTTCGCCGACACCCTGACCGACGACGTCACCGGCGACTACGGCGAGCGGTTGCACTTCACCAACCGCGCGGACCTCGTCGAGTACATGCGCTCGTCGGTCGGTCCGGCCGTGATCACCGAGCACCGCGTCACCCACCCGGAGATCACCGTCGACGGCGACCAGGCCACCGGCGTCTGGTACCTGCAAGACCGCGTGATCGTCGCCGAGTTCGACTTCATGCTCATCGGCGCCGCGTTCTACCGCGACACGTACCGGCGCACGCCGCAGGGCTGGAAGATCAGCGCCACCGGCTACGACCGCACCTATGAGGCCACGATGTCGCTGCAGGGGCTGAACTTCACGCTGAAAACCGGTGCGGCGCTTCATATTTGAGTGGCACTGATCACTTCCCGATTGCGATCAGCGCACCCGGACGCAGCCACTGGATGATCTTCACCAGGGTGGCGTCGTCGATCGCGACACAGCCGGCGGTGGGGCCGCCGTCGGTGGCGTGCATGAAGAACCCGGCGCCGTTGCCCGGCACGCGTTCCTTGGTGTTGACGCCCATCACCACTGAATGCACGTATTCGGGGATGTCGAGGTTCTCGCTGTCCGAGGTGTCGAAGTGGCACTGCTCCTTCTTGCAGTGCTGGTGGGTGTTGAACGTCGGACTGTGCGGGTCGCCGTCCCACCAGTCGTCCGGACCCACTTGCAGATACGGAAGCCCGCCGCCGGGCGACGGCGCCGTGCCGAACACGTAGTCGAGCGTGAAGACTCCCATCGGGGTGGCGGGATAACCGTCCTTGGATTGCGGCGTCATGCCGGCGGAGCCGATGTGCGCCGGAATGCCCGCCGCGACGGGCTGCCAGCCGGCGGCACTGCGCTGCCAGACGTCCATCTTCGCCGTCGAATCACCAACGCCCACAACCGAAATGACCTGTGTGGCCCCTCCTACCGAGCGGGCGAACCACGGCGTGAAGTCCGCGCGGCCCGTCGGCGCAGCGACCATCGCGATGACGGTCGCGGCGAGAACAGCGACGAGACGGCGCACGCCTCATCGTCGCCACCGGCGTGGTTAGGGGTCAAGTCAAGGTTCAGCCACAACTCGGTCACAGCGACCGCACCGGCGACATCGTTGACGGCTTAAAGGAACCGCGAGTGTCTTATTGGCCCGCGTGTTCTTCGAGCAGTTCGATCAGGGCTTCAGGGAAGCCGGCGATCATCTTGGCGAGTTCGAGCGGTGGTTGATGACCTTCGCCCCGATTGGGATCTGCACCATGCTCGAGTAACAGCCGGATGATGGCCCCGGGCGGCTCGGTCTTGTTGTAGTTGTAGACAGCCATCCAAAGCGGGGTGTTGCCCCACACATTGATCGGGTCGATGTCGACCCCCCTTTCGACGAGCGCTTTCGCAAAGTCCAGGCGGCCGTAGTCGGCCGAGATATGCAGCGGCGTCATGCCTTCAGGACCCGGCGCGTTGACGTAGTTGCCGGCCGCCAATTCGACGGCGAAGGTGTCAATGTCGTTGTGCAACACGGCCCTATGGATCGGTTTCATCGGATCGATCTTGGGCGGCCTGCCGCTACGGGCCATCAGTGAAGCACCTCAGAATCGGCGAATAGCGACCGGCACACATCGTCAACGGTACTGACGTTGCCGAGAAAGGCCCTGTGTACGGCGTCGCCCAGCTCGGCGATGTCGTCGACAAGCTGCCCGCGGCGGTCGGCCGCAACAACCAGCGTCTGATAGATCAGCAGCCCCTCGAAGCGCACACTCGTTGGTGATCCGCGGCGTCATCGACGAATGGGACCTCGGGCAATGACTCAATGCCGTCCGCGTGACCGGAGGCTTGACCAGCGCGCCGTCGCGTTTCGCGGCCGGATGCCCGGGATAGGTTGACGTATGCACTTTCCTGGGCCGCGACGCGACCGCGGGCTGCGGCAGATCACCAGAGGCCTCGGAACGCTGGACGAGAGCGTCTTCGACGCCGTCGCCAACTCCGAAAGCCAATTGCTCGACCTCACGATGCCCCGGCTTACCCGCGCCGCGGACCACTCGAAGCTGTGGTTGGCGATCGCAGCGGTACTGATGGCGTCGCGGCGGCCGTCGGCGCAGCGGGGCGCGGTCCGCGGGGTGCTCAGCCTGGCCGTGACCAGCCTGCTGACCAACCAAGGGGCCAAGCGGCTGCGGCGCCGCCCTCGGCCCAGCTATCTACGGGTGCCGCTCGCGCGCCAGACTCATCGCCACCCCACCTCCAACTCACTGCCGTCCGGTCACTCGGCGAGCGCGGCGGCGTTCGCGGTGGGCGTCGGGCTGGAGAACTCGGTGCTCGGGCTGGTGCTGGCGCTGCTCGCGGGGCTGGTCGGCCTGTCGCGGGTGGCCACCGGCGCGCACTACCCCGGCGACGTGTTCATCGGATTCGGCATCGGCGCATCGGTCGCGGTGCTGGGCGCTCGGGTGGTGCCGCCGGTCGTGCCGCGCAATCTGCCCACCGCTGAGCCGCTGAAGGTCCAGACGCCGCCCCGGCCCGATGGCGCCGGTGTAGTCATGGTGGTCAACCCGGCGTCGGGCGGCGGCGCGGGCGCCGAGATCGCCGCGCGCGTCCGGGAATCGTTACCGGCGGCCGAGATCGTCGAACTCGGCCCTGACGACGACCTCGTGCCTGCGCTGAAATCGGCCGCACAACGCGCTCAAGTGCTGGCCATCGCCGGCGGCGACGGCTCGGTGTCGTGCGCGGCGGGCGTGGCCGTGGAGGCCGGGCTGCCGCTGGCGGTGTTTCCCGGCGGCACCTTCAACCACTTCGCCAAGGACATCGGCTGCGACACCGCCGACAAGACCATCCGTGCGATCAAGGACGGCAACGTCTTCTGCGTCGACCTGGTGTGCTTCAACGACGACAACATCGTGATCAACACCGCCAGCATCGGCGCCTACCCGAAGTTCGTGCAGACCCGAGAGCGGCTGGAACACAAGATCTCCAAACCACTCGCCAGCGCGTACGCCATGCTGCACACGCTGCGCCACGACGAGCCGGTACGGATCGCGTTCGACAACCGGGAGATGCAGACGTCACTGTTCTTCCTGGGCAATTCCGCTTACTTACCATCGGGATTCGCGCCGTCGCGGCGGACCCGAATGGATGACGGGCTGCTGGACATCCGGATCCTGGAGACGGGTCCGCGGCTGGCCAAGCTGCGCATCCTGACGTCGCTGATGCTGGGCCGCTTGGAGCGCAGCCCGCTGTATCACGAACGGCAGGTGCCGGAGTTCAGCTTCCGCTGTCTCGACGGTCCGACGACCATCGCGCATGACGGCGAAGTCGGCTCGAAGCACGAGTCGGCCAGCTTCAGCGTGCGGTATCGGGCGCTAGCGGTGTTCCGTCCGCCGCCGCGCCGATAGCCGATAGCCGATCGGGCTCGAATCGGCATTCCGTCGGCGCACGGACCCGAATGCTGGGAAGCTGAACGCGTGGCCGGCGCCAGCACCCGGTGGACCGACGCAATGCTCGACAGCAAGCGGCGGGAGGGAGATCCGGTCGCTGACGAGGCCGTCGCTGAGGTCCTCGAACAGGGCGGCGTCGAGGCAGTCAACGCGGTCATGAAAACGCTGATCCGCACCGACGACCCGGTGCCGCCGGAACTGCCCGACCGCCTCAAGGCGTACCTGGCTGACACGTTGCCGTTGCCGCAGTGGGCGGATGCGGCTCGTATCGAGCGGGGACAACGGCTGTTCGAGACGTGGGGTCTGCATATCTCGTGCTGCTTGTTCTGCGCGTCGCTGACGTCGTCGTACGCGGCGGCAAACGGCGTGAAGGTGCTCGCCATGACCGCCCGGCTCGACAGCGACGCGCGCCGACGGGTGATGGAGACAGGGCAGTTCTTGGTCGACGTGCTCAGCGTCGGCGGGCTCGATGACAACGGCAAGGGCCGTCGCGTCATCCAGAAGGTCCGGCTGATGCACGCCGCAGTGCGCCACCTGATCAAGGCGCGCAACCAAGGACAGCCCGGACTGTGGAACTACGAACAGTGGGGCGAGCCCGTCAACCAAGAAGACCTGGCCGGGACCATGCTCGCGTTCTCCTACGTCGTCGCCGACCCGCTCCGCCGCCTCGGCGTGCGGCTGCCCCCTGAGGACATCGACGCGTATCTGCACCTGTGGACCGTGATCGGTCACCTCATCGGCCTGGATGACGACATGCGGGTGGACGACGCGGAGGAGGCTGCTGCGCTCGTGGAGATCATCCGGCGACGCCAATTCGCCGCCTCGCCGGAAGGACAGCAGATGACGGCCGCGCTGCTCGAGCTGCTGGACAAGATGACCCCGGGCTATCTGTTCGACGACACCATCCCGCCGTTGATCCGCCACCTCATCGGAGACAAGACCGCCGACCTGATCCGTGTTCCGCGCGACCTCGGTTTCTTTTCCCGCCTGGCCAACTGGTTCTTGGTCAACGTCCTCGACAGAGCCGGAGAGCGGTCCCGGCGCTTCGGGCCGATGTCACGGCTGGCCGAACCGTTCGGTCGTGAACTCCTCCGGGGCTTGTTGACGTTGGAACGCCGCGGCGACCGCGCGGACTTCGCCATTCCGGACCACCTCGCCCTCCAGTGGCAGCTGCGGGCGTGACGACGGTGCCGGGCCGATACGCGCCCGGCAAGGCCGTCGGTGAAATGGACTGCAATATCGCCCAGGCGGTGCCACGATATTGACGTGGGCGACCGTAAGGGCCACCCAGAGGTCAACGGCGCAGGCCGGGACAGCGGCGGTTCGATCAACGAGCTCCTGGACCGGGCGGTGGCGGCCATCAATCGCGGTGACCGCGCGGCCGCCTCTGCGTTGGCCGGTCAGGTGCTGGCGGTCGACGCCTCGAACACCGACGCGGAAAAGCTGCTGGCCGAGGACTTCCCGGACGTCGGCGGCGCCGGCGAGATTCGGCGCCTGACCATCCTGTTCGTCGACCTGGTCGATTCGACGGTGCTGTCGACGCGGGTGGAGCCGGAAACCTACCGCATGCTGGTCGGACGCTATCGCGAGTACGTCGTGCAGATCGTCGACCGCTACGGCGGCCACATCGGCTCGACGAAAGGCGATGGGCTACTCGCCGTCTTCGGACACCCCACCGCGCACGAGGACGGGGCGCAGCGCGCGGTGGCTGCCGGGCTCGACATCACCCGCGCCGTCACCCGGCTGAGCGAACAAGCCATGCGCCGACTCGACGTGGGACTCAGCGTGCGTGTGGGCATCCATCGTGGGCTGGTGTATCTGGACATCGCCCAAGACGACGTGTACGGGTTCGCCGCGAACCTCGCCGCGCGGATCTCCTCGCTGGCCGCGCCCGACACCGTGGCTGTCTCGGACGCTGTCGCAGCGCTGGTCGCGGACGCCTACGAGCTGGTCGCCGGCCCAGCCGCCGCGGTCAAAGGCGTCGAGAGTCCGGTCAACCACTATCGGGTGCTCGGCGAGCGACCGCATGCCTTGGCGCCGTCGTCGCCGCCGATGATCGGGCGTCACCGGGAGCGCGCCTGGCTGCAGCAGGTGTGGCAGCAGGCATGCGACGGTGAGGCCAGGTATCCCGGCGTCGCATTCTGCGGCGAACCGGGCATCGGCAAGACGCGACTGGCACGCGCGGCGGCCGACATCGTCGAGCAATCGGGCGGTGTGGTCGTCGAACTGCGAGGTTCGCCGCTGCACACCGAGACCGGCCTGCATCCGGTCCGGCGTCTGCTCGAAAGACGCTGCGGCATAACACGTTTGACCACGGGTTCGGAGCGGTTGCGGCTGCTGGAGACTGAGCTGCGCGCGCATGGCCTCGATCCGGTCGACGCGGTGCCGCTGCTGGCGCCGGTGCTGGGCGTGGGCGCCGAGCACGGCTACACCCCTGCCGCTGTGGAAGGCCGCACGCTCTACGAGCTGATCGGCGCGACCGTGCACCGGTACGTGCTGGCGTGCCTACGAGATCGGGCGGGGCTCGTCGTGGCCGAGGATGTGCACTGGTTCGACACGTCGACCATCGACTTGCTGGACGCCGTTTTGGCCTCGGCCGACGGGCGGGTGATGGTCGTCATCACCACACGCGACCAGAACGTTATCGAAAAGCATTGGCCGGTAACGCTTTTCGAGCTCTCGCCATTGAGCGAAGCGGAGTCTGACGCGCTGATCGACGCGCTGGCCCCTGAGGTGACCGACGCTCAGCGGGCCGCGGTGCGCGAGCGTTGCGACGGCGTGCCGTTCCACATCGAGCACGTGGTCGCCGGCCTTGAGGCCAGTGAGCCGCAGGGACAGGTGCCCGAAGCGCTGTACGAACCGCTGTTCGCCCGACTGCACACCCGCGCCGACGTGGTGCCGGTGGTGGAAGCGGCGGCCGTGATCGGGCGAAGCGGCGACGTGGCGCTGCTGCGGCAGGTCGTCGGTGACGAAGCGGACGTCGACGCGGTGCTGGCCGACCTCATGCGGGTGCGGGTGTTCGAGCGCAACGACACCGGCGGATGGCGGTTCCGCCACGAGCTGATCCGGGAAGTAGCCGCCGAGTTGGCGCCACCGACCGTGCATCGAAAGCTGCATGCCAGAACCGGACGAGCACTCACCGACACGGTCCCTGGCGTCGAACCCGATTGGCGTGTCATCGCACGGCATTACGCCCATGCGCACCGCTTCGCCGAGGCTGTCACGGCGCTGCGCAAGGCCTCCGTCGCGGCGCGCCGGCGGGGCGCTCTGCATGAGGCTCAGACATGCCTGACCGATGCGCTCAACCAGCTGACCCACTGCGCCGCTGGTGCCGCGCGCGACCGTCAAGAGATCGCGATCCGGCTAGAACGCGGATTTTTGGCGGGCGCGACGCAGGGCAGCATGAGCGGCCAGGGCCCGGCGGACTTCGAACGGTGCCTCGAGCTGGCCAGCGCCGAGAACTACGACGACGAACTGTTCGCCACCTTGACCGCGTTGATCGGCTACTACGTGCCGCGTGCCGAGTTGCGCCGCGCGCATGAGCTGCTCGAATCACTGTCGGCCCGGGTGACCAAAGACCGGCCGTGGAGTGAGCCCGTCATCGCGTCGTCATTGGGTTCGGTCACGTGGTTGCAAGGCGACTTCATTTCTGCGCGAAGCCATTTGCGTCGAGCGTTGGCCGACCAGTCCGCCGCCGACCCGCGGGTGCTCGACACCGCGTGGTGGGTGGCCATCGACCCGATCTCGTCGGCGCATACGTATCTGGCGCTCACCTACGCGATGGGCGGCGACCTCGACGCGGCGAATGCGCACTTGGCGGAGTCGGTGCACCGCTGCGAAGAGCTGGGATTTCCGCAGAACGCCTACAACCGGGCTCACACGCATTTCGTCGACATCTGGGTTCGGCTGGAGACCGGGCAGTACGCGGCGGCATCCGCTGGCGTGGCCGCTCTTCGCCAGTTGAGCGAGCAGTCAGGCTTGGATTTGTGGCGGCTGGTCGGTTCCACCGAGAACGCCACCGTCAAGGCGCTCAACGCGATGGACGCCGGTGCCGACGCAGCCGTCCTGGCCGGCGCGGCCGAGAAGATCGCCAAACGCGTGGACGGCTCGCGTCTTTTGCATCTCAACCTTTATCTGACGTTTCACGACGCGGTGATCGGCCGCGTGCTGACGGCAGCCGGCAAGCCCGAAAAGGCCCGTCGCCGGCTCGAGTCGGCATTGCAGCACGCCGGCGAGACCGGGATGCACTTCTACGACGCCGAGTTGATGCGACTGCGCGCGCACACCCTTGCCGACCCGCAATCGCGACAGGCGGCGCTTGCGGCCGCGGTCGAGGCGGCCCGCCGTCAGGAGGCACCGTTGTTCGAATTGCGTTGCGAGCTGGACTATTTCGAGACCGTCGGCTTCGCGCGCCGACGTGAGCTGGCCGACGCGCTGGCCCGCTTCGCCGGTGACGCGCGCTGGCCCGAATGGACCCGGGCCCAGCGCTTGCTCAGCTGATCAGCGGGATGCGGTTCGCACCAGGTACGCCTTCTTCATCGGCGCGGGGTCCTCGGCTTTTCCTTTGAGCGCGGCGATCGTCTCGGCGATGTCCGGTTTTTCGTGTTTCGAGATCGTGCGGGTGAACCAGGGGAACGGCGCCCACCGGCCCAGCGGTTGCAGATACCAGGCGCCGACAGCCGCCGTGAACGCCGACTGGTTGACCCGAGCCTCGATCTCCCGGTCGGAATTCAGCGCCATGTAGACCGCGAATTGCCATGCACCCCTGCGCAATCTCTTCAGCAGGCGCTTGATCAAGAACACCTCGCCCGGCAGCAGCCGGCGTACCCACATGAGCACCGGTGAACGCTCGCTGACGATATCGAGCATGCCGTGCACTTGTGAGGCCAGGATCGCGTTGACGCGGTTGAAGTCGGCCTCGAGCGCGGCCAAATCCTGCTGGGCGGTGGCGAAGGCAGCCAGCCCGAGGTCCAGGCTGATGTGGGCGTTCATCCCGGTCATCAGATGCTGCAGGATGGTGGCCTGGCCGTCTTTGGCGCCGACGAACGACACCTCCCACGGAAGGGTCAACCCGCTGTACTGATCGGGCAGGAAATAGGCGTTCAATGCGTTGAAGTACCGGCTCGCAAAGACGATGTCGAGCTTCTCCATCCGCGCCCCGTCGTCGAAGTCGCCGTCGTCGATCGCCTTGCGGATCGCGACCGTCGTGCGCTTGTAGAGCGCCGCGAAGTAGCCGATCGTGCTGCGCGCTTCGACCGACCAGTCGATCACCTGATCGAGGTTGCGCACCACGTCGTCGATGCCGGCCGGCTCCCGAAGCGGTTCCCAGCGCGGGGAAACGGGGACCTGTGTTGCCATGTCGGACGACCCGGTTCTCGTGGTGGCCGCGGCGGACCGACCATTGACCAGTCTCAGGTCGTCTGCCGACGTGCTGAGCACAATTTCCATTGCCTGCCGCCTCAATCTATCCGGCCGCGACCGGGGTGTGGCGTGAACGAACTCAACAGTGGCATGCAGTTGCGCAACGGGGATGAGTACTCGACTACTCGACTGTGCCGACAGCGTGCGCTTCCGGTGCCGCGGGCGCGGCGAGCGGAAGCGGACGGATCGCGAAAAGGCATGCGACAAACCACAGGTAGCCCAGTGCCCAGCCGGCCAGCACGTCAGAGGGGTGATGGACGTTGAGCACCACCCGGCCGACTCCTACCGCAACCACCACGAGCGCGGCCACGGTCACCGCGGCAAGCCGCGCGCGGGCCTGCCACATGCCGGTCGAAATCGTCATCAGCGCAAGGACACCCGCCATGACCCCCAGCGCATGACCCGACGGGAACGAGGTCGAGCTGGCCGCCACCAATGCGCCTGACGGCCGCGGCCGGTCGGCCAGGTCCTTGGCGATCTGGGTGACGACGCCGCTGAGCCCGATGGCCGCCACCACGAAGAGGATGACCCGCAGATTGCGTCGCAGCAGTGCGACCACCACGACGCCTGCGCCCACGACGCGAAACCCCGCCGGACCCAGCACCGTGCACAGCACATCCCAAAACGTCACCCACGCATGGTGTTTCACGCCGAAGCGGTGCAGGGGTTGCAGCGCAGCGTTGTCGACCGCCGGCAACCACGCCCAATGCATCGCGTATGCCAGCCACAGCAAGCCGTAGCACGCGGCGGCCACAGCGGCGATGACCAGCATGGCCTTGCTGCGCTTGCCCATGCGACCAGACTGTCACGGCCGCGGCCCGGCGCCGATGCGGTACACCCGCTTGGCGTTGTCCCGCAGCATCGGGCCGTCGTGGAAACGGTCGCACAGGATCTCGCGCAGCACCCAAATGACCTCAGCTAGAGCGATGTTCGGCTTGTCCATCGGATAGTTCGACGCCCAGAACGTCCGCTGCGGACCGAAGGCCTGGTCGAGGTGCGTCACCAGCGGCGCGATCGCGTCGCGGAACTGCTCGCGCGGCAGCCGCCCGAGGCCCAGCACCGGCATGCCCAGACCCGAGTGTTTGGCGACCACGTTAGGTAACTCAGCCAGCGCGGAGATGCCGTCGCGCCAACGGGACAGGATGCTCGCGCGCCCCGCGGCGGTGTGCCCGGTGTGGCGGCCGCACGGCGCAAGCGCGCCGACCGGCGTCGCATAGTGGTCCAGCACGAACGTCGTCTCCGGATATTCACGCGCCAGCGTCACGGCGTCCGGCAGCTGGTGCCCGTAGACCCAGACCTCGAAGCTCAGCCCCCGCTCGGCGACGGCTTGGAAGCCGCGCAGGAAGGCCGGCTCGGACAGCAGGTGCGGTCGGCTGTCCCAGTCCATGATTCCGCGGTCGGCACTGTTCGCGGCGACGCAGCGCACTCCTCGCACGAGCGCACTGGCCTGCAGGTGGGCGTCGAGAACCTTTGCTATCTGCGGCTGGGAGGGATCGGCATGCGCCACGATGGCGCCCAGGGCCGGGGCGCTGGCTTCGCCGAACGGCAGGGCACTGACCCACCGGGTCTCGTCGGCGCTGCCCACCGGCTCCTTGCTGCGCCATCCGGCTTCCACGTGCACGACGGATTCGACGCACAGCGGCGCTGCGTCGGCCGTGTAGTCAGGGGGCAGGTATTCGTTGAGCAGATACTGCGGATCGCCGGCGAAGTCGCGCGCGGCCCGCGGGAACATGCGCATCATCACCGGCCTGGCGAACGGTGCCCGCCGGATGATCTTCGCCGGCCCGGACACCACCCGCGGCGTCGTGAACGGATCCCACTGGTGGATGTGCGCGTCGACCACCACGCGTGTGTCGTCTGCCACGATGTCAGTTTGGTGCTCGGCCGCCCGCCAATCGCGATGATCGAAAGAATTGGCAGCGCCGGGCCGAATGTGGAAGGTGGCCAACCGTGAGACGTCGCGACAACGTGCTGCTCGTGCACTGGCACGACCTGGGCCGCTGTCTGGGGGCCTACGGCTACGCCGATGTGTCCAGCCCACGCCTCGACCAGCTCGCGGCAGAAGGCATCTTGTTCACCCGTGCGCATGCCGCCGCGCCCCTGTGCTCGCCCTCGCGCGGAGCGTTGTTCACCGGCCGCTATCCGCATAGCAACGGCCTCGTCGGACTGGCCCATCACGGCTGGGAGTACCGCGCGGGCGTGCGGACCCTGCCGCACATGCTGTCCGAGCACGGTTATTACTCCGCGCTGTTCGGGATGCAGCACGAAACGTCCTACCCGGAGCGGCTCGGATTCGACGAGTTCGACGTGTCGAATTCGTACTGCGACTACGTGGTCGAGCGGACCCGGCAATGGCTGGCCGAGAGCGCCCCGGCCGAGGGCGACCAGCCGTTTCTACTCACAGCAGGCTTCTTCGAAACCCACCGGCCGTATCCGCCGGACCGCTACCAGCCGGCCGACCCTGAAGGGGTCGACGTGCCCGGCTACCTTCCCGAAATACCGGAAGTGCGCGACGATCTCGCGGCGTTCCACGGCGCGATCTCGGTCGCCGACGCCGCAGTGGGCCGGCTGCTCGACACGCTGCGCGACACAGGCCTGGACGAGAGCACCTGGGTGGTGTTCTTCACCGACCACGGCCCGGCGTTTCCGCGAGCCAAATCCACGTTGTACGACGCGGGCACCGGGATCGCGTTCATCGTGCGACCGCCGGTGGGCCGCGGCATCCCGCCGCGTCGATACGACGAATTGTTCAGCGGTGTCGACCTGGTGCCGACGATTCTCGGGCTGCTCGGCATCGACGTGCCCGACGACGTGGAAGGCGTGTCACACGCCGCGAACCTGCTGGCGTGCGGGGCGGCACCCGTGCGCGGGCACGTCTACACCGAGAAGACGTATCACGACTCGTTCGACCCGATCCGGGCGATCCGCACCAAGGAGTACAGCTACATCGAGAACTACGCGCACCGCCCGTTGCTGGATCTGCCGTGGGACATCGAGGAGAGCCCGTCGGGAAAGGCGGTCGCCCCGCATGTGCGCGGGCCTCGGCCGGAGCGTGAGCTCTACGACCTCGTCGCCGATCCGGGCGAGTACCGCAACTTGCTCGAAGGCGAGCACAGCGAGCACGCGGAAGCCGTGGCGCAGGATCTGGCGGTCACACTTCACGAGTGGCGGCAGAAGACCGGCGACGTGATTCCGTCGGTGTTCGCTGGCACCCGCATCTCGGCGCGCTACACCGAAACGTATCTGCTCATCCGCGGCCGCCGGCCCACGTCGCGGTCGGGCATCGCCGCCGACAGGGGCATCGAGCATGAAACCAGCGCGCGGCAATAGTTCCGCTCACATTGATCAAATGTGCAGCTCAGCGCACAAATCGAGGTGCAGTTAGGCTTTCGTCCGTGCCCGATCACCCGTCGTCGTATCTGGTTCTCGCGTCCCAGCGCAGCGGCAGCACACTGTTGGTGGAATCGCTGCGCGCCACCGGTGTGGCAGGCGAGCCGCAAGAGTTCTTCCAGTACCTGCCGACCACCAGCCAGCCGCCGCAGCCGCGGCAGTGGTTCGCCGATGTCACCGACGAATCGATCCTGCGGCTGCTCGATCCGCTCGAGGAGGGCACCCCGGATCTGGCGCCGGCCGAGATCTGGCGTGACTACATCCGAACCGTCGGGCGCACGCCGAACGGCGTGTGGGGCGGCAAGCTGATGTGGAACCAGACTCCCCTGTTGTTGGAGCGCGCCCGCCAGCTGCCGAACCGTTCAGGCGACGGTCTGCTCGCCGCGATCCGCGACGTGATCGGCGAGGTGCCGGTGCTCGTGCACGTGTACCGGCCCGACGTGGTGTCGCAGGCGGTGTCGTTCTGGCGGGCCGTGCAGACCCGGGTGTGGCGCGGCCGCCCCGACCCGGTGCGCGACGCGCGCGCGGAGTACCACGCGGGTGCCATTGCGCACGTGATCACCATGCTGCGCGAGCAGGAAAAGGGTTGGCGCGCATGGTTCGACGAGGAGGGCATCGAGCCGCTCGACGTGCCGTATCCCGTGCTGTGGCGCAATCTGACGCAGATCGTGGCGACGATCCTCGAGGCGTTGGGGCAGGACCCGCGGCTCGCCCCGCCGCCAGTGCTCGAGCGCCAGGCCGATCAACGTTCCGACGAATGGGTGGACCGCTACCGCGCGGACGCAGAGAGGTTGGGATTACCGACATGACGACTTCGACACCGGTCGAGGCGCGGCGCGTTGACGAACTGCGCCTGCTGGAGGCCGAGGCCGTGCACATCATCCGGGAGGTGGTCGCCGAGCTGGAACGGCCGGTGCTGCTGTTTTCGGCCGGCAAGGACTCGATCGTGCTTCTTCGATTGGCGGAGAAGGCTTTTCGGCCCGCGCCCCTTCCCTTTCCGGTCATGCACGTCGACACCGGACACAACTTCGGTGAAGTCATCGAGTTCCGTGACCGCAGGGTCACCGGCCACGGGCACAAGCTGATCGTCGCGTCGGTGCAGGAGTCCATCGACTCGGGTCGGGTGGCCGACCCCGGGCCGGGCGCGTCACGCAACCGGCTGCAAACCCGCACGCTGCTGGATGCGTTGGAGGCCGGCGGATTCGACGCGGCGTTCGGCGGTGCGCGCCGCGACGAGGAGCGGGCCCGCGCCAAGGAGCGCATCCTGAGCTTCCGCGACGAATTCGGCCAGTGGGATCCGCGCGCGCAGCGGCCCGAGCCGTGGTCGCTGTACAACGGGCGGATCCGCAAGGGCGAGCAGGTGCGGGTGTTTCCGTTGTCCAACTGGACGGAACTGGATGTCTGGCGCTACATCGAGCTGGAAAATCTCGAGCTGCCGTCGATCTACTTCGCACATCAGCGTGAGGTGTTCGAGCGCGACGGGATCCTGCTCGCGGTGTCGGAATACGCAGCACCGCGCGACGGCGAGACGTCGGCGGTCGAATGGGTGCGCTACCGCACGGTCGGCGACCTGACGATCACCGGAGCGGTGCGGTCCCGGGCCACCGACATCAGCGGCGTGATCGCCGAAATCTCAGCGGCCACAGTGTCCGAACGCGGCGAGACGCGGGCCGATGACCGCACGTCGGCCGCCGCGATGGAAGACCGCAAACGTGAAGGGTACTTCTGACATGACTGCGACCAGCGAAGCCCCGGGCGAAGCCGTCCCCACCGTGACGCGGCAGCTGCTGCGGATCGCGACCGCCGGGTCGGTGGACGACGGCAAGAGCACGCTGATCGGTCGGCTGCTGCACGACACCGACAGTCTGCCGCTGGATCACCTCGAGGCTGTCACCGACGAGCATGGCGTGGCCGACCTGGCCGCGCTGTCCGACGGATTGCGCGCCGAACGCGAGCAGGGCATCACGATCGACGTCGCCTACCGGTTCTTCTCCACGCAGACCCGCAGCTACATCCTCGCCGACACCCCGGGGCACGAGCGCTACACCCGCAACATGTTCACCGGGGCGTCCAACGCGCACGTCGCGATCCTGCTCGTCGACGCGCGCGCCGGGGTGCTGCGGCAGACGCGCCGGCACGCATGGATCGCAAAACTGGTGGACGTCAAGCACTTCGTGGCCACCGTGAACAAGATCGACCTCGTCGATTTCGACCAGAATCGGTTCCGCGAGGTCGAACAACAGCTGCAGCAGATGGCGGCTCGCCTCGGGCTCCCGGAGATCACGGTGATTCCGATCGCTGCGAAGCACGGCGACAATGTCGTAGACCGGTCGCAGCGCACGCCGTGGTACAGCGGGCCGACACTGTTGGAGTACCTGGAAGGTGTCGAGCTGGCCGCTCCGCAGGCCGAGGCCAGGCGGCTGCGGCTGCCGGTGCAGTGGGTGTCGCGGCCGACGGCATCGCAGCGGCGCCGTTACACCGGCCGGCTCTCGGCCGGCACGCTGCAAGTCGGAGATCCGGTGGTGTCGCTGCCGGCCGGTACCCGCTCGACGGTGACTGCGCTCGACACGCTGGACGACAGTCGCTCGGTTGCCGTTGCGCCGCTGTCGGTTTCGATCGAGCTGGCCGATGACATCGACGTCGGACGCGGCGACGTCTTGGTCAGCGGCGCCGACGACGCCGTCCTGCCCGTGCTGGCCCGGGAGATCGAGGCCACGGTGTGCTGGTTCGCCGACACGCCACTGCGGGCGGGCGACCGGCTGGCGCTGAAGCAGGCCACCTCCACCGTGCGGGCCACTGTGCAGGAACTGCACACGCGTCTGGACCCGGAGACGCTCGACGAGCTCGACAATCCAGTCGAGTTGGGGCTCAACGACATCGGCCGGGTCACGTTGCGTACCAGCTCGGTGCTCGTCGCCGATTCGTATGCCGACAACCGCGACAGCGGCGCGTTCATCCTCATCGACGAAAACAGCAACGACACCGTTGGCGCCGGCACCATCCTGGAACCGCGTGAGGTCAAGCCGGGTACACAGACGCGGACCGACATCCGTTGGCACCCGTCGTCGCTGGACCGCTGGTATCGCTGGTCCAAGACCGGCCAGCCCGGGGCGACGATCTGGTTCACCGGCCTGCCCGCCTCGGGCAAGTCGACCATTGCGGTGGGCGTGGAGCGGGCGCTGGTGGAGTCCGGCCGGGTGGCGTATCTGCTCGACGGGGACAACCTGCGCCACGGGCTGTCGGACGATCTGGGGTTCTCGCCGGGCGACCGCGCCGAAAACATCCGTCGCGTGGGGCATTTGACGCGTCTGCTCGCCGATGCAGGCGTGGTGGCGTTGGCGTCGTTGGTGTCACCGCTGAAATCCGACCGGGAGATCGCGCGGGCGCTGAACGAGGCGGCCAAGCTGCCGTTCATCGAGGTGTATGTCGCGACGTCGTTGGAGGAATGCGAGAAGCGCGACCCGAAGGGGCTGTACGCGCGGGCCCGCAAAGGCGAGGTCAAGGGGCTGACGGGCGTAGACGCACCCTACGAGCCGCCGGAGAACCCGGACCTCGTGCTCGACACCACGGGAGCCGATCTCGACGAGCTCGTCGGCCGCGTCATAGCCCTGCTCAACGAACGCAGCCCGCGGTAGACGCCGAAACGGCACAGGAGGGGCCGGTGAGCGAAGACGACGAGGTGCGGCAGGTCTGGGCGACGCTCGGGCTGCCCGGGATCGTCGACGTGCACACCCATTTCATGCCGAAGCGGGTGCTCGACAAAGTCTCGGCATACTTCGACAGCGCTGGACCCCTCATCGGACGACGATGGCCGATCACCTACCGCACCGACGAGCAGCATCGCGTCGAGACGCTGCGGCGGTTCGGCGTGCGACGGTTCACGTCGCTGGTGTATCCGCACAAACCGCAGATGGCCGCCTGGCTCAACGACTGGTCCGCCGAGTTCGCCCGCCAAACGCCCGACTGCCTGGCTACGGCCACGTTCTTCCCCGAACAGGACGCGGCCGCCTACGTCGGCAGGGCAATTCGCAACGGCACACGAATCTTCAAGGCGCACTTGCAAGTCGGCGACTACGACCCCAACGATCCGCTACTGGACGATGTCTGGCTGCGCCGCGTGCTTCATGACAATGCCGCTGAGCTGTTCTCGCTCTGAGGTTTGTGCCCGACGGCGAAGATCCGCCGAAACGCAAACAGCGTGCCGTGCGGTCCAGCCGGATAGGCGCCCCGCAGTTCGGCCGCGAGTTGTGCGGTGAACTCTTCCGCATCGGCCGGCGACAACGCGGCGAGGACCGGACGTAGGCCGGTGCCGCGAATCCACTCCAGCACAGGGTCTTTGCCCGTGAGCACATGCAGATAGGTGGTCTCCCAGACGTCGGCGCGCAGCCCGGCGTCCAGAAGCACCGCCGCATACGACTCAACGGTGCCGACCGCGGGCATGCGGTTCTCGACAGCGCGCAGCTTGCCCGCCCACTGTGGAGCGGCGGCAAGTTGTCGCATCAGCACATGCGACGGCGAGTCGAAGTTGCCCGGCACCTGGACGGCCAGCCAGCCGCCGGCCGGAAGTGCGCGAGCCCACGCGGCAATCAGCTCGTGATGGAGTGGAATCCATTGCAGCACAGCGTTACTCACGACGACATCCACGTCGTCGGCTGGTTGCCAGTCGCCGGCGTCCCGGACGGAGAAGATCACGTTGGGCACCTCGGGCGCCTCGGCGATCATCTCCGGTGACGAGTCGAAACCTTCGACGACGGCATCGGGCCAACGCTGCGCCAGCGTCGCGGTCAGATGGCCCTGGCCGCAACCGACGTCGACGACGTGCCGGGGCGCGACCGCCCCGATTCGCGCCGTCAAGTCGAAAAACGGTCGGTCACGCTCGGCGGCGAAACGGCCGTACTGCGCGGGGTCCCATCGCATCCACGCCAGCGTATCCGCGCTGCCTCGTGCCGCGAGCATCCACGGGTTTTGCGTCGCCGACCGTTACAGTCGATGAATTCTCACCGTGCGATCAGGAGGTCCTTGATGCCCCGACGCCACCTCCCGCTTACCGTGCTGGCAGCCGCCGTGTTGGCCGTCGCCCCGGCCTGCTCGACAGGAAAAGCGCCGCACGAGAAGACCACCACGCCGACGACCACGTCGGTACCCGCGCAGTCGCACGGTGTGTACGAGAAGTGCCTGATCGACCACGGTGTACCGGCTCCGCCGGCCGGGCCGCCTCCCGGTCCGGGTCCGGTGCCGGCGGGCCCGCTGCCCGGGCCGGTCGAGGGCAGCCCCGGTGCCACACCGCCACCGCCGCCACCCGGTGTGGACAAGGCGACCTGGGACAACGCGCAGAAGGCTTGCTCGTCGCTGCAGCCCACCCCGCCCACGACCGGCCCCTGAGTTAGCATCCGCTTAGCGGGTCTATGGACCCGGTGAAAGAAAGGCCGGCCGGCAATGACGTCAAGCGCTGACCCCGTCGAGCCACCCTTACCAGTTCCCAACGTCGCCGGTGCTGACGCCGGTGCGCGCGGCCTGCCCGACCGTTCCGAGCTGTCGATCGGTCAGCGGCTCACTGTCGACGTCTCCGCCGTCGCCGACGTCGGGTTGCGCACGTTTGTCGCCTCGCTCGTCGGTGCGGCGATGGTGCCGCCGATCCTGGCGGAACTGGTGCGCCGCTCCGACACCGCACGCGAGCGCGACCACATGCGGTTCTACGCCGAACTCGCAGCCGAACACGATCCCGCCGCGTCGTTCCCCGCGCCGCAAGAACCACCCCGCATCTACTCGCGCCCGGCCAACCCGATCGCAGAGTGGCTGGCCCACGGCCGCGTGCACAACATCCAGTTCCAGAGCAGCTTCGAGCCCGTGAACCCCGCGCTGCGCGAGCGGTGGCGTCGGCTGGAGCGCAACAACGTCGTGCGGGCGCAGCATTGGCGACACGAGGACGGGCCGCATCCCACGTTGTGTTTGATCCACGGGTTCATGGGTTCGCCGTATCTGCTCAACGGGTTGTGGATGTCGCTGCCGTGGTTCTACCGGTCCGGCTACGACGTGCTGCTCTACACGTTGCCATTCCACGGCCGGCGCGCCGAAAAGTATTCGCCCTTCAGCGGATACGGCTACTTCGCGGGCGGTCTGACCGGCTTCGCCGAGGCCATGGCACAGGCCGTCTACGACTTCCGGTCCCTGCTCGACTATCTCGAGTTCACCGGCGTGGAAAAGGTTGCGCTGACCGGCATTTCGCTGGGCGGCTACACCACCGCGTTGATCGCCGGAGTGGAAGACCGCCTCACCGCGGTCATCCCGAACGTCCCTGTCGTCTCGGTCGAAGACGAGCTGGAGGACTGGTTTCCGGCGAACAAGCTTTTCGCGTTGGGACGCAAGCTCGGAGAGATCGACCGAGACGAGTTCGTCGCCGCGTCGGCGTATCACTCGCCGCTCAACTACCCGCCGCTGGTGCCCCGGGACCGTCGGCTCATCATCACGGGACTGGGCGACCGGCTGGCACCTCCTGAGCAGGCGGAGATGCTGTGGCGGCACTGGGACCAATGCCATTTGCACTGGTTTCCCGGCAACCACATCCTGCACGTCAGCCAGCCCGAGTACTTGCGCCGGATGACGCGGTTCCTGCGCCCGCTGATGTTCGGCTGAGCGTGTCCGCCCGCCGGCGTGCCGGCAGTGCGAGATGATTCCCGCATGACGTTGCCGGGCCTGGACCTGTTCTTGCGGGTCGGGCTTGCCACGTTGTTGGGCATCGCGATCGGTGTCGAGCGCCAGTGGCGCGCGCGGATGGCCGGGCTTCAGACCATGGCTCTGGTGTGCATGGGCGCGGCGCTGTTTTTGATCATGGGCGCCTATACCTTTCACCGCGAGCAGGACCCGACTCGGGTGGCCGCTCAAATCGTCACGGGCATAGGCTTCTTGGGCGCCGGTGTGATCATGAAGCAGGGTTCGTCGGTGGTCGGGTTGAACACGGCGGCGACCTTGTGGGCCACCGCCGCCGTCGGCGGGCTGGCCGGGGCATGGATGTGGCGCGAGGCCGTCGTCGGGGCCGCTGTGATCATCGCCGCCAACACGTTCCTGTCGCCGCTCGCGGCGCGCATGGATCACGTGCGCTCGCGGACCGGGCGGGAGATCCCGCCCGCCGACTACGCGTTCGAACTGCAGTGCGCAGCGGACGCGGAGGCGCGCGTCAAGGTGTTGTTGCTCGACGCGTTGACTCGGCCCGGCCTCCAGTTGACGTCGGTGGGCTCGATGGCCACGTCCACACCTGGCGAAACCCGACTGCGCGCCGAGCTCTCGGCGGCCACGCGGTACGACGAGGTGCTGGAGAACGCCGTGCGGACACTGAGCATGGACCCCGACGTCAGATCGGCGCGGTGGTCGACGCTGGGTGAGGCCGGCGTGCAGTTCATGTGATTTCGGTGCGCTAACCGACGCGCAGCGAAGGTTTGCGCACCGAAATCGCGGGGTCAGACGAGCGGGCGCCCAGTACGCATCCGCCAGTCCAAGTCACGCAGCAGCACGTTGAACGGGAACTCCTGGACGAACTTGGGCGCCATGTTGTTGGCGACGCGGATCGCCGCCATCAGCCGGTCGAACCTGCGCTGCCGACGCTCGTCCCACGGCAGCCGCATTTCGTCCCGAAACCGTTGCGGCAGAAAGCCAGTCGTGATCAACAACCCGACGCTGTCCAGCGGTTCTTGCAGCCGGCGCGGCAAGGAAATGGGCGGCCGGCCCGCCGCGATCGGATACAGGAACTTGCGGACGGTGTCGTCGATGTGCACCTTTTCGAGCGACTCGCGCCAGTACTCGTCGAAAGCGGCGCGGTCCTTCGGCCACATCTCCGGCGGCACCTGCAGCGTGGTGCCGAACGCCATCGCGTCGCGGTAGTGCGCGTCGGCGGTTTCCTCGTCCATCTCGCCGACGAACAACCGCTCCACGTCGACCACGCCCTTGTACATGCAGGCGGCCACCCACAGCTGCAACTCGGGGTCGAAAGCGTGGTAGCGCACGGGGCTTTCGGCCGTCGAATACACCTGTGCGTGTGCCCGGTTGACAGCGCGGCGGTACGCCGCCTTCTGTTCCTCGGTGCCCGCGACCGCAACCGCGATGTAGGTGAACGTGGTCCGCGCTCGTTTGATGGGATGGCGGTCGATGCGCCCGCTTTCCACGCGGCTCTCCACCACGCCGTAGCCGACGCCCGGGCGGGACAGCTGCATGATCACGTTCGCAGGACCGGCCAGTAGGCCCACGCCCATCATTCCGGCGTCGGTACGCCTATTGATGCGACGTGCTCGCCGCACCGGGGCGGATACCGGCTGCTCGACGTAACTGTGTGGCTCGGCGACCGTCATGGGCACCCCTATCGAGAAATCTGCGAACGCGCGTTTCCTGAAGTTTCCCAGCGCGCGCCAAGGGTGTCAAGATGGTGCGATGGCGCCGACGAGCACTCGGCCGTATCGCGGCGTGCAACCTGACGACCGCCGCGCCGAGCGGCGAGCCAGGCTTCTCGACGCCGGGCTGACCATCCTCGGGTCGCAGGCCGGCCCGGATGCGTTGACGGTACGCGGCCTTTGCCGGCAGGCCAACGTCTCCGCCCGCTACTTCTACGAAAGCTTCTCCGACAGAGACGAGTTCGTGGCCGCCGTGTACGACTGGGTGATCACCGAACTCGTCAGCACCATCCGGGCCGCGGTGACAGCCGCACCGCAGAACGAACAGGCCCGCGCAGCGATGGCCAATCTCGTGTCGTACATCGACGAAGACCCGCGCGTGGGCCGGCTGGTGTTCAGCACCGAACTGGCCGATCCGGTGGTGGTGCGCAAGCGCGAGGAGTCCACTGCACTGATGGCGATGCTGCTGGGCCAGCATGTCGGCGAGACCCTGCGACTGCCTGAGGACGACAACCTGCGGGCGGCATCGCAATTCGCGGTCGGCGGCGTGCGGCAGGCGCTCAGTTCATGGCTGGGGGGTCAGGTCAGGTCGACGCCGGCCGCGCTGGTCGAGCAGCTGGCCTGGTGTATCGACCGACTGAACCCGCGGCGCGACTAGGCTTGTGCGGGCACTCGCCGGTCGGCGGCCGTCTTGGGTTGGGTGACGATCTCAGATTCGCTGAATTCCTTTGTCCAGCAAGCGAATTCGAGTGTGATGCCGTCGGGGTCGTGGAAGTAGAACGACCTGACGTAGACGCCGGGATGCAACTGCGCGGCGACCTGGTTCTCGCTCTCGTCGTGGTTGAGCACCGGCCCGACACGCACGCCCTTGTCCTTGAGCTTCTGACGGTATTCGTCGAACTTTTCGGCGGGCACGTGAAACGACAGGTGGTTCATGGAACTGACCGCACTGACGATGTCGCCGATCCCCGGAAGGTTCCTGGGCGCGGAGATACCCGGCACCGCGTCCGGCGCGTCGCGGAACCAGAAGAACGCGACACAGTCACCGTTGCCCGCGTCGAAGAAGAAGTGCTGACCGACTCCACCGGGCAGGTCGAGCGCCTTGATCAGCGGCATGCCCAGCACATTGCGGTAGAAGTCGACGGTGCGTGCCATGTCCGAGCACACCAGCGCGACGTGATTGATGCCGCTCAACGCGAACTCGGTGTTGGTGTTCTGCGGCTTGATCATGACGTCCCCTCCGGACCTTCTCAACAGCCAAACATGAATCTAACATCAGATTCAGATTTAGCTCAATGGTTGGGAGTGACGTTGGCGCAACCGAACCAGCCCTCGAGGCAGCCACTGCCCACGGCGCGCGGTCGCCGGACCCAGGCCGCGATCGACGCGGCCGCCCGTGACGTGATTGCGCGCAAGGGAATTCTGGCGACGACGATCTCCGACATCGCTGCGCAAGCACGGCGCTCCACCGCGTCGTTCTACAACTATTACGAATCCAAGGAGGCCATGGTCCGCGAGTGGGCGGTGCGATTCCGCGACGAAGCCGGTGAACGCGCGGAAGCCGTGACGCGCCACGGTCTGTCGAATCGCGAACGCGCACGTGAGGCCGCGGCTGCGCACTGGCACACCTACCGCCACCGGCTGGCCGAGATGATCAGCGTGTCGCAGCTGGCCATGGTCAACGACGACTTCGCCGCGTACTGGGCCGACATCTGCGCAATCCCGATCTCGTTCATCACACGCATGGTCGAACGCGCTCAGGCGGAGGGCTATTGCCCCGACGACGATCCGCACTTGATCGCCGTCGCGATCGTCTCGATGTTCAACCAGTTCTGCTACGTGCAGCTCTCCGGTCGCCACCCCGACGAGGTCGACGACGACGCGTGCATCACCACGCTCGCGAACATCTTCTACCGTGCGATCTATTGCAAGGAGGCGGCCTGACATGTCGCCGACACCGGGGGTGATCCGCGAGTTCGTGGGCCTGACGTCGCCGACCGCACGGCGAGCCGGCGCCGGCGGGCACCCGTGCCAAGGCTTGTATCACCGTGGCGTGGGCCGCAAACCGAAGGTGGCGATGATCGCCACGCATTACCAGATCGACTTCTCCGAGCACTACCTTGCCGACTACATGGCCACGCGCGGCGTCGGCTTCCTCGGCTGGAACACCCGATTTCGCGGCTTCGAAAGCAGCTTCCTGCTCGACCACGCCCTGGTGGACACCGGGGTCGGCGTGCGTTGGTTGCGCGACGTCCAGGGTGTCGAAACCGTGATACTGCTTGGCAATTCGGGCGGTGGCTCTTTGATGGCGGCATACCAGTCGCAGGCCACCGAACCGAACGTGGCGCCGGTGGCCGGAATGCGGCCCGCAGCCGGGGTGAACGAGCTGCCAGCCGCCGACGGGTACGTCGCCAGCGCCGCGCATCCCGGCCGCCCCGATGTGCTGACCGCATGGATGGACGGCTCGGTAGTCGACGAAAACGATGCTGTGGCAACAAATTCCAGTCTCGACATCTTCGACGAACGTAACGGCCCGCCGTTCTCACCCGAGTTCGTCGAGCGTTACCGTGCCGCGCAGCAAGCACGCAATCACGCGATCACCGACTGGGTCGAAGCCGAATTCGAACGGGTTCGCGCGGCGGGGTTTTCGGACCGGCCGTTCACCGTGATGCGCACCTGGGCGGATCCGCGGATGGTGGACCCCACACTGGAGCCCACCAAGCGGCCACCGAACATGTGCTATGCCGGGGTGCCTGCGAAGGCCAACCGTTCAGCGCACGGCATCGCCGCTGCCTGCACTCTGCGCAACTGGCTGGGCATGTGGAGCCTGCGCCACGCACAGACGCGAGCCGAGCCGCATCTGGCCCGCATGACCTGCCCGGCCCTGGTGATCAACGCAGAGCAGGACACCGGGGTGTTCCCGTCCGACGCGCAGCGCATCTACAACGCTCTGGGCAGCAGCGACAAAACGTCGGTCTCCATCGACAGCGACCACTACTTCACCACGCCCGGGGCGCGCAGCGAGCAGGCGGATACCATCGCCAAGTGGATCGCCAAACGGTGGCGGTAAGAGTCCTGGCCCACTTCACCCCCGGGCCCAAGGTGCTGAACTTCCTTCAACACCAAGCGGATTGGCTCGACGTCCGCTATTGCGCCGAGGACGACGACGCCACCTTCTATCGCGAGCTGCCCCAGGCAGAGGTGATCTGGCATGTGCTGCGGCCGCTGTCCGGATCTGATCTCGCGAAGGGCAAGCGGTTGCGGCTGGTCCACAAGCTGGGCGCAGGCGTGAACACCATCGACGTGGCCGCGGCGAGCTCGCTGGGCATCGCGGTCGCCAACATGCCCGGCGCCAACGCGCCGTCGGTCGCCGAAGGCGCAGTGCTGCTGATGCTCGCGACCCTGCGCCGGCTGGTCGAATTGGACCGGGTGACCCGAGCCGGCGCGGGCTGGCCGACGGACCCGTCCCTGGGAGAAACCGTCCGCGACATCGGCAGTTGCACGGTCGGGCTCGTCGGCTACGGAAACATTGCGCGCCGCGTGGAGGCGATCGTCGCCGCGATGGGAGCCACGGTGCTGCACACCAGCACCGGCGACGACGGCATAGCCAGCTGGCGCCCGCTGCCAGCGCTGCTGGCCGACAGCGACATCGTGTCGCTGCACCTGCCGCTCACCGACGCGAGCGCTGGACTGCTCGGCAGCGGCGCGCTCGGGGCGATGAGGAACGACGCGGTGCTGGTGAACACCTCGCGGGGGCCGATCGTCGACGAAGCCGCGTTGGTCGAGGCGCTGACTACCGGCCGGCTCGCCGGCGCAGGCCTGGACGTGTTCGCCGTCGAACCCGTCGCCGCCGACAACCCGCTGCTGCGCCTCGACAACGTGGTGCTGACGCCGCACGTCACCTGGTACACCGCCGACACGATGCGGCGCTACCTCGTCGAGGGCGTCGAGAATTGCGCGCGGCTGCGGGACGGGCGCCCGCTGAACAACGTCGTCAACGAGTAATCTCAGACCCAACCCACCGGTTATTCGATGGAAGGCGCACCCCATGCCTCTGGCAATCACGACCGAACACAAGGACCTCGCCGAATCCGTGCGCGCGCTGGTCGAACGGGTGGCGCCGTCGGAGGTGCTGCACGAGGCGCTGGAAACACCGATCCCCAACCCGCCGCCGTACTGGAAGGCCGCAGCCGACCAGGGCCTGCACAGCGTGCATCTCGACGAGTCCGTGGGTGGGCAGGGCTTCGGCATCCTGGAGCTCGCGATTGTGATCGCAGAATTCGGTCGCGGCGCTGTGCCAGGGCCGTTCGTGCCGTCGGTGATCGCCAGCGCGCTGATCGCCGCGCACGACCCGCACGCGAAGGTGCTCGGCGACCTGGCGTCCGGCGCGGCGATCGCGGCCTACGCACTGGAGTCGTCGCTGACCGCGACCCGACAGGGCGACTCGTTGGTGGTTCGCGGTGAGGCCCGCTCGGTGCCGTCGGCCGCGCAGGCCTCGCTGCTGGTGCTGCCGGTTGCCGGCCTCGACCCGGAGACCAGCGGCACCGAATGGGTGGTGATCGATGCGGACGCGCTGGAGATCGAACCGGTGCAAAGCGTCGACCCGCTTCGGCCGGTGGCGCACGTACGGGCCAACGCCGTCGAAGTGCCCGCCGACCGCGTCCTCAGCAATCTCAACGTGGCCAGCGCACGCACGCTGGTGACCACGCTGCTGTCGGCCGAGGCCGTCGGCGTGGCACGCTGGGCCACCGACACCGCGGCGGCATACGCGAAGATCCGCGAGCAGTTCGGCCGGCCCATCGGGCAGTTCCAAGGCGTCAAGCACAAATGCGCGGAAATGGCCGCCGACACCGAGCGGGCCGTCGCGGCGGTGTGGGACGCCGCCCGGGCGATCGACGAGGGCATCGAAAACCCGGAGGCCGCGGCGGAATTCGCGGCCGCCGTGGCCGCGACCCTGGCACCGTCGGCCGCGCAGCGCTGCGCCCAGGACTGCATCCAGGTGCACGGCGGCATCGGATTCACCTGGGAGCACGACACCAACGTGTACTACCGGCGGGCGCTCGGCATCATCGCCGCGTTCGGCCGAATCTCGGACTACCCGCAGCTGGTTGTCGACACCGCGACCAGCACCGGGATGCGCAAACTCAACATCGACCTCGACCCGGAGACCGAGAAGCTCCGCGACGAGATCCGCGCGGAAGTGGCTGCGCTCAAAGCACTTCCGCGGGAGCAGCGCACCGCCGCAATTGCCGAAGGCGGCTGGGTGTCACCCCACTTGCCCAAGCCGTGGGGCCGCTCGGCGGGGCCCGTCGAGCAGATCATCATCCAGCAGGAGTTCGAGGCCGGTCGGGTCAAGCGGCCGAACCTCGGCATCGCGGCGTGGCTGGTGCCGTCGATCGTCGCGTTCGGCACCGAAGAGCAGAAGCAGCGCTTCCTGCCGCCGACGTTCCGCGGCGAATTGATCTGGTGCCAACTGTTTTCCGAGCCGGGAGCCGGTTCGGACCTGGCGAGCCTGACGACGAAGGCCACCAAAGTCGACGGCGGCTGGCGCATCACCGGCCAGAAGATCTGGACGACGGCCGCGCAGTACTCGCAGTGGGGTGCGCTGCTGGCCCGCACCGACCCCAGCGCGCCCAAGCACAACGGGATCACGTACTTCCTGCTCGACATGTCCAGCGACGGCGTGGAAGTCAAGCCGCTGCGTGAGCTGACCGGCAACGCGATGTTCAACACGGTGTTCATCGACGACGTGTTCGTCCCCGACGACCTGGTGCTGGGCGAGGTGAACCGCGGCTGGGAAGTCAGCCGCAATACCCTTACGGCAGAACGGGTTTCGATCGGAAGCAGCGAGGCGCCGTTCTTGGCCAACCTCAATGGCCTGGTGGAGTTCTTGCGCGACGGCCATTTCGACCAGGTGGCACAGAACCGGGCGGGCCGGCTGATCGCTGAGGGCCATGCGGCCAAAGTGCTGAATCTGCGCTCCACGCTGTTGACGATCGCCGGATTCGACCCGATGCCCGCGGCCGCGGTGTCCAAGCTGCTGTCGATGCGCACCACTCAGGGCTACGCCGAATTCGGGGTGTCGTCGTTCGGCACCGACGGCGCGATCGGCGACCCCGACACGTTGCAGGGCAAGTGGGTGCAGTACCTGCTGGCCAGCCGTGCCACCACGATTTACGGCGGTACCTCGGAGGTGCAGCTGAACATCATCGCCGAGCGGCTGCTGGGCCTGCCCCGCGACCCCTAACCCCTTGCGATTTCGGTGCGTTTACGTGCGCTGAGCGCCGGTAAACGCACCGAAATCACAGCTTGCGGAGTTCGCGTTTGAGGATCTTGCCCGTCGGGTTGCGCGGCAACTCGTCGAGGAACACCACCTCGCGCGGCACCTTGTAGCGAGCCAGATGCTCGCGCACGTATTTCTTGATCGCGTCCTCGTCGATGCTCGAACCCTTCCGCTTCACGACGAAAGCCCGCAAGCGCGCGCCCCACTCCGGGTCCTCGACGCCCAGCGCGGTCGCCTCGACGACGTCCGGGTGGCCGCTGATTAGATCTTCGACCTCAGCCGGGAACACGTTTTCGCCGCCGGAGACGATCATCTCGTCGTCGCGTCCGGTCACATACAGCAGCCCGTTGTCGTCGAAGTAGCCGACGTCGCCCGATGACAGCAGCCCGTCGATGATCTGCTTTCCCCCGCCGCCGGTGTATCCCTCGAACGGCATGAAGTTGCCGACGAAGATGCGGCCCACTTGTCCTTGCGGCACTTCATTGCCCTGGTCGTCGAGAATCTTGACCTTCGCGCCCTTGACCACGGGCCCCACCGTCGCCGGGTTGATGTCGAGGTCTTGCGGCCGCGCGATCGTGGCGAACGCGACCTCGGTGGACCCGTAGAGGTTGTAGATCACCGGTCCCAGCCGCTTGGTGGCGCGCGTGGCCAGCTCGGCGCCCAGCTGCGAACCGGAGACGAACACGATGCGCAGCGACGACAAGTCGTAGCTGCGCTCGGCGCTGTCGAGCGCGTCGAGTATGCGCGACAGCATCACGGGCACCACGACAAGTGCTGTGGCACGGTACTTTTCGATGTCCTCGATCACCGTGAGCGGGCGGAACTTGCGGCGCAGCACCAGCGTGGAGCCAAGTGTCATCGCGATCGTCGCATGCAGATAGCCGAGCGCGTGGAACATCGGTGACGGCAGCGCCGTCACCTCACCCGCCTTGAACGGCACATGCGAGAGGATCCCGCCGATCGGCGCCAAGGTGGGCGGGGTGTGCCGCGTGGCGCCTTTCGGCGTGCCGGTGGTGCCGCTGGTCAAGATCACCAGCGACGCGGTTTTCGACGGTTTCGGAGCGGGTGCTGTGTTCCCGCCCGCGACCACATCGGCCAAGGCCTTGTCCGTGCTGCCGGACGGCTCGTCCCGATCGGGGTTGTGCCCGAGCGCCCGCAGCTTGCCGAGTTCGAAGTTCGCCTCCGACACGGCCTGCGTGTATTCGTCGTCGTAGATGAGCAGTCGGGCGCCCTCACGGTCGGCGACCTCGGCGATCTGGCGGCCGGAGAAATCGGTGTTGAGCAGGATCGTGCGCGCGCCCACCCGCGCGCAGGCGTAGTTCGCGACCAGAAACCAGCGGTGGTTGCGGGCGAGAATCGCCACCCCGTTGCCGCCCTGAACACCCATCGCGACCATCTCGTTGGCCACCGCGTTGACGGCGTCGTCGAGCTCCTTGAACGTCATGGTGCCCTCGTCGTCGATCACTGCGACGCGGTGCGGCGCGCGGCGGGCATTGACCGACGGGATCATCCCGATCTCACCCCACCGCGCGATGTCGGCGGCCATCGCGGCAACCATTTGCGGCGACTCGAGCTTCAGCGCGCCGGCCTCGAACATTTTTCGGACGTAATGCAATTCGGCCGCGCCACGCTCGGCGTACTGCTTGGCCTTCGCGGCCGCTTGCGTCGCCAGTTCGACGGGGTTGAGAGAAACCATGCGCATACCCTATGTGACCGGCATCTCACGGCGGGATCGAACTTACGATGGCGGTATGGCCGGCCCGATGACGTTGGAGGTGGCCGGCCGCCGAGTCGACATCACGCATCCGGACAAGGTCGTCTTCCCGCCCACCGACGGCCATCCGGCCCGCACCAAGCTCGACCTCATCAGCTATTACCTGTCCGTGGCCGACGGCGCCCTGCGCGGCGTCGCCGACCGGCCGATGATTCTCAAGCGCTTCGTCAAGGGGCTCACCGAAGAGGCGATCTTCCAGAAGAGGGCTCCGCAGAATCGGCCGGATTGGGTCGACGTCGCGGAGCTCAAGTACGCCTCGGGCACGTCGGCCAAAGAAGCGGTGATCCACGACGCCGCCGGCCTGGCATGGGCGGTCAACCTGAGCTGCGTGGACCTCAACCCGCATCCGGTGCGCTCCGGTGACCTCGAGCACCCCGACGAGTTGCGCATCGACCTGGACCCTGTGCCGGGCGTGACGTGGCAGCAGATCGTCGACGTTGCGCTCGTGGTCCGCGAGGTGCTGGCCGACCACGGCCTGACAGGCTGGCCGAAGACGTCCGGCTCACGCGGATTCCACGTCTACGCCCGGATCGCGCCGCACTGGCCGTACCGGCAGGTGCGCCTTGCCGCCGAAGCCGTCGCCCGCGAAGTCGAGCGGCGGGCACCGGATTTGGCCACCAGCCGGTGGTGGAAAGAGGAACGCCAAGGCGTGTTCGTCGACTTCAACCAGAACGCCAAAGACCGCACGACCGCCTCGGCGTACTCGGTGCGCGCCACGCCCGACGCAAGGGTGTCGACGCCGCTGTACTGGGACGAGGTGCCCACGTTCCGCCCTGAGGCGTTCACGATGGACACGGTTCCGGCGCGGTTCGCCGACATCGGCGATCCGTGGGCCGAAATGGACGCCACCACAGGCTCTTTGGAGGGGCTACTGGAGTTGGGGCAGAGGCTGGGTCCCGCGGAGAAGCCACCGAAGACCACGGGCGGCTCCGGTCGCCGCCGCTCGACGATGCCGCTGATCGAGGTGGCGCGGACGAAGACCAAGGACGAGGCGTTGGCCGCACTGGAGACCTGGCGGTCCCGGCATCCCGAGGCGGCCGCGCGACTGCAGCCGCCCGACGTGCTCGTCGACGGCATGCGCGGACCCAGCTCGATCTGGTACCGCGTCAGGATCAACCTGCAGCATGTGCCGCCAGCGCAGCGGCCGCCGCAAGAAGAGCTGTTGGCCGACTACAACCCATGGGAGGGCTACTCGGGGCCGCAGTGGCTGCGCGGATGACGTTGGGACCGAACCCATTTCGCCTGTCCACTCGGGGCGCGGACGGAAATACGATCGCAGTCGCAGTCGTTTTTTGTGGCAGAAAAAGACATCCGACGAGTTCGGCAAAGGAGGTGAACACCATGCTCTGGTTCGATCCGTTCTTCCGCGATATCGACCGCTTGACGCAGCAGGTGTGGGGTTCGCTGGGCGCTCCGGGCCGACCGGCGGTGCTGCCCATGGACGCATGGGGTGAGGACGGCAAGTTCGTCGTCGAACTCGACCTGCCGGGTATCGACGCCCAATCGGTCGACGTGACCGTCGACAACAACGTGCTCACCGTCCGTGCCGAGCGGCCCCAGAACACCGACGGCCGGAACTGGTTGGTCGCCGAACGCCCGCATGGCGTGTTCAGCAGGCAGATCTACCTTGGCAACAACCTCGACGCAGACCATGTCGCCGCTGAGTACACCGATGGGGTGCTGCGGCTGACCATCCCGGTGGCCGAGCAAGCCAAGCCGCGCAAGATCTCCATCGAGGCCGGCGAGAAGAAGGCCATCAACGCCTGACGATGGCCCGAACTCGATCACACAGTCCGCGCCGCAGCCGTGACCGCGCCCGTATGGGACCGTCACTCACGCTGCGGCGCCCTTGTGCGCAGACCCAGCGCATGCTCCTCCGAGCGCCTGGCAGGATCGACACGTGAACCGGCGACACGATCGGGGACGCGACAGGCTGCTGGCCATCGTGACCTCCCACCGAGCACTGACCGGTGAGGTCGTCAAGGCGGCGCGCCTGATGGCCGCCCAGGACCGGGGCGAGTTCGCTGCGCATCTCGATCGGCATCGCGCTGAATTGAACGTCATAGCAGGCGAATTCGGGATCTGGGCGGGAAGCTTCGGCGAGTGGGCCAAGATCGACGTCGCCCCCGCGATCTTTGCGCCGGCCACCGAACCGTCGGCGCCGATGCCCGACGCACAATTCGAGGCCGAACTGAGGCTGGCACGCGAAGCCCTGAAGTCTCGCCGCCGCGACGTGCTGGCCACCCTGGCTGACGCCCGCGACGAGCTGCGGTCCGCGGGACTGCCGGTGGACCAGCTCACCGCGTACCGCCGGGTGATCAGGGTATGGGCCGGCGAGGCCGTCGACCTCGTGACCGAAGTGCACCGATTGGCGGTCGCCGACCGATACCTGCACCGGCTGGAACTGCTGTCCGCGCAGAGCGACACCGACGCCGAGCTGCACCACGCGGGCAGCGCATTGCTACGGCAATGGATGCACGAACTCGAAGAGCCCGACCGCGAGGGCGAACTGGCATTCGCCGAAGTCTGCGGTTACGGGGCTCTGGTACAGCTGTACCGGTCGACGTCGTGAGCCGCTGTTTTCACAGCTGACGCATAGCCATCCCCCACGCTGCACCCACCGTCGGCACTGACGATGAGAGCCATGACGGACACCGTGATGGATCTCTTGCCGATGCCCGCCGATCCGGTGGATCAGAGTCGTCGGGTCTTCGCGTCGCGGCCCGACGCCGTGCAACTCGCTCGCGCGGCCGGCACTCCCGTGCTCGATGTGGTGGTGCCGGTGTTCAACGAACAGGCGGCGCTGGCCGGCTCGATCCGCCGGCTGCACCGATACCTGCACGAGCACTTCCGCATCCCCGTGCGCATCACGATCGCCGACAACGCCAGCGTCGACGCGACGCCGCGGATCGCAGCCCAGCTGGCCGCCGAACTCGACGACGTGCGCGTGGTCCGGCTCGAGCAGAAGGGGCGTGGCCGGGCGCTGCACCATGTGTGGTCTACGTCCGACGCGCCGGTGCTGGCCTACATGGACGTCGACCTGTCCACCGACCTGACCGCGTTGGCGCCGCTTGTCGCGCCGCTGATTTCGGGTCACTCCGATGTCGCGATCGGCACACGGCTGAGCCGCGGCTCGCGTGTGGTCCGCGGCGCCAAGCGGGAGGTGATCTCCCGCTGCTACAACCTCATCCTCAAATCGACTCTGGCGGCGAAGTTTTCGGACGCCCAGTGCGGGTTCAAGGCGATTCGCGCCGACGTGGCGCGTGAGCTGCTGCCCCATGTGGTCGACACCGGCTGGTTCTTCGACACCGAGCTGCTGGTGCTCGCCGAACGCGCCGGGCTGCGGATCCACGAGGTTCCTGTGGACTGGGTCGACGACCCCGACAGCCGCGTGGACATCCTGGCCACCGCCGCGGCGGACCTCAAAGGTGTCGCTCGGCTGGCGAAAGGCTTTGCCACCGGGGCGATCCCGATCGCCGAGATCGCTGCGCAGCTGGGTTCGGCACACTCGGCGCCACCGGAATCGCTACTGCGACAGGCAGTCAGGTTCTGCGCGGTCGGCGTGGCCAGCACCATCGCGTATGTGGTGCTGTTCACCGCGCTGCACGCCGCGATGGGCGCGCAGGCTGCGAACCTGATCGCGCTGCTCGTGACGGCCGTGGCCAACACGGCAGCCAACCGGCGGTTCACCTTCGGGGTCCGCGGGCGCGGCAATGCCGGTCGCCACCACGTCGAGGGGCTGATCGTGTTCGGCATCGCGCTGGCGATCACCAGCGGCGCGCTCGCCGCGCTGCAGGCTGCGGGCGACCCCTCCCGCAATGTCGAGTTGGCCGCCGTGGTCGTCGCGAACCTCGTGGCCACCGTCGTGCGGTTCGTGCTGTTGCGCGGCTGGGTGTTTCATCCGCGCCGCCGATCACCGTCCGCCGCCACCCAGGAGCGATCTGCATGACCGCCACCGCGCTGACCCCCGACCGAACCCTCGACACCCCTCCTGCGGTCGACGCCGCGCCGGCGAATCCGCGCTGGGCGACGCCGGCGCTGGCGGCGCTGCTCGTCGCGACTGGCGGGTTCTGGTGCATCGGCCTGGGCCGCATGGGCTGGGCGAACGCGTTCTACGCGGCCGCGGTGCAAGCGGGCACCAAGAGCTGGAAGGCGTTCCTGTTCGGGTCGTCTGACGCCGGCAACTCGATCACCGTCGACAAGCCGCCGGCATCGCTGTGGCCCATGGAGATCAGCGGCCGCATCTTCGGACTCAACAGCTGGTCGATGCTGCTGCCGGAAGTGCTCTTGGGAGTGGCGTCGGTCGCGTTGCTGTATGCGATCGTCAAACGGAATTTCGGTCCGGCGGCCGGCCTGATCGCCGGGGCCGCGCTGGCGCTCACACCTGTCGCGACGCTGATGTTCCGCTACAACAACCCCGACGCGCTGCTGGTCTTCCTGACGATCGCGTCGGCGTGGGCGCTGATGCGCGCGGTATCCGACGGCCGCACCCGTTGGCTGGTGCTGTGCGGTGCTCTCGTCGGTCTGGGCTTTTTGACCAAGCAGCTGCAAGTGATGTTGGTGGTGCCCGCCTTCGCGCTCGCCTATCTGGTGGCCGGGCCGCCCCGGCTGCGGGTGCGGCTGCTGCAACTGGGCGCCGGGCTGCTCGCGATGGTCGTCAGCGCCGGGTGGTGGGTGCTGCTGGTGTCGATGACGCCGGCCTCGGATCGCCCGTACATCGGAGGTTCGACCGACAACAGCTTCCTGAACCTGACGCTGGGCTACAACGGCCTGTCCCGGCTGCTGGGCCGCGGACACGGCATGCCCGGCGCTGCACCGCCCGGCGGTCCCGGCGGTCCACCGTCGGGCCATGGCGCCTTCGGTTCGTCGGCCGGACTGACCCGTCTCTTCAGCGGCGCGGCCGGCGGTCAGATCTCCTGGCTGCTGCCGGCGGCGCTGATCTTCGTGGCCGCGGGACTCGTGCTGTGCGGGCGCGCTTCTCGTACCGACCAACGCCGCGCGCAGTACCTGATGTGGGGCGCTTGGCTGGTGGGCGCAGGCGCGGTGTTGAGCTTCATGTCCGGGATGTTCCACGACTACTACACCGTCGAGCTGGCACCGGCGATTGCCGCGCTGGTGGGAATCGGACTGATCGACCTGTGGGCGCATCGCGAAAATCGTTGGTCTGCTTGGGTTCTCGCCGGTACAGCGGCGCTGACCGCCGTGTGGTCGTGGGTCTTGCTGTCCCGATCGCCCGCTTTCGTGCCCCCGTTGCGGTGGGCCGTGCTGGCAGCCGGTGCCTCCGCCTCGATTGTGTTGGCCCTCAGTGTGATTCGCGGGCGCGGCCGGTCATCTGGCCGAATAGCGCGGTGGGCGGCGGCGGTCGCGGCGGTCGCGGCGGTGGCGGGCCCGCTCGCCTATTGCGTTCAGACGGTCAGTTCGTCGCACAGCGGTGGCGTCGTGACGGCTGGTCCGTCGGTGCAGGGATCGCGCGGCTTCGGCGGCCCCGGCCCAGCCGGGATGCGCGGACCAGAAGGCCGCCCCGGCGGACGGGGTGAACAAGTCAGTGCTGCGGTGGTGGCGCTGCTGTCTCGCGACACCGGGTACCGATGGGTGGCGGCGACCGACGGCGCCAACTCGGCAGCCGGTTATCAGCTCGCCACCCGCGAACCGGTGATGCCGATCGGCGGCTTCATGGGCCGGGACCCGTCGCCCACGCTGGCCCAGTTCCAGCAGTACGTCGCCGCCCGGCAGATCCACTACTACCTCGAGGGCCGCATGCCCGGACCGGGGGAAGGCGACGGACCGCAACGACGCGACGGCGAAACGGAAGCCGACAAGATCGGGGCGTGGGTGAAGCAGCACTTCACCGCGGTCACCACCGACGGCGTCACCTATTACGACCTGACGGCTCCGGCGAAGTAGCCCGGCCCGCCAGTCTGGCAACTCGCTGGCAACTTGTGGCACAGCGGTTGAGAACGGCGCGGGTCGGGCATGCCGAAGGCACGGCCCGGTATGGCCGCGGCCACAACCGAAGCAGGACCGAGGAGCGCCAGGGTGACGTCGTTGCCGTCGCTTGCACTGCTGGCGATCTTCGTGGCGTGCGCCGCCGTCATCTGGTTCGCGGGAATCAAGCTGTCGGACATGACCGACGTGCTGTCGCAGCGATGGCATCTCGGATCGGCAATGGGCGGAGTGATTCTGCTGGCCATCGCGACCAACCTGCCCGAGATCGCGATCACCGCGAGCGCGTCGCTCGCCCACCAGCTCGACGTCGCGGTGGGAAACATCTTGGGCGGCATCGCACTTCAGACCGTGGTTCTGGTAGCCCTGGATGCCGCGGGGGTGCGGCCGCGGAAGCCGCTGACGTACTTGGCGGCGTCGCTGACCTTGGTCTTGGAAGGCGCGCTGGTGGTGGCGATGCTGGTGGTCGTGGTGATGTCGACGCAGTTGCCGCGCACGCTGATGGTGTGGCGGCTGACGCCCGGCGGGGTGCTGATTCTCGTTCTGTGGGTGGTGGGTCTGGTGCTGGTGCGCCGCGCCGACCAGGGGCTGCCATGGCACCAGAGCGGCCACGCCCCGGGCAGCCAGGACGATCCGCGCGGACATTCGGTGGCCACCAAGGAGGATCAAGCCACCCGGCAGGGGGTGAGCACTCGTCGCGCGGTGGTGGTATTCACCGCTTCCGCGGTCGCAACGCTGGTGGCCGGTGTGCTGATCGAACGCAGCGGTGAAGAGGTGTTCGGCCGCTGGGGCATGTCGGGCGTCGTGTTCGGCGCGACCGTCCTCGCCGCTGCCACGGCGTTGCCCGAACTGTCCACCGGTCTGGCCTCCACCCGTCTCGGTGACTACAAGCTGGCGGTCAGCGACATCTTCGGCGGCAACGCCTTTCTGCCGGTGCTGTTCCTGTTGGCGTCGTTGTTGTCCGGCTCGGCCGTCTTGCCGCTGGCACATCACAGCGACATCTATCTCACCGCGCTGGCCGGTCTTCTCACCGTTGTGTACATGTGCGGCTTGGTTTTTCGCCCGCAGCGGCAGTGGCTGCGGATGGGCGTGGACTCGATCGCCGTGCTGGTGCTCTACGTCGTCGGGATCGCCGGGCTGGCGTTCATCACGAACTGACGGTCAGCTCGGGCGCGACTTTCAGCTCGAGCTGAACCGGAACCGCCGGCCGGTGACCGCGGTCGGCAACACACGCACATAATGCGTCTTCTCGGTTGCCGTCCAACTCTGTAGCTGTGCTTGGTCGGCCTTCTCGACGTCCGCGTCGTCGCGCACCGTACGGGCGGTGCCTCTGACGATCACGCTCCACCCTTGCGCCGGGCCGTGATCGTCGGCCTCGAAGAGCACCTGGTTGTTGATCGCGGCGCTCACCAGCTTGGTGCCCTCGGCGGTGCGGAACAGCACCGTGCGGTCTTGCACGGCGAAGTTCACCGGGAAGATCTCCGCACGCCCGTCGACGGTGGTGACCAGGCGGCCCAGCGGCACGCTGGCCAGCAGCTCCCAGCATTCGCTGACTGAGAGGATGGTGACCGGGTCGTCGTTGTCAGCCATCAGCCGAGCACCGAGATCGCGCGGGCGACATACGTCATGGCCGTCAGTCTAGGGGTGTAACCGACTGCGAACGCGTCGTGATGCGGCATTGTAGGCACCGTGAATGTCGCCGAGCTGCTGCAGTCGATTCCGCCGCTTGCGGTGTATCTGCTCGTCGGCGGCGTCATCGGCGTCGAAAGTCTCGGCGTCCCGCTGCCCGGGGAGATCACGCTCGTCAGCGCGGCGTTTTTGGCCTCGCGACACACACTGGACATCAACCCGGTCGCGGTCGGCGCGGCCGCCACCGTCGGCGCGATCGTCGGCGACACCATCGGTTACACGATCGGTCGCCGGTTCGGCATGCCGCTTTTCGAACGGATGGGAAATCGCTTCCCGAAACATTTCGGCCCGGGGCATGTGGCGCTGGCCAAGAATCTGTTCGCGCGCTGGGGTGTGTGGGCGGTGTTCTTCGGGCGATTCATCGCGCTGCTACGCATCCTGGCCGGCCCGCTGGCCGGCGCGCTGCACATGCCCTATCGACGATTCCTGGCGGCCAACGCCACCGGCGCAGTGTGCTGGGCCGGCGGCACAACCGCTGTCGTCTATTTCGCGGGCCTGGCGGCCGAACACTGGCTCTCCCGGTTCTCCTGGATAGCCTTGGTCGTCGGGATCGTGTGCGGAATCGGATTCACCTGGTTTCTCCGGGAGCGGACCGCCGAACGCATCGCGCAGCTGGAAAACGAACACGACTGGGAGACGCTCAAGCGCCCCGGACAAACGTCGTCGTAGCGTGAATGTGGTTGTAGCGCATGAGCTTCGCGGCGCTATTAACCGGTCAGTGCAGGGCGCTGCCTTTGCGCCACTGGTCCCATGGAACGGTCCAGTCGCCGTTCTGCTCGATCCTCAGCGGAGGTCCGCCGGTGTTGCGGACCTCCACCACATCGCCGGGCCGAGAGAAGTTGTAGAACCATATTGCGTTGTCGGCGTTGAGGTTCAGACAGCCGTGTGACGTGTCGGTGTTGCCTTGGGCCCACACGGTGCTGTCCAGCTCGTGCAGGTAGATGCCGTCGATGCTGATGCGGGTGGCGTACTTGATGGTTTCGCGGTAGCCGAGCCGCGAATTGATCGGCAGGCCGAATGTCGAGGAGTCCATGATCACCGGGTTGCCCTTGTCCAGCACGGTGTAGATCCCCGGTGGTGTCCAGAACGACAGGGTGCGGCCGCCGATCTGCTGTGTGCCGCCCATGCCCATCGAAGTGGGCATGGTGCGCACCAGCTTGCCGTTCTCGTAAACGCTGACCTGCTTGGTGTTGTCGTCGGCGACGGAGATGTGCGCGTCGCCGATGGAGAACGACACGTGGGCGTCTTCTTGACCGTAGAGGCCGTTGCCCAGCGCGGCGCCGTAAATGTTCGCAGCCACAGTGACTTTCGTGCCTGGCGTGTAGTAGTGCTCGGGGCGCCAGTGGGCATTCTGGTCGTCGACCCAATACCACGATCCGGTCACCGGAGGTGAGGTGGTGACGGTCAGCCGTCGCTCCGCGGCGGCGCGGTCGGAGATCGGTTCGTCGAAGTGCGCCACCACGACGATTCCGACCCCGTAGACACCGCCGTCTTGCAGCGCCGCACCGGACGTGGTGTCGAGATACACCTTGGCCTGATTGCCCGGGGTCAACGTGGTGAACGTCGACACTACGGTGCTGGGTACCCCGCCGGCGCCGCGGCCGGTGGCCGTAATCGTATATGTGCGGCCATATCCCAGCGGCACAGCAGGCTTCCACGTCGTGCTGTCCGGAGTCATGATGCCCTCGATCGGCTTGCCGGCGTCGTTGACCATCCGGACGCTCACCAGCGTCCCGTTGGCAGCGCTCACGCTCACGGGTGCCAGGGGATCGACGTTGCGGGCGTCGCGCCCCGGCGTGATCGTGATCACCGCAGGCGCAGGCGACGGCGTGGCGGCGGTCCCGCCGACGGTTGCAGAACAGTCCGTCGTGCAACGCAGCAGCATCGCGCTCGCCACCGTGATCGAGGTCGCCGACATCACGATGACCGCGGCGACGGCCAAGACCCGCAGGCTGTGGTTTCTGATCACGAGGTAGCTGTTCCTGGAAGGCGAAATGCGAAAGACGTTTGCTTCAAGGGTATCTCGGCTGTGGTTCGGCAGTCGGCTCGTGCGGCGGATCGGCTGTCGACTTGCTGCCGCTGAGCCGCGCGGCGATGCACAGCAGTGCAGTGCCCAACAGGGCGGCACCGATCGCGTCGGTGACGTAGTGGTAGCCGCACAGCACCACACCCGCCGCGCCGAGCAGGCTCGCGATGAGCGCCGCGGTCAACGCCCACCATCGCGCACCCGCGACCAGCAGAAGTGCGCCCGTCACCACGATGACCAGGGTGACGTGCCCGCTCGGGTAGGCCAGCGCGGCGCCCTTGTGCCGGCCGAAAAGCCGTTTGAGCACCTGCACGACGATGATAGCCACGACCGGGCTCACCGTGACCACCGCCGCCAGCTGCCACCGCCGCCGGTAGAGCGCCACCGCTGCGCAGGCCGCGAGCACCGCGCCGAGGAACGGCCAGTCGGTGAACACCAGCAGCGCAACGGGTCTGATCGCGAGCGCCCGACGCAGATCGTGCAGAAACCAGTCGTCCACTGCGGTGGACCGCTTGCCCACCGCCCAGCCCAGAAGCAACATTGCCGCCACTGCGACCGGCGGCCACCACAGCAACAGCCGGGTCATTGCCGCATCGCCGCGGCGACCTCCTGCTCGTCGACTCGGCGGCTGTCAGCGACCAAGGCCATCAGGCTGCCGGCAAAGCTCACCAGCGCCACGGCACCGGCCGATATCGCGAGCGACGGACCGGCCATGGCAAGCCCCGCCAGAAACAGCGCGAAGGCGATCACAGCGACCATGTTGAGAAGAAGCCCAACGGTGCTCAGCGCCTCGGTCGCTGGCTCGTCAACTCTGCGGGCCGGCTCGGCCATGGTCTCCTCCTGTGTGTGGCTAGCTGCGGCCGGAAGGTACCCGCCGTCCGGGTACAGCAAACCTCGGCATGCCGCCGGTCACCTGGTTTCTTGGGGGCGCAGGAACACGTCATCGAAGGTCACGGTGCGCAGGCGGCGGCTGCGGATGACGTCGAGCAGCTTTCCGTACACAGCGGTGACCGGCATGTGGTTGAGGTGTCCGATCACGATGTTCTGCGGACGGAAGTAGGTCTCGGCCATCTTCAGGATGAAGTCCTCGGTGACCACGGTGGAATCGGCCAGCGAGCCCGACCACATGGTGGTGATCGTGTAGCCCAGGTCGGCGGCGACCGCCTCGACAGCGCGGTTGTGCCGGCCGTAGGGCGGCCGCAGGTAAGGCCGCGCGTCGACGCCGAACGTGTTCTTCAGAAAGGCATGGTTGCGGTTGATCTCGTCGGCGATCCGTGCGGAGCTCAGCGTGGTGAGATCGGGATGCGACCACGTGTGGTTGCCCAACTGGATATGGCCTGATTCCACCAGCGGCCGCAGCAGCCGGGCGTTGTCGGTCCAGGACTGGTAGATGCCGTTGACGAAGTAGGTCAGCCGCACACCGGTGTCACGGGCGAATTCGGTGTAGCGGCGCACCACCTCGGTGCTGACTCCGTCGTCGACGGTCAACGCGAGCAGGTCGCCGTCGCCGGGAAGGACCGACAGCACGCCGCGTGCCGGCAGCGCGACGCGGCTCGCGGGCGCTGGTGGCGGCAGCAGCGACTCCGCTGCGGGTGGCGCCGGGGGCAGAACCTGCGTAGGCGCCACGGGCACCGCCGGCGCGCTCGCCGCGGCCAGTTGCGGGGGCGAGCCGAACAGATAGCGCTGCACCTCGGCGGCAGTGGCCAATGACGGCGGTAAGAAGAGCGCAGCGGCTAAGCCGGTCAGAAAGCCCCTGCGGTTCATCGGCTCGAAACGGTAGCACCGTGGCGACACATTCGCTGACTCTGCGAATCCGCCAGAAATGACTGGGAATCGGCTGGCAGGCCGGCCGGCCGGAGCGGCTGGAACCTTGCGCGTCGCCGTCGGTGGCATGCTGGCGATGTGGGTGCGGTGTTCCGCCTGCTGGAGTTCTGGTGGGTGCTCTTGCCCGTCGCCGGGGCTGTGGCTGCGGTGATGCGGGCGCTGCGCGAACGCGACGACCGCGGTCGCGGCGATTCCGTGGATACGCCGGACACCTCGGCGGCCGACCGGCGCCGGGCGATGTACCGGCGCGAGCTGGCGCGCGTGGTCAAGGAACACGAACGCACTGATGCCCGGTGGCTGAGCTACGAGCTGGACGCCGTCAAGCTTCTCGACTTTCCGATGATGACCGATATGCGCGACCCGCTGACGGTCGCGTTCCACAAGGCAAAGCTGCGTGCGCAACTTCTCCGGCCCGACGGCATCGACGACATCCTCGACGATCCGGAAGCACAGCAGCGGTACAGCGACGCCGTGCGCGACTACGTGACCGCCTTCGAGGTGGCGGAGTCGGAGGCGATCCGGCGGCGGCGAAGCGACTTTGCGCCCGACGACCGGCAGCGGCTGGGGCGCGCGCAACAGTTGCTGCGGCTCGCGGCGGATCCGGCGGCGACCCCGGAGGAGCGCAGGCGCGCCTACGACCGAGCCGACAAGGAACTCGACGGGCTCGTTGCGTTGCCCGCTCAGACCCGCGCCGGCATCGAACGGCGAGTGCTCGGTGAACTCGACGACTAACCGGCGGCCGCTTGTGATTCGCGGGTCAGCGGGTGTAACTGCGGCCGCTATCTCTTGCAGGGCCGGAGTCGACGGCCTCAGATCTGACACGAAAGGCCACCGATGAACGCCTACGAGCGTCCGCTCGCCCGCCTGACCGCGACCCGTGGGCCCGGCGCAGTAGCACTGATACGCCTCTATGTCGGGGTGGTCTTCGCCGGTGAAGGTGTCCTGAAGTTTCTGCGCCCAGACGCGCTGGGGCCCGGGCGTTTCGCCAAGGTGGACATCCCCGCAGCCTCGTTCTTCGCCTATCTGGACGGCGGTTTCGAGATCGGGTGCGGTGTTCTTATTCTGCTCGGACTGCTCACCCGGCTGGCGGTGCTGCCCATGATCGTCGACATGGTCGGTGCGCTGCTGATCACCAAGGTGCCGCTGCTGTGGGGCGCAGCAGCGCTGTATCCCCACGAGCGCGGCCTGTGGGACTTCTTCCACGAGGGCCGACTGGAGTTCGCGATGCTGTGCGGCAGCCTTTTTCTGCTGGCCGTCGGGGCCGGTGCGTACTCCGTCGACGCCCGATTCGGCAACGCCGGAGAAAGGGTGCGTGAAGATGACGCCGGTGCCGCGTCAGTAGCGCGATAGCGGGCGGTATCCGCAGAAAGGCTGCCAGTCAACAGCTTCCGATGCTCGCCCTACCCCGTGGGGCGCGGGAAGAACGGCAGATGCGGTCCCACCGTCACGGTCTGAGTGACGGTGCTGGTACTGGTCTCGGCGCTCGGCGCAGCCGTGGTGGTCGTCGCGGTGTCGGTGCTCGGCGGCGCCGTGCTGGTCGTGGTGGTGTCGGTCGTTGTTGCGGTGTCGGTGCTAGGTGTCGGCTCGGTGACCGCGGTGCCGTTCTGCGTGACGACGGTCGTCGCGGTGGTGCCGCTATATGCCGGCGCTGCAGCCGACGTGGTAACCGGCGTGCTGCTGGCAGTGACGGAAGTGGTTGTGGGCGTTGGGGATTGGGAGGAAGTCGAAGTGAGCCGAACGATCGCGACCAGCACGGCCGCAAGAGCCAACGCGACGACCGCCCCCAGGCCGACGAGTACCGGCGGCCGGCGGTACCACGGTGTCGGGATGGGGTTTTGCGGCGCGGAGTCGTGACCGCTGAATCGGGCGGCCTGCGTGGGCTCAGAGTAGTAGTCGTCGTTTTCCGGGTATCGCGGCACGCCGGCAGATGCTAGCGGCGGTTCCTGGCAATTTCCTCCGGACTCCACGACGGTTGGCCCACAACCCGATTCGAAGATTCACAGCGTCGAACAGCCTGGACATAGACCACGCACAGCTGATACCTAACTGGCACAGCTAGATTCGCCGAGGTCGGGGGTTGATCGAGTCCCATAGGTCTGACCCCGTGCCGCCGCCATGGGGACCACCACCGCCACCGATCGACTACGTCGGATTTCCAGTGCAGCCGGTCTGGGATCCCGGCTTGCGCCAGTGGGGCATCTGGTTCTTCGGGATCTGGATTCCGTTGTAGCCGCGGGCAAGATCTCGCCCGTCATCGACCTCAAAACCACGGCGGCGCATTGCGGAGCGTCGCCGTGGGTTGTCGGTGTCCCGGGATACGTTGGCCGGCGTGAAGAAGGCGTTGGTGGTCGCGTGCTGCGTTGCGTTCGCATTCGGCTACCGGTCGAGCGGAAAGCTCTCGGGCGCAGCAATGTTCGTCGCCCTATTCCTTTTCGCGGCAGTACTGGTCAGGTTGGTGTCAAAGCGCTGGCGCGATGCCCTCTATCTGATGTCGGGTATGCGACGCATCGATGCGATGAGCGGTCTGGAATTCGAAAAGTACGTGGCGGCCAAGTTCAGATCCGCGGGGTATCGCGTGTCAGAGACGCGAACCACTGGTGATTTCGGAGTGGATCTCATCGCGCGAAAAGGCGGCACGCGCATCGCCGTTCAATGCAAACGACACAACCGCCCCGTCGGCACCGCGGCGGTGCAGCAGGTGGTGTCCGGCGCGGCGCTGCATCGCTGCACGTCCACGATGGTGGTGTCCAACCAGGAGTTCACCCCGGCGGCGGTCATGCTGGCGCGCACGCACCAGTGCAAGCTGGTGGGCCGGTCGCGGCTGCGGACTCTGCCCGTGTGAGCGCCGAGTCACGCGTCGGCCCAGCGGGTTCCCGGCACCCGTGGAGGGTCAGCTTTCAGGTGCGAGTTGGTGGCTGTGGACGAATACCAAGTCACCACTGTCGAGCCGCACCGCCCAGCGTCGGGGCGGACCCGCGAAATGGCGGCCCCCGATGTCCACACCCTCTGCGGGCACGTCACCGAAGTCCTCGACCACCACGCCCGCCGCCTCTTCGTCGGTGCCGGGATACACCCGCACCCGCGTGTCCACCGCTATTCCTGTTGCGCCATCCCGCTCACCACGGGCCTCAGCTTCGTCCGCCACTGCCCCGCCCTCCGTCCAGTCAGGTTTTGACGCCTCAGCAAGTACACCACGAAGCGACCACAACACCTGCCAGCCACGCTTCCGGCGATTACCCGCGCTAAAGCGTCGCAACGCAAAATCGGCCGGCGGAAATCGGCTGTACTTTGACGCTGCGGGTTCCTAGCGTCGCGGTGGTGTTGTCCGTGCCGATACTGGGCTTTGCCACGGGTTTGACGCTCATCGTGGCGATCGGCGCGCAGAACGCGTTCGTCCTGCGGCAAGGCATCCGCGGCGAGTACGTACTGGCCGTCGTGGCCGTATGCACGCTCTCCGATGTCGTGTTGATCGCGGCCGGCGTCGCCGGCTTCGGTGTGGTGGTGTCCGCGCACCCGTCGACGGTCACGGTCGCACGGTTCGGTGGCGCGGCATTTCTGATCGGCTACGGGCTCCTGGCGGCGCTGCGCGCACTGCGCCCCAGCGGCCTCACACCATCGGAGCAGTCCCCGCAGCGTGTGGTCGGCGTGGTACTCACCTGCTTGGCGCTGACGTTTTTCAACCCGCACGTCTATCTCGACACTGTGGTGCTGCTGGGTGCGCTGGCCAACGAACAACGAGATGGCCGTTGGCTTTTCGCTGTGGGTGCGATGGCCGCCAGCGCGGCGTGGTTCACCACGCTCGGATTCGGTGCCCGCCGGCTGGGCAGCGTGTTCACGTCGGCCAAGGCGTGGCGGATTCTCGACGGGCTGATCGCGGTCACGATGCTGGCACTGGCCGCAGCCCTGATCGCATAACGTCCTCATTTCCCGTGATTTCGCGTGCGCCCGGGCTACGCTCACCGGGATGCAACTGCTGAGCAGGCGGGGCCTTTTCAAGCTGGCGGGCGTGGGGGCGGCTGGAGCGACCGGGCTCCTGGCACTGGCCGCGTGCTCGTCGGAAAAACGCAACAGCGGCTCGCCGACGTCGGTGACCGTCAAGCATCAGTTCGGTGAGACCACCATCGCCGCACCGCCCAAGCGGGTGGTGAGCGCGGGCTTCACCGAACAGGACGACTTGCTCGCGGTCGGCGTCGTGCCGATAGCGGTCACGAACTGGTGGGGTGATCAACCGTTCGGCGTGTGGCCTTGGGCGCGACCGAAACTCGGCTCCGCCCAACCGGCGATCCTGTCGCTGGACAACGGAATCGAGTTCGACAAGATCGCCGCCCTGAAACCGGACCTGATCGTCGCCACCAACGCAGGCGTGGACCAAGACAGCTACACCAAGTTGTCCGGCATCGCTCCCACCATTGCGCAGTCCGGCGATCAGCCGTTCTTCGAGCCGTGGAAGACCCAAGCCACCGCGATCGGGCAGGCCGTGTTCCAGGCGGACCAGATGACGTCGTTGATCAGCGACGTCGACAACAAGTTCACCGAAGCCGGTAAGGCCAACGCAGAATTCAAGGACAAGAGGGTGCTGCTGCTGCAGGGCAGTCTGTACCGCGACAGCATGGTGGCGACGCTGCCGGGCTGGCGCACCGAGTTCCTCAGCCAGATGGGATTCGTCATCCCCGACGACATCAAGCAGTACGGGGTGGACGACCAGCGCGCGATGATTCCGCGGGACAAGGCCGTCGACGCGCTGGGCAACGCCGACGTGGTGATCTGGACGACGGAAAGCGACGACGACCAGGCGCGGCTGCAAGCCGATCCCGCGTTTCAGCAATTGAGGTCCACGGCCGGCAAGCGCAACGTGTTCACCGGCAAGGACTTGTCCGGCGCAATCGCGTTCTCGTCGCCGCTGAGCTTGCCGTTCGTGGCCGCGCAACTGCCGCCGCTGCTGGCCAAAGTGCTCGGCTGAGATGACGCCGGAAACCCAGATCGCCAACCTGCTCTACAGCTACGCCGAGCGGATGGACTCAGGCGACTTCGCCGGTGCCGCAGAGCTTTTCAGGCACGCCCGGCTGCGTGTCAGCAATGCGGAGACCGTGGACTCCGACACCATGCTGGCGCTGTGGCGCGCGATGGTGACGATTCACCCGGACGGCACTCCACGCACCAAGCACCTCGTCACCAACCCGATTATCGAGGTCGACGACGACGCCGGCACTGCCACGTGCCGCAGCTATTACACGGTGCTGCAGCAGACCGACGACTTCCCGCTTCAGATCGTGGTGGCCGGCCGCTACCACGACACATTCGAGCGGGTCGAGGGCCGTTGGCGATTCCGCTACCGCGACTACACGCTGATGGACCACGTCGGCGACATCAGCCGTCACCTCTCGCAGCCGGGTTGAGCTCGCGGTGTTTGGATGGTCCGATGACCGCCGACACCCGCACCCAGCACGAGCCCGCCACCGGCTACGCCTCGGTGGGGTCGGCCTATTATCCGGTGCTCGTCGGCGCATTCACCGGTCTCGTTCTGATCTCCAACATCACCGCCACCAAGGGCGTCGCATTCGGGCCGATCATCGGCGACTGGTCGATCATCACCGACGGCGGATTCATCCTGTTCCCGCTGACTTACGTGATCGGCGATGTGCTGTCCGAGGTGTACGGGTTTCGCGCCACTCGACGCGCCATCTTCGTCGGCTTCGCGATGCAAGCCCTTGCGGCCGCCGCCTTATGGACGACGATCTTTCTGCCTGCTGCCGACTTCTACACCAATCAGGACGCACTACGCACCGTCGTCGGCGCGTCGACACAACTGATCGTCGCCGGGCTGGCCGGATTCGTCTGCGGGCAGACGCTCAACTCGTGGGTGGTGGTCCGGATCAAAGCCCGCACCAAGGAGAAACACCTGTGGGCGCGGCTGGTGGGCTCCACCGTCGTCGGCGAGTTGGCCGACACGGTGGTGTTCTGCAGCATCGCGGCGGGAGCCATCGGGATCAACACGGCGCGAGACTTCATCACCTATGTTCTGCTCGGCTGGATCTACAAGACCGGCGTCGAGGTGGTGGTGCTGCCGATCACCTACCGGGTGATCGCCTACATCAAGCGCCGCGAGCCCACCTACCGCCCGGCCGGGTGAGCAGCTCGAGGCACCGCTACGGCAGTTCCGGCAGCGCACTCGAGCTGGGTGACCTGGCCCGTATCCGGGGCTACCGTGGATGAATGGGCGTCGCAACGGATCTGAGGATGCTCGAGTACGGCGACCATGCCCTGTTGCTGGAATGCGAGAGCACCGCCGACGTGCTGGCCTGGACAGCAGCGCTTCGGGAAGCGGAGCTCCTCGGTGTCACCGACATCGTGCCCGCATCACGAACCGTCTTGGTGAAAGTGGCCGCCGCCCGCTACCTTCCGCGCGCGCGGCGGCGAATCGAGAAGCTGCGCGTGGCCTCCAGTGACGACGTCGTCACTTCCGCCAACCCGGACGTCGTCCTCGAAGTCGTCTACGACGGAAGTGATCTCGAGGAGGTGGGCCGACTCACCGGGCTCGGCGCGTCCGGCGTCGTCGCCGCGCACACCGGTGCGCTCTGGCGGGCGGCGTTCGGCGGATTCGTTCCCGGCTTTGCTTACCTGGTCGGCGGTGACCCGCGACTGGCCGTGCCCCGCCGTGACGAGCCGCGGACCCGGGTGCCGGCCGGATCAGTCGCTCTCGCAGGCGAATTCAGCGGTGTGTATCCGCGGGAGACGCCCGGCGGCTGGCAGTTGATCGGGCATACCGACGCGGTGCTGTGGGACATCGACCGGCCAGCACCGGCACTGCTCACACCAGGGATGACCGTGCAATTCAAGGCGGCGCAATGAGTGCGATCACGCTCGAGATCATGCGCACCGGCCCGCTCGCGCTGGTGCAAGACCTCGGCCGGCCCGGGCTGGCCCACATCGGTGTGACGAGGTCCGGCGCCGCGGATCGCCGCTCCCACACGCTGGCCAACCGTCTGGTGGCCAACCCCGGTGACCGCGCCACCATCGAGGTGATGTTCGGCGGCTTGTCGGTCCGGGTCCGGGGCGGCGACGTGGCGATCGCGGTCACCGGCGCCGACGCCGACCCGGCCGTCGACGGAATTCCGTTCGGCGCCAACAGCATTCATCGCGTCCACGACGGACAGGTGATCTCGCTGGGTACACCGCGCACCGGGCTGCGGAGCTATCTGGCGGTGCGCGGCGGCGTCGACGTGGCCCCGGTGCTGGGATCGCGCAGCTACGACGTGATGTCGGCGATCGGGCCTGACCCGCTGCAACCGGGCGACGTGCTGCCGATCGGCGCACACACCGACGACTTCCCCGAGCTGGACCAGGCGCCCGTCGCCTCGCTTGCCGAGCAGCTGGTCGAGCTGACCGTCGTCCCGGGTCCGCGTGACGACTGGCTGGCAGATCCGGACGCACTGGTGCACACCGAATGGGTGGCGTCCGACCGCAGCGACCGCGTGGGAATGCGCCTGGCCGGCACACCGCTGGCGCTGCGCTGGCCCGAGCGGCAGCTGCCCAGCGAGGGCACGACGCGCGGTGCGATTCAGGTGCCGCCCAACGGGTTGCCGGTGATCCTGGGCCCCGACCACCCGGTGACGGGCGGCTATCCCGTCGCGGGGGTGGTCACCGACGCCGACATGGACAGGGCGGCGCAGATTCGCCCCGGTCAGACCGTCCGCTTCCGCTGGTCGCGACCGCGGCGCCGGCGCGCAGAGTTGTGGTAGACCCGAGGATGTGCGCACTCAGGTCCACGCCGCCCGCCTGATCCACACCTCCGATCTGGACAACGAGAGCCTGCACAACGCTCATCAGCTGCTCGTCGACGCGTTCGAGGGAGATTTCACCGACGACGACTGGGACCACATCCTCGGTGGCATGCACGCTCTCGTCTACCACCACGGCGCGCTGATCGCGCACGCGGCGGTGGTGATGCGCCGGCTGCTGTACCGCGGGAGGCCGCTGCGAGCCGGTTACGTCGAAGGCGTTGCGGTCCGCGAAGACTTCCGCGGACAAGGGCTGGGCAGAGCGTTGATGAACAGCTCCGAGCAGGTGATCCGCGGGGCCTACCACCTCGGTGCTCTCAGCCCGTCCGAATCCGCGCGCCACCTGTATGTGGGTCGCGGATGGATTCAATGGCAGGGCCCGACGTCGGTGCTGGCGCCGACAGGGGTGAAGCGCACGCCCGAGTCAGACGGCTACGTGTTCGTGCTGCCGGTCGACGTCTCGCTGGACCCGACCGCAGATCTCGTGTGCGACTGGCGATCTGGCGACGTCTGGTAGCAGGCGTACGTTGGGAGGGGTGACGAACCCGACTGCCTTTCGCCCTAGTCCTGAGACGTTCGACAAGCTCTATCGAGGTGAGCCCACGTTCGAGGGCGCTCCCCCGCCGACCGGAATCCCCTGGGACGTCGGCCAAGCGCAGCCGCGGCTGATGGAGCTCGAGGCGCTGGGTGGCATCTCGGGAGAAGTACTCGACATCGGCTGCGGACTCGGCGACAATGCGATTTTCCTTGCGTCGCGGGGTTATTCGGTCACCGCGCTCGACGGGTCGCCGACTGCGATCGAGCGCGCGCGCACCCGGGCGGCGCAGGCGGGCGTGCATGTGACGTTCGGGGTGGCCGACGCGACGGAGCTGACCGGTTACGACGGCCGCTTCGACACCGTGGTGGACAGCGCGCTGTATCACTGCCTCGACGACGACGGCCGGCTGGCTTATGCGGCTGCCCTGCACCGTGCCACGCGGCCGGGCGCGCGCTGGCATCTGTACTGCTTCTCCGACGGCAACGTCAACGGGGTGATCGCACCACTTCGAGCGGTGCCCGAACACAACATTCGCGACACCTTGACGGCCAACGGCTGGCGGATCGAATTCCTGGGGCCGACGACCTACCTGGCCAATACCAGTTCGCTGAGCGGCGATCCGGACAGCCTTCCCCAGCAAATGCGCGAGCAGATCCCGCGGGAGCAGCTGGAGCAGATGCGCGACGTGGCCGCGCGGTTTGCGGCGATCGTGCCGCTGGTCGACGACGGACGTGTGCATCTCCCGTTCACGGTCGTGCATGCGGTTCGGGTGGGCTGAGCGCGTTCGCTACTGGCGAACACGCAGCGGAACTTAAGCGTGGTCGACTCAAGTTTTATTCGGTGAAAGGCCGGCATCGGGCCGGCCAACCGCACAGAGGAGGCAACGATGAGCAACCTCAGCTTGTGGACGCGGCCGGCATGGAATCTCGACCGCTGGGTCAACGATCTGTTTGGGCCTTCCGCAGCTAACGACTGGTTCAACGGCTCGTTCACCCCGTCCGCCGAGATCGTCAGGGACGGCGACGACGCGGTCGTGCGGGTTGAGCTGCCGGGTGTCGACGTGGAGAAGGACGTCACCGTCGAGGTCGACAACGGCGCGCTGGTCATCCACGGCGAGCGCCGCGACGAGCACTCGGAGGAAAAGGACGGCCGCACCCTGCACGAGATGCGCTACGGGTCGTTCCGACGCGCGTTCGCCATGCCCAAGCACGTCACCGGTGACGCCGTCACCGCCAGCTATGACGCCGGCGTGTTGACCGTGCGGGTAGCCGGTGCGTATGCCGGCAGCGAGCCGAAACGCATCGCGATCGAAAGCAAGTAACCGAAAAGCCCCCGAAAAGCCCTCACGTTCGGGGGCTTTCGTCATCTCTGCGTTCGTCAGCGCCAGCGCTGCAGAATTTCTCGCGCCCGCGACGCCAGCGCGGCTTGCCAGAACGGGCCGAAACTGATCCGTCCCACGCCGAGCGGACCGAACGAGGCCGGGTCGTCTTCGTCGGGTCTGGCGATCGCGTTGACCGGAAGCGGCAGTTCGCTTGTCAGCCGCCGCAGCGTGTTGGGGTCGTGGCGTCCGACCGGATAGAGCACATCGGCGCCGGCTTGCGCCGCCGCCGTCAGCCGCGCGACCGCCCGGTCCACCCGGTCGGCCTCGTCACCGTCACGGCGCAAGAACACGTCCGTGCGAGCATTGATCACCACATGCACGCCGGCCGCATCGGCCGCCGCCCGAAGGTGACCGACCAGCTCGGCGTGCTCCTGCGCCGACCTCAGCCGCTTACCTTCGCGATGCACGGTGTCCTCGATGTTGAACCCGACCGCTCCGACGCCCAGCAGCCCGTCGATCAGCCGCTGCGGGGTCTCGCCGTAGCCAGACTCGACATCGACTGAGATCGGCACGTCGACCGCGGCGGTGATCTGCGCGACGCGGGCAAGCAGGTCGTCGAACGCCATGCCTTCGCCATCGGGCTTGCCCACGGAGTCGGCCACCGGGTGGCTGCCGACCGTCAAGGCCGCGAACCCCGCCTCGACGGCAAGGTTCGCCGACCAGGCATCCCACACCGTCGGCAGCACCACCGGATCGCCTGGCCGGTGCATAGCCAGCAGCGCCGACGCGTGCTGACGAAGTTGCTCGGTGCTACGCGTCACTGCCGCGCCTTCCTGATCGATTCCGTGACAGGTTTCACGCAGGACACCATTCTGTGGCTCGCGCTGCGTGTCGTACTGTGCTCTTGACACCTTCAGCCCAAGGAGGACCGTTGTCCAGCTCAGCCGAGCTTGCCGAGCTGCTCCATCTGGTCGGTGGTGTCAGGCAGTACGTCGTGTCGACGAAGTCTCAGCTCGAAGACGTTCCGCCGACGCGCCGCCTGGCCGACGACGCCGACATCGACGCAGCCGAGCTGGACGTGGAACGCGCCGCACAGCGGCAGACGGGAGAAACGATTCCTGTGCCGGACATCCAGTACGACACCGACTTCTGGCGTGATGCCGACAGCGAGCGCGTCGACGACCAAGCCGGTGTGCGATGAGCGCCCCGACCAAGCCGGGCCAAGGTACCGGAGTTTTCTCGCCGACGCGGGCAGACCTGCCGCAGCGCACGCTGCGCACCGACAAGTGGTGGCTGCCGACGCTGTGGACCGACCTCGGGTTCGCCACGTTCGTCATCTACGCCACCGTGCGCGCGTTCTGGGGCAGCGGCTACTACGTCAAGGAATACAACTACCTGACGCCGTTCTACTCCCCGTGCGTCAGCACCGGCTGCGTCGAGGGGTCCAGTCACTTCTGGCCTCAGTTCCTGCCTGACTGGTGGTGGTTGCCCTACGCCGCCGTGACATTGCCCTTCCTTCTCGCCTTCCGGTTGACGTGTTACTACTACCGCAAGGCCTACTACCGCTCCGTGTGGCAGTCGCCCCCGGCTTGTGCTGTGGCAGAACCACATTCAACCTACACCGGCGAGACCCGGCTACCACTGCTCCTCCAGAACGCACATCGCTACTTCTTCTATGCGGCGTTCATCATTTCGTTGATCAACACCTACGACGCAATCGTGGCTTTCCACTCCGACCACACCGCAAGCGGTTTCGGCTTCGGGTTGGGCAACGTCATTCTCGTCGTCAACGTGATCCTGCTCTGGATCTACACGCTGTCGTGCCACTCGTGCCGGCACATCGTCGGCGGCCGCCTCAAGCACTTCTCCAAGCATCCGGTGCGGTACTGGTTCTGGACACAGGTCAGCGTGCTCAACACCAAGCACATGCAGTGGGCGTGGATCACGCTGGGGACGCTGATCCTCACCGACCTCTACATCATGCTGGTGTCCAGCGGCGTGATCCACGACCTGAGATTCGTTGGCTGACAGGCTTTCCCACAAAGACATAACGGAGTTTTCCATGGTTGAAATCGAACGGCACTCCTTCGACGTGGTCGTCGTCGGCGCCGGCGGGTCGGGCTTGCGCGCGGTCATCGAGGCACGTGAACGCGGCCTGAAGGTGGCCGTGGTGTGTAAGTCGCTGTTCGGTAAAGCGCACACCGTGATGGCGGAGGGCGGCTGTGCCGCAGCCATGGGCAACGCGAATCCAAAAGACAACTGGCAGGTGCACTTCCGCGACACCATGCGTGGCGGCAAGTTCCTGAACAACTGGCGGATGGCCGAGCTGCACGCGCGCGAGGCGCCGGATCGGGTGTGGGAGCTGGAGACCTACGGCGCGCTGTTCGACCGGACCAAGGACGGCCGGATCAGCCAGCGCAACTTCGGCGGCCACACCTACGCGCGGCTCGCCCACGTGGGTGACCGCACCGGCCTGGAGATCATCCGGACCATGCAGCAGAAGATCGTCTCGCTGCAGCAGGAGGACAAGGCCGAGCTGGGCGACTACGAGGCGCGCATCAAGGTGTTCGCCGAGTGCACCATCACCGACCTGCTCAAAGACGGCGACCGGATCTCGGGCGCGTTCGCCTACTGGCGGCAGAACGGGAAATTCGTGCTGTTCGAGGCGCCGGCGATCGTGATGGCCACCGGCGGAATCGGCAAGTCCTACAAGGTGACGTCGAACTCGTGGGAGTACACGGGCGACGGGCACGCGCTGGCGCTGCGCGCCGGCGCGACGCTGATCAACATGGAGTTCGTCCAGTTCCATCCGACCGGGATGGTCTGGCCGCCCAGCGTGAAGGGCATCCTCGTCACCGAAGGCGTACGCGGCGACGGCGGCGTGCTGAAGAACTCCGAGGGCAAGCGGTTCATGTTCGACTACATTCCTCCGGTGTTCAAGGGTCAGTACGCCGAGACCGAGGAAGAGGCGGACCAGTGGCTCAAGGACAACGACTCCGCGCGCCGCACCCCTGACCTGTTGCCGCGCGACGAGGTCGCCCGCGCGATCAACAACGAAGTCAAGTCGGGCCGCGGCACCCCGCACGGAGGGGTGTATCTGGACATCGCGTCGCGGCTGTCGCAGGCCGAGATCCTGCGCCGGCTTCCGTCGATGTACCACCAGTTCATGGAGCTGGCCGAGGTCGACATCACGAGGGAGCCAATGGAAGTGGGCCCGACCTGTCACTACGTGATGGGCGGCATCGAGGTGGATCCCGACACCGGGGCCGCCAAGGTGCCCGGGTTGTTCGCGGCTGGTGAGTGCTCGGGCGGCATGCACGGCAGCAACCGGCTGGGAGGCAATTCGCTGTCGGACTTGCTCGTGTTCGGCCGCCGCGCAGGGCTGGGCGCCGCCGACTACGTGCGGAGCCTGAAAGACCGTCCGGCCGTGAGTGATTCGGCGGTCGAGCAGGCGGCCAAGTTGGCGCTGGCGCCGTTCGAAGGGCCGTCCAATGGTGACAAGGCGGAGAACCCCTACACGCTGCAGCTCGACCTGCAAGACACGATGAACGAGCTCGTCGGGATCATTCGCAAAGCCGACGAGATCACTGAGGCGCTGGACAAGCTGACCGAGCTGCGCGAGCGGTTCAAGAACCTGAAGGTGGAAGGCGACCGGCTGTACAACCCCGGCTGGAACCTGGCGATCGACTTGCGCAACATGTTGCTGGTCAGCGAGTGCGTGGCCAAGGCGGCGCTCGAGCGCACGGAGAGCCGCGGCGGGCACACCCGCGACGACCATCCGTCCATGGACGCGAACTGGCGCAAGACGCTGCTGGTGTGCCGGGCCGGGGGCGGCGACACGGTCGTGCCCGACATCAGCGTGACGCGCGAACCGCAGGTTCCGATGCGTCCAGATCTGTTGGAGCTCTTCGAGATCGAAGAACTCGAGAAGTACTTCACCGACGAAGAGCTGGCCGACCACCCGGGACGGAGAGCGTAAATGACGTACAACGCAACGATGCGCGTCTGGCGCGGTGACGACACCAGCGGCGCACTGCAGGACTTCACCGTCGAGGTCAACGAGGGCGAGGTGGTGCTCGACATCATCCACCGCCTGCAGCAGACCCAGGCGCCCGACCTCGCGGTGCGGTGGAACTGTAAGGCGGGCAAGTGTGGATCGTGCTCGGCGGAGATCAACGGTCGCCCCAAGCTGATGTGCATGACCCGGATGTCGACCTTCGGCCCCGACGAAGTCGTCACCGTCACGCCGCTGCGCACGTTCCCGGTCATCCGCGACCTCGTCACCGACGTGTCCTTCAACTACGAGAAGGCGCGCGAGATCCCGTCGTTCACGCCGCCGAAGGACCTGCAGCCCGGCGAATACCGGATGCAGCAGGAGGACGTGAACCGCAGCCAAGAGTTCCGCAAGTGCATCGAGTGCTTCTTGTGCCAAACGGTCTGCCACGTGATCCGCGACCACGAGGACAACAAGAAGGCGTTCGCCGGGCCGCGGTATCTGATGCGTCAGGCCGAACTCGACATGCACCCGTTGGACACCTTGAACCGTCGCCCCGAGACGGCGGTCGAGGAGAACGGTCTGGGCTTCTGCAACATCACCAAGTGCTGCACCGAGGTGTGCCCCGAGCACATCAAGATCACCGACAACGCATTGATCCCGATGAAGGAGCGCGCGGTCGACCGCAAGTACGACCCAGTGGTGTGGCTGGGCAGCAAGATCTTCCGGCGGAAGTAGTTCTCTCGCAGGCACGTGGCCTGCGAGAGGTAGGCGCGATGTAATCGGCGCGCCGACGCGGTGGTTGCTGTCCGCTGCTGGCTGCGCCGGTCGAGGCCCGTGTTCTCGCGGGTTCATGCCGCCGGACGTGTCGGGACGTGCCGTCGTCTGCGCTGGTCACCCGCCATCTACGACCGTTGCCGAGCGCTCAACCAACCGGTTTGTTAATTAGCTCACACAGCAATTTGCGAATAAGTTACCGGCCGGTATAGTTGTGGCAGTTACTGGTGGGTAACTTAGCAGCAAGTACCCAACCACTGTGGCGCTCTCAACGAGGAGGAACCGTGAGCCACTACAAGAGCAACGTCCGCGATCAGGAGTTCAACCTGTTCGACGTATTCGGCGTTGACAAGGCGCTGGGCCAGGGCGAGTACAGCGACCTGGACGCCGACACCGCCCGCGAGATGCTGGCCGAGATGAGTCGGCTGGCCGAGGGCCCGATCGCGGAATCGTTCGTCGAGGGCGACCGCAATCCCCCCGTTTTCGATCCCAAGACCCACTCGGTGACGCTGCCGGAGGCGTTCACGAAGTCGGTTCACGCCGTCACCGAAGGCGGCTGGGACAAGGTGGGCATCGAAGAGGCGCTCGGCGGCATGCCGATGCCGCGGGCGCTCGTCTGGGCGCTGCACGAGCACATCCTGGGCGCCAACCCCGCAGTGTGGATGTACGCCGGCGGGGCCGGGTTCGCCAACATCCTCTACCACCTGGGTACCGAAGAGCAGAAGAAGTGGGCCGTGCTGGCCGCAGAACGCGGCTGGGGCGCCACGATGGTGCTGACCGAGCCTGACGCGGGTTCCGACGTCGGCGCCGGGCGCACCAAGGCCGTCCAGCAGGACGACGGGTCATGGCACATCGACGGCGTCAAGCGGTTCATCACGTCCGCTGACTCCGGCGACCTGTTCGAGAACATCTTCCACCTGGTGCTCGCCCGTCCCGAGGGCGCCGGCCCCGGCACCAAGGGCCTGTCGCTGTTCTTCGTGCCGAAGTTCCTGTTCGACTCCGAGACCGGCGAGCTGGGCGAGCGCAACGGAGTGTTCGTCACCAACGTCGAGCACAAGATGGGCCTCAAGGTCTCGGCGACGTGTGAGCTGTCGTTCGGCCAGCACGGCGTTCCGGCCAAGGGCTGGCTCGTCGGCGAGGTGCACAACGGCATCGCGCAAATGTTCGAGGTGATCGAACAGGCACGAATGATGGTGGGCACCAAGGCAATCGCCACTCTGTCGACCGGCTACCTCAACGCACTCGAGTACGCCAAGGAACGCGTGCAGGGCGCCGACATGACCCAGATGACCGACAAGACCGCTCCGCGGGTGACCATCACCCACCACCCGGACGTGCGCCGGTCGCTGATGACCCAGAAGGCTTACGCCGAGGGTCTGCGCGCGCTGTACATCTACGCTGCCACGTTCCAGGACAGCGCAGTGGCCAAGGCCGTGCACGACGTCGACGCCGATCTGGCGGTGCGGGTCAACGATCTGCTGCTGCCCGTGGTCAAGGGCGTGGGATCCGAGCAGGCATATGCCAAGCTCACCGAGAGTCTGCAGACGCTGGGCGGGTCGGGCTTCCTTCAGGACTACCCGATCGAGCAGTACATCCGTGACTCCAAGATCGACTCGCTCTACGAGGGCACGACGGCCATCCAGGCGCAGGACTTCTTCTTCCGCAAGATCATCCGCGACAAGGGTGTGGCGCTGTCACACGTTGCGGGCCAGATCGAGCAGTTCGTGAAGAACGAGGACGGCAACGGCCGGCTGAAGGCCGAGCGTGCGCTGCTGGAGACAGCGTTGCAGGACGTGCAGGCCATGGCCGCGTCGCTGACCGGCTACCTGATGGCCGCCCAGGAGGACCCGAAGAACGTCTACAAGGTGGGCCTGGGTTCGGTGCGGTTCCTGATGTCTGTCGGCGACCTGCTGATCGGCTGGCTGTTGCAGAAGCACGCCGCGGTGGCCATCGAGAAGCTCGACGCCGGCGCCAGCGGTGCCGACCGCGACTTCTACGAGGGCAAGATCGCGGTGGCGTCGTTCTTCTCGAAGAACTTCCTGCCGCTGCTGACCAGCACCCGCGTGGTTCTGGAGAACATCGACAACGACGTGATGGAGGTCCCCGAAGCGGCCTTCTGATCGCTCACGCGAAAGCCCCCGATCCCCTTGCGGGACGGGGGCTTTCGCGTTGAAGGCGGGTTCGGGGCGGCAATCGAGTGCGTCTCTCTTGTCCTGCGCTGCCGGATTTCATCTCGTCACCGGCTATTCGGATCGGCCAACCCCGAACCCGTCGTGCTGACGATGGTAGTCCTGATGACCGGTCGCCACTAGAGGAAGTCCAAAAGAAGGTCGCCACGAATTCCGGTCCGGAGAGGCCGAACCGCCGCCGGCCCCCCTCTTGCCGGCGGCGGTTCAAGCCTGGCTAATGACACCCCGTGTTGTCGTCGGGTCGGGGGGTCAGACGGCAACACGGGGCTAACCGGATATCGGCCTGGTTGGCGGGCGCGTTACAGCCCGCGACGAAATTTTTCTCGCGGCGGGCAGCCCGTGGGGCTACTCAGGCTTCCAAGATCGCCGCGACGCCCTGCCCACCGGCCGCGCAGATCGAAATCAGGCCGCGGACAGTGCCTTTGGCGCCGCCACCTTCCTTCTTCTTCTCCGCCAGCTGCTTGGCCAGCTGTGCCACAATCCGGCCGCCGGTCGCGGCGAACGGATGGCCGGCCGCGATCGACGAGCCGTTCACGTTGAGTTTGGACCGGTCGATCGAGCCGAGCGCCGCGTCGAGGCCCAGGTGCTCCTTGCAGTACTCCTCGGACTCCCATGCCTGTAGGTGACACAGCACCACCGACGCGAACGCCTCGTGGATCTCGTAGAAGTCGAAATCCTGCAGGCTCAAGCCGTTGCGGGCCAGCAGCCGCGGCACCGCGTATGTGGGCGCCATCAGCAGTCCGTCGGGACCGTTCACGTAGTCGACCGCGGCGGTTTCGGCGTCGACGAAGTACGCCAGCGGTTCGTGCGAATGCTGTTCGGCCCAGTCCTCACTGGCCAGCAATGCCACCGAGGCGCCGTCGGTCAGCGGTGTGGAATTGCCGGCCGTCATCGTCGCGTCGCCGGCATTGACCCCGAACACCGGCTTGAGCTTGGCGAGCTTCTCCACCGACGCGTCCGGGCGCAGGTTGTTGTCGCGGTACACCCCCAGGAAGGGGGTCACCAGATCGTCGAAGAACCCGCGGTCGTATGCGGCGCTCATGTTGCGATGGCTCGCGGCCGCGAGCTCGTCCTGCGCGACGCGGCTGATGCCCATCTTCTTGGCGGTGATCGCCTGATGTTCGCCCATCGACAAGCCGGTGCGCGGCTCGCTGTTGACCGGGATCTCCACGCCCAGGGTCGCCGGCAGCTTGCCCACCAGCTTGAGGCGGTCGAGGTTGGACTTGGCCCGACGCAAGCCGAGCAGCGTGCGCCGCAGGTTGTCGCCGAGCCCGATCGGCGCGTCCGAGGTGGTGTCCACCCCGCCGGCGGCGGCTACCTCGTAGCGCCCCGAGGCGATCCCGTCGGCCGCGGCGATGGTCGCCTGCAGGCCCGTGCCGCACGCCTGCTGAAGGTCGAACGCCGGCGTGTACGACGACAGCGCGCTACCCAGCACGCACTCGCGCATGAGGTTGAAATCACGGCTGTGCTTGAGCACCGCCCCGCCGATCACTGCGCCCAATCGCTCGCCTTCGAGGCCGAATCTGTCGACGAGACCACCCAGCGCGGCGGTGAACATGTCCTGGTTCGACGCCTCGGCATACGCGCCGTCGGACCGCGCGAACGGAATGCGATTACCCCCCAGAACTGCGACCCGTCGACCGGTTTTATTGCTCGCCACGTTTGCCTCCACTGTGTCTCCGGCTATGAATACCCCATCGTAAACATGCTCCTTACTGCGGAGTAAGTTCGTCTTGACTCCACAGGAACGTCGACTACGAAAGGCATTTCCGTGGCTCCCGATCTGTTCACTCAAGTCGTCAACTCGGCGCCCGGGTCGTTTCTGGCCAAACAGCTGGGCATCCCACAGCCCGAACCGCTGCGCCGCTACAAGCCGGGCGAGCCGCCGCTGGCCGGCTCGCTGCTGATCGGCGGCGAGGGTCGCGTGGTCGAGCCGCTGCGCAGCGCGCTGGCCGACGACTACGAGCTGGTGCGCAACAACATCGGCGGCAAGTGGGCCGACTCGTTCGGCGGTCTGGTGTTCGACGCCACGGGCATCACCGCGCCGCAGGGCCTTACCGCGCTGTACGAGTTCTTCACTCCGCTGCTGCGCAACCTCGGCCACTCGGCACGCGTCGTGGTCGTCGGCACCACACCCGACCATGCGGGCAGCGTCGACGAGCACATCGCCCAGCGGGCGCTCGAGGGCTTCACCCGCTCGCTGGCCAAGGAATTGCGCAACGGCTCGACAGCACAACTGGTGTACCTTTCCCCGGACGCCAAGCCCGCCGCCACCGGCCTCGAGTCGACGATGCGGTTCATCTTGAGCGGCAAGTCCGCCTACGTGGACGGTCAGGTGTTCTATGTCGGCGCCGCCGACTCGACACCTCCGGCCGACTGGGACAAGCCGCTGGACGGCAAGGTCGCGATTGTCACCGGCGCCGCGCGCGGCATCGGCGCGACGATCGCCGAGGTGTTCGCCCGCGACGGCGCAAAGGTGATCGCCATCGACGTGGAAGCCTCGCGTGAGGCGCTGGGCATCACCGCCTCGAAGGTGGGCGGCACCGCGCTGCCCCTGGACGTGACCGCCGACGACGCCGTCGACCGGATCACCGAGCACCTTCGCGAGAACTACGACGGGCACGCCGACATCCTGGTCAACAACGCCGGCATTACTCGCGACAAGCTGCTGGTCAACATGGACGACGCGCGCTGGAACGCCGTGCTGGCCGTCAATCTCCTTGCGCCGCAACGGCTTACCCAAGGATTGGTCGACAACGGGTCGATCGGTGAAGGCGGTCGGGTGATCGGGCTGTCCTCGATGGCCGGCATCGCGGGCAACCGCGGCCAAACCAATTACGCGACCACCAAGGCCGGCATGATCGGCATCACCCAGGCGCTGGCGCCGGTGCTGTACGACAAGGGCATCACGATCAACGCGGTCGCGCCCGGCTTCATCGAAACCAAGATGACCGAGGCGATCCCGTTCGCCACCCGGGAGGTCGGCCGTCGGCTGAACTCGCTGTACCAAGGCGGCCAGCCCGTGGACGTCGCCGAGACCATCGCGTACTTCGCCAGCCCCGCGTCGAATGCCGTGACCGGAAACGTGATTCGCGTCTGCGGCCAAGCCATGCTGGGAGCCTGACGTGGGAGCCGTGCAGACCACCGACAAGCCAAGCGGGGTACTCAACCTGGTGCGGGCCGCCGCGGGCGCGCTGCCGTTCATCCCGCGCGGCGATGAGTTACCCAACCGCACGCTGAAAGTCAAAGGGCTGCAGATTGATCGGTCCAACGTCGCGGAGTACGCCGCTGTCACAGGGCTGCGCTACGGCGACCGGGTGCCGGTGACGTACCCGTTCGCGCTGACCTTCCCGGTCGTGATGTCGCTGGTGACCGGTTTCGACTTCCCGTTCGCCGCAATGGGTTCGGTGCACGTCGAAAACGACATCACCCAGTACCGCCCCATCTCGGTGACCGACGAAGTGGACGTGAAGGTGCACGCCGAGAATCTGCGCGAGCACCGCCGCGGCTTGCTGGTGGATGTGCTCACGGACGTGAACGTGGGCAATGAGCTGGCCTGGCATCAGGTGACGACGTTTTTGCATCAGCAGCGCACAAGCCTGTCCGACGAACCGAAGCCGCCGCCGAAGAAGCAACCGAAACTGCCGCCGCCCAACGGAGTGCTGAGCATCAGCGCCGGCCAGATCCGCCGGTACGCCTCGGTGAGCGGGGATCACAATCCCATCCATACCAACCCGATAGCGGCCAAGCTGTTCGGCTTCCCGACCGTCATCGCGCACGGAATGTTCACGGCGGCAGCGGTTTTGCGCACTATCGAAGGCCAGCTGCCCGATGCGGTGCGGTATTCGGTGCGGTTCGGCAAGCCGGTGGTGCTGCCGGCGAAGGCCAATCTGTACGTCTCGCGCACTGCCGACGGCTGGGATCTGGCGCTGCGCAACTCGAAAGGCGAGCCGCACCTGACGGGGACGGTTACCGGACTCTGACAAGCGGACGATTCGGGCGGCACCTGCGACTTCGTTCACCGACCCCATCGAGTCGGCGCTAACTGGCAGCGGCGTCCTCGTCGGCGGGTCGGCCGCGCAGGCCGCGCCAGAACAAGTTGATCAACAGCTCGGCGGCCTCGTCGACGTCAGCTTCTCCGGTGCTCACCCGGTTCGCCACGGCCTCGCCCGCCCCGACCAGCGCCACTGCCATCATGTGAAAGTCGCTGCCCGGCTCGGGGTTTCGCGTGCCAGTGCTGAGCAGCCGGGCCACCAGGTCGATGATCCGTTCCCGGCCCTCGCGCACGGTGTGCGAATACAGCTGCGAACTGGTGGCTTGCTGATACAACACGATCCACGACGCCCGGTTCGCGTCGATGTAGCGCATGAACGCCAGGATTGTGCTGCGCAGCAACTCTTTTGGGCTCTGCTTGAGGTCGATGTCGGCGCGCACCGCCTCGATGAACCTGCTCAGCTCGCGGTTCAGGCACGCCCCGAACAGCTCGTCTTTGGAGCCGTAGTACAGGTAGAGCATCGGCTTGGAGATCTGCGCTTCGGCGGCGATCGCATCCATCGATGTCTCGTGGTAACCATTGCGCGAGAACATCTCCACGGCGGCGTCGAGCATCTGCTGCTCACGCACGGCGCGCGGCAACCGCTTCGTGCCTCCCGCCATCACTCAAGAGTAAGCAATCAATCAGCAACCGGGGCTGCGGCCCTTGGCCACCGCCAGCCGCCTGACCTTCTGGTCGACGTCTGCGGAACTCAGCTCGCCGGACCCGACCGCGGCCTGCAACCGGTCGAGCACCGCGGGCACCTCGTCGGTGGTCACCCACAGCGCGACGTCGGCGCCGGCCTGCAACGCCATCAGCGCCGCGTCCGCGACACCGTAGCGGTCGCTGATCGCCTTCATACTCGACAGGTCGTCGGTGAACACCAACCCGTCGAACGGCGGCCCGCCATATCCGCCGCTGCGCAGCAACGCGTACGCCGGCGCGCTGAGGCTTGCCGGCTGGCCTCCGGTCAGATCCGGAACCTCCATGTGCCCGACCATCACTGCGACCGGCTGCTCGGTCACCAGCGTGCGGTACGGGATCAGGTCGTCGTTTTGCAGCTGGGCCAGCGGCGGCGCCACCACCGAGGTGGCGTGCGAGTCACCCGACCCGTGGCCGTGACCGGGGAAGTGCTTGAGCACCGGCAGCAGCCCCGCGTCACGCAGACCCCGCGCGTACTCGCCGGCGTACTGGGTGACCTTCGCGGGATCGTCGGCAAACGACCGGTCGCCGATCACCGCGTCGTCGGGCTCATCGGAGACGTCGACCACCGGCGCGAAGTCGACGGTGATGCCGAGCTTGCGCATCGCCTCTCCGCGCTGACGGGCGAGTGCGTACACCTGCTCGGGTGAACTGCTCGACGCCAGCGCCCGCGCGGACGGCGCAGGCCCGATCAGCGACGACAGCCGCGACACCCGGCCGCCCTCCTCGTCGACGCTGACGGCCACGGGCAGCGGCGTGCCCAACGTCTGGATCTGCTGCAGCGTGCCGTCGCTCAGCATGGCCTTGTCGGTCCAGCCGCCGATGAAGATGCCGCCCACGTGGTGGTCGCCGACGACCGCGCGGGCGTCGTCGGCGCCGGTCACCCCGACCATCAGCAGCTGGGCCAGCTTGTCGCGCAGCGGCATGTCGGCGATCGCCGCGTCGTCGCAGACCGGTGCTGCGGCCGGAGCCATCGGCAGGTTGCTCGCCTGCTTGGCATTGGCCGCAGGTTCCTTCGCGTCAGATCCGCCCCGGTGCGCAAACCACACGATTCCCGCGACCACGACGGCGGCGATTGCGAGGACACAGAAGACGACCTGCAGGATCGGAAGGGCACGCCGACCGTCGTGCCGGCTGTGTTTTTCTGGGCGTCGGCTGATCGACGGCATTGCCGGATACTACCGATCGGCGCAGCGGGGACGGGTGCGCCGTCTGCTACGTTGGCGACCAGTTCCGATGACCCTTCGCTAGGAGCCAAACGATGAACCGGTTCGTGCTGCCCGCGGCGGCCAGCATCGTCGTCGGCCTGCTGCTGGGCGCGGCCGCGGTCTTCGGTGTGACGCTGATGGTGCAGCAGGACACCAAGCCGCCGCTGTCGGTTGGCGACGGCGCGTCGATTCTCAATCGGGTGGAGTACGGCGACCGTAGCTAACCTGTCACGGCGCTGGCTGTGGGCCGTCGGGTCCGCCGCGCTGCTTCTGTCTTTCGCCCAGTCACCCGGCCGGGTCTCGCCCGACACCAAGCTCGACCTCACCGCGGCGCCGCTGCGATTCCTGGCCCGCGCGACGAACCTGTGGAGCAGTGAGCTGCCGTTCGGGCAGACCCAGAACCAGGCCTACGGCTATCTGTTTCCGCACGGCGCGTTCTTCCTTCTCGGCGACGTCGTCGGCCTGCCCGGGTGGGTGACGCAACGACTGTGGTGGGCGCTGCTTTTGACTGTCGGCTTCTGGGGACTGCTGCGGGTAGCCGAGGCGCTCGGCATCGGCACCACTAGTTCGCGGGTGATCGCCGCAGCGGCGTTCGCGTTGTCGCCGCGGGTGCTGACGACGCTCGGGTCGATCTCGTCGGAGACCCTGCCGATGATGCTGGCGCCCTGGGTGCTGCTGCCTGTGATTTTGGCGCTGCGCGGGGATGCAGCGGCAGGACTGACGACATGGAGCCGGGGCTCGCCGCGGGTGTTGGCGGCCCAGGCGTCGGCCGCGGTGGCGTTGATGGGCGCGGTCAATGCGGTGGCGACGCTCACCGGCTGCCTGCCCGCAGTGATTTGGTGGGCATGTCACCGGCCGAATCGACGGTGGTGGCCATTCACCGGGTGGTGGCTGGTCGGCATCGCGCTGGCGACGACGTGGTGGCTGGTGGCACTGGTGCTGCTGGGCCGGGTCAGTCCGCCGTTTTTGGACTTCATCGAGTCGTCGGGCGTCACCACGCAATGGGCGTCGCTGACCGAGGTGCTGCGCGGCACCGACAGCTGGACGCCGTTCGTCGCGCCGGCGGCGACAGCGGGGCAGTCGCTGGTGACCAGCTCGGTGGCGATCCTGGCCACTACTTTGGTGGCTGCTGCGGGACTGGCCGGCCTGGCGCTGGGCAGCATGCCCGCCCGCGGGCGGCTGGTCACGGTATTGGTCACCGGTGTCGTTCTGCTGGCCGTCGGTTACTCCGGCGGGTTGGGCTCTCCGGTGGCGCATCATGTGCAGGCGTTTCTCGACGCGGCCGGCGCGCCGCTGCGCAACGTCCACAAACTCGAGCCGATGATCCGCCTTCCGCTGGCGCTGGGTCTGGCGCATCTGCTCGGCCGCGTCCCGCTGCCCGGCAGCGTGCCCCGGAAGGTGTGGGTGCACGCCCTCGCCCACCCCGAGCACGACAAGCGCGTGGCCGTCGCGATCGTGGTGCTCGTCGCACTGGCGGCCGGCACATCGCTGGCCTGGACCGGAAGGCTTACTCCCCCAGGCACTTTCACTGCCATACCGCAGTATTGGCATGACGCGGCCGATTGGCTCGACGAGCACAACGCGGACGGCCCGACGCCGGGCAGGGTGCTGGTGGTGCCGGGATCGCCGTTTGCCACCCAGGTGTGGGGCACCAGCCACGACGAGCCGATGCAGGTGCTCGGGACAAGCCCCTGGGGGGTGCGGGACTCGGTGCCGCTGACGCCGCCCGCAACGATCCGCGCGCTGGACTCCGTCCAGCGTCTGTTCGCTGCGGGGCGGCCCTCCGCCGGTCTAGCTAATACCCTTGCGCGCCAAGGAATTTCATATCTAGTCGTGCGCAACGACCTCGATCCGGACACGTCGCGCTCGGCCAGGCCGATCCTGGTGCACCGGGCGATCAGCGGCTCGCCGGGGCTGACGAAGGTCGCCCAGTTCGGCGATCCGGTGGGGGCAGGCACCGTTTCCGGGTTCGTCGCCGACAGTGACCTGCGCCCGCAATATCCGGCCGTGGAGATCTTCCGTGTCGAGGGCGCACGCGCCGGTCCGTATCTCGCTGATGTCGATGCACTGCCGCGGGTGGACGGCGGTCCCGAGGCGCTGCTGCGGCTCGACGAGCGACGCCGGCTGCAAGCCCAGCCGCCGCTGGGTCCGGTGCTGCTGACGCCCGACGCACAGCGGGCCGGGCTGCCCGTGCCCGTCGTCACCGTCACCGACACACCGCTGGCCCGCGAGACCGACTACGGCCGCGTCGACGACCACTCGTCTGCCGTGCGGACGCCGGGCGATCAACGGCACACGTTCAACCGTGTGCCCGACTATCCCGCCGCCGCACGACCCGTCTACGGCGACTGGGTCGGCGGCAGGCTGAGCGCATCCAGCTCGGCCGCCGACTCGACTGCCCTGCCCAACGTTTCGCCCGCGACCAGTCCCGCTGCCGCGGTCGACGGCGACGCGGCGACCAGCTGGGTGTCCAATGCGCTGCAGTCCGCGGTCGGCCAGTGGCTGCAGGTCGACTTCGACAACCCGGTCACCAACGCCATGCTCACGATCACCCCGAGCGCGACGGCCGTCGGGGCGCAGGTGCGCAAGATCGAGATCGCAACCGCCAACGGCACGACCACGCTGCGGTACGACAAGCCGGGGCAGCCGCTCACCGCGGCGCTGCCATACGGCGAGACACCGTGGGTGCGGGTGACCGCGGTGGGCACCGACGACGGGTCCGCAGGCGTCCAGTTCGGCATCACCGACATTGCGATCACCCAGTACGACGCCAACGGGTTCGCCCATCCCGTCGAGCTGCGGCACACCGTCGACGTGCCGGGGCCGGGCGCTCCGGCCGTCGCCGGCTGGGACCTGGGATCCGAGCTGTTGGGCCGGCTGGGATGCGCTGACGGCCCGGACCGTGTTCGCTGCGCCGCGACGATGGCACTGGCGCCTGAAGAGCCGGTGAACCTCAGCCGCATGCTCTCGGTGGCCCATGCGGTGAGCGTGACGCCGACGGTGTGGGTCCGCGCCCGCCAAGGTCCGAGGCTGGCGGATCTAGTCGCGCAGCCAGGGGCCGTGCGGGCCAGCGGAGACGCGGACGTGGTCGACGTGCTCGGGTCGCCGTACGCGGCCGCGGACGGCGACCCGCGGACCGCGTGGATCGCCCGGCAGGACACTGTGCACGACCGCACGCCGCCTACTCTCACGCTGAAACTGCCGAGGCCGACGGAGGTGGCGGCGTTGCGGCTGACGCCGAGTCCGTCCTCGGTGCCGGCACATCCCAAGCTGGTGGCGGTGGATCTCGGTGACGGCCCGCAGGTGCACGACATGACCGGTAGCCCTGACGGCGACGGCGACACCCGCACGCTGCGGCTGGCGACGCGGGTCACCGACACGGTCCGAATCAGCGTGCTGGATTGGGACGACGTCATCGACCGCACGGCGCTCGGGTTCGATCAGCTGAAGCCGCCCGGCATTGCGGAGGTGACAGCGCTGAGCCCCGACGGCATGCCGATCGCGGCCGCGGACGCCGGGCGAAACCTGGCCCGAGCGGTCGACCTGGAATGCGGGCGCGGCCCCACGATCGCGATCGCTGGGCGGTTCGTGCCGACCGCGGTGCACACCACGGTGCGGGCCCTGCTGTCGGGCGAACCGATCGCCGCGCAGCCGTGTCAGCCCGAGCCGATCAGCTTGCCCGCCGGTGAGCAGGAGCTCCTGATCAGCCCGGGCGAGGGCTTCGTCGTCGACGGTGCGCAGTTGGTGGCCACCCCGCCCCAGCCCCCGGCCGCAGTGACGCAGGCAGCGGTCGGCGTCTGGGGGCCGGACCACCGCGAGGTGCACACCGATCCGGCGGCCACCGCCCGCCTGCTCGTCGTACCGGAGAGCGTCAACCCCGGCTGGGTGGCGCGCACCGTCGACGGCCGACAGTTGACGGCGGTGACGGTCAACGGCTGGCAGCAGGGCTGGGTGGTGCCGGCCGGAGTCGGCGGCACGATCACGCTGACGTTCCCGTCCAACGCGCTGTACCGGGCCGGCTTGTTCTGGGGGCTCGCGTTGCTGCCGCTGCTGGCACTGCTGGTGCTGGTACGTCCGCGCCGAGAAACCGGCCTGCAGCCCGCACGTACCTGGCAGCCGCCTGCGCCGGTGGCAGGCGTTGCGGTGCTGGCAGTGGGCTGGCTGATCTCCGGGGTCGCCGGGATCGCGGTGTTCGGCGGCCTCCTAGGCCTTCGCTACTGGTTCCAAACCCTCGGCAGGACAAGGCTTTTCGAGCGGATCACGCTCGGTGCCACTGCGACGAGCTTCGTCTTGGCCGGTGCTGCGCTGTCGCGGCATCCGTGGCGGTCGGTCGGCGGGTACGCCGGGCATTCGTGGGGCGTTCAGCTGCTGGCGCTCACCGCGATCGGGGCGCTGACGGTGTCGGTGGTGTCGGTGACTGACGAGTCCAATGGCGGCGCGTGGTGGCGAAATTCCCAGCGCCGCAACGCAACTCGACACGGTGACTCGACCAGCGCGTAGCTGACCGCCGCGATCGCGAACCCGAAGAGCACCGTGAGCACAAGCACCACGGGCATGTGGCCGCTGAACGCGAACTCGCCGATCACCGGGAACACCATGGTCAACGCAGCCAAGTGCCAGATGAACAGGCCGTAGGACCAGCGGCCCAGCGTGACCATCAGGAGGCTGCCGAGGACGCGGTGCGGGGTGTCGGGGCGGTCGAGCACCAGCGGCGCCACCAACGCGGCCGCCACCACCGCGCCCATCGCCGCCTTCACCATGAACTGCCCGACGGTGCCGGGGACAAGTCCTTCGGGGCCGGCCAGCGGGGACGCCGCCACTAAGAAGGCGCCGACCGCGACGACCGCCATCAGCACGCGGCGCCGGGCCAGCCGATGCGCCCATCCGAGCGGACTGACCGTCCACTCGGCGAGCAGCATGCCCGCGGCGAACCACGAGAAGAACGCCGGTGGCCAGTTCAGCTGGTTGACGCCCTCGGCGGTGTGCAGCGGAACCAGCGCCCACCCGAGGCTGAGCAGCGCCACCGCGCCGATGGCGGGAACCCGGGCGCGGACCGGCAGCCGGCGCGCGGCCATCGCCAGCACCGGCAGGGCCAAATAGAAGCTGACCTCCACCGACAAGCTCCACATCTGCGTCAGCCCCGCGGTGAGCGTGAGCGGAACGTAGATCTGCGTGAGCGTGAGATTCGCCAACCACACCGTCAGACTCGACGTTTCGGCATCGGGCAGCAGCGTCAGGATGACGACGACGGCTACCAGGTATCCGGGCATGATCCGCACGATCCGCGAACGCAGGTAGTGCCCGGTGGGCGGCGTGCGCCTGAGTCCGCGCGCCGCGGCGGCATGCCCGCGCCACAGCAGGAAACCGGACAGCGCGAAGAACACTGCGACGGCCAGGTCGAAGCGGCCGAACAGCCGGCCGGCGATACCGGTGGAGTGCCCGGTCTGGAACGCCACATGGGTGATGACGACGCCGATTGCGGCGCACGCGCGCATGCCCTCGACCGCCGGCAGGAACGTGCGGGTGCCGCCGACCGCATCAGCTGGGGCAGCCGAAACCGTCACCGGATCAGGGTAAGCGTGTGCCTTAGTTCCTGCTGTTAGGGTCAGACGGGTTTGGTCCTGGGATGGGAGGCGCGGTTGAACCGGGCAGGGGCTCTTCGCATGACGGCGTACGGGCTGTTGGGCCTCGGTGCGGCCTTACTGGTCGCGGCGTTGCTGCTGTCCACCTACACCACCAACAGGATTACCAAGATTCCGCTCGACATCGACACCACGCTGGTGAGCAACGGCACCGCCAAGGCGCTCGACCCCGCGTCGCTGGCGACGGACCGCTTCGTCGCCAACGACAACGTGCCGGTGGTCCAGCAGCAGCAGTACAGCACCGAGTCGGGAATCGACACTCCCTCGAACGCCGACGTCGTCACTCTGCAGGTGGGCACTACGCTGCGGCGCACCGACAAGCAACAGGACACCGGACTGCTGCTGGCGATCGTCGACACCGTGACGCTGAACCGCAGCACTGCGATGGCGGAGTCCAGCGACAGCAACCCGGCGGGTTTCGTGCAGCGGCCGCGCACGATGGACGACACCAAGCCGCCGACCAACATCCCCCTCAAGCACGAGGGGCTCAACTACCGGTTCCCGTTCGACGTCGAGAAGAAGACCTACCCGTACTTCGACCCGATCGCGCAGAAGACGTTCGACGCCAACTACGACGGCGAAGAGGACGTCCTGGGCCTCGCCGCCTTCCACTTCAAGCAGAACGTCGGCCTGGACAACAACGGCAAGCTGGTGGAGCCGGTCGAATACCCGTCGCTGTACGACCGCGACGAGGACGCCAGGGTCACCGCCCGCGCCGCGTTGTGGGGACTGCCCGGACCACCCGACGAGCAGGTCACCATGAAGCGCTACTACGCAGCACAGCGCGACTTCTGGGTGGACCCGGTCACCGGCACGATCGTCAAGTCCAAGGAACGCGCCATGCACTACTACGTGCGCTGTGGCGATCCTGACTGCAAGAACCGCGACGCGCTCAAGCCCGACGTGACGCTGGTGGACTACACGGTGACGTCCACCGAGGCCACCGTCGAGCAGCAGGTCAACGCCGCCCGCGACGAGCGCGACCGGATCGCCGTGTGGGGCCGCATCCTGCCGATCTCGTTCACCGCGCTGGGCATCGTCGCACTGGTGGGCGGCGCGCTGCTGGGGTGGTTCCTGCTGCGCACCGACACCGCGTTGATCGACCCCGGGCTGGACACCGCCGAACACGGGTTCTTCGGTGCCCGCGGCCCGTCGGGTGAACCGGTGCCGGGCGCGGAGGCGCAGACCGAGAAGCTGCCGGCCCAGCGCCGGCCACCGCCTGCGCCGCCGTCAGGACCGTCAGGGCCTTCGGGGCCGCCGCCCGCGCCGCCTTCGGGGCCGCCGCCCAACTCGTAGCAGCGGCCGTGGCGTTGGCGCGGCGCGGTGTGGCGCCTGGGTATTCACTGGCGTTGGCGCTGCTGGTCACTGCTCCGCTGTTGGGGCCGGGCTATCTCTTGCTGCGAGACGCAGTGTCCACGCCACGGTCGTATCTGTCCGACGACGCGCTCGGCCTGTCCGAATCGGCGCCGCGCGCACTGCCGCAGGACTTTGCGATCGCGGTTGCGTCCCACGTCGTCGACGGCGGGATCGTGGTCAAAGGGCTGTTGATCGTCGGGCTGTGGCTGGCGGGTTGGGGTGCGGCGCGGCTCGCCGCCCTGGTGGTTCCCGACGCCGGGCTGGGCGGGCAGCTGGTGGCAACGACCGTCGGCGTGTGGAATCCCTATGTGGCCGAACGGCTTTTGCAGGGCCACTGGAGCCTGCTGGTCGGCTATGGGTGTCTGCCGTGGGTGGCGGCGGTGATGCTGCGGGTGCGCGGTGAGGCCGCATCGTTTTGGCCCCTGCTGTTCTTCGTCGCACTCGCCGGGTTGACCCCCACAGGGCTGATGCTGGCGGCAACAGTGGCGCTGGTGTGCGTGGCTGCGCCGGGTGCGGGGCGGCCCCGGTGGCTGTGTGCAGCGGTGAGCTTGGCGGTGGCCGCTTTGGTCGCGTCGCCGTGGCTGGTGGCCAGTACGCTCGCCGGCACTTTGAGCTCCGAGCCGTCGGGGACTGCGGCGTTCGCCGCACGGGCCGAACTGGGGCTGGGGACGCTGGGCAGCCTGGCAGCGTTGGGCGGGATCTGGAATGCGGAGGCTGTGCCGGCGTCACGCGGCACGCTGTTCGCCGTTGTGGCGTCCGCGGTGCTGCTGGGCATCGTCGCCGCCGGGTTGCCGGTGTTGCGGCGACGACCGGCCGCGGTGGCGCTGCTGGTGCTGGCCGCGGTCGCGGTGGTGGTGCCGGCCGGGATGGCCACTCCGTGGGGAATCGCCGTGGTGGACGCAGTGGTCCGGGCGTTGCCGGGGCTGGGTGTGGTGCGAGACGGACAGAAGTGGGTGGCGCTGGCGATGCCGGGATATGCGCTGGCCGGTGCCGCAGCGGTGGTCACGTTGCGTAAGTGGTTGGCGTCACGGCTGGCGGCCGTGGCATGTTGTGCGGCGCTGATCGCGGTGCTGCCGGACCTCGTGTGGGGTGTGTGGGGCACGGTGACGCCGGTGCGCTATCCCGCCGGGTGGTCGGCGGTGGCGTCGCAGGTCAACGCCGACCCCCGAGCGGTTGTCGTGCTGCCGGCGGACACGATGCGGCGGTTCGACTGGTCGGGGCGGGCGCCGGTGCTGGACCCGTTACCGCGGTGGGTGCGAGCGCCGGTGTACTCGACGGGCGACTTGACGATCTCCGGCCGCACGGTGCGGGGAGAAGGCCACCGCGCGCGTGAGGTGCAGCAGCTGCTGCTGAGCGGCGCGGACCCGAAGGCGCTGGCCGCCGCTGGAGTCGGATGGGTCGTCGTGGAGCTGGGTACGCCAGGCGAAATAGGTTCTGCCGCAAAGGCATTGGCGCAGTTGCCGGTGGTCTACCGTGACGCCGACATCGCGTTGTACCGGGTCGGCGGCGATGTCGCAGGGGCGACGCCCGCGGACCGCCGGGTCATGGTGCTGATGCATGTGGTGTGGCTCGGCGTGC